>JAUXWZ010000088.1 GCA_030684835.1 Beijerinckiaceae bacterium
CGCCGTAAGCGAAGTTGTGGCGGCGGGCGAAGCGGATGCGACCGCAAACGCGCTGGTTGCGCGGCTGATGAAAGCGCCCCGCCCCGCCGTTTTCGCGGTCAAGGAATACGCCCACGGCGCAAGCGCCATCGACATCGGCAAGGCGGTCGCTTTCGCGCGTAGCCTGCACGCCATGGTCAACACATCATCAGAAATGCGCCCGCCGAAAAAGGAGTGACGCCGCAGCGTCACGATTTCCTCTAACGATATGTTTTGCAGAAAATTCGGCAGAAACAGCTAAGTTCTTAAACAGGGATATAACCTTCTCCTCCAGTATAGCTTGGAGGAGAAGCGGGATGCTGTCGCAAAGGATTGCATTTTTCCTCACGATCAGCCTTGGCGTCAGTATTTCAGCATCCGAAGACACCAACATTACTTCGCTTCTGTCGCGCGCCGATCTCGCCCTCTACCAGGCCAAGAAGCGTGGAAGAAACCGTGTGCAAGTCGCATCCGTTTCGGAAGCCGCCTGACGTTACAGCGCTAGGAGCGAGCGCCGATCTCCATTTTGAATATGAGGCGCGCCCTTCAGATTCCCGTATGCGGTACGCCCGGACGGGCGACAAGATCCTGCACCTTCGTCTTCACGAATGGCTGATCTGCGGGAAGAATAAACGAGGCCGAGCGCACGAGATGATGCTCGGGCGCGGTTCCTTGCGGCTCTTTCCCCTTCTGCAGGTTGCGAACGGCGCGTTTCAGCAGCATGCGCGCCATGATGATCGCGTTGTCGGTTGAGACAAGGTTCTCGCGCGTGCGGTCCACGACCGGCCCCATGCTTTCCTGCAATGACGCGTCCTGCATCGCAATCCCGTGCACGCCGGAGAAGGTCCGCCCCGCCTTCTGCGCGGCGCGATCCATCATGTAGTCGTTGTCCTTGTTGATGATGGGCCGGAACGTCCCGGGGATCGTCTCAACATGAATACCGCCGCCGTGGCGCATCGTGTGCAACTCGCTGTCGCTCAGCGGGCGTGTCGGGTGCCACGTGAATGACCACGCGATGCAGTTTTCATCATCCATCGGCACCCACGCATGCCCGTTCAGCGCGTTTTCGCCATAGGGGGGAATCATGGTCCAGCACGGCATGATCCATTGCGTGATGCGCCAGTAATAATGGCCAGCGTCCGCATTGCGGCGCGCGCCGATGACCATGCCGCCGGGTGATTCAACCAGCTCGAATTTCGGCGTCTTGTCGCCCTGAAACTTCGCGCCCTTTGTGCCCTTGTGCAGGGGGTCTGTGTGCAATTCGCCGCTGTGAAGCCACGAGACGTGGGAGGAATCGATACCGCCCTCCATAGCCTGCAGCCAGTTGCATTCCTGCCAGCGTTTCGCGACCAGAACATGGGAGTCTGGCAGGTCCAGCCATTCAAACGCCGGGAACGCGGGCTCCTTGTCCTTCGGCCCCATATACGTCCAGATGATGCCGGCCTTCTCGACGCAAGGATAAGCCGTCAGCCTTATTTTCTGGCAATAGCCGCTCTCGGCGGGCTCCGAGGGCACCTCGACGCACTGGCCGCGCACGTCGAACTTCCAGCCGTGATAAGGGCAGCGCAGCCCATTTTCCTCATTGCGACCAAACCAGAGCGAAACCCCGCGATGGGCGCAGAACTCGTCGATAAAGCCGACTTTTCCTTCCGTATCGCGGAACGCGACCAGACGCTCGCCCATGAGTTTCACGCGCACCGGCGCACAATCGGGTTCTGGCAGTTCTTCCGATAGCAGAACAGGCATCCAGAAGCGGCGCATGAGCTCGCCCGCCGGTTCGTTCGGGCCGGTGCGGGTCACGAGGTCGTTGTCTTCCTTCGTGAGCATGACTTCCTCCTGATGCCTTCAGCTTGTCGTCGCGCAGGCTTGCGGGCGTGAGCGGCTGCCGGATGAATTAACGCCATCGCGGTGTTGATACGGTCGCTGCAAACTGCGGTTAGCCGCATGCCGCCGCGCTCAACGCGTTTACTGTTACCGAAGTCTGCATGGATGGCCAAGGCCCCTGCACACATGCCCTTAAACAGAGGCAAATGCGCGGGCGACTTGCCAATGGGCGCCCAACGCTTCACAAAGCGGCGCAATTTCGCAATCGGAACGGCTGAAGCGCGCCATGTCCCATCCCGACCGTTTTCTGCTCGCTGGCGTCATGGGCTCGCCGGTGATGCACTCGCGTTCGCCAATGCTGCACAATTACTGGTTCGAGCAATACGGGCTCGCGGGCTCCTACGTGCCGCTTGCCATTGAGCCGGACGGGCTGCCGAATGCGCTTCGCGCTCTTCACGCGCTCAATTTTTCCGGCTGCAACCTGACCATTCCGCACAAGCAGGAAGCCATGGCCATTGTGGACGACGTCGATGAGACAGCGCGCAGAATTGGCGCGATCTCCTGCGTCATCGTCGGACACACGGGCAAGCTGTTTGGCTCCAATAATGATTGCTACGGCTTCATCGAGAACGTGCTGGAGTTCGCTCCCACGTTTCGCGCAGACGCAGGCCCGATCGCCGTCATCGGCGCTGGCGGCGGCGCGCGGGCCGTCGTCTGGGCGCTGGCCCAGCGGGGCGCGAAAGAGATCCGGCTGGTCAATCGGACGCTGGCGCGCGCGCAACGCATCGAGGGAGAGTTTGGCGCGCCGGTCGTGGCCGTTCCCTGGGAGGAGCGAGCCGAAGCTCTGGCTGACGTTGTGATGGTCGCTAACGCCACAAGTCAGGGGATGGTCGGCATGGCTCCGCTCGATCTGCCGCTCGACAGCTTGCCCAAGCACGCGCTTGTGACGGATATCATCTACACGCCGCTCGAGACGCCTTTGCTCAAGGCCGCCCGCATGCGGGGAAACCCGACGCTCAACGGACTTGGGATGCTGCTGCATCAGGGCCGCCCGGCCTGGAAGGCCTGGTTTGGCATTGAGCCGACGGTCACGCCGGAGCTGCGGGCGAAAATCGAGGCGACAATCAAGGCCTGATCAAAAAGTTTAAAGCGCCCGGAACCCACTGCTAGGGACCGCGTTATCGATCTGTAAGCGCGGCGACGTCCGTCGCAACGCTCATGAAGCCCCGATCCACGCCCCCCGGATCGGGGCTTTTCCTTTTTCCGCGCCCGGCGCCTTACAACTTGGCCTTGTAGTGGTCCCAGGTGCGCTGGAATAAGCTGGCGGACCAGAGCTTCTCGCGCGCCGCCTGACAATCTTCTGCATCGAAGACGTAAGGCGTTCCTATCTGCAGGGCCATGTACTGGCGCTGCGCATTCTCCTCAAGATAGACCGCCAGCACGAAGGCCTCGACGATGCTGGCGCCAACAGCCACCGCGCCGTGCGACTTCATGAGCGCAGCCGGCCTGTCGCCCAGCACGCCGGAGAGACGGTCCGCCATTTCGCGCGTGTTGATCGACGTCGGCGTGTCCAGCACCGGGCACTCGCCGGGCAGGACGCCCTGCGCGAAGACCGGCTTGTAGGAGTGGCCTGTCATCGTGAGGTAGGTCGACCATTTCGGATGCGCATGGACGACCGACTTCACATCTGCGCGCGCGCGGTAGATGCCTGTGTGAAGATGAAACTCGAGCGGCGGGTTGGCCACGCCCTCGATGAGCTTGCCTTCCATGTCGATGGTGACGATGTCGGCCGCAGTTATCCGGCTACGCTGGCAATTGCCCTGATTGATCAGGATGCGGTCTTCGCCAATGCGGATCGAGCAATGCCCGTTGAAATCGATGATGTCGGCTCTCTCGAGCATGCGGATACAATCGGCGAGCTGCTGCTTCAGACCGTCGACGCCCGCGCCCTCATTCACCAGTTGAAGTCCGGCCTGCGCCATTTTCCTGCTCCTTGAAGATACGCGGCGCGCTGCGCCATTGAAACTGTATGCGGCGCTGATCGCTGATCAGAAAGGGCCAACCTGTTTGCGCCACAGATCCCAGGCGCGCATGCCAGCGCCCTGATTGACCACATCGGCCAGCGTCGCCTCGTCGCCATTCAGCCCAGCGACCCGGCCCCCGGTGCTCATCAACGTCGCCGACGTCTGCACGCGCGCGTTCACCTCAGTATACACCGCGCGGAAGACCGCCATCGGCAGACTTGGTCCGACAGCGACGCTGCCATGGGCGCGCATGAGGCAAACAGAGTGAGAGCCGAGGCACTTGGCCAGCGCCACGCCCTTCTCATTGTTGCCGACAAGCATATCGGTTGCGCCAAACTCCTCAAAAATATCGAACACCGGCACGCCTTCATTGAGGAAAGCGGCGTTGTGGAACATCGCGCGCATTTTCACGTCGACGAGTCCGAACGGAATCACCGAGGGGGAATGGCTGTGCGCCACGGAGTTGACATCAGGGCGCGCCTTGAAGATCTGCCCGTGAATGAAGCGCTCCAAAAAGCCGCTGCGACCCTTGTCCTCGCAAGCGACGCTCTCGAGCGTGAACTCCATGATGTCGTCTGGCGTCACAAGTGCGGGCGCGAGCGCGCGCGACATGAAAAAGCGATCCGGCGCGTCGGGGTGGCGCAGGCTCACGTGACCAAAACCATCAACCACGCCTTGCGCGGCGAGGATGCGGCTCGCCGCCGCCAGGTCTTCCATCAGGGAAGCGGGAACGGCGCCCCCGCTCTTTGGCGGCGGGGCCGAAGCGCCGCCCGCGCCAGGCGCCGCGAAGAGCGCGCTCGAAGCGCCAAGACATTCGCAACCGCATTGAAACAGACGCATCAAGTCCTCCCGGTCATCGCCACGCACGATCTTAAGCGCCCAGCCTAAGCGCCTCGGACGGCCCTTTTCGCCACCTTTTTGGCAGGAGAGCGCCCCAAGCGCAATCGCGACGTCACTGCACGCGCTGCGCAAAAAAAACCCGCGGCGCTAGCCACGGGGTTTCCAATTCGGGTCGGCTGACTGGATCAGACCGATTCCTTGAGCTCCTTGGACGCGCGGAAAGCGACCTTCTTGCTCGCCTTGATCTTGATGGCTTCGCCCGTCGCCGGGTTGCGGCCCATGCGCGCGGCGCGCTTGCGAACCTGAAGGATGCCGAGTCCGACGAGGCGGATACGGCTGCCCTTCTTGAGGTTCTTCACGACCTGGTCGATCATGCCGGTGAGAACGGCTTCCGCCGCCTTCTTCGACATTTCATGCTCTTCCGCGAGTGTCGCGGCGATATGTTTCAACGTCACCGTAGCTACGGGTTTAGCAGCTTTCGCCACCTTTGCCGCTGGTGCCGCTGTTGCCGCCTTTGCCACCTTTGACGCCTTTGCGGGCGCTGCTGCAGCCTTCTTTGCCATGCGAGAAACTCCCCTCTCGAATCGAATCAGCAAGGGGATATTAACGTAAACTGTCAGTCCCAAAACAGGCGCCATCACGTAAAAGGCCCCATTTCACAGGCATTTTTTTGATCGAAGTGTCTTTTCGACTGATTTCAGGCCCGTTTTCGCATTTTTGATTCGGTGATTCCGCTAAAAGAACGTCCTCAGGCGCTTTCTATACGCCGTGGAATAGCCTTTCCGTCGCGCCACGCCTGTATCGCCTCGATCGTATCGGCGAAATAGGTGCGGTAGTTCCCTTGCGTCGCATAGCCGAGGTGAGGCGACAGAATCGCGTTGTCTAATCCGCGCAATTCATGATCGGCCGGCAAGGGTTCGATGTTGAAAACGTCGAGGCAGGCAGCCAATATCTGCTTCTTCCTCAGCGCATCGAGCATCGAGGTTTCATCAATGATGGGACCGCGCGACGTGTTGACGAGAATGGCGGACGGCTTCATGAGATCGAATTCGCGCGCGCCGATAAGGCCGCGCGTGCGATCACTGAGAACCAGATGGATCGTGATCACGTCCGCGCCGGACATGAGTTCGTCCTTGTCCACGCGCGTCACGCCTGCTGCAGCCGCGCGCTCGCTGGTGAGGTTCTGGCTCCAGGCCACGACATTCATGCCGAAGGCCTTGCCGACTTCCGCCATGCGCTTGCCCAGATGGCCGAGTCCGACGATGCCTAACGTCTTGCCATGGAGCGAGAAGCCGAGCCGCTCCTGCCAACCGCCACGGCGCATGTGAGCGTCTTCGCGCGACAGATTGCGGGCAGCTGAGAGAATCAGCCCCCAGGCGATTTCAATGGTGGGCGCAGGATCCTCGCTGCGCGTGCCGCAAACTGCGATTCCACGCGCTGTGCAGGCTTCGATATCGATTGATCGGTTGCGTCCGCCGGTCGTGATGACGAGCTTGAGGTTAGGCAGCTGCTCTATCAGGCTTTTGGGGAGCGGCATGCGCTCGCGCATCAGACTGAGCACATGGAAATCTTGCAACGCGGCTGCGGCTTCGTCCACGGTCGCAAGATTGCGGTTAAATATAGTGAGTTCGACATCAGCGCCGAGCGTAGACCAGTCGGCGCTGCCGCTCACCGTATTGAGATAGTCGTCGAGCACCGCGACCTTGATCGTCATGCAACCCTCCCGGAAGACCCGCGCCTTCTTATCACAGACGCGGGCAATCGGGATGCATTTGATCGCGGGAGATCAGGCTCTCTGGCGCACATTTTCACGCGGGACGACAGCCGGATTCGCTTGCGATGCGAGGATCGCCAGCGTCAATCGCTGCGCGGCCTTGTCCAGCGCCTCTTCTGCGCAGCAGGTCGCGTGGGCAAGTTTGAGGTAGCGCCCGTCGCCAACGATTCCGTCGTAGCGCGCCTCATTGTTCCAGATTTCACGAAGCGACTGAAGGCGGCGCGTCACCGTCAGAAAACGCTGACGGTGAATGGCTGGCGCCATCGCCATGTGCTCTTCGCAGAAGCCATCGCTTCCATCTGGCATGCGCAGGGCGGGCTGCTGGCAGCCGGTGATTGCACAGGTGAAGTGTCCGTCCATGTATCGCCTCAAATCCAATAATGCCCAAAGTCATGCTGCCTGAGCGCCAGAATTGCCCGCAGATTGTGCCGCCGAGGTTGTTTCAAGCTTGTTGACGCCAGCGTTCGAATGCATCGCATCGGTCGAATTTGATATGCTGACGGTGAGACGGTTAATTTCTCGTGCAACGTCCATCGGGTCGAATGGTTTCGCGACAAACCCGTCCATCCCGGCAACGCGACAGGCCTCCTTGTCCGAGTCGAAACCGTTCGCCGTAATCGCCATGATGGGCAGGCGACGCGAATGGAAACCCATGGCGCGGATTCGCCGCGTAGCCTCCAGGCCATCAATCTCGGGCATCTGCATATCGAGCATGACTATATCGAAGCTCTGTTGCTCAATTTGCTCAAGAGCTTGCTTGCCATTGGAGACGATAACCGGGTGATGACCGAGACTGCGCAGGGTCGCTCCGATGATCAGCTGGTTGGTGGGCACATCTTCCGCAACCAATATCCGCAAGGCGCGCGCGGGCGCGTCCAGCGACCGCTCGGGCAACTCGCAGGTGTTGAGATCGGCTTCCTTAAGCGGAATTTCGATCCAGAACTCGCTTCCCTGCCCCAACGTGCTGCGCAGGCCAACGCTTCCGCCCAACGCCTCCGCAACCCGTCGTGTGATGGCAAGTCCCAGGCCTGAGCCGCCAAAGCGGCGTGTGATGGACCCATCGACTTGCGAGAACTCGCGGAAAAGACGGTCTACCGCCTCGGGGGGGATGCCTATGCCCGTATCAGCCACCGTGAAGCGGAGCATCCTTCCGGCCTCCCCGTCGCGAATTTCCGTACGTATCGTCACGCTGCCGCTTTGTGTGAATTTGACGGAATTTCCCAGATAGTTGATCAGCGCCTGCCGAAGCCGCTTGCCGTCTGTAAGGATGCCGGGCGGCAGCGAATCGGCGCCTTCGATTTCAAACTTCAACCCTTTCGCGACAGCCTCGGGCTTCGTCACCAAAAATGCGGCACGTATGATTTGTCCAGGGTCACACGGCGCTTCCTCGATGGACACACCCGTGGACTCGAACCGTGAATATTCGAGAATGTCGTTGATGACGACGAGCAGTGATTCGCTGCACAGGGTTATCGTCTCGAGGAAGTTGCGCTGATCTCCTCCAATGTCCGTGCGCGACAGCAAACGCGCGGCGCCGATAACGCCACTCAGTGGCGTCCGAATCTCGTGGCTCATGGTGGCCAGGAAGCTCGCTTTTGCCTGCCCCGCAGCTTCGGCGGCAGCTTTCGCGCGAGCAAGTTCCGTAATGTCAGTATAGGTTTGGATGAGGCTGCCGTCCGGCATCGGGTCGCTTCGGATCTCAAGAACTGTGCCGTCGGGACGCGAACGACTATAGGATTTCGGCGGGCGTCCCTTCCCTTCGAGCAAGAAGGCTCGCACATCGGGCGGCAAGAGTTCGCCATTCAGACCAAACTCTCCGTTACGGAGTTGTGTTTGAACAACAGCGCGCGCGGTTGGTGGGAAAGGCAATTCCTCTTCAGTCACCCCCGTATATTCCAGAGCGCGTTTGTTATAAAGCCAGAATCGTCCATCCGGTCGTATGACCGCGACCCCCTGATTCATATGATTGAGGGTCATTTCGATAAGTTCCGACTTCCCCTCGAATACTGATTCGTTGAAGTTGAGGACCGCAGCATATTTCTGTTCTGCAGCATCCAGCTTTATTTGGAGCTTCTGAACGCGCTTTGTCTGAACGTACAGCCGGGTCGCCAAAATAAACCCGACGAGGGACAAAACCCAGAGAGCGGCGATCAAAAGTGAGGCCCAGCCTGCAACCATACCGTAAACAGACCTCCAAAATTGCTCGTGGCCACGGTATTGGCGCCAACGTGACCCGCTGTGCACAAGCCTAAATGGACCTCGTCAACACGTAGCCATTGAATGTTATTGCATTTGCGTTAACGCAAACGCTAATTAGGATGCCAGCATCAAATCGCATTCGATTTTGCATGCGCAGAGTTAAAATTGTTTCAAGGCGGGCAAAATGGACGATGCGGTTCAAGGCGCCGGAAGCTTTTCCGAAAGAATTGCTTCCTTGCTTAAACGTGTGGAATATCGTCTGGCACGCACCGAACACGCGCTTGATGACATTTACCGACTTCGCTACGACGCAAATCTGCGCGAAAATGCCATATCGCCAAATACCTCGGGCAAGCTTGTAGACCGGTTTGACGCCGTTTCGAATGTATTTAACTTCGGCATTTTCATAGATGACGTTTTGACGTCAGCGCTTCGCTTACATTGCCTTACGTCAGACGAGCCGTATTCGCCCGCATTTGACGCATTTCCAGATCTGCTTGCCGATCGGGTAAATGCAGGTGTGCGCATTATTGACGGTAATCGATTCGTCGCGAATTACCCGCGGGCCCGGTCTTTCCCCGAACTGCCTTACATCACGCTGAGAATTGGCATCCTTGCAGCAATTCGTTTCAAATGTGACCTGATCACGGCGTCGGTGCGCAGCGAACATTATCCGTTTTACAAGCGGGAGTATTTTGCGTCGAAACTGTGCGAGCCACGCCCGTATCCAACCCTCATCAAGCCGTTGAGCCTGATAAGTATTAATTTCAAGGACGATGGTGAAGCGATCGAAAAGCGACACCCGTTTTATCAATCCAGCGCGGATGAGCGCGCCCGCCTCTTCGATCCTGTTCCTGAGCCCGCCTGACCAGTCTGAACCTTTCGACCGCAGTCGCGTTATCGCGTGCACATGCGGCTGAGGCCATGGTTAAACAGATCGCTCCAGTGGAAATCGACCGGGATATCGTTAGTGTGAGACGAGTGGGGCGACGCGCCCTGCTCATTCGAAACGCCATGAGCCGCCGCGGCAGCGATGACCTCGCGCCAGTTCTTGATTTCCTTCGCGCTCATGGCCTGACGCTGGTCGAACTCGATGCGTCCGAAGCCACAAATTTGGATAGCGCTGCGCAAGACGCCGATCTCATCATCGTCGCTGGCGGGGACGGCACCATCCATCATGCGGCGCCGACGCTCCTGGCGGCGGGGAAGCCTTTTGGAATTCTTCCGCTCGGGACGGCAAACGACCTCGCGCGATCGCTCGACGTGCCAGCCGATCCATTGCAGGCAGCGCAGGTCATCATAGATGGCGCGGTCCGCTCGATTGACCTGGGCGAGGTCAACGGGGAGCCCTTCTTTAATGTGGCCAGCCTGGGGGTCAGTGTCGCGCTCGCTCGGGAAATGACGCGCGAAACGAAGCGCCGGTTCGGCGCCTTCAGTTATGTGCTCGCAGGCGCCCGCGCCCTGATGCGCGCGCGGCGTTTCCGCGCAATTATCGAAGGCAACGGTCGCGCGGTGCGCGTGCGGACATTCCAGATCGCCGTCGGGAACGGACGTTATTATGGTGGCGGCATGAGCGTGAATGAGAACTGTCGCATCGGCGACGGAAAGCTTTATCTCTACAGCCTGGAAATGCGCAACCTTTGGACACTCGCGCTGATGGCGCTGGACTTTCGTGCGGGCGCACATGGCGCATGGGAAGAAGTGCGCTCGGACACGGGCGACCGTTTCGTCATCCGAACGCGCCGGCCTCGGCAAATCAATGCCGACGGCGAGATCATCACACAAACGCCGGCGACTTTTTCCATTCGCCGAAACGCTTTGCAAGTGTTTGCGCCCCCCGATCAAGAAGACGCTTGAAAACCTATTCCGCCGCTTCCGGTCGTGCGCGTCGAATGGCGTCCCACACCCTGCCTGGCGTCGCTGGCATGTCGATGTGCCGCACGCCGTATGTGGAAAGCGCATCAACCACCGCGTTCATCACGGACGTCATCGAGCCGGCGCAACCTGCTTCGCCGCACCCCTTCACGCCCAGCGGATTCGTTTTGGCGGGATCGGACAACGCAGCGTAGGCAAATCTTGGCGAGTCTGCTGCGCGGGGCATTGCATAATCCATGAACGACCCCGTGACGAGTTGTCCGTCGGGCGCATAATGCGCGACCTCTTTGAGGCATTGGCCAATGCCCTGCACGACGCCGCCTTGCACCTGCCCCTCAACGATGAGCGGGTTCACGACAGTGCCGAAATCACCCACCATCGTATATTTCACGACATCCACCACGCCCGTTTCCGGATCGATTTCAACTTCGCAAATATGGCAACCATTCGGATAAGTGGCGACGCCATTCTGGCCGACGTGATCGACATCAAGCGAGTTGGGCGCATCCCCCGGCAGCTTCTCGCCGCTGTTCAGCCGGCTCGCGATGTCCATGATGGACAGCGAACGATCCGTGCCTGCGATCGCGAAGCGTCCGGCGTCAAATGCGATGTCGGCGACGCTGGCTTCGAGCATGTGCGACGCGATCACCTTGCCCTTCTCGATGACTTTGGCGCTCGCTTCCACAAATGCCGTGCCCGAGCACATGAGCGACTTGGAGCCGCCCGTGCCCGTGCCTGTCTTCAGGCGATCCGAATCCACCTGCATGAGCCGAATCTTTTCGAACGGCACGCCGAGTTGCGTGGCCACGACCTGCGCGAACGTCGTCCAATGGCCTTGTCCATGGTCGTGCGAGCCCGTGAGGATCGTAACGCCGCCATCCGCCTCAAAGTGAATGCCGCCGTATTCGGCCTGCACGGGGGCGGTGACTTCCAGGAATTGACCGATGCCGCGTCCGCGCAGAAGACCTGCCTTCGCGCTCTGCGACTTGCGGGCGGGAAAGCCCTGCCAGTCGGCAGCTTCCAGCGCCTTCTCAAGGATCGCGGGAAAATTGCCGGAGTCATAAACCGAACCGGAAGGCGCCTTGTAGGGAAGCTCCTCGGGCCGAATATGATTCTTGCGACGCAAGGTCACCGGATCGATCCCCGTCTGCGCGGCAGCCGCGTCGATGAGGCGCTCCATGTAATAATTACCTTCCGGGCGTCCGGCGCCGCGATAGGCAGTGACAGGCACGGTGTTGGTGAACACGCACCGCGTGCTCACTTCAACGAGCGGCGTGCGGTAGCATGAGTTGACATGCTTCACGATGTTGAACGTGGAGAACAGCGGCCCGATCTGGGTCATGTAACCACCGAGATCGCCAAAGCCCGTGCAGCGCACCGCGAGAAATGCGCCCTGCGCGTCAAGCGCAAGTTCACAATCAAATTCCTGCGCGCGGCCATGATGATCCGACAGGAAAGAGCCCGAGCGATTATCCGTCCACTTCACGGGGCGCCCGAGTTCGCGCGCGGCGTGCATCACGCAGATGTATTCTGGAAAGATCGCGCCCTTCATACCAAAAGATCCGCCGACGTTGGTCGCAATGAAGCGCACCTTGTCAGCTGCGACGCCCATCATTTCAGCCGCGTTCGCGCGTGACGCCATCACGCCCTGCGTTGGCGCCCAAAGCGTAAAGCGTCCGGCGGCGGCGTCATATTCGGCTACAGCTGCGCGCGGCTCCATCGCATTGACGACGATGCGTGTGTCCAGGATATGCAGTTTCACGACATGCGCAGCCGCCTTGAACGCAGCGTCGACCTTTTCACTGTCGCCAAAGTGATAATCGAAGGCGACGTTGGCGGGCGCCTCATCATAGATCTGCGGAGCGCCGGGCTTCACCGCGTCCGACATCTCGATAACCGGGTCCAGGGCTTCGATATCGAGGCTCACCGCCTCCGCAGCGTCTTGCGCTTGCGCGGCTGTTTGCGCGATCACGCAGGCTACCGGGTCGCCCACAAAGCGAACCTTGTCGTGGGCCAGCGCGTAACGCTTGGGCTTGATGATGTCAGAGCCGTTGCGGCCCTTGAGGGCCACGCGATAGGCCATCGGGCCACAGCCCGCGGCAGCCAGATCGGACGCCGTGTAGACGGCGAGTACGCCCGGCATGGCTTTGGCTGCCGTGGCGTCGACGGCGCGGATGACGCCGTGCGCTATGGGCGAGCGCACCATGGAGCACCACACCTGACCTGCAAGGTTCACGTCGTCGGTGTATTCGCCTTCGCCGCGCAATAGGCGCGGATCCTCGGCGCGCGTCACCGGCTGGCCGACCGCAAATTTCATCATGGCCAGATTTTCGTCATCGACGCGAACAGTCATGTGGCAATGGCCTCTTCAATCTCGGCGCCAGACAAGGATTGCGCATGGCGGCTCATCGCTGCGATTTGAACCGCACACGATCTCCGGCGCAAGCTGAAGCTGGAATGAAATGTCAGATTTCGGCGAGACGCTCGAGCCGCGCCACGTCCAAAAGGCGGACGCCGTCGGGCACAATGACGATTGCCTTCTCGCGCGCCAGCCGCGTCATCAGGCGGCTCACCGTTTCAACCGTAAGGCCGAGAAAATCGCCGATGTCCTGGCGCGTCATGGGCAGGGGCACGTGAACATGGTTGCCGTTGACGCGGGTCCAGCGGTTACGCAGGCCGATCAGAAAGGCGGCAATACGCTCCTCCGCCGTTCGGCGACCGAGAATCACCATCTGATCCTGCGCCAGCGACAATTCATGGCTCGCCATGGAATGCAGACGGCGCAGCAGGTGAGGCTTCGCGTCCAGGAAGTTTGAGTAATCGTTGCGCGAAAACCGGCACGCGTTGGTCGGGGTCAGAGCGTCGGCCGAGAATGCGTTCTTGTGGCTCATGGAGAGACCAAGAAAGTCGCCCGGCAATGCGAAGCCAACCACCTGGCGGCGACCATCCGGCAGCAGCTTGTAAAGGCGCACGGAGCCTGCGGTTATGTTGTAAACCCAATCGGATGGCTGATCCTGCTCGAACAAAGTCTCCTTCGCCCCGACAGAAATTGTCGTGGCCATCCTGTCGAGTTCCACAAGTTCGGAATCCTCAAGAGCGTCGCACAAACTCAACGCGCGAACGCGGCATCGGGCGCAGTCGACAGTAGCTTTCGAATTTGGACAGAGCGCCAGAACAGGCTGATCTAGCCCCTTGGACGCGGCGCTGTCGGCCTTCTTCCTGAGGGAGATTTCCATGTTTTTACCTTGCAGTTGCAAAGAAATTCGCACATGTGGGCCGCGCTTGCAACAGTTTCGCAGTCGTGCGCCCTTCGGCGTAGTCTTCTTGGCTTGATTCAGGTCAATGTGGCGTGACTCGGATTGACCTCAAATGCCCGAATGCTGGATTCAAGACTGTCCGAGCCTTTGTTCAAGACCACGACCGTCGACAGGCGGGTCGCGTTGCGGGCTTGGCCTCTCGTACAGATCTCCCACCCCGGCGTCAGCCAGGAAGACTGGCTTTCCTTCGCCATTGCGACGGGCCGCAGGCTGGGCAAGACGGGCGGTGTCGTCGCCATCGAAGATTCTCGCGGCTACATCCACGCTGTGTTTGTTTGGAATGTCCTGCGCACCGTCGCAGACCGTCGGGCCATGCGGATCACGGACATGATTGTCGCCGCCCTGCCCGGCCGCCAGTTGGCGGAAACGATCGTGGAAGCCATCCACGAAATGGCCAATCAGGCCGGCGCCAACAGTGTTCTCATCGAGATTGGCGACCGGCAATTGGCGCCCGAGACACTGCTGTCCGATGGGTACGAACAATTCGTGCTGCACTGCATGCGAACCACGCGCGGACGCATAGGCGATACCTGACCAGCCAGCCCTGCTTTCCTCCTTGCCAAGTCGGGGGTATGTCTGACGCTTGAATGAGCGTGTGGCAGGACAAGGCATGAATTCTCGGCAGCACCGATTCGACGGGGACGCCCGCATCGCCTTTCTCGACTCTGGAACGCCAGAGGCGCGGGACGCGCGCGCGCTGCTCGCCGCACGATATGGCGAGGCGCCTGTCGAGACCGCCAACGTGATTGTCGCGCTGGGGGGTGATGGACTCATGCTGCAGACGCTGCATGCGTTCATGGGCGCGCTGAAACCCATCTACGGCATGAACCGGGGTTCGGTGGGCTTTCTCATGAACGAGTATCAGGAGGAAGGTCTGCCCGAGCGGCTTGCCGCGGCATGGGCCTCGACCATTCGTCCGCTGGCGATGACAGCGACGGATGTCGCGGGAGCCCAATTCTCCGCGCGCGCCATCAACGAGGTTTCCCTGCTGCGGCAGTCCTATCAGGCGGCGAAAATGCGCATTCTTATCGATGGGCAGGAGCGTATGTCCGAGCTGATTGCCGACGGCGCGCTGGTCTGCACGCCAGCTGGTTCAACCGCCTACAATCTGTCGGCCAATGGCCCGATCCTGCCGCTGGATTCGCCGCTCATGGCGCTGACGCCCATCTCCGCGTTCCGCCCGAGGCGCTGGCGTGGCGCGTTGCTGCCTGACAAGGCGCGCGTATCGTTTGAGGTGCTGGAAGCCGAAAAGAGACCCGTGGCGGCGGTGGCTGACCATTACGAGATCCGAAACGTCGCGCGGGTCGACATCGCCATGGATCATCAGACAGGGTGCGTGCTGCTGCACGATCCGGGGCATTCGCTTGAAGAACGAATCTTGCGCGAGCAATTCGGCTACTGAGGCGCGAGGGACGAACGGCGGGTCCGTAAAAGCGCCGCATCTGCGCACGCGAACTTTTATCACGCCTCAAAATAGAAAAAGGGGCGGCCCGAAGACCGCCCCTTAGATATTTGCATCCGCCCGGCGAGCCGGGCGGGCGCGGTATTAGAAGCTGCGCTCGACGCGCAGGCGGCCGGACACGTTGCCGTCAGACTGGCTGGTCTGAACAAAGGTGCCCTGGCGACGGACGTCCTGCTCGACGCGAGCATAGATGACTTCCACGCCGATTTCGAAATCGCGGGTCGGGAGCCATGCGAAGTTGGTGCCGATGTTCCACACCGTTGCGTCGCCGAAGCCGTTCGTGCCGTTCCAGGCGCGGTTGGAAGCGGTGAACGGGGCGTCAAGCTGGCCGTACGAACCCCAAACGACCGAACGGTACTGGGGGGTCCAGTAATGCTCGAGAAGGGCGGCGAGGTTCCACGACTTCACCGTCTCGACGCGAGCGGTGACGCCGCTGCCTTCGAAGACGACCGACGGATGGTTCATCGTGAACCCGCCGACGTCACGACGGTAAGCCGACGTTTTCACCGAGGTCCAGTTCGTCGTGTACTCGGTCATGCCGTCCGCGTAAGCGGCCGTCAGGTAGA
>JAUXWZ010000120.1 GCA_030684835.1 Beijerinckiaceae bacterium
CAAAGTTGGTCTTAATAGCCTGTCAGTGCTGGTGTTCGGGCGGCGCGAACAAAATCAGTTCAACCCGGTCGGCGCCTTCAACGTAGGCGTCGTGTCCCGGCGGGATCTCAAAGAAGTCACCTTTGCCGATATGCGTCTCGACGCCTGTGTCGACCATACGGACCACGAGCCTGCCGGAGAGGCAGTAACCAGTGTGCCGCATCGGGCATGAGGCGGGCGACCCGAGTAGCGGTTTCTCGTCCGTCTCCCAAGTCCATCCGGGCTCGAAGATCGCCTGCATGCCTGCACTGCCATCGGCCATCTTGACGATGGAAATGCCTCCGCGCTCTTTCATATCGAGGAGTTGGTCGGGAGTTTCGAACCGTCGTATTTCAATCCCGTGCTTGTGCATGGCTTTCCTCCGTTTCCTTTGAGGATATTAGCGGTTTGCAGCACAGAGCTTTTTCGAAGGTAAGACAATAAGTATCATCGTAGGTTTCACGGCGGGCGGTGGTTACGACGTTACTGCTCGCCTTTATTCTCGCCACTACGGTCGACACATTCCGGGTTCTCCGACAATCGTTGTCAACAATATGCCGGGTGGAGGAAGCATTGTAGCCGCAAACTCTCTCTACAGCGGCCCCGGGCAGGATGGAACGCGGCTTGGCATCATTGCGGGCGGCGCGATCATCGAGCCTTTGCTTAGCGATAAAGCGCGCTATGACGCGAGAAAATTCAACTGGATTGGCGGACGAAGCACGGAGCCGAGCGTATGCGCGATTTGGCAGACATCTAAAGTAAAGTCCTACGAAGACGCTCGCAACATTGAAGTTGTCGTTGGCGCCTCGGGACCTGGGTCACGCACAGTGACTTACCCCAAGCTCCTGAACCAGTTAACTGGCACCAAGTTCAAGGTTGTCACGGGATATCCCAGCGGCAATGAGATCGCGTTGGCGATGGAGCGCGGTGAAGTTGAGTCTCATTGTGGCCTCGCTTGGGGCAGCGCCAAGACAAGACTTGCCGAGTGGATTAGTAGCAAGAAAATACATTTCATCGCTCAGTTTGCTCTTAGCAGAGCGTCCGATCTGCCAGATGTTCCGCTCGCAAGTGAATTCGCCTCCAACGAACGGGATCGCAAAGTGATCGAATTCTTGATGTCTGACGCCTTGCTGGCTTGGCCCTTGCTCGCGCCACCAGAAGTGCCGACGGATCGTGTTGATACATTACGCAAGGGCTTCGAGGCGATGATGAAGGACAAAGGGTTTCTTGCTGACGCTGAAAAGCTAAAGTTGGATGTAGAGCTCGTCCCGGCAGCTGAGATGACGAAAATGGTGCAGGATCTGTATGCAACGCAGCCTGACGTGCTGGCGGTCGTTAAATCAGCGCTCGCCGATTAACGCGATGTGATCATTGCCGGGTTCCGCCGAGGCAAGCGCTAATAGGACCTTGATGGAGTAGCGGGCTTTCTGGGAAATCCTGTCTGCGGCAGGGTTTGACTGTTGGTGATATATTCCCAGACGCGCGGCCAGCCACGGGTCAGGTTTGCGCTGTATCGACCTCTCCGAGAACTCGATAGACATCACGGTTTGCTTCGATCGTGGTGAGATAGCGCGATAGGCGGGGTCGCGCTGAGAGCAGGTTTGGGATTTTGCCCGCACGCACAAGATTGCGGACAAGGGAGAGCGCTACCGATAGTTGGCAGTCCGCGAGAGTCAACCGGTCGCCCACTGCGCAGGAGCCGTCCGACACATAGGCGTCCGCCGACGCGAGGCCGCGCACAAGGCGTGTCAGTTTGGCGCTTCCGGTCGCGGCGTCGGGGGTTTCCGGGAGCCTGCGGAGTTCGGCGCATGGCGTCAGGATGCCAAGTTCCGCGATGCGCTGCACTACTCGCACTGTCGCCCGGGCGTAAGGCTCACCGGGAAGCAGCGCCGGTTCGGGGAACATCTCCTCCAGATATTCAAGGATCGCTACCGATTCCGACAACACCAAGTCGCCATGCACGAGCCAAGGAATCGTCCCGAGCGCGTTGATGCTGTGAAATCGCGTCGAGCCAAGTTCACCCGGCGGATCAACTATCTCGATGTCGAGATTCTTGGCGTAGACCGCGATGCGAACCGCAGCCGAATAGGGGGAGGAGTTAAGCGGATAGAGGATCATTAGGTTAAGGAAACAGCCCTCATTTGCCGGTCGAGTCAAGAATTCTCCGCGCGCGCTGCAGGATCTTGGGCTTTGTCGCGCGGAGTTTTGTCGCCATGTCGGTCAAGTCATCGCCCGTCGTGAGCGAAACTTCCATCTGCATGCGATCGGCGTTGGCACAAAACTCCGCGTCTTCCGCTAGCTTGTTGAACAACACCCGCAACAACCGGAGCCGCTCTTTGCTCACTTTTGGGCGAGTTGATGAAGGGACGTCCAAAAACCTTGCGCGAGGTGAGGAGTTCAAGCAGTGCGCGATCATCGGGGCTTTGGCGCTAGTCCGTCAACGGCTGGCTCGGTTGTGCCGCATCAAGCCCGAAATCACGTGCGAGCGAGTATTTGCAGGGATATTGAAGAGCTTCCCGGGCGCCTTCGGAGGGCAGCGCTCTATCCAGCTGAGCTACGGATGCCGAGCCGGCGCGTGAGCGCCGGTGGCATCTTCTACCCCATCACGGCTGCTTGAGCAATCTGGGTTCGCTTCACGAGGGCCCCGAGTGGCGCTGGCGTGGCCCTCGTCAGGCAAAGGCCGCACGTTCGAATCGTGTCGGGTGCGGTTCGTGTCGGGCCCGAAGCCGCCGCATAGCCCGCAGCGCCACGATGTCCGTGCCGCTTCGTTCTGTTGCCAGGGCCGGACAATGACCGGATGAACGGCGTAGCATGCCCCGCACCGCCACGAGCCCGAATCAAACACAGGACTGTTGTGCCGTTAGCATTGCTTCTATAAACTCTATCTCCAGA
>JAUXWZ010000075.1 GCA_030684835.1 Beijerinckiaceae bacterium
ACACCTGAGCCGCAAGATGCCACCAAGCAAGCATGGGAGAGATACGATGACGCTGAAGCTTTTTCGCGCAGCCGCCGTTGGCGCGATTGCAACTCTCATCGTCGCGCCTGCTTCGGCCCAATCGCCCGCCGATTTCTATAAAGGGCGGACCGTCTCGATCGTCGTCGGCAGTTCGGCTGGCGGCGGCTTCGATCTTTACGCCCGAATGATCGGGCGGCATATGCAGCGCCATATGCCGGGCGCGCCGAATATCGTCGTGTCCAACATGCCAGGCGCGGGCTCCATTCGTCTGGCGCAGCACATCTATGCGGTTGCGCCCAAGGACGGCACAGTCATTGGAGCGGTGTTCGCGGGCGCGATCATGGACCCGCTGCTGGGCGCGCGCACCAACAAGGTGGAGTACGACGCGGCAAAGTTCACCTATATCGGCAGCGCAAACTCGGAAGCGTACGTCTGTCTCGCGCGCAAGGATGCGAAGGCGCAGACGTTCGCGGATGCCCTCAACACGGAAATCGTTCTTGGCGCCAGCGCAAGCGGCGGCTCGACGCTCGATTTTCCTACGCTTTTGCGCAACGTGCTCGGCGCCAAGTTCAAGATCGTGAACGGCTATCCCGGCACCAACGAAATCTCGATGGCGGTTGAAAGCGGCGAAGTGCAGGGCGCTTGCGGCTATGCCTGGTCAACGGTGCAAAGCCGCCGCCGACATTGGCTAACGGACAATCTTGTGAATATCCTTGTGCAGGAAGTGCCCGAGCCCTACGCCGAGATGACGAAAATGGGCATCCCCGTCGCCCAGGAATTCGCCAAGACGGACGAGCAACGCCGTATCCTTGATCTCGTCTATGCGCAGCTTCGTTTTGGACGTCCCTACATCGCCTCGCCGGGCATTCCGGCCGACCGCGTCGCCACCCTGCGCAAGGCGTTCGTTGACACTCTTAACGACCCCGAACTGCGCAAGGAGGCGGACAAGCTTCAAGTTGACATTGATGTTCTGGAAGGCGGCGCCATGCAGAAGTTTGTCGCAGAGCTTTACACGACGCCTGCGGACATCGTGGAAAAGACCCGCGCCGCACTGAGGCCGAAGTGACCGCTTTCGCGGGCGTCGTCGCTTGATCCCATGGGTCCATCTTGACAGCACCACGCTACCAGACGGCGGCGTTTTGAAGCTGGCCCGCCGGGGCGATGAATTCTCTATCCGGCTCGGCGGCGCGGAGTTGATGAACAGTCGTCTCAGCGCATCCGAAGAGGCGCTGGCCACGCTGACCTGCGCGCGTCTCGCCAACACGCCTGCTCCCAGCATTCTGATCGGGGGCCTTGGCATGGGATTCACGCTGCGCGCTGCGCTTGGGGTGTTGGGCCCCAACGCCCGCGTTGTCGTCGCGGAATTGTTGCCCGCTGTTGTGGCGTGGGCCCGGGGGCCGATGGCGGATCTTTTCGCCGGATCAATGGATGACCCGCGCGTGCGGGTAGAGGTTGTCGATGTCGATCAGGCGATCAGGGAAGGGCGGTGGGACGCCATTTTACTGGATGTCGACAACGGTCCCGAAGCGATGACACAGGCAGCCAATGACGGCCTCTATGACGCGGCAGGCCTTGCCGCAGCGCGGCGCGCGCTAAAGCCCGGCGGCGTACTCGCCGTGTGGTCCGAGGGGCCGGCGCCAGCTTTCGCCAAGCGCCTCAAGCGCGGCGGCTTCGACGTGGAAGAGGTGAAGGTCGCGGCGCATCGCGGCAAGAGCGGGCGGCGGCATGTGATATGGGTTGCAACGCCCGTCGTCAAAACGCGATAGGCCCCTACTGGCGCGCACGGCAGATATACGCGTGCGCTGATTGCGCACCGACCGCGCCAAGACTAGATACCGTTTGTCCGGCGCATTGCGTCCTGTGAGATTTCATCATGGCCGTCGTCATCGACACGCTGAACAACGATCCCCGCAAGGCGCACGAAGGCGCAGCGGCGAAGGCCGCTGTCCGGCACCCCGAAAAGGCGCACCGGCCCGATCAGGCGATTGCCCGCAAGCCCGACTGGATTCGCGTGAAGGCGCCAGGCTCGCCGCGATACGCCGCCACGCGCGCCATCGTGAAAGAGCACAAGCTCGTCACCGTGTGCGAGGAGGCTGGCTGCCCCAATATCGGCGAGTGCTGGGAGAAGAAGCACGCGACCTTTATGATCATGGGCGACACCTGCACCCGCGCCGGCGCCTTCTGCAATGTGAAGTCCGGCATGCCTTACGCGCTCGACGCGAGCGAACCGGACTATGTGGCGGATTCAGTGGCCAAGCTGGGCTTGTCCCATGTCGTCATCACCTCGGTGGATCGCGACGATCTGGCTGACGGCGGCGCCGAGCATTTCGCCCGCACGATCCGCGCCCTTCGCTCGCGCGCGCCGCAGACGACTGTCGAAATCCTTACGCCAGATTTTCTGCGCAAACCCGGCGCTTTGGAAGTCGTGGTCGCCGCGCGTCCTGATGTGTTCAACCACAATCTTGAAACCGTGCCCTCGAAATATCTTAAAGTCCGGCCCGGTGCGCGTTACTTCCATTCCATCCGCCTGTTGCAGCGCGTGAAGGAGCTTGATCCGACTATCTTCACCAAGTCCGGAATCATGGTTGGGCTGGGCGAGGAGCGTAATGAAGTGCTTCAACTCATGGACGATCTGCGCTCGGCGGACGTCGATTTCCTCACCATCGGCCAATATCTGCAGCCGACGCGTAAACATCATCCCGTGATGGGCTTTGTGACGCCGGATGAGTTCAAGGCCTACGAGGCGGTGGCGATGGCGAAGGGCTTCCTGCTTGTTTCAGCGACGCCGCTGACGCGTTCCTCCCATCACGCAGGCGAGGACTTCGCGCGTCTCAAAGCCGCCCGCCTGGCGCGGCTCGACACGAGCGCCTGACTTCAACGGAGACTTTAATGACCGCCGCCATCCCTCTCTTCCACCTCGCTTTTCCGGTGAAGGATATTGCGGAGACGCGCTCGTTTTATGGCGATCTTCTGGGCTGCCGCGAAGGACGCAGCGCGCCGACATGGGTCGACTTTGACTTCTACGGCCATCAACTCGTTGCGCATCTGGCGCCCGAGGAATGCGGCCACAAGGCCACCAGCGCGGTCGATGACCATCAGGTGCCCGTGCGCCACTTCGGCGCCATTTTGCCCATGGGCGAGTGGGAAGCTCTGGCCGCCAAGCTGAAGGGCGCCAACGTCAGCTTCGTGATCGAGCCCTACGTGCGCTTCAAGGGCGAGGTCGGCGAGCAGGCTACGATGTTCTTCCTCGATCCGTCAGGCAACGCGCTGGAGTTCAAGTCCTTTGCGGACATGAGCCAGGTTTTCGCAAAGTAGCCGGCCCGCCTGCGTTCAAACTCAGCGCCGCGCTTGCGCGGGATCAAGGACGGAGCGGAATGAATCCGGGAGTCTAGCGCCCAGAATTGGGAGGGTCCGTTGGCGCCAGATGTCTCCACTCCGCTGGTCGCGCTTGACGCGGTCGTCATTGATACGGAAACGACGGGCCTTGATACGAGCCGGGCGCGCGTTCTCGAATTTGGCGCGCTGCACATAAATCTTGGCTTGCTGGCGGCCGACGGCTTCGCTCTGCGGGTCAATCCGGGGGAAGCAATACCCAAATCTGCCAGCGACGTACATGGTATCGATGACGCCGCGGTCGCCGACGCGCCACCCTTCTCCGACGCATGGCCGCGCTTTGTCGAGGTCACGAACGGGCGGCTCTGGATCGGACATACGATCGGCTTCGATATGGCCATTCTTGCGCGCGAATGCGCCCGGTGCGGATTGCCCTTTACGCCGCCTGCTGCGCTCGACACCCGCATGCTGGCGCAGATCGCCAATCCCAATCTGCCGGGCTACAGCCTCGAGACGTTGTCCGCATGGCTTGGCGTTGAGCCCGGGCCGCGTCATAGCGCGCTTGGAGACGCCATCACGACCGCGCGTGTTTTTGAAGCGCTGGCGACGAAGCTTCGTGACGTTGGCGTGCGAACCTACGGGGAGGCGATGCGCGCATCCTCCGCGCTCACGCAGGTTCTTGACCAGCAGCACCGCGCTGGCTGGGTGGAGGTTGCGTCGCGCCCGGTTGCAGCAGCCCAGCCCGAGCGCGTAGACTCTTTCGCATACCGGTACAGGGCGGGCGATCTGGCGTCGCGCCCGGCGCGTTTCATCGCGGCGGGCGAGAGTGTGCAAGCTGCGCTTTCGGTGATGATGAGCGCCCGCATCTCATCGCTGTTCGTCTCGGCCGATGGGCAGCCTGCACACGTATCGAACTGCGCCATCGTGACCGAACGCGACATACTGCGGGCGTTCAATGCGAATGCGTCTCGTGCCGGGACGGAGGCGGTGGGCGCTTTTGCGAGCCGGCCGCTGGAAGCGATTGATACACAGATGTTTCTCTATTCAGCCGCTGCGCGCATGAACCGGCTGCGCATCCGGCATCTTGCCGTGACGGATGATAGCGGCGAAGTCATCGGCGCGTTATCGGCGCGTGATCTTCTGAAGTCGCGCACATCGGAGGCGCTGGCGCTTGGTGACGAGGTTGGCGCGGCCACGGACGGGCGCACGCTTGCTGGCGCGTGGTCAAAATTGCCGCGCGTCAGCGCAGGTCTTCTCGCGGACGGCATGGACGGACGCGGACTCGCGCAAGTCATTTCCCATGAGGTTGCCGGGCTGACGGCCCGCGCCGCCGCGTTGGCGGGGGACGAAATGCAGCGCAGCGGACAGGGCGCCGCGCCGTGCGCTTACGCCGTGCTGGTGCTGGGGTCGGCCGGTCGCGGCGAGAGCTTGCTCGCCATGGATCAGGACAACGCTATCGTCTTTGAACGTGGAGTCCCTGGCGGGGCCGAAGACGCGTGGTTTGAAACCATGGCCGGGCGTATGAATGAGATTTTGCACGAGGCTGGCGTGCCGTTGTGCAAGGGCGGCGTGATGGCGAGGAACGACCAATGGCGCGGTTCGCTTGAGGACTGGCGCGAACGTGTGGGGGGATGGGTCGAACGGTCGAAGCCCGCGGACCTCTTGAGCGTAGAGACCTTTTTCGATCTGCGCGGCGCCGCTGGCGACCTATCTCTGGCGAACCGGCTGCGCGCGGACGCATTTGACGCCGCAAAGGGACGCAACGCTTTTGCTAAACTGCTCGTGGACACTGCGCCGCCAACGGATTCCGCGCTTGGCCTGTTTGGGCGCATTCGCGCCGTTGAGGGCCGTGTTGATCTCAAAAAGTCTGGCCTCTTCGGCATCGTCTGCGCAGCGCGGGGGCTCGCGCTACGCCATCATATTGTTGACTATTCGACACGCGAGCGGCTGGAAAAGATCCGCGCGCTTGGGCTCGGCGGCGATCAGGACCTTGAACGGCTGATCGATGCGCACGGGCTTTTTCTCACCCTGATCGCGCGCCAGCAGGCGCTCGATATTGGGGCGGGGAGGCCCCCGGCAAACACAGTCGAGGTCGCGAGACTTTCAAAACTGGAGCGGGATCGCCTTGTCGAGGCGCTGCAGGCTGTGGGGTCGCTGGAGACGCTGGTAAAGGATCTGCTGTTTGCGGCGTAAGGCTCAACTGGAGACCAATGCGCCAAGCCCCAGGGATCCAGCGAGCATCAGGACTGCGATCTTTGCCGTAACATTGGCGAACCAGTAGAGTACGCGCTGCCGGGCGCGGCTTATCACTGACTGGGCAATGGGTCGCGGCGGACGCTCGTCCTTGTCGAGCATGATCCAGGTTTCGGTCCGCGAATACCGCACATCCGGGGCACGCCACGCCATCAGGAGAAGGATGGACGTGGTGATCAGCGCACTATAGCCGCCGAACTTCAGCGCCTGTGGCGGATCGAAGGACAGCCCCACCATTCCGCACACTGTGGCAAGACCGGCGAAGCCGCATCCGCGGGCCACTGAAATCCATGCGTTGGTTTCCACGGGAGCGTGCATCGGCGCCGCATCATGTTCATGACTCAAGCGAATCTGGGGCGCGTTGACCGCCGCGTCCAGTCGCCAACAGCCTCTCCGATTTCACGATCCAGTGAAAAACGTGATCACGGTCGGGATGGTCAGGACCATCGCAGTCACAAGCCATATGCCGAGTGATGCGCCATCGCTCTCGCCCAAGCCCTTTGCGCGCTCATAAAGCGCAGCGGGAACACCCGCCACAATGGCGGTCGCGACGCCCAGCGTGAGCGAGGCGAAGTAGAACAGCAAGATCGGCGACGTGATGTAGAACGCCGCCAGAAGCGGGGCGAGCGCCGCCGCAAACAGGTTAATCCAGGGCGAAAAATGCATGCCGTTGAGCATGCAGACGACTGCGACTCCAATCAGCAGGCCGTCACGGCGAAGGGCCTTCTCGCGTTCTTCCGGGCTATCGATCACGTTCAGCCTCCCGATTTGTTGAAGAGGCCAAGGCTGACGGCCAGAATGATCAGAAAAATGCGCAGGATAATGGTCCAGAACACCGCAAAGATCATGACCATGCCGTTTGGAACGACGGCCGGCGTGATTTTCCGAGCGAGATTGAGGAGCGGATTCGTAATCTGGCAAAAAACTTTCCAGATGACCTTGTCGCTGTCGGCTTTAAAGAACAGCGACAGGATGTACCGGCCGAGCAGCGTGTACATCGCTGCGGCCAGAACCATGTTTGTCAGATGATAAAACCAATAAGTCATATACCCGGCCCAAAGCGGCGCAGTTTTCGCAAATAAAGAGGGGCGGGGGAAGCCCCCGCCCCAAAAAGAAGTTTTGAACGGACCTTAGGCCGTCTTTTCTTCCATAAGGGTTTTACCCCGCGGACGGCGGCACGCGTCGATAAAGTCCTGCATTTCCTGGTTCGGAGCAGGCGTCATCAGCGATACCACGTACATCACCGCAAAGCCGGCGGGCAGCCCGAATGCCGCAGCCGAGATGTTGTTGATGTTGAACCAGCCGACCTTGGACTGCAGGGGATGAGTCGCGGCGACCCAGCTGTCCAGCGCGCCCGGAGCCGCCATCGCCTTTGCGAGGTCGACAACAGGAGCGTTGGTGATTGGGTTGAGAAGCGAGCTCATTCCCAGGTACTGCACGCCGAAGCCCGGGAAGTAACGCGTCACCAGCAGGTAGCCGAGGCACATGCCAAAGCCAGCGGCCATGCCCGCAATCGCGCCCTGCTTGGTGCAGCGCTTCCACCAGACTCCGAGAACGAGAGCCGGGAAGAGGCCCGCCGCCGCCAGCGAGAACGCCCACGCCACCATCGACAGAATGTCGGCGGGACGTTGCGACGCCGTCCATGCGGCCAACAAGGCCACAATGACGAGGAAGATGCGCGAGACGATAAGTCGGCGCGCCGTTGGCGCGTTCGGATCGATCATCTTGTAGTAGATGTCGTGCGAAAGCGCGTTGGCGATTGCGAGCAGCAGACCGTCGGCTGTCGACAGCGCGGCGGCGAGGCCACCGGCCGCTACAAGACCGGTGATCACATAGGGCAGGCCCGCGATTTCAGGGGTCGACAGCACCACCACGTCGGTGTTGATGCCGAAATCCTGCCAGCGCACTACGCCTGCGTGACCAGGAAGCGCTGCGCACGCCGCCATGACCGCGTCCAGCGAAGCTGCCGCCTTGCCGCAGATATTCACGAGTCCAAGCGAACCCCAATTGTAGACCCACATCGGCAGATCGGTGACGTTTTTGCCGATCAGCGTTGAATAGACCTCAAGCTTGGAGAACGCAGCGTAAGCGGGCGCCGTGAAGTAGAGCAGGAAGATGAAGAGCAGCGACCATGCGACCGAGATGCGGGCTTCCTTGACGCTAGGCGTCGTGAAGTAACGCATCAGGACGTGCGGGAGAGACGCCGTACCCACCATCAGACAGAAGATCAGCCAGAAATAGTTGGCTGGCGAAAAACTGGTGAAGGGCGCCGTGTGCAGTTTCATCGTCGCAGGCGCCAACCCGTTCTGAATGAAACTCTGTTCGAGTTGCGAAATCTGCTCGAGCGCCGCGCCGTAGGTCAGTTGCGGAATCGGAAGACCAAACTTCTGCGCCGACAGAATCACGACCGGAAGCAGGTATGCAACGATCAGCACGATGTACTGAGCAACCTGCGTCCAGGTGACAGCGCGCATGCCGCCGAGCATCGAGCAGACAAGGATGCCCGCCAGACCGACGTACACGGCCACCACGAAGTCCATGCCCAGAAAGCGTTGGGCGATAAGGCCCGTCGCGAAAATCTGAGCCACGACATACGTGAACGAGCAGGCGAGAAGGACGATGACGCCCATCATGCGTGCGCCGTTGCCGTCGTAGCGCGCGGCCAGGAAGTCCGGCACCGTGTACGCGCCAAACTTGCGCAGGAAGGGCGCGATCAGGATTGCGACCAGCACGTAGCCGCCGGTCCATCCAAGTACGAAGGCCAGGCCGTCGTAGCCGAGAAGGAAGAGCGAGCCGGCCATGCCGACGAACGATGCGCCGGACATCCAGTCCGCGCCTGTCGCCATGCCATTGTAGACGGCCGGGACGCGTCGTCCGGCCACGTAGTATTCCGACACCTGCATCGTGCGCGAGATAATGCCGATGAAAGCGTAAACGAGGATCGTGAAACCCACGAACATGTAGCCCAGAATCCGGTTTGGAACTCCGAGCTGTTCAAGGATGGCGATGAGCACGACAAACGCGGCGAACCCGCCGGTGTAAATCGCGTAGACCTTGCCGAGATTACTGACGAAATCGCCGCCGCCAGTTGTTGATTGAGTTGACATGGACCCCTCCCTTATTCTTCTTCCGCCACGCCTTCTTCGGTGTCGATCTTTTCCTGCGCCTTGGCGAACACGAAAAGCATCACAACGAAGACGATGAGCGAGCCCTGCGCGGCCATGTAGAAGCCAAGCGGGAAGCCAGCGATAACGATCTTGTTGAGCGGTTCCACAAACATGTGGACGATTAAACTGAAGAACGCCCACAGGCCTAACATCGTCCACATCAGGGTCGATGTGCGTTTCCAGTATCTGTCACCAGTGCTATCTGACATGTCTTCCCTCCATACTGGCCTCCTGAGACAGGAGACAATTGTCATTTCGTCTGGAGCTGGCGGGCCAATTGCGCCTCTACCGAACGCGGCGTCGCGCTCTTGCACGCAATTGAGTCTCGCCCGCATCCTCCCGTTATCAGCCCGCCGAAGGCCGTGTATCGAAATGCCACACATAGCGTCAGGCGCAAGACATGCAGCGATCATCACTTAAGCTAACCGTGTTTTTACCATAGTATATTTACGGTATAAAAATAGACTATTTTTGGTCGAATTTAAGCTCTGTAATTACAATCAAGTATCGCAGCCGAATCTGGCTTTGTGCGCTGCAACAAGCGGGCAGATACACTATCAAACCTGATTGAAAATGAGCGCGGGCTCCCAGTCTTCATCCGTACAATTGCCGGGTCGTCAAAGGGCCATTCGCGGGACCATGCGGAGGATCCGCCTCGTAACGAGGGCGAGCAACCGGAATGGAAAACGGCTGAAAAATCTGGTTGATCGTCACGTGTTTGGTCGCGACGCCGTTCCAGAGAAAAGGACGCATCGCGACAGGTGCAGACAGGAACGAGGTCTGTATGTTCCGCTAACGGGTCGCACGTGGGTGGGGGTTCGACAGGCGGCGCGGCGTGGTATAGGCGTGCCGCAATCGGAGTTCAGATGCCTTCATTTCGCACCAAGCGCCGGGTCCGGCACAGCGCCGCCGATATGTTCGACCTCGTTGCTGACGTCGAGAAGTATCCGCTCTTTGTGCCGCTTTGCACCGGCATCAAAGTGCGCAAGCGCTCGCCTGATGGGGAAGGGCGGGAGGTTCTCACTGCGGATATGTCGGTGGGGTACAAGGCGATTCGTGAGACGTTTACGAGCAAGGTGACGCTCGACCGCCCCAACTTCAGCATTCAGGTCGAATATCTCGACGGTCCGTTTTCGAAACTGGATAACCGCTGGGCTTTCGTCGACACGCCGACTGCCGCGGGTCAAGAAAATCGCAAGCTTTGCGACATCGACTTCTACATCGACTATGAATTTCGCAGTCGCATGCTCGGGCTGTTGATGGGCACGATGTTCGACACGGCCTTCCGCCGTTTCGCGGAGGCGTTCGAGAGGCGCGCGGATCTCGTTTACAGCCGCCGCGCTACTGCCGCGCGCACAACGCCGCCCGCCGGGGAAAGCAAAGCCTGATCCGCGCTAGTCGGGGCGCGTCAACTCGATGGCTCGCGCAATCGCGCGCTTGTCGAATGTCGCCAGTCGCGCAACGGTCTTGGCCATCTCCGCGCCGCTGACCGGCTCAATCTCGATATCAAGCTTTCGCGCCTCGGCAAGGAAATCGCGATCTTTCATGGTTGCGTCAAAGGCGCGGCGCAATTCATCAATCCGCGCCGCAGGCACATCCGGGCCAGCCACGATTGGCCATGCGAAGGCTTCCGGCGCGAACACAAGCTCCAGCGCCTGCCGGTCGAGATCGGTCTTTGCGTAATCCATGATGAATGGGACATCGGGCAAATCCGGCGCCCGCATGATGCCCATCTGGAGAATGATGTGGATCTTCTTCTGATCGAGCCAGTCCCTGGCGCGGCTCTTCACGCTGCCCCATGACCATCCGAACCGCGAGTCGACTTCGCCCCGCTCCATCGCCATCGTGATGTCATTGCCGCCGGGATAGCCTGCGACGATTTTCATTTTCGCTGGCGTCACGCGGTTAACAAGGCGAGCGTAGCGAACGATCCCACTGGCGGCTGAGGTGGTTCCCGCCGTGATCTCCCGCTGGAATATCTCCTCAAACGTGGTGATCTTCGACGTGTGCCACGTGACGACGGTCGAGGTCTCGGTTGATGTTGAACCAATCGGTTGAAGTCGCACGGGATCATAGCCCTCGTCGGGCGTGAATAAGGGGTCGGTCGCGAACGAACGCTTTATAAGGCCGATCACCGTACCGTCCTTGGGCGCGATTGAATTGAGGTGCTGGATTGCCCGCGTGCCGCCGGCGCCAGGCATGTTCTGTACATTACCCGCAGGATTGCCCGGTATCTGCTTGCCGATGTGGCGGGAAACGAGGCGGGCGGTGATGTCATAAAGACCGCCGGGTGAAAAGCCGACGATGATCGTCAAAGTCTTGCCCTGATAAAAGGGCGTTTGAGCGATAGCCGCGCAAGGGCATGAAACTGCAATAAGCGCCGCCGTGCGAAACAGATTGGCGGTCTTCGCCATCGCTTCCTCCCAACGTTGTGGCCCGCGGTTCATCCGGCGTGGCCTCGCCCTGCAAAGGGTTATTAGGGGAGGATAGACTTATTTTGTTATCGGTCCAGAGCATGCTCGACAGGCTGCGCCTAGCGTTCAGCCAATGCCTGTTCCATGAGGCTCAGAGCGAACGCCAGCGCCGCCATCCGCACTTGAATGCGGCCAATGTCGCCAAATAATTGCTCTGCGCTTTTGATCGGGCTCATGCGGCGCCCGCAGGCAAAGTGGACGAGACCAACGGGTTTTTGCTCCGTGCCGCCGCCGGGGCCCGCGACGCCGGTGATCGCGACCGAAATGTCCGCCTTTGAATGGGTGAGGGCGCCGTCAGCCATCGCCCGCGCCACTTCGGGACTGACTGCGCCGCAGGCGTCTATCAATGTTTCGGAGACACCGAGCAACTGGTGTTTTGCGGCGTTCGAATAGGTGACAAAGCCGCGATCGAACACGTCGGACGAGCCGGGAATTTCTGTGAGCAATGCGGCTACGAGCCCCCCGGTGCACGATTCAGCCGTCACGATCTTGAGCGCCTTGGCGCGGCAGGCGGCCAGAAGCGCCGTGGCGCGCGCGGTCAATTCTGAATCGAAAATCGAGTCCATTCACATGTCTCCCGTTGGCAGCCGGACAGTGGCGATCGCCTGCACGGCAATACCTTCTCGCCGCCCGGTAAAGCCGAGCTGTTCGGATGTCGTCGCCTTGATGGCGACGCGGCCAAGATCGAGGCCAGTGATGTCTGCAATTCGCGCGCGGATCGCGTCGCGATGCGGGCCAATCTTCGGCGCCTCACAGATGATGGTCGCGTCGAGATGGGCGATCAAGCCGCCCCGTTGCGCAACGCGCTCGACCGCGTGCCTGAGAAAAATGTCCGACGCGGCGCCCTTCCAGCGTTGATCCGACGGCGGGAAGTGGGAGCCAATGTCTCCATCGGCGATGGCTCCAAGGATAGCGTCGGTCAACGCATGAAGAAGAACATCGGCGTCTGAATGGCCAACCAGGCCCGCGTCGTGGGCAATGCGCAGTCCGCCCAGCCAGACATGATCGCCGGGGCCAAAAGCGTGTACGTCGTAGCCAAGCCCCGTGCGCACATCGCCAAGCGCATGCATGAGCTGCGCTTGTGCGGCTGCGAAATCTTGCGGATGCGTAAGCTTCACGTTAGTTGCCTCTCCCTCGAATGTGTGTACGGCATGCCCCGCCCACACAGCGATCGCGGCGTCGTCCGCCGCCTCGCCAAAGTCTTGGGCCGCGGCGCGGTCATGGGCGTTACGGATGAGATCGTAGTTGAAGGCTTGGGGCGTTTGCACGGCGCGCACGCCATTGCGATCAATGTCGCGCAGGATGCGATCCTGCCGATCAATCGATTTCAGCGCATCGACGGGCGCCAACGCCGGAATGGCGGCGCCGTGGGTGCGGGCCGCGTCGACAGCTGCGCGTATCAGGCGGGCGCTGACGAGGGGCCGCGCGGCGTCGTGGATGAGGACGATTTTTGTCAAATCCACATCGAGCGTTGCGAGACCCGCGCTGACGCTGGCTTGCCGCGTCGCGCCGCCGAGCGCCGGCTGCAAAATTCGCACGCCGGTGTGCAGGGCAGGGGCGCTCGCAATTGCGCTCTCGTAGAGGTCCACATCGTCGGGATGGATCACGCAGACGAGGGTCGCTCCGGGTATCGAGGCGGAGAACGCGTTGAGCGTGCGCGTGAGCACGGGCACGCCCGCGAGCGGCTGATACTGCTTCGGCCCATCGCCGCCTGCGCGGACGCCGCGTCCGGCTGCGACAACAACTACGGCGACATCGCTCCAATTCATATCAAGTCCCCGGCGGGTCCAAGCACTCACAGAAGTCGTGTCCCGCTTTTGCGGGCGCCGGTCAATTCGGCCGCAAGCGCCATTGGCGTTGCGGTGAGAAATGTCTATCTTGTGTGCATGAATAATCCTGCTCAATTGTTAGGCGAGAGCTCGTTAGGCGCGGGCTTGCGCATAGGCTCTGTCCAGCTGGACGGCTGCGCGGTTCTTGCGCCCATGTCCGGCGTCACCGATGTCGGCCTGCGCCGGATCGCACGCCGCTTCGGCGCGTCGCTCGTCGTGTCGGAAATGGTCGCGTCCGATGATTTTGTGCGCGGGCATGAGGTGTCTCGGCTGCGGGCGGAAGGCGCCGGTCTTGACGTTCACGTGGTGCAGATTGCCGGTCGCGAGCCCTCCTGGATGGGTGAGGCGGCCCGGGTGGCGGAAGAAACAGGCGCGTCAGTTGTGGACATCAACATGGGCTGTCCGGCCAAGCGGGTCACGGGCGGGTACGCGGGTTCGGCGCTCATGCGCGCGCCCGATCACGCGTTGCGGCTGATCGAGGCGACTGTGAAGGGCACGAGCCTGCCGGTGACACTCAAGATGCGCCTCGGCTGGGATTTGGATTGCCTCAATGCGCCCGAAATCGCGAGGCGCGCGCAGGATGCAGGAGTGCAACTGATCACAATTCATGGGCGCACGCGCAACCAGTTTTACAAGGGCGTGGCAGACTGGCGGGCGATCCGCCCGGTTGTCGAGGCGACGCGCCTGCCGGTCGTTGCCAATGGCGATTGCACATCGCTCGCGGACGCTCACACGATGCTGGCGCAATCTGGCGCCGCAGGCGTCATGATCGGCCGGGCGGCTATGGGGCGACCGTGGCTTGTCGGTGAAATCGCCAGCGGTCTGGCGGGGCGCAAGTGGCGTGAGCCGACTGCGGACCAAAAGCGGGATGCGGCGCTTGAGCATCTGGAAACCTTGATGGCGACCATGGGCGCGCGGACGGGCCTTCGTCATGCACGCAAGCACCTTTCAGCCTATGCCGAGCACGCTGGCGCGCCGGACGCGCTGCGGCTGCTGCTTGTCACAACCGATGATCCGGCACAGGCGATCGCGCTTTTGCGCGAGGCTTTCTTGCACCTGTCCGGCGCGTCCCTTCCAGCCGAGGCCGCATGAGCAGCGCAAAGACCCGTGACGATCCGGCAGCACAGGTGCTGGCCGTGCTTCCGCATCCTATCCTGACAATCGACCCCGCTGGCCGCATCACAACCGCGAACGCGGCCAGCGAAACCTTCTTTCAGATGAGCCAGGCGCAGCTGGCCCGAATGTTCATCAAGGACATTTTGCCGTTCGGATCTCCGGTTCTGGCGGTTATTGACGACGCTCGGAGCCGCCGCAGCGGGATCAACGAATACCGGATCGACGTCGGTACGCCCCGCATCGGCGTGGATCGAATTGTCGACGTGAACGCCACACCGCTTCTGCCAAATGCTGAAATTATAGTCATAATGCTTCAGGAGCGAACGATTGCCGATAAGATGGACAGGCAGCTGACGCATAGAGGAGCAGCGCGATCCGTTACGGCGCTTGGCGCCATGCTGGCGCATGAGATCAAGAATCCGCTTTCCGGCATACGGGGCGCGGCGCAGCTTCTCGAAAGTGCGTTGGGTGATGAGGACCGGGCTCTGACGCGGCTGATCTGCGAAGAAACGGACCGCATTGTGAAGCTGGTGGACCGTTTCGAGGTGTTTACCGACGAGCGGCCCGCCGAGCGAGAAGCTGTCAACATTCACTACGTGCTCGACCACGTGAAGCGGATCGCGCAGGCGGGCTTCGCGCGGCATATTCGCTTTGTGGAGACCTATGACCCATCGCTGCCTCCAGTCAGCGGCAATCGTGACCAGTTGATCCAGATTTTCCTGAATCTGGTGAAGAATGCGGCGGAGGCGGTTGGTCAGGACGCTGTCGATGGTGAAATCGAGCTTACGACCGCTTTTCGACCGGGTGTGCGTCTTCGTGTGGCAGGATCTGCTCAACCCGTCGCCTTACCGCTCGAATTCTGTGTTCGTGACAACGGGCCGGGGGTTCCGCCGGAGCTTCTCGATCACCTGTTCGACCCTTTCGTGACCAACAAGCCATCGGGGACTGGCCTGGGTCTTGCACTGGTTGCAAAAATAGTGGGCGATCACGGCGGGACTGTAGAGTGTGAATCCCACCCGCGGCGCACCACGTTTAGAGTACTCATGCCGATGTTCAGTCCGCGCGACGGCCGCGAGGAGGAACCCGGCTAAGCCCAGCATTCAGGAGATAAGCCTTCATGGCGAGCGGGAACATTCTTGTAGCCGACGACGACGCCGCAATCAGGACTGTTCTGAATCAGGCGCTTACACGAGCTGGCTATGAGGTTCGTATCACCGGGAACGCCGCAACTTTGTGGCGCTGGGTACAAGCGGGCGAGGGCGATCTGATCATTACGGACGTCGTGATGCCCGATGAAAACGCCTTTGAGCTTCTACCGCGCATCAAGAAGCTGCGCCCGGACCTGCCCATTATCGTGATGAGCGCCCAAAATACGTTCATGACGGCCATCAAGGCGTCGGAGCGCGGCGCCTACGACTATTTGCCGAAACCCTTCGATCTGAAGGATCTCGTCGCCATTGTTGGGCGGGCGCTGAGCCAGCCAAAGGCGCGCCCCCCGCGTGAGCCGAACGTCGAAGACATCGACGGCATGCCGCTCGTTGGGCGCTCGCCTGCGATGCAGGAAATCTACCGCACGCTCGCCCGCCTCATGCAGACCGATCTCACCGTGATGATTACGGGCGAGTCCGGCACCGGCAAGGAGCTGGTCGCGCGCGCGCTGCACGACTACGGCAAGCGCAAGAATGGGCCGTTCGTCGCCATCAATATGGCCGCAATCCCTCGCGATCTCATCGAGAGCGAATTGTTCGGTCACGAGAAGGGCGCCTTCACCGGCGCCGCCAGCCGGTCGATTGGTCGATTCGAGCAAGCCGAAGGCGGCACGCTCTTCCTCGATGAAATCGGCGATATGCCGATGGAGGCGCAGACTCGTCTCCTGCGCGTGCTCCAGCAGGGGGAATACACGACGGTCGGAGGTCGGGCGCCCATTCGCACGAACGTGCGCATCGTCGCCGCCACCAACAAGGACCTGCGCATCCTCATCCAGCAAGGCCTGTTTCGCGAAGATCTGTTCTTCCGTCTTAACGTGGTGCCGCTTCGTTTGCCGCCGCTGCGCGAACGCACGGAAGACGTGCCCGATCTCGTTCGCCATTTCTTCAAACTCGCTGCGTCGCAGGGCTTGCCGCTGAAACATGTGGATACCGCTGCGCTGGAGCGCATGAAGCGGCACCGCTGGCCGGGCAACATCCGCGAGCTGGAAAATCTCGTTCGGCGTCTGGCTGCCCTCTATCCGCAGGAAACGATCACCGAGCATCTCGTCGAGACCGAGCTTGGGTTCGACTCCATGCCGATGGGCGATTTCCGGCCCACGCCTATTGCAGGGGTTGCGAACGGCGCGATGGCCTTGTCCGCCGAGCCCGATGGCGCAACGTTGTCCATGTCGGTCGAACATCACCTGAACGCGCTGTTCAAAACGCACGGCGAGCAATTGCCGCCGGCCGGGCTCTATCATCGCATCCTGCGCGAAGTGGAAGGTCCGCTGATCTCGGCCGCACTGGCGGCCACCCGGGGCAACCAGATCAAGGCCGCCGAACTTTTAGGCCTCAACCGCAATACGCTACGCAAAAAGGTGCGTGAGCTTGACATCAGGTTGATGCGCTCGCCGCGCTGATCCCGGTCTTATGTCCCCGGCGGGCTGCATAACAGCCGTCCGCTGGGAATAGGCGGCCACTACAAACTGCCCGCGCAATCATTGATGGCCCCCAGAAGTGCGCATAAGTCGCCGCTTGCTGGGCGCTGCTTGCCCCGCCCCTCAATTTTGTCGCAATCTTGCAACACCGTTGTATGATTGCCACGGGGAACAGTATCCCCGGAGGCAGCCAAGCCCATCTGCATCCCGCCCGGATCGCCTGCGGCTTCGATGCTGAGGGAAACGCGCACGCATGAAGCACGAGCGAATGTCGCAGCCCACGCCTAGTGAAGAGATGATTACCCCAGCTCGCGAACGGCGCTGGCTTGCCCGTCTGGGCCCCATCTCCGTCACGATCGCTCTGCTGAGCGCGTTGGCGACGCTACTTATTTTCGCCGATTACACCCCAATTTCACCCACGAGCCAGGTGGTGCTGGCGCTATTCGCGCTTAACGCGGCAATCAGCCTGTTTCTGATGGTGCTGTTGTTTATGGAGGCGCGCCGGCTCGTCGCGGCGAGGCGGGCGCAGGCCGCTGGCGCGCGAATCCATTTCCGCATGGTGGCGCTGTTTTCCGGTGTGGCGGCGTTCCCGGCCATTTTGATGGCGATGGTTGGTTCGGTGACGCTGGACCGCGTACTGAACCCGGCCTTCATGCAGGATGTGCGGGGGTTCATCTACACGACGGGCTCCGTCGCGCAGATCTTCCGCGAATCGCAGTGCCGGGCTTTGCTTCAGGAGGCCAAACTCACCGCCACCGACCTCGACCGCGCCAGTCCCCTGTTCACATCCAACCGGGCGCTCTTCAAGGAGTATTTTGCGGGCCGCGCGCAGGTGCTTGGCTTCTCTGCGGCAGCCATGATGAAGCGCGATGGGACCATCGTCGAGTATGGCACTTCGTCGACGTCACGCATCGTCCAGCCCGAGGCGAGCGACTTTGACGACGCTGCGCGCGACGAGCCGCTTTGCCTGATCCTCGACGAGGGCCGGACGTTTGCAGCCGTCCGGCAAATGCAAAATGTGCCGGAGACGTTTGTCTACGCGTCGCGCCCTGTCGATCCGCTTGCGACGACGTTTCCACTTCAAGTGCAGAAACTGACGGCGCTTTACGAAGCTTATGAAGGGCATCGCTACAATATCCAGATAGCCTTCGCGATCATGTACGCGCTAATCGCGCTCATCATGTTGCTCTCCGCGACGTGGCTTGGTCTGTCGGTCGCCAACCGGCTGGTCACCCCGATTCGGCGACTGATCACGGCGACCGATCAGGTGTCGTCAGGCAATCTCTATGTGCAGGTTCCGGTGCACCAGTCTGACGGCGATCTGGGGCATCTGGGCGAGACGTTCAACAAGATGACCTCGGAACTGCGCCTGCAGCAGAACCGACTGATCGCCGCCAGTCGCCTGAACGATGAGCGACGCGCGTTTACGGAAGCCGTGCTCGCGGGTGTTCCGGCCGCCATCATCGGCATTGACGCCATGGGCATCGTGAACGTCCTCAACCCTTCGGCGACCCGGCTCCTGGACGAGAAAATCGACGTCGATCCGGATCATGCCGCTGGCCGTCCCATTGCGGAGATCGTGCCGGAACTGGGCGCCGTTCTAGAAGAGGCGCGCGCCAGCCACATGCGCACGCACCAAAGCCAGATCGCCCTGACACGTAAAGGGCGAGAGCGCATCTTCAACGTGCGCGTGACGACAGAACAATCCTTCAGCGCCGAGCGTAACGAGGTCATTACGCTCGATGACATCACCGATCTCGTCTCGGCGCAGCGCACATCTGCATGGGCGGATGTGGCGCGTCGCATCGCGCATGAAATCAAGAATCCCCTGACGCCCATCCAGCTTTCCGCGGAGCGACTGAAGCGCAAATACGGCCGCACCATTACAGAGGATCGTCATATTTTCGACCAGTGCACAGATACGATTATCCGGCAGGTGGACGACATCAAGCGCATGGTGGATGAGTTCTCATCATTTGCGCGGATGCCCAAAGCGCGCCTCGAGCGCGATGATTTGCGGGCATGCGTCAATCAGGTTGTGTTCCTGATGCGGGTGGGTCATCCGGAAGTCACAATCGAGGAACATCTGCCGGATGAGCCTTTGTACGCGCGGTTTGATCGGCGACTTCTTTCGCAGGCGCTGACCAACATCGTTAAAAACGCAACAGAGGGAATCACAGGCGATGAAGACGCCGAGAAACCTGCACCGCGTGTGCGGGTGCGCCTTGCGCGCAGCGATGACGGACAGATCGCAATCGATGTGATCGACAACGGAAAGGGCTTTCCCAAGGAGAACCGCCAACGCCTCCTTGAGCCCTACATGACGACCAGAGCGGAGGGGACAGGCCTTGGCCTGCCAATCGTCGCCAAGATCCTTGAGGATCACGGCGGCGGCATCGACCTACTGGATGCGCCGGAGGGAAAGGGAGCCTGGGTGCGGCTTCATTTCGCCGATAGCAGCGAAGTGGCTGCGAACTTGGACAACGCACCGGCGGTTGATTCCGCCGCGGCAAATTAGAACGCGAGAAAAAAATGGCTGCCGACATTCTCATCGTTGACGACGAAGCCGACATCCGCGAGGGCGTTGCGGGCATTCTCTCGGATGAAGGGCATGGCACGCGCACAGCGAAGAATTCTGACGAAGCGCTTGCGGCTATCGAGGCCCGCCGACCGCACCTCGTTTTCCTGGATATCTGGATGCAGGGGTCGCGGCTCGACGGACTCCAATTGCTCAACGTCATCAAGGAGAATCATCCCACCCTGCCGGTGGTGATGATCTCGGGCCACGGCAACATCGAGACCGCTGTGTCCGCGATCAAGCTCGGCGCCTACGACTTCATCGAGAAGCCGTTCAAGGCCGATCGTCTCGTCCTTGTCGCCGACAGAGCCCTTGAAACGTCGCGTCTCAAGCGCGAGGTTACGGACCTGCGTGCGCGCGCTGGCGCTACCAATCGCATCGTCGGCAAGTCACCCATGTTGAATCAGCTTCGGCAGGTGATCGAGCGGGTAGGACCGACGAACTCGCGGGTGATGGTGATGGGCGCGCCGGGGTCCGGTAAGGAGCTTGTTGCGCGCGTGATCCATGAAACGTCGCCGCGGGCGCAGGGGCCGTTCGTGGCCATCAACGCGGCCACCATCACACCCGAGTCGATGGAGGTCGAACTGTTCGGCGTCGAAGCGGCCGACCAGCGAAGCCGCAAGGTTGGCGCGCTTGAGGAAGCGCATGGCGGGACACTCTACCTTGACGAGGTCGGCGATATGCCGCGCGAGACGCAGAACCGCATCCTGCGCGTTCTCGTGGACCAAAACTTCCAGAGGGTTGGCGGCGCGACGCGCGTGCATGTGGATGTCCGTATTGTCTCGTCATCCAGCAAGGATCTGGCTGCTGCGATTGCGGCGGGCACTTTCAGGGAAGACCTGTTCCATCGCCTTGCCGTCGTTCCGATTCGGGCCCCGTCACTTTCTGAACGGCGCGAGGATATTCCAGAACTCGTGGAGTATTTCATGGACCAGATTTCGGCAGCGACCGGCATGCCGCGGCGGCGGATAGGCGCCGACGCAATGGCTGTCCTGCAGTCTCATGACTGGCCCGGCAACATCCGTCAGCTGCGCAACAACGTCGAACGATTGATGATCCTGTCTGGCGGCGATCCCGACGCTGAAATTACCGCCGAAATGCTGCCGTCAGAGATAGGCGCGCTGGTGCCGTCCACGCCGAACGGGACAGGGGGCGAAAAGTTGATGAGCCTTCCGCTTCGCGAGGCGCGCGAGGTTTTCGAGCGCGAATATCTCGTTGCGCAGATCAGCCGGTTTGGCGGAAACATCTCGCGCACTGCCGAATTCATAGGCATGGAGCGGTCTGCGCTTCATCGAAAACTGAAGTCGCTACAAATCGACTGATCGCGAAGTGTCTGCTTGGCGCAACAGTCCGCATAAACACGTAGTCCGCGCAGATGCTTGTCTTGCGATTCAGGCATGACGGTCCTTTACTGTTTGCGGACTGCGTGCGATTTGAATCGTAGCTAGAAAAAAAGACGTTCCGTCACGTCCATGGCGAAACGACATAACGAAGGGACCAATAAAATGGCGGCCGAACGCGCCCAAAATCTGCAGGACACTTTCCTGAACTATGTCAGGAAGCACAAAGTCCCGCTCACCATCTTCCTCGTCAACGGCGTCAAGCTTCAGGGCGTCGTGACATGGTTTGACAACTTTTGTTTGCTGCTACGCCGTGATGGCCACTCGCAACTTGTGTACAAGCACGCCATATCCACGATTATGCCCGGTACGCCGATTCAAATGTTTGAAACCGGGGAAGAGGGCGGGGAAAAACCCCAAACCTGATCGGTGCATGTGGAGCGCGCTTGACCGAACTCGAAAACACTCGCTTGCAAGTGAACTCGCCAGGGTTCGATCTTGAGCGAAAACTTGCGCAGAACACGCGCACGTTTGTCCTTGGGCCATATCTGAACGATCGAGCCGCCGCACGGGCGGGGGCAGGGCGTCTGTCCCCGCGCGATCAGCAGGCGCGTATCGCGGAGGCCGAGGGGCTTGCGCGCGCGATCGACCTTGACGTGGAGGGCGCTATTGTCGCGCCGCTGACCCAGATTCGCCCAGCAACTTACCTGGGCCCCGGCAAGGTTGATGAAATTGCGACTCGGATCAAGGAGGAGGACATCGGCCTCGTCGTGGTCGATTGTGCGCTTTCTCCCGTCCAGCAGCGAAACCTTGAAAAGGCCTTTTCGGCCAAGGTGATCGACCGGACCGGGCTGATCCTGGAAATCTTCGGTCGACGGGCGCGCACGCGCGAGGGCGCGCTGCAGGTCGAACTTGCCCATCTGAACTACCAGAAGTCCCGTCTCGTGCGCTCATGGACCCATCTTGAGCGGCAGCGCGGTGGATTCGGCTTCCTAGGCGGACCCGGCGAAACCCAGATTGAAACCGACCGCAGACTCATTCAGGAACGGATGCAGCGTATTGAGCGCGATCTTGAAGGCGTGAAAAAGACGCGCGGCTTGCACCGCAAGCAACGTCAGGACGTGCCTTATCCGGTCGTGGCGCTTGTGGGTTATACGAACGCAGGCAAGTCCACGCTGTTCAACCGGATGACGCGGGCCGACGTGCTGGCGAAGGATATGCTGTTCGCCACGCTCGATCCGACGTTGCGCGCGGTCAAGCTTCCGCACGGCGAAAAGATGATGCTTTCCGACACGGTGGGCTTCATCTCCGATCTGCCCACGATGCTAGTCTCGGCTTTCCGGGCGACTCTTGAAGAGGTGATGGAGGCGGACGTCGTGCTGCACGTGCGCGACATTTCCCACGACGACACCGAAGCGCAGAGCGAGGACGTCGAGAAAATTCTGAGCGATCTGGGAATCGGGCCGCACGACCCGCGTATTGTCGAGGTCTGGAACAAGCTGGATCTGCTGCCGCAGGACCGCGCGCAGGCCCTGCATAACCTGGCCAAGCGTAACGGTGTTCTCTCATTCGCCGTGTCGGCGATAACCGGGGAGGGCGTCGACGGATTGCTCGAAGGTATAGAAGCGCGCCTTTCGGCCGGGCATGTGCAGATGGCGTTGACCCTCCCGGGCTCAGATGGCGAGGGGTTGAGCTGGCTATATACCAACACGCAGATTCTTGAGCGTCACGACAGGCCCGACGGCGATATCGAACTTGCGCTCAAAGTAGCCCCGACACGCCTTGAGCGATTTCAACGCAAGTTCACCGACGCCCGGGAAGTTGAGGGCGCAGGGCCTCCGGAAAACGGGAACTGAGAACTTAAGGTCAGATATAAGAAAAATGATCTAGAATCATGTCTTATCTGACTTTTCGATACGCTTGGCTTCGTCCCAAAGTGCGTCCATCTCGGCCAGGGTCGAGTCCTCAGGCCGCGTGCCTCTTGTCTCGAGCCGAGCTTCTATGTGGGCAAAGCGGCGCTGGAATTTGTCATTGGTTCCGCGCAGCGCCGCCTCGGGATCAGCGCCAGCGTGTCGGGCAAGATTGACGAGCGCAAAAAAGAGATCGCCGATTTCGTCGCGAATGGCCTCGATGCGCCCGGCTTCAATCTCGCGTTCCAGCTCATCGCATTCCTCCCGGATTTTCGCCAGCACAAGCCGCGCGTCGTTCCAGTCGAACCCAACCTTCGACGCCTTTTCCTGCAGCTTCATCGCGCGCGTAAGTGCGGGCATTCCCTCGGGCACGCCGGACAGCACGCTGCCGACCGGCTCTGCCGGCAGACCAGCAGTTGCGCGGGCCGCGGCGCGGTCGGCCTTCTCCTGACGCTTGATGTCGCCCCACAGAGCCTTCACCTGATCGGGAGAGAGATTTGCGACGTCGCTGAACACATGAGGGTGCCTGCGCAACAGCTTTGCGCAGATTGCCTCGACCACGTCGCCGAACGCGAACAGCCCGCGCTCCTGCGCCATGCGGGCGTGAAACACGACCTGCAGGAGGAGATCGCCCAGTTCGTCCTTGAGGTCGGAGAAATCGCCGCGCTGGATGGCGTCGGCCACCTCGTAAGCTTCCTCAATCGTGTAGGGCGCGATGCTCGCAAAATCCTGCTCTATGTCCCAAGGACAGCCGTCAACTGGAGACCGAAGCCGCGCCATGATGGCCAGTAGGTCAGCGATGTCTGCGGAGGCCTTCATGTCATCACCAGCGGGCAGGGCAGAATAGGGTATATTGGGGGCCGGTTTGGGCGCGGCGCGATCCGGATTTTGCGCAAAAGAAAAGGGCGCACACACGGCGCGCCCTTCTCAAATGAGTGCACGGTTGGATTAACCGAGCGAAATCGCGACCGCTTCGCGGCCCTTGGGCGTCTCGACGACCTGCATGATCACCGCTTGCCCTTCGACCAATTCGGCAATGCCGCCGGGACGCAGAGTTGAGATGTGCACGAAGACGTCCTTGCCGCCATCGTCGCTCGCGACGAAGCCGAAGCCCTTGGTCGGATCGAACCACTTGACCTTGCCAGCAACCTCGATCGCGGACGTCGGGTCCGGACCACGGCGCGGAGCGCGAGGACCGTCCGAGAATGTACGCGCGGGGGCCGCAGCTTGCGCTGTCGACAGGTCAACCTCGTAAACGCGGGTAACCTGCGCGCCTTTCATGCCCTGGCCAACGGTGACCTTGAGCTTTGCTCCTGGCGGGACGGTCTCATGGCCTGCGGATTGCAGCGCGCCCACGTGAAGGAACGCATCGCCCTGGCCATTATCCAGTTCGACAAAGCCGAAACCCTTGTCAGATTTGAACCATTTCACCGTCGCATCGACAGTTGAAGCGGGCGGGGCGAACCCACCCATCTCGGGCGGAGGGGCCTGGAACCCTCCGAATTGCGACCGGGCCTGGCGCTGTGGTTTTCCGCCAAAGTCCATCGGACCGTCATCGTCGAAGCCCCGCCGCCTCGGCCGAAAATCTTTACCCTTGCTCATAGCTTCCGTTCGTCTCCATCAAAGGGCGGCGCCCCATTCCGGCACCATAATGGTGCGCGAATCCCTCCGACGTACGCACGTGTCGTCCGTCCCCTGACCCGCTTGACAGATGGTCCTCTGAGCATTGCTTCGCAATTGCCAACTATAGGTCCTGCCGCACTCGCGCTTGGAATGTAACACCATGACGGGACGGCGCCTATCCTAAATTGCGGCATTTAGCCTCTTGAGCGGAACAACTTTGTGCAGCGTCGCAAATATGCGCATCAGCGGCGCCGTAGATGCACGGGGTGCTGAAGACTCCGGCTGAGTTTGCGGCGCCGTTTCAGGCTGCGCCCAACCTGCGCGTGAACTCTTTTTCCGGCCGGAATGAATCAAGGGGTCGATGAGAGGGCGGGCGCCTCGCTGCGGATCGGAGACTTGGAAGCTGTTGACTGCTCGGGAAGAGTTCTGCTGGAAACATCCATCATTCGCATAAGACATATTATGGAACTTGACGTCGTAAGGTCTGGGGCTCAGTGCCATTCCTGATCTGAATTTCTAGGATTTATCCTCTGGCTCGCGCTTATTTTCGCGACGGCTCGTCTCGCAGCGTGCCGACAAATTGGCCGCCGTTCAAAATGTGAGCCGCATTCCGTCGTGCGCGACCATCACGCCTTTGGGCAACTCCGTCCGTAGTGCGTCATAGTCGAGGTCTGTATGGAGATTCGTCAGGACCGCGCGCCGGGGCTTCATGCGGGCAATCCAGTCCAGCGCTTCTGCGAGGCTGAAATGGCTTGGATGGCGCGTGTAGCGCAACGCGTCGATGATCCACAGATCGAGTCCGGCCAGAAACTCCACGCTCGCATCGGGTATAGCGACGACATCTGGCGTGTAAGCCATGTCGCCAATGCGGAACCCCAATGAGTCCATATCGCCATGGTTCAGTCTGAACGGCACGGCGGCAACGGAACCTCCGGGCCCGGCGATGCTCACGCCGACCCCATGGCGCAACTCCATCGGGTTCATGAGCGGTGAATATTGGCTTCCGATTGGCGTTTCAAAGACATAGCTGAACCGGGCGCGCAACGCGGCCTCGGTTGAATCGTCCATGTAAACGTCGACGCGGCGGCGCATCTTGATGACCAGCGGTCGAACATCGTCGATGCCATGGGTGTGGTCCGCGTGGGAATGGGTGATGAGAATGCCGTCGAGACGCGTCGTCCCGGTCTCGAGCAATTGCTCGCGAAGATCCGGCGACGTGTCGACGAGAACGATGGTTTCGCCTTCCGGGCGCGTCTGCTCGATGAGAATCGAGCAACGTCGGCGACGATTTTTGGGGTTGTCAGGATTGCACGCGCCCCATTCACCGCCAACCCGCGGCACGCCGCCCGATGAGCCGCAGCCGAGGATGACGACGCTACGGCTCATGCAAGCGATCCCGGCATTTTATCAAACAATCGAAGGGCGTTAGCAGTCGTTTTCGACGCAATTTCCTCAGCGCTGACGCCTTTGAGATCGGCCAGGACTTTTGCTGTTTCGGCCACATAGGCAGGCTGATTCGATTTGCCCCGGTGCGGCGTGGGCGCGAGAAACGGCGCGTCTGTCTCGACCAGCAAGCGGTCCAACGGCAGGTCTCGGGCGATGTCGCGCAGCTCCTGCGAATTCTTGAACGTCAGAACGCCGGAGAACGAAACGTACAACCCCAGCTCAATGCCGGTTTGCGCGAGCTCGCGAGAAGCCGTGAAACAATGGAGCAGGGCTTTGAAAGCCCCCTTCCCCATTTCATCGCGCAGGATCGCGGCGACGTCCTCGTCAGCGTCGCGCGCATGAATGACGAGCGGCAGGTCCGTGCGGCGCGCCGCCTCGATGTGCGTGCGAAACACCTTCGCCGCCACGTCGCGCGGGCTCTTGTCGTAATGGTAGTCCAGTCCGGCTTCGCCAATGGCAACGCAACGTGGATGGCTCGCCAGCGCCGCGATTTCAGTCGCGGTGAAGTCTGGCTCCTCGTGCGCCTGATGCGGGTGGGTGCCGACCGAGAACCAAATGTTGTCGGCAGATTCTGCAATGCCGCGATAGACGTCGTATTTCTTCACGCGGGTCGAGATGGTGATCATCCGTTCGACGCCCGCCGCGTGGGCACGCTCCCGCACGCCGGGCAAGTCGCCAGCAAATTCCGGGAAGTCCAGGTGGCAGTGCGTGTCTATCAACATCAGGATTTCGGCTTGTCAGTCGCTTTGGGAGGGGCTTGGGCGTCCGGCTTGGGCGTCGGGCTTACGGCCGCTTCCGCCTCAATATAGCGCGGAAAAACGGGTTGAGGCGGGGGCAGGGTCAGGCCCCCGGGAATGCGGGCGCCCTCGCCTGCGCTCACGAAAACGCGCGCGTCCGCTGCAGAGCCCACAAGGTCCAGCAGCTTTGCCGCCGCCGTGGGAATGTACGGCTGCGCCGTGATGGCGATGTTGCGGATGACCTCCGCCGTCGTCCAGAGGATTGTATTCATGCGATCCGGGTCCGACTTGCGTTTCGCCCACGGTTCTTCCGACGCGAAATAGCGATTTGCGTCGGCCACCACGCGCCAGACTTCCGCTAGCGCCTGATGGAGCGCGAAGTCCTTCATCGCAGCGCGGGTGCGGTCGGCCAGGCCCCAGGCCTGATCGAGCATCACGCGATCTTCATCCGAAAGCGGGCCGGGGATCGGCGCCCTGCCCTCGCAATTCTTGGCGATCATGGACAGAGAGCGCTGCGCGAGATTGCCCAGATCGTTGGCGAGGTCCGCGTTGATGCGATTGACGATCGCCTCATGCGAATAATTTCCGTCCTGACCAAACGGCACTTCGCGCAGAAAGAAATAGCGCAGCTGATCGACGCCATAGTGCTCGCTCAGCGTAATCGGGTCGATGACGTTGCCGACTGATTTCGACATCTTCTCGCCGCGACTGAACAAGAAGCCGTGGACGACGATCTGCTTCGGCAGTTCGATGCCCGCCGACATGAGAAACGCGGGCCAGAAAATGGAATGAAAACGCGTGATGTCCTTACCGATAACATGGGCATTCGCGGGCCAATAGCGCCAGCGCGGATCGCTTTCGTCAGGAAAGCCGCAGGCGGTGAGGTAGTTCGTCAGCGCGTCGACCCAGACGTACATGACGTGGCGGTCATCGCTGGGGACAGGAACGCCCCAGTTGAACGTGGTGCGGCTGATCGACAAATCCTGCAAGCCGCGCTTCACGAAGGCGAGAATCTCGTTCCGGTATTTGTCTGGCGTTATAAAATCCGGGTTCGCCTCGTAGTGGGCGAGCAGACGGTCGCCGTAAGCCGACAGGCGGAAGAAATAGCTTTCCTCCTCCACCCACTCAACTGGCGTGCCGTTGGGCGAATTCTTCGCGCCGTTGTGCCCTTCGGTGAGTTCGCTTTCGTCGAAATAGGCTTCCTCCCGCACGGAATACCAGCCGGAATATTTCGACAGATAAATGTCGCCGGTCTTTTCCATCGCGCGCCAGATGGCCTGCGAGGCGGCGTAGTGGCGCTGCTCGGTTGTGCGAATGACGTGATCGGCGCGCGCATCAAGAGCGGCCCCCATTACGTCGAACTGCGCGGCTGTTCGGTCGGCGAGCGCCTGCGGCGACAAGCCCTCACGGGCCGCCGTTTGCTGCATCTTCAGGCCGTGCTCATCCATGCCGGTGATGAAGAACACGTCCTTGCCGTCGAGTCTGTGGAAACGCGCAATCGCGTCGGTGGCGATGCGCTCATAGGCGTGGCCAATGTGGGGCTTCCCGTTAGCGTAGGGAATGGCCGTCGTGATGCAAAATGTGGGGCGCGTGGCCATTGGCTTTCCGGTGATCAACCGCGAGAGGCGCTCACCGCCGCGGAAAGATCTGCGAATATGGACAGAACGAGCGGCCGACGGTCGAGGTTTAGCGCCTGCGTTTCGCGGGCCGAGGCGGCGATCTTTTCCCATACCTGCGCAAGCGGCGCAAGGCTGCGCGGGCCTGCGCCCGACGCCGCGTTCGCCCGCACATGGGCGTCGATCCAATCCAGAATCATGGTCAAGACCGCGTCGAAAACTTCGCCGCCCTCACGCCCGAGCGTTGAATCCGCCAATGCATGAACCGCTCGCCAGTCGATTTCCGGCAGCTTTGACAGCAGCCGCGTGACGTCGTCCGCCTGTTTGATGCTTGCGTTGGCCAGCAAAAGCAATGCGTCGCGTACGGAGCCTGACGCCCGCGCGGTGGCTATCATCAGCTCCTTGTCGGACGCGTTTGGCCCATCTTCCATCGCCTTGATCGCGCGAATGACATCGGCGTCGGGCAGTGGCGACAAGATCAGCCGACGGCACCGCGAGCGGATGGTCGGCATGGTCGCGGCCGGGCGGTGCGAAACGATGAGGAAGAGCGACTTTGGCGGCGGTTCCTCAATGATCTTGAGGAGCGCATTGGCGCTTGAGCGGTTGAGGTCGTCGGCGCAGTCGATAATAGCGATGCGCCAGCCCCCTTCGCTCGCCGCGCGATGAAACAGGCTGATCGCCTTGCGCACGTCGTCGACGCGGATTTCCGTGAAATGCTTCTTGCCCTTGGGGTCCCATTCGCGGCGCAAAACAACCACGTCGCCGTGCGATTGCGCAACGATGCGGCGCACTGCCGGAAGATTCGGGTCCACGTGGAGATCGGTCGCGCCCTGCACGCCGGGCTGACTAGGGTCGGGGTTTGCCAGAATGAAGCGCGCCACGCGCCAGGCGAGCGTCGCCTTGCCGATTCCTTCGCGCCCGCCGATGAGCCAGGCTTGCGGGAGGCGGCCCTCGCGATAGGCATTCAGGAAATCGCTTTCCGCGGCCGAATGGCCGAACAGATGCTCGGTCTCGCGGGGATGCGGCGCTCCGGGCAGAACATCGCTCTCGGGAGGGGCTCCATCGGCTGCGGAGCGCCGGCTCATGGCGCGGCCTTTTTCTCAGGCGATGGCTCGGGGCTTTCGACCAGCCTTTCGCAAACAATGCGCCAAATTGTGTCCGAAACAGCGTCCGCATCCCCCGCCCCGTCGACTACGGCGCACCGGCGGGGCTCATCCACCGCAATGTCGAGGAACGCGTTCCGCAGCGCTTCATGAAACGCGAGGCCTTCGGCTTCAAAGCGGTCGGCGAACGCAGAGCGCGCGCGCGCGCGGGCAAGGCCCAACTCAGCCGGCACGTCGATCACGATTGTCAGGTCTGGACGGGTGGGCCCGACAGTCACACGTTCAAGCTCTCGCAGAAACTGGGGGTCCAGATTGCCGAGCGCGCCCTGATAGGCGCGCGTGGAATCGGAAAAGCGGTCGCAAATGACCCATTTGCCGCTGTCGAGCGCCGGACGGATGGTGTGCCGAAGATGATCGATTCGGGCCGCGGAAAACATGACAGCCTCGGCCGCCGGCCCCAACGGCGCAATGGCGCCCGAAAGAATTGCGGATCGGATTTGCTCTGCAAGCGGCGAGCCGCCGGGTTCACGCGTGAGGACGGCCTCAAAGCCGCGAGCGCGCAGACGGCTTTCGAGCCGTGCGGCTTGTGTCGATTTACCAGCGCCCTCCCCGCCTTCGAGGGTGATGAAACGTCCACGGGTATTCTGAATGGTCATCAGCTCTTGAACACGTATCGTCTGAACAGCCCGCCAAACCACTCGACGCCTGCGTCGAGCGCACGTTGGTGAAGCGCTCCGGGTTCAACGTCTTGAGCCGCGCGCAGCGGAATGTCGAGCGCGAGAGTCTTGCCGCGAAAGACCTTCAACCTTGCGATCTGATCGCCTTCCTTGACCGGCGCTACGATGGGGCCCTGCCAGACGATGCGACCGACCAGCCGTTCGTTTGAGCCGCGCGGCGACATCACCCGAACCGGCGTGTCTGACACCAATGGCACGGAGCCCACGGCGCCCCCGAACACTCTTGCGGCGCCGACCACTTCGCCCTTTGCAAACAGCGCGCGATGATCGAACGCGCGCAGGCCCCATACAAGCAGCTTGCGCGCTTCCTCCGCGCGCTCGCGACCGGTCTTGAGGCCGTTGACGACAACGACGAGGCGCGTACCGCCTTCAACAGCCGACCCGATGAGCCCAAAGCCCGAATCTTCTATGTTGCCCGTCTTCAATCCGTCAGCGCCGATATTCATCGTCAGCAGTGGATTGCGGTTGAGCTGGCGAATTTTGTTCCACGTGAATTCGGTTTCGCCATAAATTTTGTAGAGATCCGGGTAGTTGCGGACGACATGAACGGAGAGCGTCGCAAGGTCGCGCGAGGTCGTCTTCTGCTCGGGATGAAAGGCGCCCCACGAGTTCCTGAACGTGGTTCGCGTCATTCCAAGTTCACGAGCGCGCATATTCATTGCGGCGGCGAAAGCCTCTTCCGTGCCGCGCATACCTTCAGCAAGCGCGATGGACGCATCGTTACCTGACTGGATGATCGCACCGCGCAACAGATCGATAACGCGCACGCGGCTGTTTAGCTGCGCAAACATCGTCGAGCCGCCTGAAGGCGCGCCGCCCCGGCGCCAGGCGTTCTCCGAAATTGTCATCGTGTCTTCGGGATTGAGGCTGCCGTCCTTGAGCGCCTTGAATGCAATTTCGGCGGTCATCACCTTGACCATCGACGCCGGAGACATCGGATCGTCGGCATTTTTCTCGAACAGGACGCTGCCGGATTCCGCATCAACGAGGATGGCGAATGGGGCGCTCGTGGCAATCGTCTGCGCCCGCGCCGGCGCGGCAAGCGCCACAAACACGACCGAAAAGCTTAAAGCCCGAGTGAACCACTGCATGCAAAATCCCAAACGTTTCGCGCGCGGCGTTGATCTCACATCGCCGGGAATGTGCACGCGAACGCCAGCCTGATCAATGCGCTTGGCGCGCGTCGTCAACGCAGGGGCTGCAGGCCTTCAAGGCTCACGCCGTCAAAAGGCCGCCGGCGAACCAGAGTCGAGGCTACTGACGATGGCTGCGCGAAGAACATCGGTTGCGGCGAGCGGCGGCGGGCCGCCGAAATCGGCGTGTCGGCGCCAGGGATCGTGCCCAGATCCAGTGGCCGAGGCGGCGGCAGAGGCGCGTACGCAGGAAAAGACGTCGTCATCACGCCTGCTGGAGTGGCGGACGCGAGTTGAGCGTTTTGCGGCATAAGCGCAGGGCCACCAAAAGGTCCACGCGCAGGAGGAAGCGGCGCGACCGTAGCTGCAACAACACTCACGCCGGACTCTGGCGCAGGGTCAGCGATGCTGGCGACGGTCCGCGGCGCAGGGGCGGTCAATGCGGCGCTCGCCGTTGCGCGGGGCGATGGGGGCTCAACTTGCGCAATCATGGTGGTTGGCGCCGACGTTGGCCCATTCAGCGTAGCGGGCCGGCCGTCGGTTCGCAGCGAGGCGATCAGCATATTGTCGTCAGAACCCGCGAGGCCGGCGGGGCTAATAAAGTCCACCTTGACGCGACCTGTGCCGGTGCGGCGAAAGTCCAAAGTATCAGCAACCCGTTGCGACACATCAAGGACGCGGCCAGCATGGAAAGGACCGCGATCATTCACGCGAACGACGATCGAATGGCCATTCCTGAGATTGGTGACGCGCGCATAGCTGGGCAGCGGCATCGTGGGATGCGCAGCACTCAGGGCGCGCATGTCATAAACTTCACCGTTCGCCGTGCGGCGACCGTGGAATGCGGCGCCGTACCACGACGCCATACCTGTAACTGTATAGCCAGGCGTCACTTCACGCGGAACATACCGTTTTCCCGCCACTGTGTAAGGACGGCCTACAAGGCGCTGCCCGCCACCGCGCGGAACGGCCTGACCATCTGTCACAACGCGCTGGCTCGCCGCACCATATTTGGAAGCCGGGAAATACTCGGAAGAGCGACCGCTGGCGTTCGGCTTGACGGGGTCCTGAGCGCAACCGCCCAGAATCAACGCCAGCGAGCCCATTCCCGCAAGGAGGAGGCCCGTAGTGACGCGACAGGGACGGGCTGGGAATGATTCGGACATCAAGCGGGGGGCACCGGCAACGCTACGCGCTTCGCGAGTCCCACTCGCGGAAGCAATTGCCGAAATATGAACGTTCAGCCTTGCGAAAGCTTTAACAGTCAAATTGTGCCCTGCCCCATTGCTGCGCGCTCGTTAGTGACGGTCGAAATGCGCCTGAATTGCGGCGCAATGTAACAGGATCGAAATTGAACGCTACCAGCGCTGGCGCAAATGCGCCAAGTCAATTAATGACAGTGCCGCGTCCTCGTGGCGCCGCGGAAGGGTGGCCGAGTGGTTTAAGGCAGCGGTCTTGAAAACCGCCGTAGGTGAAAGCCTACCGTGGGTTCGAATCCCACCCCTTCCGCCAATGCTTTCCGCCAGGAAAACATGCTGTGCCCGCAGGCTTAACCTTAAGCTGGGCGCCTGACCTGGAAATCTGCCAGCAAGCCTTCAAAGCAGTGGAACGGGGAAACGTGCGACGGGAGGTGGCGATCATCCCCGCGGGCGCGTTGGAAACGCCGCGCACCAGCGCGAGGCGTTTAATCAACCACCTAAAAAA
>JAUXWZ010000147.1 GCA_030684835.1 Beijerinckiaceae bacterium
GTTGCACCGCTGGTCGGAAGTCGCGCCATGCCGCAACTATGGCGTTCGTGGAAGCTGTTTCAATCGGTAACTGTTCTGATGGCTGCTTTACCCCCGGTAACAGACATCAATAGTCGCCAGATCGAGGTCCGTTTCGTGCCAATAGCGGACCAGCGATGGCGATTGGATTAGGGTATGAAGTTGGCGCCGATGAACCATTCGCCGGCACATTTCACGTCCGCGCGGCGAACCGTTCCACCAATTTGGTTTCCCCGATCACGATCAACAGGTCATCCCGCTGAATGGTGCTGCTAGACTGAGCGTAGGTGAATGCCTCGTTCGGCCGCTTGATGCCGACAATTGTGACGCCGTGATGTTGCCGCACTTGCGCCTCATCAAGTGTGTGCCCCACCAGTTCGGCCGGAGCCCGTGTCTTCACCATCGCGAATTGGTCGTCCAACTCGACGAAGTCCATCATCTTGCCAGTCAGTATGTGAGCGACCATTTGGCCCATTCGCGCCTCGGGAAAGACGACGTTTTTTACTCCAATGCCCTTCAGTATCTTCCCGTGCTGTTCATTCGTCGCTTTGGCCCAAATCGTCGGGACCCCCGCCTCAATGACAGCGAGTGCCGTGAGGACGCTGGCTTCGATGCCGCTGCCTATCGCGATCACGACGGTTTTGAAGTCAGCAATGCCTAGCTGACGCAGCACTTCCGAACTGGTGCAATCGGCCTGGAGCACATGGGTCAGCCGATTGGCTGCTTCCTGAACTTTCGCCTCGTCCACGTCGACACCAAGGACCTCGTGCCCCATGCGGATCAGGCTGGAGGCGACGGAACTGCCGAAGCGGCCGAGCCCAATCACCAAAATTGCCTCGGCACTGCTGTTGTGATGTTTAGCCAATGATTGGGCGCTCCTCTGGATAGCGGAAGGTGGATCGGCCGCGTTCCATCGCGAGGGCCGTTGCGATCGTGATCGTGCCCACCCTCCCAACGAACATCAAGACGATGAGGACCAGCTCCGCCGACGGTGGAAGCTGGCCGGTAATGCCCATCGAAAGTCCGACGGTCGCAAAGGCTGAGATGGCCTCGAAGAGAACTGCGGACAGCGGGTGATCGGTGACAGACAGTATCACGATCGTGCCAATCCAGATCAGCGCGAACGAGAGCAGGGCCACGGTCAACGCCTGCCGCTCGATCGACGTGCCGATACGGCGGCCAAACAGAGCCGCATCGCGCTCGCCGCGCGCTTCCGATAATACAACAACACCGAGAAGAAAGAAGGTCGTCACCTTGATGCCGCCTGCGGTCCCGGCGCTGCCGCCGCCGATGAACATCAGGAGATAGGTGACCGCCAGCGACTCTTCGCGAAGCGAAGCGATGTCGAGCGTATTGAACCCCGTTGTCCGCGTGGTGACCGACTGGAACGCGCTGTTCAGCAGCTTGTCGCCCAGTTCCATTGGCCCGAGTGTCGCCGGATTACCCCATTCGGCCAGAAGCACGGCAATGAAACCAGCGAGCAGAAGAATGCCCGTACCTGCGAGCGTGATCTTGCTGTGCAGTGTCCACGGTCCTTTCGCGCCTGTGCGACGGCTACGAAACTCATGCAAGACAGGAAAGCCAAGGGAGCTGAGGACGATCGCGAGCATGATGGGCAGCAGGAAAAGCCAGTCGCCCTGAAAGCTCATGAGGCTATCTGAATAGGTGGAGAAGCCGGCATTGTTGAAGGCTGAGACAGCTTGGAAGAGGCCGTGCCACGCGGCGTCCGGCCAGCTCTGGCCGTAAGAAAAGTGCAGGCGTAGCGTCAGGGCGAGGGTGAGCGCGGCCTCGACGATGATCGTGATGAGCAGTATCAGGCGGAGAACGCTCCGCACGTCTGAAAGATCGAACTGGCTACGCTCGACTTGCGTCCGGAGCCGATCGCTGAGGCGAAACCCTCGCCCGACGAGCAACCCGAGAAGCGTTGCGGCCGCCATGATGCCGAAGCCGCCGATCTGGAACAGCATCAGGATAACAGCCTGGCCAAAACTGGACCAATAAACCGGCGTATCGACGACGATCAGGCCGGTGACACAGACGGCAGAAGTGGAGGTAAATAGCGCGGTGAGGAAGGGCGCACTCTCCGGCCCCATCCTCGAGATGGGAAGCATGAGCAGAAGCGTCCCGAGCGCGATCACCAGCAGGAACGCGAGCGGCACAAGCCTAGCCGGGCGGGTGATGCTACCAAGCAACGGATTCTCCGACGTCAGCAGTCTGCGCGGGTGAAAATTTTGACTGACGCGGGGGCATGTACCACGACCCTCGGCAACGTGTCAGCGCAATTCTCGAATTCAGAATACAGAAGGGGGGGCGACGGATGATGACCGCTCCGGGTCAATCGCGTCGTTTTGACTGGTGCCCGACGACATCCGGTCTACCCCGGTGAACGGACGTTCTCAGGATAGGCGAGCATGTCTCAAAGGTGCCAGGAGCGGACATCAACCAGCCGACAATCCCTGCCGAAACCGTCAAAAATGGCCCACATACCCTGCAGAATGTATCCGCAGAACGAATGCTCGCGGTGACATTCGCTATTTGGAACAAAGGAATTAAGCAGATGGCTCACAGGAACGATTTTGCGTTTACCGATCCCAAGCAAATCAGGACCGAGTTCGATTGCCGTACGGCCCGACCGAGATTCGACAATGGCGCGTGGAAACCCGCCAAGATTTCCGACGTGATCGGGGGCGGACTTTATCTCTTCGTCACGCCGGACACGAGCAAGCCAGGCACCGCTGGCTCCAAGCTTTGGCGGGTGGGCTACCGCTTCCAGGGCCGTCAGAAAACCTACTCCATCGGCCCTTACGGCAACGGTAAGGACGGCACGTTCTCGCTCGCCGACGCCCGGCGCGAACGCGACAAGGCCAAGGACCTGCTCAAGGAAGGCAAAGATCCGAGCGTCGAGAAGCAACTCAACAAGCACAGGCACATGGCGGCCCGGCCTTTCGAGCAATGGGCCGACGAATGGCTCGCGAAGAAGAAGGTGGAGAAAGTTCGACGCGGTAGGATCGTCACCGTGCGCGACCCCAAAACCATCGAGGTGCTTCAGTTACGCGCCGGCTATGTCAAGGCGCGCTTCGGCAAGCTGAGCAGGCAGTACATCAATCGCCAGGACGTGCTCTCATTCTTGCGTAGCTTCGAAGCCGAAGGAAAGCTGGAAACGCGCGACCGTGTGCGCAGCATCGGTGAGCAAATCTGCGACTATGCCGATGTCGAAGGAGACGGTTATAATCCATTCCGCAACTTGAATCGGCAAATGATTGCCAACATTTCAACGCCGCGCCCCGGCGTCACCGAACCACGTGACGTAACGCGTGTCTTCCAGCTTATCAACGAACCGCGAAGTGGAGCGAGGTTTGGTAACGTTGTTGGGCTTGCATTGCGCTTCGATGCGCTGACCATTCCCCGCCCGGGCATGGTCAATGAAATGGAATGGAGCGAAGTCGATTGGGATGCCGAACGCTGGACCATTCCAGCCGCCAAGATGAAGAATGGTTGGGACCATGTCGTGCCGTTGTCGCGTCAGGCACTCGCACTTCTTCGTAGCGCTCATAAGCTAACTGGCCATCGCCGATACGCGTTTTCCTGCTTGAAGGACACGCCGCTATCGAACAACACGCTAAACAAGCGCTTGCGGCTGCTCGGCATTGACACCAAGACTTATCATTGTGCCCACGGATTCCGTACCACCTTCTCGACCCTTTCCCACCACGAAGAGATCAAGGACGCCAAGGAATGGGATGGTGATGTCGTCGAGCTGCAGCTCGCGCATCTCGATAACTCTTCTGTGGAAGGTCTTTACAAGAAGCACCGCCCGCTCGCGCTGATCGGCTCGCGGACGAAGTTGATGCAGCATTGGGCTGATCGGATTGACCGCTGGATCAACCCCGAGAAGGTAATGCCGATCAAGGGAGGCACTCAGGCTTGAGTCACTCCTTTCCTGATGCCCGGGAAGCGCAAAAAAGGCGACTTGTGTGGAACGCGTTTAACGATTGGCAGTGTTTAACGGGATGCCAGTGATGGAAGCACCCAACGTTCGTTCAGGACAATCCGTCTGAAGCGCTTAGGTCAGTCCACAAACCAAGGTAGCTTTGACTGCCAAGGTCAAAATGTGGTGCCCGAAACGCGACTTCGGTCGTCACGGAACATGAATCGCAGGATCAGCCCACGTGATCCGCTTCGGGTCAATCGCTACTAGTTACTTGCCACTAAACGCCCCCACAAGTCTGGTCTGGCCGGAAAGCCAACCTCGATTTCAATGTTCCTGCCCATGGCTCATGCTTCCGACCCTAAGCACGAAGTCCGCGTTGGGTCATTCGCGTCGGTTTGGCCGGACCGCTTCGACTTCCGGTCTACCCCGGTGAACCGACATTATCAGGACAGGCGCGCATGTCGTAAAGGTGCCACGAGCCGACATGAGATAACTAGGGGGTTGTCGGTGGGACGCTGTTTAGGAGTTGAGAAATTGCGGTGACAAGCTGCGCCGGAGCGAAAGGCTTGCTGAGCATGATACTATTTGGAACGCCCCTCGACGCCCATTCCTCGGCGTGCGCGCCACTCATGTAAATAATGGGAAAGGTTGAGTCTGCTTCCCTGAAGTTTGCGGCGACCTCCCATCCGCTCAATCGCCCCTTTAAGGCGACGTCAGTGACGAGCGCTTTGTAGTTCTTCAGTCCGCCCCGAAACAGTGTCAGTGCTTCCTCGCCGGATGCTAATATGTCGGTTTCAAAACCGCCCTCAACCAAGGCTTCCTCTATGATGCCTTGGAGGGCGTAATCGTCTTCCACAACCATGACGACGGGTAACTCAGACACGCTTCCCCCCTTGACAACGCCCCACCCAATGCCGCGCAAGAACAGATAAGTTACAAAGTGAACACTTGTTCCCTTCAGTAAGAGTGGAAATGCAATCTTGCATGGAACTTTTTAGGTGGCTGCTGAACGAGATACGTGCGTTGGACCGCTGCACGAGACGCGGCCCCGATCGTTAGCCGTGCCCGTCAAGGCCGCAGGCACAGCTCCCGACCTATCCACCGCCACCGTGGAATTATAACGGGGAGCCCGCCAACTGAAGGCGGCCTTACCTCAAGCCCCAATATGCCATCATGCCAAGCACGGCGAGGATCGCAATGAGCAGACCAGTTTCAAAGTATCGGTTGAATACCCGGTCGTCGCGGTTCATCGGGCGCGCCCTTGTTCCAACTCCGTATTAGGACCGGGAAAAAGTTGCAATGGCGTGAATCCGAAAAGGGCCACTCCAAAAATCGAAAGGGACCACGAACCAAGTCATTGAATGGAAAGGGGCTAGTATCAAAATTCTCGACCGGGGGACTACGGGCAATTCGTTAACGCGAATTAGGACACTCGCGGATTCAACTTAGGACACAAGGGCTTAAATACGGACAGTACCGCGCCGCCCATAGGAACAGATCGTGACCTTTGGACCAATTCGGGAACATCCCATCGTTGGCCGCAAGTCCGTTCCGGGTCAATCGCGTCGGTTTGACGGTCGGCCAGTCACTTCCGCTCTTCCCCGAATAACGGACATTCTTAGGATAGGCAGGCATGTCTCAAGTGTGCCGATTCTGTTGCAAAAGTTGGTTGCTGCCGATGGGCGGTCGGTCATTTCGTCGAAGGGGCGGGTCGAAGGGGCGGCCGGCCATTAGCCGACATGAAGGCTGGTTCGGACTGAACGCGACCAACAGCAGTACTCGGAACTATAACCAAAACTGCTATGAGCAGCGGGCATTGGAATGTCAGCGGGAAATGACGCGCGACCCTGAAGGCCATTGGCGTTGGACCTCGACCTGGCTCGCCCCGATTTCCCAACCTGCGCCGGCCCAGATTGCATCTACTGCGCCAAGCACGCCTGTGGCGTCGCGCACAAAAAATACATTGGGGCCTGCATTGGTCTGCAACGCTCCGTCTTCACCATTGGCCTGACGCTTTAGCAGACACCAAAGGTGGCTTAGTTTGGTCTCGTGCCGATCACCGAGTTCGGCGACGATTCCAGTGGAGCTTGATGGCCTGCTCAAAGCATAAATCTGAAGCGTCACATCATCTGTATTGTCTTCGACCTTGGCGGCAAAGAGGCGCATGAAAGTCGCGCCAAGCCAGGAAATCCTGACTTCGGCCGCCGATGAAATGTTCTCCTTAAAATGTGGACCGGCCACGAACTTCTTATTGTCGGGAAGTGCGGATGTTGTCGCAGGATCGAGCGGTTCTTGCGGCGTTCGGTGCAGCGAACAGCTGACCCTGGAGCCTAGAATCAGAGCCTGAAGGCCGGCCTGCGCCCGCTGGTTGTCCGCGGCGGCGCCGACGCTTCCGATGGCAAGAAAGAACCAGACTGAGCCAAGGATTCCCGTTAACCGGCACTGCATCTCGATTTCCTTGAATTTGATCAGTCAAAAAACAAGGTATATCGCGAGCTGCCGATGTAAATCGATGAATTAACTTTTGGTTAAGGATAAAACGTAAGGCAAAATTTAAATATAATTGAAGCGAATATAGTACGTAAAATAGTGTTCGATTTCAGTTTATATTTATCCGAATCCGATTTTTATCTGTGAATTCTTATGAAGCTTTATCGGCCATTCGTCGGCATCGTTGCACGGTCGCGTCGTCCAGCTGGAATCAGTTCACAGCCTGTGCCACGGGACCGCGCTATGGCTTCTGGATCGTCATCACAGTCCCCGCGACCGCCTCTACGCTCATTTCTTACTGGCTGATACCTGAACTTGCAAATCCTCGCCCGGCACCGAATCAGGTCGCGACAGCGCCCGGCAACATCTCGCTTGCGCCCGAAGTGGATCGCTCCAACTCCATCGAACGCGCCAAGACTGATTGTTGGCATAGGCTGGAATGCGCCATACCCAGATCGTTTCGTAAACGCTATCGCCAAAGCGCTCGACATCGGGCTGTACTGTCGGCCAGAAGGCCGAGCCAACGAGAGCGAGCGCCAAGATCGACGCAGCTGAGATGATCGTTTTGCGCATTTGCGCCTGCTTTCCTGCCTGTGCCCGGGTTTTGATCACCCGCGACTCCCATTGCTTCGACCTTCGCTACGTCGAATGCCATTAGCTCCGGGCAGGATCCACATGCGTTACCGGGCACGACCCATTTAACGCGCCACATCCGCTGTACCCGGCGCGTGGCGCCAAGGGACGGCGATTGGCCTCATGACGATAGGATTTGCTTGAGCAAGGTCTTTTTTTGTAACCGAGCAAGTCTGAGCAATGCAGTTCGTTTATCCGGAAGAGCACGTGTAAGCAATTCAGGTCCGCAACCAAAGATCAGCGGGTAAACTAAAATCTCAGCGGTCCTAAACTGGGCACCACCGAAAAATCCGTAGAACTACGGCTGTGTCTGCGCTCAGCGACCCGCGCTGCTGGCCATTAAGTGCCGCTATCCCGCGGCCTCTGCTTCGACCTCATTGCGGACTCAGGTCAGACTTTCTGCCATATCTGAAAGGTGCCCTCTCAAGAGCGGACGTTCACCAAGCCACGTTAGGTCAGCTTTGGGTCGATACTGTTGAAAAAGTCGAAAATCGCAAAACTCCGCGCGAATGTCGAATGTTGGTCATCTCAGCCGCAGCAGGGCTCTGCAGAATCGATACGAGCGTCGGTGGTCGCTTTTGCGCTGATCGATGTGGGCCCTCACACGCAGCGCGCGAGATGCACGAGTGGCTCTGAGAATTTTCAGCATTGGGATTTTGAAGTTTCCTCCCCCGGAGCTTCATTCGAGGCCCGCCGCATCTTCCCCCGAGTGCGGCGGGCTTCTCAACGGCAAGATCACATGGACAACCCCTGGGACGCCAAGAAGGAACAGGCCGAACGCAAGAAGTCCGAGGAGGACTGTGAATCCCAGGGAAACGGGGAGGTCGTCAAGGCGTTTTTACCGTGTTGACGGTCCGGGCCGCCTATGGCGCGCGCGGTGTATCGGCGATCTCAGGGGCCGGTATACTGGCAGTAAAAAAAGTCCCGGGCATCCGGGACTTTTGATTGTTGCAAGCTACGGCTCAGTACTGGGCTACGCCCGGCCCGCCGAAGCGATAGGTGAGACCGCCACGAACGGTATGATACGTCGGGTGGTCCTCGTAGGAAAATCCGGGAAATGCCACCAGCGAGGTATTCGTGAACGTGCCGAAGTCGGTATAGCGATATTCCAGACGGGCCGACAGGTTCGGTGTAAACCCGTGCTCCAAGCCGGCACCAACGGTGTAGCCGGTGCGGTCACGGCCAACGGTCTCAGAAATCCCGAGGCCTCCATTCACATAGGTGTGGTCAATGTCGGCGAACGCCACACCGCCGGTCACGTAGAGCAATGAGCTGCCAAACGCCATACCCAAGCGACCACGCACTGACGACTGGAACTGGAGCCTGTAGTCGGTGCCGTTGGTATTCGCCAAGCGGTAGCCTCCGTTGATGTCTGCGCCTTCAACGTCGGCTTCAATACCAAAGACGAACTGGCCAGCCTGCCAGTTGTAACCACCGTGGATGCCGCCAACGATCCCGTCCGAATTGTAACCTTGGCTGAATCCGCTCGGAAGCCCGGTAGCGGTAACGAACTCGGTGGTGTAATTGTCACCCCAGGCGTAGCCGACCTGCAGACCGAGATAGAAACCGCTCCAGTTATAGCCGGGATTGGCCATCGGAGGCGGTGCCTTGGTGTACGGACGCGCGGCCATGTCGGCAGCCGAAGCAGAAATAGAACCCATTGCAAGGGCTGCAAGCGCTAAAACTATCTTTTTCATAGTGCCTCCCACGGATTGATGTGCAGAGAGAAGTTATCGCCAACAATCCAGTTATACTGTCACTCGAAGGCAACAGACGAACAGTTTATCCCAGCTGTTCCGGCGTCGGCCTTGCGGCACGGCGCCTCTTCGGCATTTGGTGATCTTGGAGAAGTTCGGCCGAAGCGGGGAGGCTGAGGCGTGATTAAACAGCGATAATATGCCTGCCATTTTCTTTCAACAAAACACTTTTGCCGGTGGTCGTACTGCCGATTGCGCAACAAGGTGACAGAATGTCTGACGAGAAGAAGGCGGAGTTATACACCAGTCCGGGCGGGCGGTTCATCCGTGCTGACAGTCTTCCGAGAATACTGGCGCACTGGCGCTCGCTCCGGCCGCCGCAGAAACAAAAGCACTTCATTAAATATGACGGAGAACTGTACGAGGGCGATGAGGTGGACAAGTTGCAACTTCCTCACGGGATTTAATTCATCGCTCTCACCGCCATGAGTGCGCCATTCGGGTGAACCAGACGCTCGCGCCATTTCCGACATCAGAACGCAGGCTGATCTGCGCATCTAGTCGCCGAATATGTTGAGCGGGCGGTGGTCCTCGAAAGCAAACGCTGTCGCTTCAGCGCCCTCCCGATCCGGGCGGGACCAGACGCTTCTTCTTCGGTCCCAGCGCCTTGTCGATGGCTTGCTGGGCGAGCTTGATCCCCGCTGGGCGACTCGGCGCGGTGCCGGATTTTGTGTGGCCGGCGAGGCTCGGGACCGACCATTTCCACATGGTGTCGATACCTTGGACCACGCTGTACAGCTTGCCGCGATGTTCCATCTACTGCCTCAAGGAAGAGCAGGCAGCTACCTGATCTTCCTTTTCCGCGCCGCGCGCCACGACTTTCAACCTATCGTCGGGCAATGGCCGCTGAAGCGCCTTTGCCTCATCCCAAGGCGCGCGCATCCATACGTCCCATTCCTCATCGCTGGTCAGGATCACCGGCATCGCCTTCGGGTGGATCGGCTCGACGACGGCGTTCGGCTCCGTCGTCAGGACGCCATAGACGAGGTGAGGGCCGGGAACAGGCTTCGACTTGGTGCCGCGATCGCCTCGGAATTCGGTCCAGATGCCAGCGAACGCGAAGAGCGACCGGTCATCGTTGAGCGCAAACCACACCACGTCCTTCTTCTTGGTCAACGGGTTCGGCTCCAGCGCATACTCCGAAAAGCTGTTCGCCGGGACCAGGCAGCGGTTCTCCGGCTTCAACCAGCCCCGCCAGTGCGGAGACGAGGTGTTGCGGATGTTCGTGACCGGCGGCCCGCCAAACTTCGGCGGCGGGGGCATACCCCAACGCATCATCGTCAGTTCGCGCTCGGCACCAGCGTTGCGAACGACAGGCGCCGGATCGGGAAACACACCGGGCATGGGCGGCAAGTTGCCGACGTAGCGGTTCGTTACCCGGAAGAGCGCGGCGATGGCGGCTTGGTTCGTGGTGATCGAGTAGAGATTGCACATCGGGCCGTTTACCGCGCTAGCTCGTTCGGCAGAACCAGCACGATACCGATGTCGCGCTTCAAGATTGTCGTCGCGATGATTGAGATGTGGAGGGCGAACCGCTCCTCGATTTCGGCGGCAGTCGCCTCGTCCCTTGCGAATGCGAAGAGGAGATCCCCTTCAACCTCGGCATACCTCGCGCCGGCGAACAGCCGATCGAACGTGGCGGCGCCCACGATCAGGGCCATGCGCGCGGCGATCGCCTGGTCCTGGACTGGATCGACCCTCATCAGCGCTCGCCCGGCCACCAGGTAGACGGACCATCGATGGCCGAAATTTTGGTTGGTCGCAGCGCCACGAGATGGCTGCGCTTGTAGGGATAGCCCCGGACCTGCGAACAGTCCTTGCACCGCATGTAACGCTCCAATTCGTGGATCGGCGTCGTCTTCGGCCGGCGGACAATATTCAGCGCTACTGTCTGATGGGTATCGCAGCCGAGGCACCTGACTTCGAGGTAAATGTAGCCGGCGTTGAGCGCATCGCCCAACGCCGGGGATGGCTGGGCAGGTCCCTTGTATCCGAGCATGCGCTGGTTCCAGGCGACGCAGGCGAGTTTGTCGGCCTCCTTGCGAGCCTCACGCGCGCGTTCCGCTGAATGGCGGATCGAACTGCCGTAAATCGACTCTCGTGATCTTGTACCCATCCGGCCGGCTCCGGCTGCGAGTAAAGCCGAGCCCGACCCGGCGCGCAAATCACCCCACCTGTTGAGTTCGAGCCTGAGCGTGCTACCTCCCATCGCGGGTGTTGATAATTGCTGGCCTGTCAGCATTACCTTGCAGTCTTTTGTCCGCCACCGTCTCCGCGCCGGCAGGCGTCACCGCTACCGTGGTATGCTGGGCATCTGACGGATCCACAACAGCCGTCTCGGTGCCAACCGGCGTCGCCTCCGTCAACGTGGCGCCACTCGCGTCGGCTCTGAGGCGCAGACGGCGCTTTCATCGCGTCGGCCACCGCGCCGGCACATGCGCCGCACCGCAACCGTGCTGGAGGCCGTCGCCTCGCAGCATACCATGGGCGGCGATCGGATCCGAATCGCCGTTCTTGGCGATGCGGGTGTGCAGCCTTGCAGGCGGTCGCGCGTCGCGACGAGTCCCGCCGGGCGCGCCCCTCGACAACCCCTTCCAGAGGATGAGCCTGAGTTATAGAGCCGAGGCGACGAAGCTGTTCCAACGCGACGACTTGATGAAGTTTGTCGCGGCAGCCGACGCCGTTGGGCACCGCTCAATCGGTACGGCCGCCATGATCGCCTTCTGTTGGCAGCGTCAGGTGGACATTCTGAACCGCCTGACACGATCATCAGTATCGACCGGCTGATGCGCCCAATCTCGTTCGCATTTTTCACAACAAGACCGGGGTTCCCATCGACATGCCGCTGGAAGACGACGGCGGCTAACTTGTTTGGCGAGTTGGAAGCTGGGGAAAAAAGCAACACCTTCAGCATGATATGCTCACGCAATGCTTGCTGCATTGCTCGTCATGGTGGGCTAAGTGGCGATCGCGGCGGGGGCTTCGCGATGCGACGTCGGTCCGTGCCACGGCGTCAACGAAAACAGCGTGCATGGCACAGCCGTAGCCTCGACCGTCAGATGCCTTTGATAGTACAGAGCATTTTGGCATAGAGGAATTTGGGGTTGTGCCACGTGTGCCACTGTGCCTCTCGCGCCGACCGGATTGGTGAGCCAGATTACCTTGTGG
>JAUXWZ010000150.1 GCA_030684835.1 Beijerinckiaceae bacterium
ATGTCCGTGCCGCTTCGTTCTGTTGCCAGGGCCGGACAATGACCGGATGAACGGCGTAGCATGCCCCGCACCGCCACGAGCCCGAATCAAACACAGGACTGTTGTGCCGTTAGCATTGCTTCTATAAACTCTATCTCCAGATTTTTCCTATCTTCAAACAGGGCATGAGTATGAGACGCTGCTTGCGAATGATGGTGAACCGCGCCGGATTTGGCGGAGGCAGTATTGGGCTACCAGAGCGGTTTCTCTTCAACTTGGCTCATATCAAGCGGCTCGGACCGTAATTGGCCTAAGCTTAGGGTATCCTCCCCATCCCTTTCGATTTCACTACAGAGTCTGCATCGCGCGATGCAAAGAACTTCAATAGGTGAATCGCTTCGCTCTGATGCTTGGTTTCTGCAACTACGGCTCCTTCAAAATCCAGATGCAGCTGCATCTCTTCCGGCAGCGGACCAGCTAACTCGACATCAGACGCCGCCAAGATTCCGGGGATTGGCAAAACTCCCAATTCAACTTCTCCCTTAGAAATGGCGGCAATGCTTGTCGGGGTGGTCAACGGGCGGAGTTTCGACTTAACCTCTTCTGCAATCTTGTATTTTTGGAGGAGCCCCAAGAAGTGGTCGCCACTCCGACCCTCAGTAGCATAAGCAATTGAAGACGAATTCAGAAGTGCGGTCTTTAACTTTTCGGCGGTGTCCACTTCGCTTCTTGGCGCCCCTCGGCGGACAGCGACTCCAATACCGCTCCGCGCCAATTTCTCCCTGGAGGCGGCGCTGATCAGGCCACGCTTTTGCATGTTGCTGATCACGTCGGGGGTTGAGATGGCAATGTCGAATTGCTCTCCATTGGCGATTCTATTTGAAATCGACATGGGGCTATCGCCAAAAGATGCTACCACCCGATGAGAGGAACTCCGCTCAAAGCGCTCGCTTAACTCTTGAACAACCGGCCGCATTGCATTTGTGCTCAAAATCTTGAGTTCTGCCGCGGTGCTCAGACTGTGGGAGCAAACGATAGAAGCGGCGGCGAGAGCGAAAATGCCTGTAGTGAAACGCTGCTGGATCAATTTCGTATCCTCCTGTAGCAATCCCTCAACGACCGAAAGGGGCTATGGCAGAGCACCCAGCCCGGGTCGCGAAGCAACTCTAGCTGGCTAGCTTAGGAAGTAAATCGATCAGACGATGACGGTTCTTACTGTCAAAGCGCTCGCACCAATGCGCCGCCAGGACGCGGGCGCGTTGCAGATGATATGCCCTGCCTTCCGCGGCGTCTTCCCGCTAACGTCCTTTGCGACCTAAGATCATCGTGCTGTCACGGAGAAGCGTCAATACTAAGGTCAAAAGGTCTTTTATTTTATATAATAACGGCTCTAGCGTCACTTTCCGTTTCGGACTAGTCTTCACTTTGGTTCCAACTAAGTTGTGACGAGATTTGAGGAAGGATGCATCGTGAGAGATAAAGGGCTCGTTCTCTGCATGTTAGTAGCTCTTGCGCAGTCGGCCACATCCGCCGAGATCAAAATCCTTTCCCCTGGTGCTCTTCGTTCAACTCTCATGGAGGTCGTTCCAACCTTCGAGAAGGAAACTGGCCATAGCGTTCAGATCCAATACGCCGCGGCGGGCCCTCTAGCAGGACGCATCAGTAAGGGAGAAGTTGCGGACGTAGCGATTCTGTCCCGAGCGGACGTTGATAGACTCGTGAAGGACGGACTAATCCGTGGAGGGGACAATCCCGACATTGCCAGGGTCGGAATTGGAGTCATGGTCCGCAAGGGGGCACAGAAGCCGGACATATCGAACGTTGATAATCTGAAGGCGGCGCTCCGTAGCGCAAAGACAATCGGCATTGCTAACCCAACTCAAGGCGCAGCGGGCGCCTACCTCGCGAAGACGTTCACGTTATGGGGCATGGACGAAGAACTTAAGCCGAAAATTCGAGCTCTAACACCAGGTGACGGGCTGTATGCGGGTGTGGAAAAAGGTGTCGCCGAAATCGGGTTCGCGCCTGTCAGCGAAATACTCGCGCGAAAGGATACGCTTGAACTCGTGGGACCTGTTCCCGCCGACATGCAAAGCTACAATCTGTTCGCAGCTGGTGTTCTCGTCGTCTCAAAAGAGCCATCAGCCGCAGCAGCCCTCCTTCGCTTTCTGACATCCGCGCCGGTTGCGCCAGTCCTGCAGCAAAACGGGCTTGAGGCCAGGTAGGTGACCACTTCAGGCCGCATCCCGATCAGCACCCACTGGCTCTCGCAGTGTTCGATCGCAGCGACGCCGAGGGTCTACTTACCGCGGAGCATGCACGTCAATGTTATGTTGAATGAGTGGCCCGCGCGCGCCGTAGCAGATCAGGAGAACGACCTGCGCGCAGCGCCGGAAGTGATTTGAAGAGCTTCCCGGGCGCCTTTGGAGGGCAACGCTCTATCCAACTGAGCCTACGGGTGCCGAGTCCGCGCGTGAGCGCCGGTGGCATCTTCTACCCCATCACGCTGCTTGAGCAATCTGGGTTCACTTCACGAGGGCCCCGGGCTTCGCGAAACCGGCATAAACATCCGCCGATACTGACCAGGCAGGAGACCGGTCGACCGACGGAACAGGCGTCGGAAGAAGGCGGCGTTCTCATAGCCGACCGACACCGCAATCTCTTCGAGTGGCATGTCGCCCTCTTCCAGCAGTCGCTTTGCTTCCTCGATCCGCAGGTTTTGGACGTATGCGATCAGTGTGGTCCCAGTCGCGGTCTTGAAGCGGCGCTTGAGGCTGCGCGCTGGCATTCGGGTGACGCTTACGACACGGGTCACTAAACCTTCTTCACGGAAATGTTTGGCCAGCCACTCCTCTGCGCGGCGAACGACGGAATCTGCGTGGGGCTGATGCCGCACGAGGCTCGCATAGGGAAGTTGCCCCTCGCCGTGCCACTTGAGCAGGTAGACCTTAGCGATGCGCAGCGCCTCACCCGGGCTGCAATGACGCGCGATGATGTGAATGGCGAGGTCGTGCCATGAGGTCGTTCCCCCCGCCGTTACAATGCGGCCAGTTGGGTCCGAGAAGACAAGGTTCGGCTCCGGGCGAAATATGATCTTGGGGAAGCTGCGACGGAAGAGGTCCTGATAGCCCCAATGCGATGTAGCCTCCCGCCCGTCCAGCAGACCGGTAGCCGCGAGAAGGACGGAGCCGGAGCACGCTGAATAGATGCTGCTGCCGGCCTGGAAACGACGACGGATCCACGAGCACAGGCTGGAGTAACGGCCGCGAAGGTCGTCGTCCGGCGCCAGCCATAACTCGGGCAGGATCACAATGTCAGCGCCGGGGTCCCTCTCGATGCTCAGTTCGGGTTGGATCGGAATGCCGTTACCGCAGCGAAACGGTCGTCTCTGAACTGACACGATGCGCGGGCGGATCATCGCGTGTCCCGGCTCTGCCCCGACGAGCTCGTTCCACAGCGTTCCCGTCGCCGCCAGCACGTCCACCATTCCGTAGAGGGCGGAGCCCGCCGTTTCCGGCAATCCGACGAGGAGCGCATCGAGCGGTGCAGACCGGTCCATAGCGTCTTCCAATTTGATGGCACTAATGGATCTTTTTTGGCGATCTTGGCGCTGAACTTCAGGTCTGTCCACAAGTAGATTTACGCCATCGACGCGGCATTCCGCGGAGATGAAAGCAAGAGGGACTGACGCAACTTTGGATGGAGATCACCATGCAGAACGTATTGATGACGAAGAACGATGCCGTGCTTATGAACGGTCTCGACGTGCAGCGGGCGATGGACACCATTGCAGCACTCAAGGCCGACCCTTCACTGGCGAAGTTTCAGTTCCGGGCTCGGAACTCCTGGATAAACGGGGGCGAGAACCGCTCGGCAATCCGGGGCTTTTATGGAGCGGGCCGTGAGGACGATAGCCGCAAGGCGGACTTTGTCTTCACCAACGGCGAGCCGCCTGTGCTGCTCGGCGCGAACGAAGGCGCCAACCCGGTGGAATTTCTGCTTCACGCCTCGGCGGGGTGCGTGACCACCACTTTCGTGATCCACGCCATGGCGCAGGGGATCACGATTACATCTCTGTCTACTGAGCTCGAGGGTGACCTCGACCTTCAGGGCCTTCTGGCCATGAAGGATGATGTGCCGGCGGGCTATGAGCAGATCCGCATCCGCATGCACGTCAAAGCGGATTGTTCAGACGAGAAGCTCGATGCACTGCTTGCCGTGGCGCGCAAGCACTCGCCTGTGTGCAACACGGTGTGCCGCCCCGTGCCTGTCCTGATCGAACGGGCTAGTTGACATCCACTGGGCCGCCCTTGATGGCGCGAGGGCGGCTCACACGCGGCAAAAACGGGGCCGCGCGTTGTGCTGCCTGGAAGGGCGCCCGCGTGGCCTCCTCGGGCGATCGTCGCAGGTTTAATCGTGGGGGGCGGGAGATCGGACGAGGCCAATCTATGCAGCCCTCGCCATAAAAGCTTCCACCGCGGTGGACACGGAACTCGCAGACATCAGCGCGCCCATGACGGCAATTGCGGCTGCTCCGGCAGCAAGACATGGGTTGACTCGTTTCAGGTCGATCCCGCCGAGCGCAACGACTGGGACAGCGAGCCGACTTGCGTCGCTCAGCGCGCTCGCGCCGAGCGGCGGTCCGTATCCAGGTTTACTCGCGCTCTCGTAAACAGGGCTCAACGTCACGTAGTCCGCGCCAAGAGATGCGATGCGGGCGGCCTCCGCGACCGAATGAGTCGAGACGCCAATAAGCGCTTGGGCTCCAAGCATCGCACGCGCTTTGCAAGGATCGTCGCCAGCTGGCAGATGAACCGCGCTTGCCCCCATCGCTGCCGCCTCTCCGGCGGCGCCTCCCACCGACAGGGTTGCGCCCGCGTCCGAGCACATCCGGAGCAGCTTCTCGCCAAGCGCACGCCGCTCGGTCTGCGACATATCCTTGTCGCGAAACCATATCCATCGTGCGCCGCCCTCAAGCGCTTGCGCGACCACATATTCGAGCGGTCGTTGCGCGAGCTTTCTGTCAGTGACAATGAGCAGCCGCGACGGCAGATCGCTCATGATCCCACTAGCCCGAGCTGTGGACTTGACGCCTCCGCCCGTCCCCTGCGGGGAATGCGCCCCGCAGCGCGCGCGAACGAACCAGACTCCACCGCGAGCCTCATCGCGTGCGCCATGGCGACCGGATCGTCAGCCTTGGCGACCGCAGTATTGAGCAGGACGCCGGATGCACCCAACTCCATGGCGATGACGGCGTCGGACGCTGTGCCGATGCCTGCGTCCACGATGACGGGGACAGTGGCGCGGCGACAGATGACTTCAAGGTTCGCCGGATTTGCGACGCCCATGCCGGAGCCGATCATCGAACCCATTGGCATTACCGCTGCTGCGCCCAGATCGGCGAGACGCTGGCAGAGCACCGGATCGTCGCTGCAATAGGGCAGGACAACAAAGCCGTCGTCCACCAGAACACGCGTCGCCTCCAGAAGCTCGCTTGCGTCCGGGTAGAGCGTTTCTCGGTCTCCGATGACCTCGAGCTTGATCCAGTTCGTGCCGAGCGCTTCGCGCGCAAGCTGCGCGGTCAAGATCGCATCGCGCGCGGTTTCGCATCCGGCCGTGTTTGGAAGGAACCTGTAGCCGTCAAGCAAGCCGATCGTGTCTGAACCGTGGCCCTGCAGCGAAATCCGGCGAATTGAAAGCGTGACGACCGCCGCGCCGCTCGCCTTGATCGCATCGACCATGATCTTCTGGTTCGGATACCCTGCGGTGCCGATAAGCAGGCGTGACGGAATATGTTCTCCCGCGATGATGAGCGCATCGTTCATGTTTATCCTCCCGACAGGGCGCGAATGATTTCGATCTGGTCACCGTCCGAGATGGGGGTGTCCGGCCATTGATTTTTGGGAACCACCCGCCCGTTCAGGGCGATCGCGAATCCGCGCGGGGAGTCGATTTCTTTCATGCGGGCTTCGACCTCCCAAATTTCGTTCAGCGTCGCCGCATTTGCCTCGCGCGGCTGTCCGTTGATGTGCAAGCGCATGACATCAGTCCTCCCTTTTGAAACGTTTGAGCGTGAGTCCGCGCGCTTTCGGCGGCATCTCGCCGTGAGCTAGGAGTTCGACGATGGCGTCGGCGGTGGCGGGCGCAAGAAGAATGCCGTTGCGGTGATGACCCGTGGCAATCACAAGGCCTGAGCCGTCGACATCACCGAGGATTGGCGCGTCGTCATCCGAGGTTGGCCGGAAGCCGGTCCAGATCGCCTCGATTTCCATCTCCTCAATGCAAGGCAGGGCGCGTCGTGCGCCTTCCAGCAACGCATAGACGCCGCCGGCGGTTACCGAAGCATCGAACCCCGTCTCCTCCATCGTGGCGCCGACGATCAGCCGCCCATCGCGCTTTGGGGCGAGGTGGATCTGTTCCGTCCAGACGATGCGTGCGAGAGCTTGCCTTTGATCACGCGCGCGAAGTGCAAGCGCCTGCCCTTTAACCGGACGAACCGGAACGCTGGCGCCTGCCGGCAACAGATCCGACATTGCGGTCCACGCGCCAGTCGCCATCACAACCCGCGGCGCGCGGCAGAAGGCGTCGGAGAGGCGCACGCCTTCGATTGTATTATTCATGCGCTCGATACCCACTTCTCCGCAGTTTTCGATCAGCGTGACGCCGCGAAGCGTCAGCGCTGAAAGCAGCGCCGTCACGAGTGCGCGCGGATCGACCTGATGATCGTTCGGACAATAAATTCCCGCACACGCAGATGGGCGCAGCCCAGGTTCAAGCGCGCGCAAATCAGCACCGGAAATCCAGGCGCAATCGAGACCTGAGTTCGTCAAGAATGTATGTCGCGCTCGAAGGCGATCCAGTTCGTCGCGTGAAAGTGCGACCAGCAAAATTCCTGAGCGCCGGAAATCAAGGTTCACTCCGGATTCGATTTCCAGTTCCGCGCAGAACGCGGGCCAAAGCGCCTGGGACTCGAGCGCAAAAGGCATCAGCGCTGCGCCACCAGATTCATGTTCGGCGGTTGCTGCAAGCATGCCGGTTGCGCTGAACGTCGTCCCGGCGCCTGCCTCGCCGCGATCCACAACCACGACCGTCAGCCCGGCTAACGCTGCGCGCCATGCGATCGATAGTCCAATGACGCCGGCGCCAACCACAACGACGTCGGCATGAGTTGGCAATTGGGCGCAGCGAGGCTTAGCGCCGAGCGCAGGCGCCGGAAGCCTCGCGCCGATTTTCAGATAAACCTCAGAAGGAACACTCAAGAACGCCTCCACGCCACGTGGCGCAGGGCTCGAGGTCATGAAGGCGGACCACGAGTTTCAATCCCTACGCCGGTGCAAACCGGATCAGGTTCAAAGGATTTCCGCGCCGTCCTCGTAAGCTAGGACATAGCGGTTTCTCAGCCCCTTGCCGGGGATCTCCCTGAAACTATGGCCATTTTTGAGAACTGCCCGCGCAAAGTCAACCTGGAATCGGCTTTCGTCTTGCCGCAAAGCTGACGATGATGATTGGTGGCCGGGGCCTTCTCAGGCAAGGGCGCACGTTCAACTCTTGGCGACCTCGTGGTGGCATCTAGGGCGTAAACAAGGACATAAGGTTTCGAACGCCGATCATCTCTGGATGTCTTATTTTTATGACTATCTGAACGAGGACAGGGCAAGGTCGCCGTGTCCCTTCCACGCGTCAACGCTAATTAAAATAAATGCCTTTGCGTTGGTCGACCGCATCATAATTAGAAATAAAAATATCAATCGAACATATTGAATGTCGAATATAAAAAGTCGAGAGCGCTCAAGTAATCGGGGTTTCGAACTAATTTGATATAGGCTACGTAGCGCCTTTCATCAGCTGATGAAGAGTAAGATATCCATGACGCGATTTCACAAAAGTCTATTGCGTGGTCCCGGCGGAAGGCTGCCCTCTCAATACGTCGCGTATGCAAAGAATTAGGGCCGCGCCCCGGGAAATTCACCCGAAGCAATCAGACTGGTTCGCGCTGCGCCACAACCTGCAGTGGGGTGTCGCGGCGCTCTTGCTCGGCAAGAAGGCGCCCAACTAGCCGACGAGCTTGCACGGCGCCCGCGTCGGCGCGCAGCGTCACTGGGAAGGTGTCGAAGTGCGCGCCCCGTACCCTCACCTGCTGAGCCTCCAGGATCAGCTTATCTTCGTCGAATGTTCGCGAAACTTCCGCGCGGATGTATTCGGTGAGTTCGGCGTCCTCAAGCGCATAGCATCGCGCAATTGCCCAGAAATAATGAGAGGACGTCTCGGTTTCCGGCGTGATGAGGTTGATCACGCGCCGCTCGCGGGTGAGTCCCTTTCGCCGGGCCTCCTCCTTGTTCGAACCGGCCGGCATCGAGCCATTCTCGATGATGTTGCAGGCTGGAGGCGTGAAGATGGTTGTATGCCACCGGTCTATCCGCCCGGTAAACCCAGCAGCTTTCACATAGAAGGGCGGCGGTTCGCAGTTCAGCATGTCGCGATGGGCTCTGATGACGTTCTCACCATCCTGCGAAACGGCCAACGGCGAATCCGCCACCGCCGCATTGCCGATCGTGTGCGAATGAACAAAGGTTTCATGCGAAAGATCGAGCAGGTTATCGTTCAGCAACTGATAATTTGCCGCTACGTGGTGATAGCCTTGGGAGATCGCCCAATCAGGGTGCGTCATCCAGAAAACATCTGGCGCCAGCGTCTCGTCGGCCTTGGCTGGATCGCCCATCCAAATCCATACAAGGGCGTGTCGTTCGATGACGGGAAAGCTACGCGCCTTCGCGTTGACGGGGACTCGTTCCTGCCCGGGCGCGTGGACGCACACGCCGTCGCCATTGAAGCGCATGCCGTGATAGCCGCACTGGAGCACGCCATCGACGACTTTTCCGAGTGAAAGAGGAGCAAGCCGATGGGGACATTCATCGAGGAGCGCCGCAGGTTCCCCAGTCGAGGTCCGATACAGAACGACGTCTTCGCCAAGCAGCTTGCGAGCCAGAGGCCGGTCCACAATTTCCGCAGAGAATGCGGCCACCTGCCAGACGTTCTTCAGAAACATGCCTGCTCCTCCGCGCCGGCTAAGAAGCGCTTAATTATTATCTCAGCAATATTACTCCGGCCTGCAGGCTCATGCAATCGCGACCGGGCCCAATGTATCGGGCCTGGCCTATCGGTTACGTGAACGGCGCGAAGCCATAATGATGCGAAGAGCTATCGAACCTTCCGACTCCGCTCGAGAACAGGGCGGTGTCCTTCCTGATCCAATGCGCCAGATGGCGCTATGTCGGTGTTGGGGAGCGGTCGCATCCCTTCATCTGCAGTTCTGGAGTTTGGCGCGGCGTCATCGTCAGCCAAGGACTCTTTCTTCATCTCGAGTGCGCGCCGCGCGCTTGCCACCATTTTGTCCTTTTCAGTTTCAGCCTTCTTCGCGTTCTCTTTGGTAGACGGAGTTTTTGACATTCCGGGCGCCTCCATGCTGTCGTGCCAATGGCTGTTCGTTCTGTGATGCAGCTATGTCGAGTAAGAACGCTACATCAGGGCTCCGTTAATGACCTTTTCGAGTGGTCATCTTGCCGATCTGTCTGTCGAACGCGGCAAGCGCCTTGTCGATGGCGCTGGATACTGCGGCCTCGATGCTTGCGGCCTGAGCGCTTCCCGAAACCGGCTGCAGTCCGGCCGGCCTTAATTCGACGAGCGCTCGCTTATCGTTCGCGCCCGAGCGGGGACCGTCAATGTCGCCGACGTGAACTTCCACTCTCGTCAAACGCTCCTCCACTCGGCTGAGCCGCGTCCGCACAAGTTCTTGCACGCGATCCGCCATGCCGCTGTCACCGTCAACATTATTGTCGCTGTTAAATTGAATTTGCATCCACATCTTCCTGCGTGAGACATTGAATTGGCGCAGCCGTTGCCAGACTTGGCGCACCGGTTCAAACATGCCCCCGATGGGCGCATGTGCTCCCCGGAGCCAGTCTAACAAACGCGCGACCGGTTGGTCTCGTCGCGCCTATCGGTTCTCCTTAGACATTCTTCGAAGCATCTTTTTGTAGCGCTTCCAGGAAGGTCTTCTGCGTGCTTTGCAGGCCATGTCTCGCCTTTCGATATGGAGTCGTGGAAAACTTCAAACACCACGAAGGGTTAACCCGGTCCTGCATCTGGAGGTTCCGCACAGAGTGGCGTAGCCGGCCGTGTGTAAGCCCGCTGAGAGGCTTGTCCTGCATTGTTTGATAGGATTTCGGCCGGGCCTGACGCACACTCGCTCACCATCGATGGATTGGAGACATCAACATCATGCAGGACAAGCACGGCGCGCACCCGGGCAATCGTGAGCGGACCGTCCACTGGCACGCGTGCGAGCCCGAAGATGCTCTGCGCCAGCTTGAGAGCGAAAGCAGCGGCCTGACTTCGACGCAAGCGCGTACGCGCCTGGAAACGGAAGGTCCGAACAGGTTGCCGGCGAGGCGCCGTCGCAGCGGGCTGATGCGCTTTCTCCTCCAGTTTCAGAACGTCTTGATCTATGTGCTCATTGCGGCTGCGATCATGTCGATCGCACTTGGGCATGCACTTGACGCGGCCGTGATCGCGGCCGTCGTCCTCGCCAACGCCCTCATTGGCTTCGTGCAGGAGGGGCGCGCCGAGCAAGCGCTCGAAGCCATCAGCGCAATGATCGACCCGAAAGCTTCGGTCCTGCGCGACGGTCAGCGCAAGACCATTCCGGCAGAGGAGATTGTGCGCGGCGATATTGTGTTGCTGGAGGCGGGCGACCGCGCGTCGGCAGACCTTCGTATCCTGCGGGCCAAAAACCTGAAAATCGACGAAGCTATTCTTACCGGCGAGTCGGTGCCCGTAGAAAAGCAGCCCGTGAGCGTGGCGGTGGATGCCGTGCTCGCTGACCGCAAATCGATGGCTTACTCGGGGTGTTTCGTGGCGTCCGGACAGGGCGTCGGGCTTGTGGTGGCCACTGGCGCCGCTACTGAGCTGGGTCGGATCAGCGCTCTTTTGAGCACGGTCGAGACCCTGCGGACGCCGCTGATCGCGCAGATGGATCAGTTTGCGCGGCATCTCACCGCAATCGTTATTGCCGTCTCTGCGCTGGCGCTCGTGTTCGCTCTGGGCGTCCGAAACTACACATTTGCTGAAGCGTTCATGACGATTGTCGGACTGGCGGTCGCCGCCATTCCCGAAGGACTTCCCGCCATCCTTACGATCACGCTCGCCATGGGCGTCCAGCGCATGGCGACGCGAAACGCGATCATCCGCAAGCTGCCGGCGGTCGAAACCCTCGGCTCAGTCTCCGTCATCTGCACCGACAAGACTGGCACGCTGACGCGCAATGAAATGACGGCGCGGACGCTCGTAACCGCCACGGACTCCTATGAGGTCGCAGGCGTCGGATACGAGCCGCGTGGCTCGATATCGCGTTCTGGCCAGAACATCGACCCTTCAACGGAGCCTCTCGTCAGTGAGCTTTCCCGGGGAGCGCTGCTCTGCAACGACGCCGCCCTGCGAGAAGACGCCAATCTCTGGCTGGTTGATGGCGACCCGATGGAAGGAGCGCTTGTCAGTCTTGGCCGCAAGGCGGGCTTCGATCCAGAAGTCTTGCGCGGGGAGTTTCCCAGAATCGACGAAATTCCCTTCGACGCGCAGCACCGCTTCATGGCGACACTTCACGCCGATCCCGGCGGCGGGGCCTTCGTCGTCGTCAAAGGAGCGCCAGAACAAATCATCATGATGTGTTCCACGCTGCGCTCTTTGAAGGAAGAGGTTCCGCTTGACCGGGACGTATGGCACGAAAAGGCGGACGAGCTGGCGGCCAAGGGACAACGAGTTCTTGGCTTTGCGGCGAAGCGCCTGGATGGCGACCACAGCAGCGTGACCTTCGAGACTGTAGAGTCCGGATTAGCGCTCATCGGGCTTATCGGCTTCATCGATCCGCCACGGACGGAAGCGATCGAGGCGATCGCAGAGTGCACGTCAGCGGGCATACGCGTCGTCATGATCACCGGGGATCATGCGGTCACGGCTCGCGAGATCGGCCGGCAGCTCGGCCTCGCGCGCGACCCGGTCGTGCTAACGGGTAGCGACGTCAACCGGCTGGACGATCACGCCCTCGGACTCGCCGTGCAGGAGACGGCAATCTTTGCGAGGACGACCCCCGAACACAAGCTGCGACTCGTCGCGGCCCTGCAGGCGAACGGCCTGACTGTCGCGATGACCGGCGATGGCGTCAACGACGCGCCGGCTCTCAAACGCGCCGATGTCGGCGTCGCCATGGGCCAGAAAGGGACCGAGGCCGCCAAGGAAGCGGCGGAAATGGTTTTGGCCGACGATAACTTCGCCTCGATCGTCGCGGCCGTGCGTGAAGGACGCAACGTCTATGACAATCTGATCAAAGTGATCGGCTGGACTCTGCCGACAAACGGAGGCGAAGCGCTAACCATTCTCGCTGCGCTCGCACTTGGCGCAACGATGCCGATCACGCCGGTTCAAATCCTCTGGGTGAATTTGATTACCGCCGTTGCGCTGGGGCTCACGCTGGCCTTTGAGCCCGCCGAGGCAGGGGTCATGACGCGGCCGCCCCGCTCTCGCAACGCGCCAATACTTTCGGGCGATCTGGCCTGGAAAATTCTCTTCGTTTCCACGCTGTTTGTCGCCGGCGCCTTCGGCATGTTTGCATGGGGCGAGACGCGCGGCCTTCCCGTCGAAGAGACCCGCACGCTCGTAGTCAACACGTTCGTGTCAATGGAGATATTCTATCTGTTCAGTGTCCGCTACGTGCACGGCCCGTCCCTGACATGGCAGGGCGTCGTCGGAACCAAAGCCGTCATCATAGGAGTGAGTTTGTGTGTGGGCGCACAACTCGCGTTCACTTACCTGCCGATGTTTAACGTCATCTTCAATTCGGCGCCGGTATCGGCACTCGACCTCGTCGTAGTGATAGGCGTCGGCGCCGCCTTGCTGGCGATTGTCGAGATCGAGAAGGCTATTCGCTCACGCTTGCACACCGGAGTACCGTGATCAGGCCTGCGGGCAGGGGCTCCAGCTGAGTGTCTATTTCTTGAAGATCTCTCGAATCCGATCGACGATCGCATCGGGCGTTTGCTCTATCCTGTCGATGAGGCGATGCATTTCTTCGCCGCCGACAGGATTGATCAACAGGCTGACCTTCTCCGCATCTCGCAAAAATGCGGGGTCTTTCATGGTTGCATCAAAGGCCGCTCGCAGCGCGGCTACCTTGTCTTTTGGCGTGTCCGGCGGCAAGGCGTAGGGACGCGCCAGTATGAACTTGGAGGCGATGAACTCAAGCAACTGCCGCGCCTCTGCATCGGGCGCGAGTTCGATGGCTGTCGGGACGTCAGGAAGGTCGTGCAGCCGTGTCCCGCCAAACTGAACGAGGATATTTACCTTCCCGTCGCGCACCCAGTCTGCGCGGTTGGCCATGAGCGTCGAGTGCGCGGTGCTGATGCCGTGCACCTCGCCGCGTTCCGCAGCAAGGAAGACATCGTTGGGCCCCTTGTAGCCGAGCACGATACTGATGTTCGTCCCAAAGACGCGATTGATGATCGACGGCAGCGTGTGATTGTCAGCGCCCGCGGAGGTGCCGCCCATGATGATCTTCGCATCCCGCAAGTCGGCGATCGAACGCACGCCGGTGGTGTGCCACACCCACATCACTTGCGGCTCCTGCACGGGAGAGCCTATCCAGTTGAAGCGCGACAAGTCGAATTGAACGCTGCTTCCTTGCTGCGATAAAAGCTTCAGTCGTGGTTCAAGTAGAATGTTGTTGAGGGGAGCGCCAATGACTGACCCGTCCCGCCGCGCGCGATTGTAGAGATGGTTGGTCATGATCAGGCTGGAGGCGCCTGGCATATTCTCGACCGTGATCGTCGGGTTGCCGGGAATGTATTTGACGATGTGCATCGCCAACGTCCTGCCGGCGAGATCGTAGGACACTCCCGGGTTACCGCCGATGAGAAGCTGGATGTTTCGGCCGCGATAAAAATCGGCGACAGTGTCCGCCATTGCGGAGCCACATGCGAGCGCCATGGCGACGCCGATCATGAGCGCGTGCTTCATCATGCTCTCCCGTTCAGCTATTTTTATAGTCTGGCCGCCCGTTTGCCGGGCGGGCCTGACGTGTTTCTTAGTGCGCGTAGTCGGGATATTTCGCTTCAACGAGCGACATAAGAGCAGGCCAATCCCGCTGTCCCAGAGCGCGATTGCCGCGGTAGAACTGGGCGGCACCCTTCTCGCATACTTCAGGAGGCGCTGTACTGTATGGCTGGTTTGACGCCAGCACGGACATCTGCGTCTCGCAGCTCTTTTCAAGGTGATACATGAGGTTGAAAGCCTCGGCGCAATTTACGCCAGCGGTGAGGAGACCGTGGTTTTTCAGGATGAGAACCTTGTGTTCCCCGAGATCGCGCACGATCCGGTCGCGCTCCTCAAGGTCATGCGAAATGCCCTCATGTCCGTGATAGCCAACACGCTTGTAGAAACGCAAAGAGCCCTGATTGAGCGGCAGCAGGCCACAATCCAGGGCAGAGATGGCTTGACCAGCGACCGTGTGCGTGTGGATCACGCAGTGCAGATCTGTACGCGACATATGGACTGCGCTGTGGATCACGAATCCGGCGCGATTGATTTCGTAAGGCGTCTCTTCGAGGACGTTCCCGTCAACGTCGATTTTAACCAGCATCGACGCCGTTATCTGCTCGAAGAGCGGTCCATACGGATTAATAAGGAACTGATCACGGGTGCCGGGCACCCTCAAGGTGATATGGTTGTTGATGAGGTGCGTCCACCCATGATGCGCCACCAGACGATACGTTGCCGCCAGCTCAAGCCGCGCATCCCACTCCTCTGCAGAAACGCGTTCGCGCTTCGAAGGCGCTTCCTTCAGGAACTCGATCGCCATGCTTTCCTCCCGTCCGCAGGTCACGGCCTGCAGTTCGTTGCGAAGTCTAGATCGCTCGCACCCGCTGTCAACGACGCATCGTCATGCGAACGTCAGTGACAGCCGGAACTCCTGGCGCGCAGCGCCAGCAAGGGCGCGACGATATCGAGTGTGGGCGTGGCGACGCCCGCCTGCCGCGCAAGATCCTGCAGGATCAGGTAAGCGCTATCGACTTCCATGACGCGGCCCCGTTCAAGGTCTTGCAGCATGGACGGCTTGTGGTTTGAGCGGTTCGGATTAGCGCGGGCAGTCTCGATATCGAAGCCCAGATTCATGAAGCCGTGCGCCTGAGCGACAGCGTGCGCCTCCGCGGCGAGGCCGAGCTGAACCGCTTGCACGGCGGGGTCCGCATGGACGGCCGCGATGGGCGCGCCAGTCAGCGCGCAGGTCGCGAAATTGCCAACGACGCTGAGATACTTCTTCCACATGTCGACGCGGATGTCGTCGCTCCAGGTCAAAGTCAGATCAAGGGGGCGTACTTGCGCCACCATTGCGGCAGCTGTCTCGCGCCCGGCCTCAAGGGCGGCGCCGATGATGAATTTACCATCAATGCGGCTTGCCTCCACAACGCCCGGTTCGCGTATCTCGCCACCTGAAATGCAGACGATACCCAAGGCCTGAGCAGGCGGAATCGCGGCGTGCAGCGCCCCTCCCGGATCGAGTCGCGAAAGATCCAAGGCCTTTCCGCCGGGTGCGAAGCCGTCGCCGTAGAACCAGAAGATCCCGTTGACGGCGAAAGCGACAAAGGTCTTCTCCGAAACGAGCGGGCCTATATTGGCCGCAACGTCAGGCAGGGAAGGCGTTTTGGTGGCGACAATCACGAGATCCTGGGCTGACAATTCACCGGGATCGGCCACTGCGCGTGGCCGCGTGACCTCGACGCGCCCCGGCGCCCGAACAGTCAATCCATGTTGCTGAATGGCTTGCAAATGCTGGCCCCGGGCGATGACGGAGACATCATGTCCGGCGCGCTCGATCGCACTCGCAAGAATGCCGCCAATCACGCCCGCTCCATACACGCAGATCTTCATGTGTCCTCCCCAAGCCTTTGACGCCCTTGTCGACTCAAACAGTCCGTCGGATCTGGGCCATTACGTTGGCGCGAGCGGAGCGAACTTGCTGGAGTCGAGCGCTTTTTTGCTCGACTAACATAGCTGCTCAAAATTGAAGAGCAAGCTGGCTACTATAGTGAATTCATTTAGGAAAAACTGAGCCAGTAAATGAGCGAAATACAATTCGTGTCCATTTCAGGCAGAGCGCTACTTCGCTGGTTAACTTTACGTCATGAGCGCGCGGCGATTTTCAGGCGCCTTGTCTGTTCGACGCCGAGGAATTTGATCGTGTTGCTGAGACCTGTTCGCGCCGTTGGCTTCCCCGGGCGTCACGCGTATATCCACGATGCCGACGGCAATGTCATCGAGAGGGCTTGATGGGCCAGAAAGCGGGGCATTGACAAGCGACACTCCCCGGGTAACGAATCTTGACTGAAGGGCGCTCGCTCAGAAGCGCACACGGGAGGTTCCCATGAGATCGTTATTCCTGTCGCTGGCGGGCCTCGCCGCGTTGACAGCATCCGCCTTTGCGCAATGGCCGCCGCAGCCGCAGCTGGAACAGCGCCAGATTGCCGAAAACGTCTGGACGATGCAGCACCCGCTGGGGTCGAGCAACTCGACCTTCATCGTCACGGAAGAGGGCGTGTTCGTTTGGGATGCTGATGTGCGCACCGCCGATCAGGTTCTGGCCGCCATACGGCGCACAACCGACAAGAAGGTGCGCTATGTCGCCTTCTCCCATGCGGCGGGCGATCACGCGACGGGCGCCTGGCACTTCCGCGAAGACCAGCCCCACATCATCGGCACGCGCAAGCAGATGCGCGATCTCTACATGCAGGAAGGCGAACAATTCGCCGAGCGCAAGGCGTCGGAAAATCCGCGATTTGCAGCCTTCCGCAATGCGCGACTGGCCATCCCGAACATCGCGTTCGAAGGGTCGCTGACGCTTCGCTTGGGCGGACTGACGCTGCAATTGACCGAAGAAGGCGACGCCCATTCAAACAGCGACGTCACGCTTTACATTCCCCAAAAGCGCGTTTTCCTCACCGGCGATCTTCTGAATACCGAAATACATCCCGGACAGGGCGAATCCGCAAACGTCTTTTTCTCGAACACGAAAAACTGGGTTGCGGTTCTCAGCAACATCATTGCCCGCGGGCTTCCCGTCGACACATATGTGCCCGGGCACGGCCCGGTTCATGTGGGCAGGGGCATTGCTGACATCGAGGAACAGCGGCGCTATTTCCTCGTCATGCGCGACGAAGTTTCCAAATTAATCACGGCCGGGAAATCGGTCCGTGAGGTGCAGGATCAGATCAAGCTGCCGGCCGAGTTCGCGCATTACCGCAGTCCCGGCCGACTCAAGAATTACGTAAACCTCTTTTATCACCAGCTTCTGGAGCAGGGTTACTGGCCCTGACCCGGTCGCATGCGCGGAAGGCTGAATGGCGGCTGAGCCAAACAGCCTTTCCACGCCAGCCTGTTACTCAGCGGCGCTCTTGGCTTTTTGCACTAGCTCCTTGGGGAACTTGTAGATCTTCGCCACGATCTCGCCTGCTTCCTTCCCGTCCACGGGAAACACGGGCAAGCCCTCTTTCTGCGCTTCGGCGAGGAAGTTCTTGTCCTTCATCGTCGCGTCAAAGCCTTGACGCAGAGCATTCACACGATCAGCAGGCACGCTTTTTGAAACGATGTAGGGGCGGCCCAGTTCGCCAGCCGCGGTAAGGATCTCCAGGACATTCTTCTGCTCTTCCGTTTTTGCGAAATTCGCAATGAACGGCACGTCGGGCATGTCCGGCGTCTTGACTGGCGAGAACATCACAAAGACGTTGATCTTCTTGTCGCGAATCCAGTCGTCGCCGATGCTGCTAAATGAGCCGCAATCGCCATCCAACTCGCCGCGCTCGATTGCCAGCCGTTGCTCTGCGCTGCCCGGGAAGCCGAGGATGTGCCTGATCCTGGCCCCGAACACGTTGCGCAAGATGGCGCCGTTGACGTAGGAGCCAGTGCCCTTGCCTGTGCCGCCAAAGATCAACTCCTTGGCGTTCATCACGTCTTCCCAGGTCTTTTCTTTCTTGGTGCCCCACAAGTAGCAGACGCGAAAATCGCGCGTGATCGAGCCGATGTAAGTCACGTCGGTGAAGTCGAATTTGGTGCGCTCAGGCTCCGTGACGCCTTCGGTAATGAGCGCGGGATTGAAGGTTACTATTGCAGTGCCGTCCTTGGGCAGATTGGCTTCGATGCGCCGGACCGCTGTAAGACTGCCTGCGCCCGGAGCGTTCTGGACGACAAAATTAGGATTGCCGGGTGTGTGCCTGCCGATGTGGCGCGAAAGCAGTCGCGCATACTGGTCATAGCCGCCGCCGGGCGTAAATCCGACCACAATGTTGACCGTCTTGCCCTTGTAAAACTCTGCCGGGGCCTGCGCGCGGGCGCCCATCGCGCCAGTCAGGCAGACGGCCATCGTGGCCGCGCTTGCGATCTTCCAACCCTTCGTCATTTTTGCGTTCCCTTGAACTTGTTTTGATATGGCCTCGGGGGGTAGCGTCCTAAACTCTGCGCCATAAGGCAAGCCGTAGTTTCCCGTACAGCTTGATTGCTTGCAGCTGTCGGCTCGGGCAAGAGGGCCCGTCGGAACGTCCCGGCGCCGATCGCGTTTCCCGCGGAACATCTATTCCCACCAACGGAGCGGTCCCATGCGGCAGAATTCAACCAGCCCCGAACAATCGGTGCGGCTCGGCACGGAATACGCCAGGTCCATCGCCCGCAATCGCCCGCGCCGCCGCAAATCCAGGTCATGGACAGGCTATTTCGACCACCCGCTGGCGCCTGTCCTCGCGCTGGGGATCATCGCGGCGGGCGCGATGATCCTCTGGCCGCGACAGGCGAACGGGAACTGGCGCGAAGAGCATGACGGCGATGTGGATTACGCCGATTTTCCGCCGCGTGGGCGCATGGGCCGAAGCGGCCGCGGATCGTTTGACGAATCGTACAACTACATAGACTGACCGCGTTGCACGCCAGCATGGCGCGTTGATGAAGATCGCCACGTTTAACGTCAACAGCGTCGTGCGGCGCCTGCCTAATCTGGTCGCGTGGCTTCAAAGCGCGAAGCCGGACGTGATTTGTCTGCAGGAACTGAAGGCGGACGACACGAAGCTTCCGCGCGAGGCCTTGGCGAGCGCAGGTTATCGCGGCGTCTGGCGCGCGCAGAAAACCTGGAACGGCGTCGCCATCCTCATGCGAGGGGCGGAGCCAATCCTCACCCGCGATGTTTTGCCGGGCGATCCCGCCGACCCGCAGGCGCGCTACATTGAAGCCGCGTGCAAAGGCGTTCTCGTCGGCTGTCTTTATTTGCCCAATGGCAATCCCCAGCCCGGCCCGAAATTCGACTACAAGCTCGCTTGGTTCGAGCGCCTCATCAAGCATGCGCGCGCATTAAAAAAGTCGGGCGCGCCTGTCGTTCTCGCCGGCGATTTCAACGTCGTGCCAACGGATGCCGACATCTATCCCACAAAGTCGTGGGGTGATGACGCTTTGCTCCAGCCTGAAAGCCGCGCGGCCTATAAAAAGCTGCTGCGACAGGGGTGGACTGATGCGCTGCGCGCAATTCATCCCGATGCGCCGATGTATACGTTCTGGGACTACAAACGCCTTCGCTGGCAGCGCGATGCGGGCTTGCGGATCGATCATCTGCTTCTCAGTCCTGACGTCGCCAAACGCCTTGTGGACGCGGGCGTTGATCGGCATGTGCGTGGTGTTGAGGGCGCCAGCGACCATGCGCCCGCATGGATTGTGCTCAGGGATTTGCGCTGAAACCGGCTGTGCCTTTGCGGCTGCCGGCTCCTCTGCTAAAAGCGCTCGCGAAGAAAACACGCGAGGAACGCCATGCACCCCAACGATCCCTCCCTGCGCTCGTTCGTGGAGGTGGCCAAGGACAGCGGCTTCCCGATTCAGAACCTCCCCTACGGCGTCTTTTCGACCAGCAGCGATTCACGCCCCCGCGTGTGCGTCGCCATCGGCGACTACGTACTTGATCTTGCGGCGGTGGAGGAGGCGGGCATCATACCGCGCATGTCCGCGCAAAGTGTGTTCCGCCAGCCTTCGCTCAACGCGCTGATGGCCTCGGGCGGCTATTCTTGGTCCATCGCGCGCAAGCACATCAGCGCCATTCTGCGCCAAGACAATGCGAAGCTGCGTGACGCCAGCGCGCTTCGCAATCGCGCGCTCATCCCGCTGGACAAGGTGACGATGCATTTGCCGGTGGCTGTTGCGGGATACACCGATTTTTATTCCTCGCGCGAACACGCCACCAACGTCGGGACGATGTTTCGCGGACCTGAGAACGCGCTGAACGAGAACTGGTTGTGGATGCCCATCGGCTATAACGGGCGCGCCAGCACGATTGTCGTCAGCGGGTCGCCGGTGAAACGCCCCAAGGGCCAGATCAAGAGCCCCGATTTCGCCAAGCCTCTGTTTATGCCCTCGCGCCGGTTGGATATCGAGTTGGAAATGGCGGCCATCGTGGGCGCCAACACCGCCATCGGCTCGTCGCTCACCATCGATCAGGCGCATTATTCCATTTTCGGGTTTTCGCTGCTCAACGACTGGAGCGCGCGCGACATCCAGCAAGGGGAAGACGTGCCGCTGGGGCCTTTTCAGGGCAAGGCCTTCGCCACCAGCATCGGGGCGTGGGTTGTGA
>JAUXWZ010000152.1 GCA_030684835.1 Beijerinckiaceae bacterium
CATCGCGCTGTGGAAGTCCCGTGACGGGCTGACCGAGGATGAGCGCCGCTCGATCAAGCGCAACCTCGGCTTCTTCGCCGCGTCGGAATCGCTGGTCGCCAACAATATCGTGCTGGCGATCTACCGGCATCTGACCAATCCGGAATGCCGGCAATATCTGCTGCGGCAGGCGTTCGAGGAGGCGGTGCATACGCATACCTTCCAGTACATCGTCGAGAGCCTGGGACTCGATGAAGGCGAGTTGTTCAACATGTACCGCGAGGTACCCTCGATCACCGACAAGGCGGCGTGGGCGCTCAAGCACACCCAGCACCTCGATGATCCGGACTTCCGGACCGGCACGCTGGAGGCCGACCAGGCATTCCTGCGCGACCTGATCGCGTTCTATGTCTGCTTCGAAGGCATGTGGTTCTACACCGGCTTCGCGCAGATCCTGTCGCTCGGCCGGCGCAACAAGATGGTCGGCATCGCCGAACAGTATCAGTACATCCTGCGCGACGAAGCGATCCACTTGAACTACGGCATCGACGTCATCACCCAGATCAAGAACGAGAACCCGCACCTCTGGACGAGGGCGTTCCAGGACGAAGTGCGCACCATGCTGACCGAGGCCGCGGCGCTGGAGGTCGCCTATGCCCGCGATACCATGCCGCGCGGCTTCCTCGGCCTCAATGCGGCGCTGTGCGAGCAGTATATGCACTTCATCGGCAACCGGCGCGGCGCCCAGATCGGCCTCGGACCGATATTCGCCGAGACGGAGAATCCGTTCCCCTGGATGTCGGAGGCGATGGACCTCAAGAAGGAAAAGAACTTCTTCGAAACCCGCGTCATCGAATACCAGAACGGCGGCGCGCTGACCTGGGACTGACTGTCCATCGGGTGACGGCGAAGGGGGAGGCGGCCAGGACGGCAGGAGCGGCCTTGTAATCGCCGCAATGAGCCTCCATATAGGTCGGGACGGCGACGTTGAGCTTAAGGGCTCCGGCGCCTGCGCGGATCGGAAACGGTTTGCGAT
>JAUXWZ010000158.1 GCA_030684835.1 Beijerinckiaceae bacterium
TAAGCCTGCTCGAGCTCAAGGATCAGCGGCATCAACGTCTCGGCGACAAAGCGCCCGCCAAAGATGCCGAAATGGCCCGACTCATCAGGGCCGGTGCGGAAAGAGGTCAACTTGTCATCCACGGATATCGCTCCTGTTGGCCCATCTTTTACAGGGTTTTTCCATGGTGTGGAGCCGTTTTTTGGCGCACGGGGCGAAACGACGCCATCCCCAGCAGCCGTGTTGCAGCTGCGGGGACAGCGGCAGCCGTTAAGCCGCCTGCTTCTCAGCTTCCACCACCGGCTGACGGATGAGGTGATCAAACGCGGAGAGGGCCGCCTTTGATCCCTCGCCCATAGCGATGATGATCTGCTTGTAGGGAGTTGTGGTGGCGTCGCCCGCTGCAAATACGCCGGGAATTGACGTCTCGCCGCGCGCATTTACTTCGATTTCACCGCGGGGCGACAGCGCGACAACACCCTTCAGCCATTCGGTGTTGGGCACAAGGCCGATCTGCACGAACACACCTTCAAGATCGATACGGCGCTCCTCGCCGCTCTCGCGGTCCTTCACCGACAAGGCCGTCACCTTCGCGCCGTCGCCATGCACTTGCGTGGTCTGACCGGAGGTGATGATGGCGACGTTCTTCAAGGAGCGCAGTTTGTTCTGCAGCACGGCGTCAGCGCGCAATGTCTTGTCGAACTCGATCAGCGTGACGTGCGCTACGATGCCGGCCAGATCAATCGCAGCCTCAACGCCAGAATTGCCGCCGCCGACCACAGCGACTCGCTTGCCTTTGAAGAGCGGGCCGTCGCAATGGGGGCAATAGGCCACGCCTTTGTTGCGGTATTCATCCTCGCCCGGCGCGTTCATCTGCCGCCAGCGCGCGCCCGTGGACAAAACCAGCGTGCGGGCCTTCAAAGATGCGCCGTTTTCCAGCGTGATCTCGTGCAGGCCGCCCGGTGTCGCTGACGGCTTCAACGCAACAGCCTTTTGCAGGTTCATGATATCGACGCCGTATTCCTTCACGTGCTGTTCAAGCTGCGCGACGAGTTTTGGGCCTTCCGTGTGGCTCACGGAAATGAAGTTCTCAATGCCCATCGTATCAAGCACCTGACCGCCGAAACGCTCCGCGGCGACGCCTGTGCGGATGCCCTTGCGGGCCGCATAGATAGCGGCTGCCGCGCCAGCAGGCCCGCCGCCGATGACCAGCACGTCAAAAGCTTCTTTCGTCTTCATCTTTTCAGCGGCGCGCGCAGCGGCGCCGGTGTCGAGTTTCGCGATAATCTGTTCGAGGTTCATACGGCCGCTGCCGAAGAATTCGCCGTTCAGGAAAACAGCGGGCACGGCCATGATCTGGCGGTCCTCCGCCTCCTTTTGAAACAGCGCGCCGTCAATGGCGACGTGACGCACGCGCGGGTTCACCGCGGCCATGAGGTTCAAAGCCTGCACGACGTCCGGGCAGTTCTGGCAGGACAGCGAAAGCCACGTCTCGAAACGCAAGTCGCCTTCAAGCGCGGCGATCTGCTCCATGGTTTCCTGCGTCTCCTTGGGCGGATGACCCCCGATCTGCAAAAGCGCCAGCACGAGCGACGTAAATTCGTGGCCCATCGGCAAACCCGCGAACGTAGCGGCGTGGTCTGTGCCTGTGCGGCGGATTTCAAACGACGGCTTGCGCGCATCCGCGCCATCGTTGCGCAGGCTGATCTTGCCGGCAGACACGGACACGATGTCCTCAAGCAGCGCCGCCATTTCAGCCGACTGCGGGCTCGCATCCAGCGACGCGATCAATTCGACCGGCAGCCGGACGCGTTCGAGATAAGCCTGAAGCTGGGATTTAAGAGAGGCGTCGAGCATGAAACCGATCCTTACGTCGTGCGGGCGATGGGAGTGGCGCGTTAGACTCCGGGCGGGCGGTCCCGCCCGGAGCTTTGGTCGAAAACCGGCCGGGGAGGACGGCAGGCCTTCGATGGCGTGAGACGCGTCAGATCTTGCCGACGAGATCGAGCGAGGGCGCCAGCGTCTTCTGACCCTCTTCCCACTTGGCGGGGCAGACTTCGCCGGGGTGATTGCGGACGTACTGGGCCGCCTTGATCTTGCGCAGCAATTCAGTTGCGCTGCGGCCGACGCCGCCAGCCGTGACTTCCACGATCTGGATCTTGCCGTCGGGGTCGACAACAAAGCTGCCGCGGTCGGCTAGGCCGTCCTCTTCAATCATCACGTCGAAGTTGCGGCTGATCTGGCCTGTCGGGTCGCCGACCATCGGGAACAGGATCTTGCCGATCGCGGGCGAGGTCGAGTGCCAGGCCTTGTGCGCAAAATGTGTGTCGGTGGAGACCGAGTAGATTTCGACGCCCAGCTTGCTGAAGGCGACGTAATTGTCGGCAAGGTCTTCCAGCTCGGTCGGGCAGACGAAGGTGAAATCGGCCGGGTAAAAGAAGACCACCGACCACTTGCCCTTCAAGTCGGCGTCGCTCACGTCAACGAACTTGCCGTCGTGGAAAGCCTTCGCCTTGAAGGGTTTAATCTGGGTGTTGATGAGGGACATGTCACGCTCCGTAGCTGTTTCCGGGCTGACGGACCGAGACCCTGTCGCATGACACGAGTTCGCCGCCGCCGCTGTGCACTGCACAAATAGAGTGGCGAGGCGATAGATGGAAATTGGAAGTCCCTGAGTTATTGATAGGCTATGCCTATTCAATCAGGCAGCGGCGCGGGTCCGCAGGATGAAATCGCGAATGAGCGCCACATCCTTCACCCCGGGCGAACTTTCAACGCCGGAGGACACGTCAACGCCCGGCGCGCGCGTGGCGGCGAGCGCCTGCACGACATTGACGGGGCTGATGCCGCCCGACAGCATCCACGGCAGGCGGGTCTCGACATGTTCAAGGATACGCCAGTCGAAGGTTGCGCCGTTGCCGCCGGGCAGGATCGCGCCTTTTGGGGGGCGCGCGTCGAAGATCAGCCGGTCCGCGGCGTGTTCATAGGCTGCGATGGCGGCGAGATCCTCCGCGCTGCTGACATGGATCGCCTTCATGACCGGCAGGCCAAAGCGGCGCTTGAGGTCGAGCACGCGCTCAGGCGTTTCCTTGCCGTGCAACTGGAGGATGTCGGGGCGCGCGGCCTCTATTGCGGCCTCCAGAAAAGCGTCGGCTGCGTCTACTGACAGCGCCACCTTCAGCGAGCGGCCCTGCGCCTGCGCGCCCAGCGCCATGGCGTCATCCAGCGTCAAATTGCGCGGGCTCGGCGGGAAAAAGACAAAACCGACCATGTCGGCGCCAGCATCCAGCGCCGCCTCCAGCGTCTCAGGCGTCGAAAGGCCGCAAATTTTGATGAGCGTGCGCATGGGCGCGTACATAGCAGA
>JAUXWZ010000168.1 GCA_030684835.1 Beijerinckiaceae bacterium
ACAATGAGGAACGCCCCCATGGGGCGATCGGCAACAAGCCGCCGATTACGTTGCTGAATCACGATGGCGCAGCCAGCCCGCCATGGTGAAAGAGCCGAAAAACTCTACCCGCCGGCGATCCAAAGTTCGGACCCAGAGCAATGCCTTTGCCGGACTATCAATGTCCGATGCAAATATCAGACGCTGGATGCGCTCAAGTGAAGTGGAGCTTACGCTAGACCACCAATTCGTCTTCAAGGGGCCGAGAGTGAACCCTGAGCATCTCTGGATCACTTGTGAACCTACGCAAACGCCCGCAAAACGGTTAGAGTTGGTTTCCATGCTTCATCTGGGCATTCGTCCCGCGTGGATCAATAATTGGTCTCAACTGGAGCCGGCGCTACATAACATGCTGGCACTTTGATACTTAACCCTTTACCTCGCAATTCTCCTTATACCCATACGCGTGTCATTCCGTTTACACTGAGCGCACGCGGTCGCCTTCGTTCGGTCAGGCGGGGCGCCCCTCTCTTAAGTGAATATGCCTGCAATCAACTGCCATATCCCGGCGGTCGGATAGGCGACATACCCCCACAAGGCAGCTAAAACAACTAAGCATAAGAAAATGGTGACGCCTGCAAGCAATGTCACGTTGCTTGGCAAAATTCCGGAAACTGTGTCGACCCTATCTCCTGCGAGTTTCCTGCAAAGGGCGCGCGAACTTGCCGAATAAATGATGGTTGACGCTGTGGCTATCACTCCACCAAAAATAAAGAACCACATGCACCATACGAAAGGACGTGTGAGCTCTGGGCGCGCCTGAACGCTAATGAGTACCCACCCCAGCGCTAAAATGTTAATGTTCGCGAACCACGTGAACCAACTAATATAGATTTGCCACGTACGCATATACGTGTCTTGGACAAGCTTAAGCTCATCCCACCGGCCCGTGTCTTTTGACGGCGCTGTCGGCAGTTCAGTTACGAGCGACATGACATGCCCCCTGTCCTAGCTCGGACAGGTTGCCACGGAGACTCCGTACAATTCAAGATAGTCTACGGGCACAATGACCCCTACCCCTCCTTGAACCCATACGCCTGTTCATTGCCCTGCGCGCCATAATACTTGAACGGCAGGAACTTCCCCGTCATCGCCAGCTTGACGCGGTCGCCCTTCGGGTCGGCCTGGCGGTCGATGGTCATGTCGAAGTCGATCGCCGACATGATGCCGTCGCCGAACTCCTCCTCGATCAGCAGCTTCATCGCCGGGCCGTTGACCAGCACCAGCTCGTACAGCCGGTAGATCAGCGGATCGGTCGGCGGCATAGGCGTCGCCGTGCCGCGCATCGGCACCTCGTTGATCATCGCCTCTTCCGTCTTGCTGAGGCCGAACAGCTTGGCCGCGGCGGCGGCCTGCGGCCTGGTCAGCTTGTGCTGGCCGAGAATGGCGCCGACGATCAGCACCGGCGACATGCCGCCGATGGCGCCGCAGATGTGGGCCCAGGTCCAGCCCTTCTCGCGCTTGATGTCGAGGAGTTTTTCGGTGAGGTCGGTGCGTTTCATTTTCTTGCTCCTTGGGGTGCTTTCTTTACCCTCCCCTGGAGGGGGAGGGTCGAACGCTCGAGCGCAGCGAGAGCGGTCGGGGTGGGGTGAACGTGAGCGCGCATCGCCTCACCCCACCCCGCGCTTCGCGCGACCCTCCCCCTCCAGGGGAGGGTGAAGACCCGGCGACACATGCGGCACGCGGCGCGGGTCGTGCGCGGCGGTGTCGAAGGCTTTGCTGCGCGTCACCAGGAAGTCGATGATGTGGTTGCGCAGCGGGTAATACAGCGGGTGCTTGTGGAAGTCGCTGCGCGCGCGGTCCTTCGGCAGCGGGTTGTCGACGATCTCGGCCAGCACGGCGCCGGGGCCGTTGGTCATCAGCACCACCTTGTCGGCGAGATAGATCGCCTCGTCGACGTCGTGCGTGATCATGAACACGGTCTGCCCCGTGTCGGTGCAG
>JAUXWZ010000169.1 GCA_030684835.1 Beijerinckiaceae bacterium
CCCCGGCATCGACCATCTGGTCGTGCGCCAGGGCGACCGGGTGCGAATCCGCTTCGGCAATCTCACCATGACCAACCATCCGATCCACATGCACGGCTACCACTTCGCCGTGACCTGCACCGACGGCGGCTGGGTGCCCGAGAGCGCGCGCTGGCCGGAGACCTCCATCGATGTCGGCGTCGGTGCGATGCGAGCCTTCGAATTCGTCGCCGACGTTCCCGGGGACTGGGCGATCCACTGTCACAAGTCGCACCACACCATGAATGCGATGGGCCACGGCGTGAAAACCTTCATCGGCGTGCCGCAGCGCGACACGGTCAAGACCATCCAGCGGCTTGCCTCGCCCGATTACATGGCGATGGGCTCTGCCGGCATGGGCGAGATGGGCGAAATGGAAATGCCGATGCCGGACAACACGCTGCCGATGATGACCGGGTTCGGACAGTTCGGCCCGATCGAGATGGGCGGCATGTTCTCGGTCGTGAAGGTGCGCGAGGGCCTGGATCGCAACGATTACAAGGACCCCGGCTGGTATCAGCACCCGCCCGGCACCGTTGCCTACGAATACAAGGAGCCCGTCCCTGAAGCACCGAGCCGCAAGAGCGAGGCGGCGCCAAAGCCGGGCGAGGTTGAGGTTCAAGTCGTCAAGCCACGCGGAAAATCCCACAAGCACTGAACAGGAGAGAAGAATGCGAACTGCAGTTCATCTTACGCTCGCGGCGCTCGCCGGCGCGTTGATATCCGGCTCGGCTCTGGCCGCGCCCGGCGGCGCGGCGGGTCACAGCCACGAGACCTTCTCGGCTGGCGAGCCCGGCAATCCGAAGCGTCCGGCGCGAACGATCCAGATCACCATGCGCGAAGGCGACGGCAAGATGCTGTATCTGCCCGAGCGTCTGGAGATTAAGCGCGGCGAGCAGGTTCGATTCATCATCAACAATACCGGCGAACTCGACCACGAGTTCATTCTGGCGACGACCGAAGAGAACCTGAAGCACGCCGAGGAAATGAAGAAGAACCCGGAAATGGAGCACGACGACCCCAACGCCAAGCGCGTGGCGCCAAAGAAGAAGCGCGAGATTCTGTGGCGTTTCACCAAAGCCGGGCAGTTCGAATATGGCTGCCTGATCCCCGGTCACAGAGAAGCCGGAATGACAGGCTTCATTGTCGTGAAATGAACGAGCATCAACCTGAAGGAAATTTAATGCGAAAGATAATCCTCACTGTCACCGGTATGTTGTTCCTCTCGGCCGCCACGACCGCTCAGGCAGAAGCGGTCAACGGTCAGGTGACCAAGATCGACGAAGCCGCCGGCAAGATCACCATCAAACACGGGCCAATGAAGAAGTTTGACATGGACGGCATGACCATGGTGTTCCGTACTCAGGAGCCTGCCATGCTCAAGACGGTTAAAGCCGGAGACAAGGTGAAGTTCGAGGCTGACAAGGTCAACGGTCAGTTTACGGTCATAAAGATCCAGAAAAATTAAGTGACTGCGAAATCTGACGGGGCGGGCCTCGGCTATAGGCCGTGGCCTGCTTCGTAATGCTATGCGTTAGTTGGCCGCCCCGACGAGGAGCCCGGCAGGTGCCTTTCGCTGGTAACGCGCCACTCTGCGAGTACCGCTCACTATCCTTGATCTAAATCAATACTGTAGCGGCATAGATTTGTAATAAAAGAGACGGCTTGAGATGCGATCGATGAAAAGGGTATCGCGTGCAGCAGGTGAAGACATGGCAGCGCAGAAAGGCCCCAAGTCTCTGGACTTCGGGACTGAAGCGCTTGCTTGTGTTGCTGCTGGTACTTGTAATTTCAGCGTCCGGTCTCGTTCATGTTCAGATGGGCGGCCACACCGCGTCCGTAGCATCGCTTTCGCAAGAGATTGCGTCGGTGGGCCACGAGACGACTGGGGAGCCGCATTGTGCCGGTGTTACAGACGAAGCCAACGGCGCCACCTGCTGCGTCGCCAGCGTCTGTTCGTTTTGCATCCCCCTGACCTCATCTGCG
>JAUXWZ010000183.1 GCA_030684835.1 Beijerinckiaceae bacterium
CGCAAATCAGGTAAATCGCGCATCAACGCGCCGTAGCCATCGCGCGGCGCGTTGACCTGCAGGCGCTTCATGATCTCCCATGCTTTGGACGCCACGGCGTGCACGACCGGGACGCCAAGATCGCGCTCAAGGATCTCTATGATGTCGAGCGTGCGCCAGCCCGAGCCCTGGATGTAGATGACATCCGCGCCCGGGTTGGCAAGGAACAGCCGCTTCACATGCTCGTAAAGCGCATGGGACGAAATCTGCCCGACGGCTTTGAACGGCGCTTCCAGCGGCGCCATTGCCAGCACATCGAAGCCCGCCTCCTGCATGTATTTTACAACGATTTCGTTCTGAACGGCTGAATAGCTGGCGCCGACAATTTTCTTCGCCCCCAGCGCGCGGAAGGCCGATACATGGTTGGAGCCCGCCGTGAAAAACTGCGCGTTGTACTTGGCGGCCCACGCGTCGAGCTGACGCCGCTCACCCTCAAAGCCCAGCAGCATGAAGGGCGGCGCGCCTGCGGGGTGGATCACCTCACAGCCGGCCTTCGCGAGCCGCACAATATCGCGCTCGTAAAACGCGAGCGATTCGTGAAACTCCTCGACCTCGCCACGTTCGATGTCGAGGTAGAGCGTCACCACCCCAAGACCATCCGGGAGAAGGCGGATCACCTCTTCGGGTGCGCCTGGGCGCATGGTTGGCATGATCATTCCGGCGACGCCGCGCCAGCTTGAGAAGCTCATGGCGCCCTCACTTGTTCATGATCTGCTTGAAACGCTCGATCACGCCGGGCGGGGTGGACGCCATGCGCTTGATGAGGTTCTCCACAGCCTCGCCGTCGATGGGGCTTACGTCGAGTTTGAGCTTTTGCGACTCCGCCAGAAATTCGGCGTCCTTGTGCGTCTTCATGAAGGCTTCACGGAGGATTTTAACACGATCGGCAGGTACAGCTGGCGGCGCAGCGAAGGGCAGCGCCATGAAGAAGGGCGCTTCCGCCAATTCAATGAGCGCGCGGTCCTCGTCCGTGGCGGCCGCTTCGCGCGCAGTGGGCGTATCGGGATAATCGGGATGTCGCGTCGTTCTGCCAAACTGCACCAACGCGGCGATGCGCTTGCTTTCGATCAGATCGCGCTGGCCCGCGAGAATGGAGGAGAGGCCCATGATCGTGCTGTCCAGTTCCCCTGTCTGCATGGCTAGAATGATGGGCGCGGCGCCGGCATAGCCCTTCACAATCGCAAGGTTGAGGCCAAGCACCTCACGTGCGATGTTTCCGAACGATAGATTGCTGGAGCCCGGCCCGCCGGCGCCGAAGTTGACGCGCTTCTGGGATTTGCGAACCTGCGCAAATGTGGTGTCGCCAAAGTCGGCGCGCACGAAGAGAAGATAAGCGTCGTCGGAATAGGAACTCGAACTTCCAAGCCAATTGAAAAGCGCGGGATCAAACTGCGGGCCTTGCTCGCCCAGCACAGCCATCTGCGGCGCGACGCGGCCCATGATGCCGATCGTTGTGCCGTCGCGTGGCGCCACGTTGTACAATTGATTGGCCTGTGTGAGTCCGCCAGCGCCTGGAATGTTGCGCGTCAGCATCGTCGGTGAGCCTGGAATGAATTTCACCATGTGACGCGCAACCAAGCGCGCATTAATGTCGTAGATGCCGCCGGGCGAATATCCGACCGTCATCGACATGGTCTTGCCAGCGAAGAAGTCAGTAGTCTGCGCCATGGCGGGAAAGGCAGCGAAAGAAAGAGCGCCGCTGAGGGCGGCGAGTCCAAGCAATCTTCGCCTTATCACGTCGAGTCCTCCATTCATGCACACTGCGCTGATGCCTTGCGTCCTCGCAACTGTGCCCCATGTGCCCGGTCGCATCAAGCAGTGAAGAGCGTCGGCTTGATTCCGATCACCCGAGATGGTCAGATGAACGCGAAAGTCGCTGCTTGCATTGAGCAGCTGCGCACGAAGTCATCTCTTCTGGGAGGAGAATATGCCATTCGGGTCATGGCGCGGCACGGCAGGCCTTGTGCGCCCCACTTATCGTCCCGGCGGCATGGAAGAGTTGATCAAGATGTTGCCGGACGGCGTGGGCATTATTCCGCTGTTCGCTGAAATCGAACGCGGCACGCAGGACGAGTTCAAGGTTGCGCTCGAACGCTACGGACGCAAGGTCGCCAAACTCGCCGAAATTGGCGTGGACGTCATCAATCCGTCCGGCGCTCCGCCGTTTATGGTGCTGGGCTATGAGGGAGAGGCTACGCTCATTCGGGAGTGGCGTAAGAACTACGGCAAGCCAGTCTTTACGTCTGGCGCCACGCACGTCGACGCCTTGCGTGTTCTGGGCGCTCAACGGTTCGTTGGCTTCAGCTACTTCCCGGTGAGATCAACAAGATTTATGGGCGCTATTTCGAGGACGCTGGTTTCAATGTGCTGGACATGGTCGGATTTGATGCGCCGTTTCAGAAGATTCAGGATTATTCGAGCCGCGTCATCTACGCCTGGATTCGTGAGGAAATGAGCAAGCACCCAAGCGCACAGGCTATTTATATGCTGGGGCCGGGGTGGCGCACGCTCGACATCATCGACGCGCTTGAGCAAGATTGTGGCGTGCCGGTTGTTCATGCAGTGCCATCGCAATGCTGGGATATCCAGAGGCATTTGGGACTTAAGCAGAAGGTCCCGGGCTTTGGCCGACTTTTGGCCGAGATGCTCTGAAGGAGAGATGCAATGAAAAATGTTTTATGGGCAGCGTCTCTTTCGTTGGCTTGCGTCACGGGCGCTGCGGCGCAGAGCGATTTCTATCAGGGCAAGACAATCAATATCGTGGTTGGCTTCACGCCTGGCGGGACTTACGATCAGATGGCGCGTTTCTACGCACGCCATCTCCCGCGCTTTTTGCCGGGCAAGCCGAACGTCATCGTGCAGAACATGCCAGGTGCGGGCAGTCTGATCGCAGCTACGCACATGTACAATGCCGCGCCGCGGGACGGCACGGCGCTGGGCGTTCTAGGCGGCGGTACCGTTTGGGAAGCTGCGCTTGGCAATCCGCGCGCAAAATATGATCCACGCGAGTTCAATTGGCTTGTCGGCAAGTCGCGCGACAACATCACGTGTCTGGTCTGGCACACCAGTCCGATCAAGACCATTCAGGACGTGATCGCGCGTGAAATAAGTGTTGGCGCGACCGGCCCGGGGTCTCGCACGGTCAGTTTTCCGCGCGCGCTCAATGAGCTGGTGGGGACCAAATTCAAGATTGTCTCGGGTTACCCCGGCGGCAATGAAATCACGCTCGCACTGGAGAAGGGCGAGGTTGACGGCTATTGCGGTTGGGCGCTGGGCTCGCTCAAGCAGCGCGCCATGAATTGGTACACCGAGAAGAAAGTTCGCTTTCTTGTTCAGTTTGCGCCGCAGAGCGATCCTGAACTCAAGGATGTGCCGCTTGCCGTCGATCTCGCCAAGACGGATGAGGCGCGACAGATCATGGACTTCCTCACGTCGGACGCCACGCTTGCGTGGACCACACTCACGACGCCGGGCGTGCCGGCTGATCGCGTGGCGTTGCTGCGCACGGCGCTCACGCAAATCTTGAAGGACAAGGACGCGCTCGCAGAAGCGGATCGCGAAAAGCTCGAAATCGATCCCGTGTCGGGCGAGGAATTGCAGTCGCTGGTTCAGAAGCTTTACGCGACGCCGCCAGCGACGCTGGATGCGATCCGCCGTCTTAACCAAGGCAAATAATTTGCGGCGCAGCCTTCGCAGGGCTGCGCCACATGACTGCCTTAGTAGGCCTTCAGCACGTGCCGCGCGACGACGTTGCGCATGACCTCGCTGGCGCCTTCGGTGATGCGATAGCTACGCTGCTGGCGCCACATGCGCTCGATTGGCATGTCCTTCGTCAAGCCAATGCCGCCGTGAATTTGCATGCATTCGTCGATCGCTTTGAAGGCCATCTCGTCGCAGTAATACTTGCAGTGGTAGGCCTCGACGCGGGCTTCATTGCCTTCGTCAATGAGCGAGGCGGCGCGCCAGACAAGCATGCGGCCGACTTCAAGATTCATGTACATATCCGCGAGCTTCCACTGGATGCCCTGACGGTCTGACAGCGGACGGCCAAAGGTGACGCGTTGCTTGGCGTAGGATGTCGCCATTTCCAACGCGCGTTCAGCTACGCCCAGTGCGCGTGCGCCGTGTTTCACGCGACCAGCGCCAAGCCATTTCTGCGCCAGCGAGAAGCCCTTGCCTTCGCCGCCAACGATGTTTGTGACTGGCACGCGCACGTTATCGAGAATGATTTCCCATGGACGGTCGCCCATCATCGTCTCATAGCGCGCGCCGAGCTTGACGCCGGGCGTGTTCATGTCGACGAGGAAGCAGGAAATGCCGCCGCGTGAACCCAGCGAGCGATCCGTTGCCGCCATCAATTGCATGAAGTCGGCGTATCCGGCGCCCGAAATGAAGCGCTTCGTGCCGTTGATGACATAATGGTCGCCGTCGCGCACGGCTGTGGTGCGCATGCCGCCGGGGTCGGAGCCAGCGTCGGGTTCGGTTTGCGCAAAGCAGGACTTCTTTTCGCCGCGCAGCACGGGCAGCAGATACTTCTCGCGTAATTCGCCCTCGAGCGAATAGAGGATCGAGCGCACGGTCGGGCCGGTGATCGAGTCTCCGCGCGCGGGGATTGCAACTGTCCGGCCCAGTTCTGCCCACACGACGGATTTGGCGAAGAGATCGAGGCCGGGGCCGCCGAACTCCTCGGGGACGTCCATCATCCAGAGCCCGAGCTTGCGCATGCCGTCCTGAAACTTCTGCTGATGCCCCGGGCGAAATTCGTCGCCGTCAACGCTTTCCATCTCCACCGGTATCATCTCGGCGTCGACGTAGCGGCGCAAGCTGTCCCGCAGCATCCGAAGTTCTTCAGGCAATACAAACGAAACCATCTTCATTTCCTCCTGGCGCTTGCGCGCACCGTCACAAAGGCGCTGGCAGAACAGACCACCGTTGGATGGGTGTTGTCTGCTGCATCGGAGGATGAAAGCGTGCTCGTTGCATTACGACTGCGAAGTCGCCCGCACCGTTTCCTTGCCCGATGCGCCCGCCTCTCGCGAGCGGGTCGCCACTGCGCGCAAACATAGCGGCGCGACCTTTACCTTGCAAATGGCATGCGTGATTTCTTCAGCGGCAAGTGCGTATTGACGTCGCTGCAAGCGGCTGCGACATTTTAACAGCGGACGCGAAAACTGCGCAGGAGAGCCAAATGGGTATCGGGCGGATTCACTACGGATCAGGCGCGCGCATCTGCGCCTTGGCCGCTCTACCACTGCTCGGACTGAGCCTGCCCGCCGCCGCCCAGTCAGACGGCTATTACAAGGGCAAGCAGATGCGCATGATCATCCCGTCTGGCGCTGGCGGCGGTTATGATACGTTTGCGCGAATTCTGTCTCTGCATTTGCGCAAGCATTTGCCCGGCAATCCAAACATTGTCGACCAGAATATGCCCGGCGCCAGCGGCATGTTGGCCACCAATTGGGCCGCCAGCATTGCGCCCAAGGATGGCACTGTCATCGTGGCGACGTATAATACGCTGCTGATCGAGCCTCTCTTTGGCAATAAATCTGTTCGATATGATCCGCGCGACTTCGAGTGGGTTGGAAGCATGGGCAAGCAGCAGCAGATCTGCGTGACGTGGCACACCAGTCCTATCAAGTCGATCGAGCAGGCCAAGGAGCGCGAAATTGTTGTCGCCGCCACGGGCGCAACCGGAAACTCCGCCCAAATGCCGAAGCAGCTCAATCAGCTCATCGGGACAAAGTTTCGCGTCGTACCCGGCTATTCGACCAGCGAGTCCCGGCTTTCCCTTGAGCGCGGGGAATCTGAGGGAATTTGTGGTCTGTCCTATTCCACGCTGAAAGCCGCGCAGCCTGAATGGATCGATAACCAGCGTATCAACGTCCTCGTCCAGACGGGGGCCGCTCCCCAGCCAGGACTGGAAAAAGTGCCGCTCTTGCGTGACCTCGTCACTGACGTCAACGATAAGAAGGTGCTCGACACGCTGTCATTCCCGGAAGAGCTCGGGCGGCCATTCCTGATGCCGCCTGGCACGCCCAAGAACCTTGTACAAATCGTGCGCCGAGCTTTCGACGCCACGCTGAAAGATCCCGCCTTCCTGGCCGACGCCGAAAAGGCGCGCCTTGATCTCGATCCCGTCACCGGCGAGGAGATGGAAGCTATAATCAAGGAAGCCTATTCGACGCCGAAAGCGCTGATCGACCGCGCCGCCGAGCTCATCAAATAAGTGAGGCGATCACGCGACCTTGGGAAGGTCGCGTGGCTCCTTGAAGGTTGTGAGCGTGCCAAGCGCAGGAATAACGTCGTTGATTCCCGCCATCCGCAAGGCGCGCCAGAAGGCGGCCTGATTGCTCGTGATGACCGGTTTGCCGAGGTCTCTTTCCAGCGCTTCGATCACGTCGATGCTGCGGATGTTGGCGCAGCTGATGAAGTAGGCGTCCGCATCGTCCCGGCGCAGCGACATGGCGGTGTCATACCAAAGCTCGGGCGGCATCGCGCAGTATTCATCGGTGCCCGAAAGGCCGACAGCCTTGTCCGCGACCAGCGTATAGCCAGCTTCTTTCAGAAACTTCAGTTTCTTTTCGTGATCGTCCTGCTTGGTCTCCGAGATGAAGACGAGCTTGTTGGCGTTCAGCGTCGTCAGCGCGGACGTGATGGCGGATGCAGCGCTCAGCGCGGGCTTGCCGCTCACCTTTTCCATCTCGCGAAGCACGGCGCGCTCCGCCTCAACGCCGCCTGACATCGACGTGCCGGTGCATTGCAGAACGGTGACGTCCACCTGTGAGTCGGCCAGCAATTCGGTGGCGAGCAGGATACGTGGCAGCAATTGGTCCAGCGGCGCCTTATGACGATTTGTCATGCCGATGCGCGTGATGTGCGGCTCAATATCGGCCGGTAAAAAGCGGCGCGCCTGCGGTTCGACCATCCGGTTTGAAGACGGAATGATGAGCCCGATGCGGGCCCGTGGGCGAATGGGCTGGTAGTTCATCTCCTCCCCCTTGTGTTTGTGTACATAGGCGCATTCTATCTATCTTTGCGTCGCGCGCCAGCCTGCCGCGCCGCCACCAGATTGCCGGGAGAACACATGCCAATTAGCCGCGCGAACGGATTGGACATTTATTACGAGAAGGCCGGGCAGGGGCCGCCGCTAATGCTGATCCACGCGCTACCGTTCAATCACAACCTCTGGCAGTATCAGGTCGCAAGCCTGTCGAACCGGTTCACGACCTATGCGGTGGATTTGCGGGGCTGGGGTCGTTCTGCCAAGCCACGCACGCCGTTCACGCTGGGCGACATGGGCGCTGACGTTATGGGCGTGCTCAAGGATGAAGGCGTCACGGGCCCGGTTGTTCTCATGGGTTGCAGCATTGGCTCGAAGATCGCGCTGAAGCTTGCGTGCGAGCATGCCGAGCATGTTTCCGCCGCCATCCTTATCGGCGGCAACAGCGGGCGGCCTGATTTCTCAAAGCGCATCGCCGATTATCGCGCGCAGGCCAAAGCCGGGACGCTGGTCGATTATCATCGCGCACACCTGCGCCACGGCGTGAGTACGCCATGGGCGGATACGCAGCTGGGCGCTTTTATCATCGAAAACTTTGTCGATCATGACGGCAAGCTCGATGCAGACTCGATTGCGCAGGTGTTTGGCGCGATGGAGGGTTCTGACTTGACGCAAGCGCGGCGGGAGTGCCGCGTGCCGGTGCTCGTCGTCAACGGCGAGTTTGACAGCGCTTTTCAGGGCGGGGCGGAAACCGCCGCCGATACGCCCGGCGCAGAGCGCGTCATCATTGAGGGCGCGGGCCATTGCTGCTTTATCGAAAAGCCGGACGTTTTCGACACCCTCACGCGCCGCTTTCTACGCCAGAGGGGTCTGTGGCCGAAGGCCTGACTATCAGGCGTTTTCGGGCACTCGGGCCGCGCTGCGCAGAGGCGTGATGATCTCGTCGCGTATGGCGTGCAATTCGTCCATGAGCGGCGGGAATTTGAACAGAAGCAGTTCTATTCCCATCTCGCGGAAGATTTCGATCTGGTCGCGCACCTGATCGGGGGTCCCCACGCAGCCAGCCTTGGTGGCCGGGCCCACGCGCTTGAGCAGTTTGCGCACATCCGCGTCCGAGCCATCGGGCGTGACAAGCCGCATCGCCCGCTCCATGGCGGCTTCGCGCGTCGGGCCGAAGCAGACATAGGGGTTGAAG
>JAUXWZ010000187.1 GCA_030684835.1 Beijerinckiaceae bacterium
CCCTTTCTATAAGCCGCACACCGTGAGACGTCGTAGGCGTCGCCGGTCGCCCAGGTAGCTCAGTTGGTAGAGCATGCGACTGAAAATCGCAGTGTCGGTGGTTCGATTCCGCCCCTGGGCACCACATTATCATCCAAAACCGTCCGATATCGTCCGAAATAATACATAAATCAAGAGCTTAGGCTCTTTGATGTGTCCAGCCATGTCCGAACCGGGCCAGTTGTGACCGACAGATTTGTTGGTATCTTTGTTGGTATCGCCCGCTACCAACACGGCAGATACCAACAATGTTGACGGACACCGCGATCAAATCGGCCAAGCCCAGCGCCACAGTTGTGAAGTTGTCTGACAGCGGCGGCTTGCAGCTTTGGGTGACGCCTCAAGGCGGCAAATATCGGCGTATGGCGTACCGCGTTAGCGGCAAGCAACGCGTGCTGGCCATTGGCGTCTATCCCGCCACCAGCCTGAAGGCGGCACGCAGCGCGCGCGACAAGGCGAGAGAAGCATTGGCGGTAGGCCACGATCCGAGCCAGAAAAAGAGGCTGGACCGCATTGCCGCTGAAGCAATCTCGGTGAACACGTTCTCAGCGTTGGCTGACGAATTTCTGGCCAAGAAGGCGAAGGAAGGCAAAGCGGAAACCACCATTGGCAAACTGCGTTGGATGCTGGACTTCGCCAAGCCTGATCTCGGCCCCTGCCCCGTCGCCTCAATTACGCCGCCGCAAATTCTAGCGGTCCTGCGCAAGGTCGAACGGCGTGGCCGACTTGAAACAGCAACCCGGCTCCGCTCGGTCATTGGGCAAGTCTTCCGATACGCCATCGCCACCGGACGCGCAGAGTATGATCCGACGCCCAGCCTGCGGGGCGCGCTCACGGCTCCGATCACCAAGCCCCGCGCGGCCATCGTTCAGCCGATTCCGTTCGGCGCGTTGCTTCGGACCATCGAGAGTTACGACGGGACGCCGGAAGTCGTCGCGGCTCTTCAGTTGCTGGCTCTAACGTTCGTTCGCCCCGGCGAGTTGCGGCATGCGGAATGGTCGGAGTTCGATCTGGAAGCGACCATCTGGACGATCCCCGCCAGTCGCATGAAAATGCGCAGGCCACACCGCGTGCCGCTTGCCCCTCAGGCGCTGGGCGTGCTGAAGCGGCTTCAGGCGATAACAGGTAGTCGCAAGCTTCTGTTTCCGTCCGTGCGCTCGCCGGATCGTTGCATGTCCGAGAACACGGTCAACGCTGCCTTGCGGAGACTGGGCTATGGCAAGGACGATATGACCGGGCACGGCTTCCGGTCTGCGGCGTCTTCGATGCTGAATGAAACCGGCATTTGGAATCCCGACGCCATCGAAGCGCAACTTACCCACGTCGAGAACAATTCGGTCCGCCGCGCCTATGCCCGCGCCGACTTCTGGGATGAGCGCGTCAAGATGATGGTGTGGTGGGCGGATCGGCTGGACGCCATGCGGCGCGGCGGCGAGGTGGTGGCTCTCAGAGCGTGACCGTGCAAGAATTTGAACAAGAGAAAGTGCACCGTACTTAGCTTCTACTTTTAACGCGCCCAGCTGGCAGAAAGAGCTTCCGCCTGCCGAAGAACAGTTTGAACGGCAATGTCTTGAAGGTCCGGCGGGTATCCGTGCTTTCGCAGTATTCTCTTTACGAGCACGCGCATTCTTGCCCGCGCACTTTCTCGGTGCGACCAGTCAACTGACACATTGCCCTTAAGGCCCACGATCAGTTCATGAGCGATCACTTTCAGAGAGTCGTTGCCCATTGCGTCAACGGCGCTCTGACTTTCGGCCAAGGCGTCATAGAACGCGACCTCGTCTTGCGACAGTCCCTCATCCTCGCCTCGCCGACGGGCCGCACGGACCTCTTTCGCGAGGTTTATCAGTTCCTGCAAAACTTCGACGGTGCTGATCGCATTAGTATGGTAACGCGCAATGGCGGTTTCCAGGCGCTCGGAGAAACGCTTCGTTTCGACCACATTCGTTTTGCTGCGCGAGCGGATTTCATCATTTAGCAGTTTGCGAAGAGCCTCCAGCGCAAGGTTTTTCTTCTCAAGCTGCTGCACTTCCGCAAGAAAGTCATCGGATAAAATCGAAATATCGGGAGCAGTAATCCCAGCCGCCGCGAGAATATCGACGATTTCGGTTGATACGACCGCTCGGTCCAGGATTTGCTGGATGGCAAATTCTCGATCAGCTGAACTCGTTCCGCTGTTATCGGCGGCTTTCGCGAGCGCGGCGCGGACGGCTTGGAAGAAACCGACCTCGTCGCGAATTTCTCTGGCCTCATCGCTTGCCGAAGCCAAAGCAAATGCCTTTGAGAGCGCGAGCACGGCATCTTGGTAGCGCCGGTTCTCTCGCCGCTTGCCGTCCTCGCTCGTTTCGCGAGCAGCCGCCTCATGCTGCCCTGTCAAAATCCATTCAATCGCCTCGGCAAGCATAACTAGACGCTCATGCGGCGCACCCGCCAAGCCCCGAGAATAATCAAAGCCGTGATACATCGCCTTCACGACTTCGTATTTCTCTAGCAGCACAGCGACGGCTTCGGCTTCGTCAATGCCCGCCTGCCGCTGGTCGGAACCGGAGTATTGGCCGAGAGCGTTCTTGAGGTTCTGCGCGATTCCAATGTAATCGACAACGAGGCCCGCCGGCTTGTCACGGAATACCCGGTTCACGCGGGCAATCGCCTGCATCAGGCCGTGGCCCTTCATCGGCTTGTCGATATACATCGTGTGCATAGATGGCGCGTCAAAGCCCGTGAGCCACATGTCGCGCACAATCACGAGCTTCAGTTCGTCCTTCGGGTCTTTTGCGCGCTTGGCCAGAAGGTCACGGCGTCCCTTCGTTCCGATGTGAGGTTGCCAGTCTTGCGGATCAGCCGCTGAGCCCGTCATCACAATCTTGATGGCGCCTGTAGCATCATCGTCGCTATGCCAGTCTGGTCGCAGCGCAATAATCTGCTTGTAGAGCGCCACGCAGATGCGACGGCTCATGCAAACGATCATGGCTTTGCCGTCCATCGCCGCCACGCGGTCTTCGAAATGCCGCACAAGATCGGCGGCGACCATCGCCAGCCGTTTCTCGGAGCCCACCAGCGCCTCAACCGTTGCCCACTTCCGCTTGATGCGCTCCTGCTCGGTTATCGCTTCATCTTCGGTGAGTTCCTCGATTTCCGCATCGATCCTCGGCTTCTCCTCTTCGGGAAGCTCGATACGGGCAAGGCGGCTCTCGTAGTAAATCGGCACCGTGGCGCCGTCTTCCACCGCCCGGCTGATGTCGTAGACATCTATATACTCGCCGAACACCACAGGCGTGTTCACGTCGTCCTTTTCAATGGGCGTTCCTGTGAACCCGATAAAGGACGCATTCGGCAAGGCGTCGCGAAGATACTTCGCGAACCCGTAGGCGATTTCGCCGGTCTTGCGCTCGATGCGCGCCTTGAACCCGTATTGACTCCTGTGCGCTTCGTCCGCGATCACGACGATGTTCCGGCGGTCGGACAGCATCGGGTAGGTCGCTTCACCCGTTGCAGGCGAGAATTTCTGGATCGTTGTAAAGATCACGCCGCCGGATGCGCGGCTGAGCGCCG
>JAUXWZ010000189.1 GCA_030684835.1 Beijerinckiaceae bacterium
CTGCTAGCGGGCCCTACTTTGTTTGCGACAACCCGCCGCTCGTCTCTCAAGCCCCCGAGCGGCAATCCACACTTGCAAACCGGGGCCCCTGCGCTTATACGGGCGCTGCTCGCAGCACACACGCAGCGTGAGCCCGCTCCCATCGTCTAGCGGTCTAGGACGTCGCCCTTTCACGGCGAAAACAGGGGTTCGATTCCCCTTGGGCGCACCACTTTTGCAACTCGCTTGCAGAAGCGACACGGAGAACTGCGCGGCGCCGCGCGTTTTCGCTAGGGTCGGGCAAGCATTTTCTCGGCGTTGCCGCGCAAGATCGCCTGCGCCACCGGGGCGTCAAAACCGCAGGCTGCGATAAATTCGGCTGGCTTGCGATCGCCCACAGGATAATCGGTGCCCAGAACTATGCGGTCGGCGCCCACCGTTTCCGCGAGTACTCGCAGAGCGCGCGGATCATAGACGCAGCTGTCGTACCAGAGCATTCGCAGATACTCGGCAGGAGGACGTTTCATGTTCTGCCGCGTCGTTGGTTTCTCGATCCAGTTTCGCTCGATGCGGCCCATGTAATAGGGCATGTAGCCGCCGCCGTGCGAGATACAGACGCGCAGTTTCGGAAAGCTTTCAAGTACGCCTTCGTACATGAGGGAAGCGATGGCCATTGCCTCCTCGAAGGACTGGCCGACACTGTTCCAAAGGAAGTGCTTGCGAAAGCGTGGATCGTGATTGCCAGCCGGATGAATGTAGACCAGCGCGCCGAGGGACTCGGCCTCCTCCCAGAAGGGACGCAGGCGCGCATCGCCGATCTCCATTTCGCCCGCCATCGTCGAAATGCCCACGCCCACGAATCCGAGTTCGGTCATCACGCGACGCAATTCGGTCACAGCGAGTTCGGGCGCGTGCAGCGGCACGCCGCCGATGGCAAGGAACCGAGAAGGCGCGCGCGCAACATGCGCCGCGAGCATGTCGTTGGCGCGCTGCTCCATGGCGAGGCTCTCGTGCGGCGGCGCATAATAGGTGCACTGGTGAACGACACTCACCGAAAGAATCTGCACACCCACGCCCATTTCATCCATGGCGTCGATGCGCGCATCGACGTCGGCCATGGCCGCGACGACGGAGTCGGCGCGCTGTGCCGCCTGGGCGCGCATGGCGTCCGTCATCGCAACCCCCTCGGGCGGACGCGTGAAGACCGAATGCGCTTTCGTCTGTTCGTAGATTTCCGGCATCACGACGTGTGCATGAACGTCTATGAAGCCATCGGCGCCGATGTGTTGGGATTGCATGTCGGCGTCTCCTATTCTGGCCTAATTCCGGCTGCCTTGATCACGCCGGCCCAGCGAACAAGATCATTCGCGATGATTTTTTGCAGCCGCTCGGGCGGGCCGCCGATCACCTGAATCGCCTGGGCGTCGAGCTTGGCCCTGACGCCCGGATCGTTCAGCATGTCGTTGATCGCGGAGTTGTAACGCTGGATGATACCTGCGGGCGTTCCCGCGGGAGCAAGGATGGCCCACCAATTGTCGATGTCGACGCCCGGCGCGCCGGCCTCCGAAAGAGTGGGTACGTCAGGCGCAAGACTGACCCTTTTATCCCCAGACACCGCGAGCATGACGACGTTGCCGGCCGCCGCGAGCGAACGCGCCTGAATTGCGGGCATGAACATGCCGCCGATATGCCCACCGGCGAGATCCTGCATGGCGCTTGCCAACTGCCGGTAGGGCACGTGCCTGATCGCGGCGCCCGTCTTCTGCTTGAACAATTCCAGCGCGATATGATGAGGCGCGCCCGGCCCGGGAGAACCAAAGTTGATCTCGTCGGGCTTCTGCTTTGCGAGTGCGACGAGTTCGGCAATGGTCGTGACGCCAAGCGATTTGTGAACGGCGCAGGCGAAAACAGAATACACGAGGCCCGCGACCGGCGCGAAATTGGCCACAGGATCATAAGGCACGTTCTTGAAGAGACTTACGTTCATGACGAGCGTGTTGGCGGTGACGAGCATGGTCAACCCGTCAGGCGCGGCGCGCGCCACCGCGGCGGCGCCGATATTCCCGCTCGCGCCGACGCGATTATCGACCACGATCGTCTGCTTCCAACGCTGCTGAAGGTTTTGCGCGACAAGCCGCGCTATCGTGTCTGGGCCGCTGCCTGCGCTGAAGGGAACGATGAAATTGATGTGACTGTCGCCACCGGCTATCTGCGCGCTGGCTCCACCAGCCGCAATCGCCGCGCTCCCGGCGAAGGCGAGTCGCATCAGATCGCGTCTATCCATCATCGAGCCGACCATTGAAACGCCTCCCCCTCAATTTGCTGCGTCTTATCCGACATTCGCAAAATGACGGCCGATGCGGCGGAAAACTGACCCGGATTTGATATTTTAACAAGCCTCGACGTTCGGCGAGTGGCCAGCTTCTACTTTCGGAGGGGTCGGCTTCGCGCGCTCGCTCACAACCTTGGCGACTGTCTGGGCACCCCTCTGTTCAAACAAACCAAGCCACTTCAAATGCCCACGCTCGCATCAAGCTGCTGTATCAGCGCGAGAACGCGGAAAACCTTGTCTGGCGATTCCGTATCACGAAGAAGTGCGCGGCTACCCGCAACCGTAAAATGCGTATCGCCTCGCTGAGGTTGACGGCTCAGCAAGTCCTATGTTCAATTCCACATCAAAATTGAGGGCCTGATCCTCAGACAACAAGGAAGCGGGGGGAGATTTATGTCCAGGGGCATTCTATTCGCCATTGCGGCGTGCGCTATTGGGGCTCCGGCAATCGCTGATCCCGTCGCTGATTTCTATCAGGACAAACGCGTAAACCTGATCGTCTCCTTCGGAACGGGCGGAACCTATGGCCTGTACGGACGGCTCGTAGCGGATCATATCACACAACATTTACCCGGAAATCCGAAGGTGATCGTCCAGCATATGCCGGGCGCCGGCGGTATCGTCGCCACAAACCATATGTACAATATCGCGCCCAAAGACGGCACTCACGTTGGCATGTTGTTCAAGGACATCGCGCTCGCGCAGGTGGTTCAGCCCAACAGCGTTCGGTACGACGCGCGGAAGCTGAACTGGATCGGCAGCGTCAATCAATACTACGCCGTCGTCATGACCTGGGCTGCATCGGGCGCCGAATCCATCGAGGCTGCGCGCAAGCAAGAAGTCATCATGGCTTCGAGCGGACAAGGGCATCACGGTACGGTGCTTTCGCAAGCCATGAACGAATTACTGGGAACCCGGTTCCGCTCCATCACAGGCTACGACGGCGCTGGCGCGATGCACCTGGCGATGGAGCGAGGGGAGGTTCATGCGCGCATAGGCTCATGGGAGAGCATCAAGACCGGGCAGGCCGGGTGGATCCGCGACAAGAAAATTCATCTCATCGCGCAGGCTGGCGTTTCCAAATCGGCTGAACTCCGTGACGTTCCTCTCGTCCTTGATCTTGTGAAAGACCCTGCGGATCGCAGCATGATAGAACTTATCGATTCAGGTTCTGTCGTTGGATGGTCCCTCTCCATGCCGCCAGATGTTCCCGCAGAGCGCGTAGCTGCATGGCGGGCCGCGTTCGAGAAAATGGTGAAAGACCCGGACTTCCTCGCGGCAGCCAAAAAGGTCAATGCCGACGTCGATCCGAAAACCGGCAAGGAAATTAGCGAGGTTATTGATCGCGTGCTTTCCAGCAGCCCGGAGGTTTTCGAGCGTACGCGCAAAATCGCAAACAGTGCAAAATAAGCTTATCTTTAAGACGCCGCAGGGACGCCTCGACTTTAGTATTCTAAATAATTTGCCTGTTCTGAATCTGAGATGGTAGCTTTGTGGGCGCAAGCGACAAACTCTTCAACAAGATCGCTCGTTCGCATTCATGTTCGCCGGGAGGGACGATTATGCTGAAGTCCAATGGATCCATTAAGCTATGCTTATCAGTGGCCGCCGTCTCGACATTCGCGGTCATGTCGGGAACGCTGAATGCGCAGGCGGACAGCGTCAGAGATTTCTATGCAGGCAAGACGATCAGCATCATCACAAGCACGGGGCAGGCGAGCACGTACACAACCTACGCGCAGCTTGTCGCTGAATTTCTAGGGCGTCACATACCGGGGACACCCAACATCATCGTGCAGACGATGCCCGGCGCCGGCGGCGTGCGCGCCGCAAGCCACATGGCTCATGTCGCTCCGCAGGATGGCAGCGTACTCGCCACGGTGCATGAAACACTCCCTATAGCTCAGGTTTTGAAGCCCGAAAGCGTGAAGTTCGACATGTCGAAGTTCAGGTATATCGGCGTGATGAGCATGATCACAAGCACGCTGACGGTCGCTGGCAACAGTCCGGCGACCACGATTGCGGGTGCGCGCGAGAAAGAGGTCATATTAGGATCTACGGGCCCGGGCTCAATCACGCACCAGTTGCCGACGCTGCTCAATAATATGTACGGCACAAAGTTCAAGCTTGTCGCCGGCTATCAGGCGATGGGAGACATGACGATCGCCATTGAGCGGGGCGAACTGCACGGCCGCGCGGGGTCGCTCGTGGGCTGGACGCAGACGCGCGCGAAGGAGGTTGCGGAAGGAAAGTTCGTTCATATGCTGCAGGTGAACTTGAAAAAAGATCCTGGTCTTCCTGACGTCCCGCTCCTCGTGGACATGGCGCGCAACGATCGGGAACGTACGATCCTTGAATTCATTTCCGCCTCGGCTGTCGTCGGCCGCTCCATTTTCGCGCCGCCGGGCACGCCGGAAGATCGCGTGATCGCGCTACGTAAAGCCTTTGAAGCAATGATCGTCGATCCGCGGTTCCTCGAAGCGGCGGCCAAACGCAATCACGAAATCCATCCCGTGTCGGCTGCGGACGTGGAAAAAGCAATCCTGAGGACGGTGTCGGTGCCAAAGGACATCGCCAACGAAGCGCGGCTGGCCATGGGCGAATAAGGCTGACGGCGACGCCAAGCATGAGTTCTGGGAGGGGCCTGCGCGAAGATTATAATCCGCCTTCGCGCAGGACGATATTGAAGCAGAGATCCTTCGTTGTGGACTTGCGAGAGAGCGAATACCTAGAGGCCGTAGTAGAGATAGATCGCGTAACAAGAGGCCAGCCCGACGATGGTATTCATTGGCAGGCCAATCTTCACGAAGTCGGTGAAGCGATAGTTTCCGGCGCCGTAGACCAGCGTGTTGGTCTGATATCCGATGGGCGTCGCAAAGCTGGCGCTGGCCCCGAACATTACCGCGACGACAAGCGCGCGCGGTTCGATGCCCAATTGCTGGCCAAGCCCGATGACGATGGGCGTGAAGATAACCGCAACCGCATTGTTGGTGACGCATTCTGTCAGAGTCGACGCAAGCGCATAGACGATGAGCAAGGCGAGGAACGGTGACACGCTGGACATAACCGGCGTCACGGCTTCAACAACCAGCGTCACCGCTCCCGTGTTCTGCAGCCCTTGACCAACGATAAGCATCGAAAAGATCAGGATCAGGATCGCTCCGTCGATCGAGCCCCACGCCTCATCGGCATCAATGCAGCGCAGGACGAGGATCGCGGCCACCGCGATCATCGCCAGAATGCCGATGTCCATGACGTTGAAGGCGGCGAGCACGACGACGAGGCCAAGCGCCAGAAGCGCCAGAGGAGCCTTTGTGCGTCGGAAAGCGCGCGCGGTTGACCTCGTGACAGAGACAAGACCGTTCTGGTCCGCCAATTCATCGAGCGCCTGGGAGGTGCCTTCGAGAAGCAGCCTATCGGCCGGGCGCAACCGCACGTTTCCAAGATCTGGACCGGGAACATGCTTGTGCCTATGAGCACCCAAAACGCGCACGCCGAACCGGCGGCCCAGCGAAAGGCTTGACAGCAGCGTCCCCTGGCTAAGCCTGCCAGGCGCAACGACGGCTTCGACAGTCATCAAATCGCTTTGCGCGCCAACCCCGCGACGCTGACCAACGCGTAGGTCGTCTTGCTCGTTGAGGGTCAGGAGTTCGGAAGACTTGGCCAGGATAATTAATGCGTCCCCCTTTTTCAGAACGACATCCTGAATATCCTTGCGCACGACTATTCCATCCGAGCGGACGCCCGTAATGCGCAGGCCAGGCTGTTTGAGGTCGGCAATTTCTTTGATTGGCTTGCCGGTATAATCGCCTTCGGCGAGCACCGTGACTTCCGAGAGAAACTCACCATCGTCGTCGCCGACCAGGTCTCCGCCCTGGTTTCGCCTATCGGGCAAGAGGAATCGTCCGAGGATCAGCATCGTGAAGATGCCGGTAGTGGCCGCAACCAAACCAATCGGCGTGATCTCGAAGATCGAGAAAGCTTCGAGTCCGGCCTGACGCGCGACGCCATCTACGAGAAGATTGGTGGAAGTGCCGATAAGTGTCAGCGTTCCGCCGAGAATAGCGGCGTAGGAAAGAGGGATCAGCAGCCGTGTTGAAGCGATGTCCAGGGCGCTAGCCAGCCGGATCACAATCGGAATGAGAACCAGCACCACGGGCGTGTTGTTCATGAAGGCCGATGCAATCAGGGCGGCCAAGAGGAAGAATGACAGCGACAGAAGTGGGTGTTTTTTGGCGCGATCCATGACCAGTCCGGCCAAGCTCTCAAGGACGCCGGTCCTCACCAAAGCTCCGGTCAAAACGAACATTGCAGCGATGGTCAAAGGAGCGGAGTTCGAAAATACCGCCATCGCCTGATTGGTGGGAACAAAGCCCAAAACAATGAAGAGGGCCGCGCCTGCTGAAGCCGTCACGTCTGCGGGATATTTCTCCCATACGAACATCGCGAACAGCAGAAGGACCAGCCCTAGCGCTACCAGAGCCGCATAATCTCCAAAAAGCCCGGCCATAATCCGTCTTGCCCCCTCGAACCCACACCCTAACGCGTGAACGTCGTCGTGGGTCCAACGAAGAAACCATTCTGACTGTGGTGGCATTTTTTGGATTTGCGCCGTCAGCGCCTCGGGCGGCGCGTTGCTCTTGCATCTGCCGAGCCAGATCAACGATTGAACCAGCGTGGTCTTCACGACCAACTGAGCTTCGGCGTATGCCAAAGACGACGATGGCTGGCACAATGGCGCCAGTTTACCTAACGGCTGTTCGATTTTGCCGACCATGCCACCGCGTATTGCGTTATCTGGCGGTGCGCATTTCCTTCACGCGCTGGGGCGCGTCAGTCCATGCTGGCTTCTGCGTGAAGCGTTTGCGCATGTAGGCTGTGAGGTCGATGAGGTCGTCGTCTTTCAGGCTTTGCGCGAAACGGGGCATCGTTTTTTCCGGCGCGCCGGTGGGCGGTTGAACGCCATTCATCACGATGCTGATGAGGTTGCCGGGGTGGGGCGCGTTCATGGCGGCGCCCAGCGCCAGCGGCGTGGTCTGGCCGCCGCGCTTGTGACAATTGGCGCAGGCGCGGGCGAAGACCGCTTCGCCACGGCTTTCGCTTTCACCGAGGGTTCCCGCTGGCGCGCCTGCGGAGAACTCTCGGTCGCGCGCGAATTGAATCATCTTCGCTCGTTCACTGGTGTCCGGCTTTGGTTGCGTGTCGATGAGGTATTCGACCATGGCTTCCACCATGGACTCATCAATCCTCGCGAGATGATTTACGACGGCGGTCATAGGGCCCGCGGCCACTCCGTGGTTCTCGTCCCAACCGTCTATGAGGTAATTGGTCAGGCTGTCTCTGGTCCACGTTGCAGGCGCTTTAGCGTGGGCGCCAATGCCCGGCGCATGCCATCCGTCCGCTTCTCCGCCAGTAAGCCGAGCGTCGCCTTTGACTGCGCCCAGCGCGTTGCGCGGGGAATGGCAGGCGCCGCAATGGCCGAGCCCTTCGACGTAGTACGCTCCCTCGTTCCACTTTGCGCTCTTGCTCGGGTCCGGCTTGTAGGGGCCGTTTTCCAGGAAGAGCAGGCTCCATCCTGCAAGGAGCGGGCGGACGTTGAACGGGAAGCTTAACTCGTTTGTCTTCGCCTGCGCACGCACGGGCTGGCGAGTACTGAAATAGGCGTAGAGCGCTTTCAGATCCGTGTTGTTGACCTTCGCGTAATGATCGTAGGGAAAGGCGGGATAGAGCATGCCGCCACGCCGATCTACGCCTTCGCGCATGGCGCGGATGAAGGCGTCTTCTCCCCACAAGCCGATGCCGGTTTCAGCCTCGGGCGTGATGTTGGTGGAGTAGATGACGCCGAAGGGCGTGTGCAGTCCGTGGCCGCCAGAATAGGGCGGGGCGCCCGGGCGCGTGTGACAGGCCGCGCAGGCGCCGAGGGCGGCAAGCTTTTCGCCACGCTGTACAAGATCGGCCGGAAAGACGGGTCGCGGCAAGGCGGAGCGCGCAGGAAGTTCGGCATGGCGTAGCGCGTACGCGAAGAGGCCAGCAGCAAGCAGCGTGAGCGCCGCAGCGAAAATTATCAGAAGGCGCATGGACCCGTTCGGCAGATTTGAAATGGCGGTCCGGCGCGCTGTGACGGCGCGCCGGAATTTGAGTTTATCAGGCGGATAGCCCGGCGCGCACCCGGTCTGGCGTCAGCGGCAGCCGCCGGAAGCGAACGCCGGTGGCGTCGTGCACCGCATTGGCGAGGGCGGCGCCCGTTGGGCCTTGTGAGGCCTCGCCCGTACCTAGGAAGGGTGTTCCCGGCCGGTCGATCAGCACCACTTCGATAGGGGGAACTTCGCTGAATGTGAGGATAGGATAGCTCGCCCAATCGTCGGAAGTGACGCGCGTGTCGTCAAACTTCACCTCTTCCTTCAGCGTCCAGCTGAGCGACTGGATCAGACCGCCTTCGATCTGGTTGATCACGCCGTCCGGGTTGACGATATGACCGCTGTCGGCGGACGCTACCGCCCTCAGCACGCGAATGCGCCCGTTGCGGCGGTTTACTTCAACTTCCAGTGCGACGGCGCAATATCCGGCGGTGTTCTTGTAGCGTGCGAAGCCGATGCCGCGACCGCGGCCTTCGCGCTTCTGCCATTTCGACCAGCCGAATGCATCGGCCGCCTTCTGCACGGCGTCCCGGGCGCGCTCGTCCTTCAAGAAGCGCAGGCGATATTCAACCGGATCGACATTTGCCGCCCGCGCCAGTTCGTCGATGAAGGATTCGATGGCGAACACATTGCCGTAGGCGCCCAGACCGCGCGTCGATGAGACCCGCAGCGGCATGTCGGTGATGAAGTGCGTGAGCACATTCTGGCCGGGGAAGTCGTAGAGCGCGATGCCGTTGCGGTCGGCGGCGTAGTTTGGTGCGCCGTTGTTGCCCGGTGTAGGGGGCGCAAACGGCTTTTCCAGATAACGTGCAGACAACAGATTACCGGGCTGTCCGCCTGGGCGCGTGCCATGGGGCGTCGAGTAAATGTCGAGGTCCCAGTCGAGCACATTGCCGTCCTTGTCGAGACCGGCCTTGGCTTTCAGCACCATCGCCGAGCCGTAGGGCTCCCAGCGATGTTCGCCCTCGCGCGTGTACTGGATGCGCACGGGACGTCCCGGCATGGCTTGCGCGAGGAGCGCCGCGTCGGCAGCTGCGTCGTCGGCCATGTTGTGGCCGTAGCAGCCAGCGCCCTGCACATGCTGGCAGCGCACCTTCGCCAGATCAACGCCGAGCATGCGCGCGATCGCCTGCCGCGTCTCGAACACCGACTGACTGTGCGTCTGGATGGTGGTGACGCCGTCCGGGTCCAGCGTCGCGATGGCGCAGGATGTGCCGATGGATGCGTGCATGTGGTAGGGGCGGTAGTACATCGCCTCCACGGTTTTCACCGCCGGATCGCCGCCCGCGCGAGGCTTCTTCATCGTCTCGATTTTGCGGGCGGGCTTGGCGTTCAATAGCCAGTCCTGCATGCCGTCCGCGCCGGGAAGGGCTTTTTCCACGTCCCATTTCGCGGCGTCGAAAAGCGCCTTGGCTGCAATGATGGATTGCTCATCGCGCTGTGCGATGACGGCGAGGAAAGAGCCGTTGCGCACCACCTTTACGACGCCCGCCATCTTTTCGATAGGCGCGAGGTCAACGGACGCGAGTTTCGCCTTGTAGGTGGGCGGCCGCACGACTTGTCCGTACAGCATGCCCTTGGGCCGCATTTCATGCACGAAGGCGACTTCGCCGATCATCTTTGCTGGAATATCGATGCGGCCGACCGACTTGCCGACGTAACGATGTTCGCTCGCGGGCTTCGGTTTAACCTGCCCGGTCGCCTCGCGCTCCAGCGCCTTGCCGAGCGATAAATCCCAATAGGTGACAGACCCGCCGCCTGCCGCAGTGATTGTCCCGTCTTTCACGGTCATGCCGTCCGCGGGTTTGCCGAGCTTTTCCGCCGCTAGGTCGAGCATGATCTTGCGCGCTTCCGCCGACGCCTGACGCACTGCCGGGCCACATTGCGGCATCGAGAATGAGCCGGCGGTGGTGCCTTCGTTGGGGGTCTGCAGGGTGTCGCCGGAGATCAGCACCAGCCGTTCGAAGTCGATGTCGAGTTCGTCCGCGCAAATTTGCGCAACGGCGGTAAGGATGCCTTGGCCCAACTCGACCTTGCCGATGAGCAACGTCACGGTCTTGTCCGCGTTGATGCGGATCCAGGCGCTGATATTGCGATTGTTTTGAAGGCTGCCGGGCAGACGCGGTTTTTCGACCGCTGGCGATTGCGCGGAGGATTCGAGTGGTATGGCGAATGCGAGGGCGACATAGCCAGCGCCCTTGAGCAGGCTGCGACGATTGACGTTCATGCGATCATCCATGTTCAGCCCTCCTTTGCGGCGCGCAGGACAGCGCGGACGATTCGATTGTGAGCGCCGCAGCGGCACAAATTGCCGTTCAACGCAGTGCGGACTTCTGAATCGGACGGGTTTGGGTTTCGGTCGAGCAACGCCTGCGCCTGAATGATCATGCCTGACGCGCAATAGCCGCACTGGGCGGCCTGTTCGTCGATAAATGCCTGCTGCAGTTTGCTTGGCTTGCCGTTTTGCGTGAGGCCTTCAAGCGTAGTGACAGAGCGGCCGGACACCGCTGAAAGTTGCGTTGCGCACGAGCGGACAGGCTCACCGTCGACAAGGACCGCGCACGCGCCGCACTGCGACTTGCCGCAGCCGAACTTGGCTCCATTTATGCCGAGGTCATTGGACAGCACCGCTAAAAGTGGCGCCGTTGCTGGGACGTCTATCCGCACGTCCTTCTCGTTCAATTTGAACGCAATCATGTTTCCTCCTGCACAATCCCATATCTCCGACGGGCTATAACGCTTAGCTTCTGTGCGGGAAAGTCACATGTCAAGATTCCGGCCTCGCTGACCGTCAATGGCTGTGCCTAAGCCACGGCGCAAAAATGCCCCATTTTGTCCTTAGTTGGTGGGTTTCAGGTCTTAGGGCCGCCAGAGGCGATACGATGCTGCGACCCTTTTGCGCGATTCTGTTTCTTGTTGGCGCAACCGCCGCCGGCGCCTCGCAGGAGCTGCCCGGCGCCCAGGAATATCCGGTCGTGTTTGAAACGAAGCCTCTGGCCGCATCTGCTCGCGGGGCGCGGGGCAAAGTGCGAACCGCGAAAGCGCCGACCGGCCGCGCCACTCAATCGCGCAGGTCCAGCGTGCAGCCTGCGCCTCAGCTTGAAGCGCTGGTGGCCCATCATGCGAGCGCGAACGGTGTTCCTTCCGCGCTGGCGCACAGGGTCATCATGCGCGAAAGCCGTTACAATCCGTCAGCGCGCAACCGCGCTTATTGGGGGTTAATGCAAATCAGCCACGCCACCGCGCGGGGCATTGGCTATCGCGGTCCGGCGCAGGGGTTGCTCGACCCCAACACGAACCTACGTTACGGGATGGCGTATCTGGGCAACGCCTATCGAGTTGCGGGGGGCGATGAAAGCCGCGCAGTCCGACTGTACTCCTCGGGCTATTATTACGAGGCGAAGCGGAAGGGCATGCTGGGGCAATTGCGTCAGGCTGGCGACGCGTCGCAATTAGCAACGCGCTGAACAGGGACGGATCAATGTCGCGCGAAGTGCTTGTCGTTCTGCCGCATTCCCTTGGGCGCGAAGAAGCCCGGCGGCGCGTCACAAACGCTATTGAGCGAGCGCAGGCGACCCTCGGTCAGGGTCTCGTGAATACAGATGTTCAATGGCCCCGTGAGGACCACGGCGCGTTAAGCGTGCGCGCCATGGGTCAGACAGTAGTCGCCGAAATCGATATCGAAGATGCGCAGGTTCGTGTGCGCGTTCTCTTGCCGTGGCTTCTGGCGCGCTTTGCCGGAAAGATCACAGAGCGAATCGAACAGGCGGGAACGACGCTTCAGATCGGGCACGATCCGAAAGCCGGAGCGCCACCCAAGACGTGATCCGCTTGGGCGCCGCAAGGTCACCTGGCAATCGCGTGAGTCATGCGCCGCCACGGCGACAGAGCAGAAATGTGCGTCCGCGCAGGCGCTAAAGCATGGCTGTAGAGCGGCGGCGATGTCAGATTTGAAGTCTTGACGAAGCGTTCCGAACTTCCGTTAGAGCATAACCTTGCGAAGCGGAATTGATAATTTATTCATTATGTTAGGACGACATTCGGGCATGAGCTTTGCCGGATGTTTCCCATGAACGCGCGCCCTTCGCCCAGGATTTTGATCATCGAGGACACTCTGTCGCTCGCCGAGAGTTACGCTGCCTGCCTGCGTGCCATCAGCACATCGATCGAGATTGTTGGCGATGGAGAAACTGCGCTCGCCGCGCTTCATCGCGTCCAGCCCGATGTCATCCTTCTCGACGTGAACCTCCCGGATATGAGTGGCATCGATCTGCTGCGACGGGTCCGTAAATCCGGGATTACCAGTGACGTGATCATCATGACTGGAGAGGGCTCCATTCGATTGACTGTCGAGGCGATGCGATCGGGCGCGCGTGATTTTCTCGTGAAGCCATTCGGGATCGAGCGGTTGCGGCAATCGGTTACGCACGCGCTCGAGGAGCGGGTTCGTTCACGCGCGGTCATAGCGACAGAAAATCGCGCAGCACCTGCGCCTCGTCAGCCTACGGACAAAGGCTTCGTCGGGTTCATCGGCCGTTCGCCGTGCATGCAGGAGGTTTACCGATTGCTTGAGGCCGCCGCGCCCAGCAACGCCACCGTGTTCATCACGGGCGAGAGTGGTACGGGCAAGGAGCTTTGCGCGGAGGCGCTTCATCGCTTGAGCAAGCGAAGCGCGGGTCCATTCGTGGTCATCAATTGCGCCGCAATTCCGCGCGACCTGCTTGAAAGCGAGATATTCGGCCATGTGAAGGGCGCCTTCACGGGCGCCATTGCGGATCGCAAGGGCGCGGCTCTCCTTGCAAACGGCGGCACGCTCTTTCTTGACGAAATCTGCGAGATGGATGTGGCGCTGCAGTCAAAGCTTCTGCGCTTTCTACAGGACCGGCAGGTGCGCCGCGTTGGCGAGGACACGCCGCGCGCGGCGGATGTGCGGATCGTGTGCGCCACGAACCGTCACCCTCATCTGGAAGTGGCTGCTGGCAGGTTCCGCGAAGATCTGCTGTATCGGTTGTATGTGGTGCCCGTGGACTTGCCGCCCCTGAAAGCGCGCGAGCGCGACATCATCCTCATCGCGCGCGACTTCCTCGACCGGTTCGCCCGCGAAGACGGCAAAGCGTTGCGTGTGTTTTCGCGCGATGCGGAAGACGCGCTCGTTGCCTACGCCTGGCCGGGCAATGTGCGCCAATTGCAAAACGTCATCCGCTCGGTTGTGGTGCTGAACGACGGGGATGTTGTGACCCGCGACATGCTGCCAGTGCAAATCCGGACCAATGCGCCAAGCCTTCTGCTTGCCAGTCAGGCATGCCCGCCAGGCGAAGCGCCCGCTGCAGCCGCGCCACACACTGCCCCGGCTCCACAGCCCTGTATCAAGCCGCTGGATTTGGTCATTCGGGAGACAATCGAATTTGCAATCGCCCGCTGCGGCGGCAGCATACCGAAGGCCGCTGCTGCGCTGACCGTCAGTCCCTCCACACTCTATCGGCGTATTCAAACTTGGGAAGCGGAGTCGGCTGTCGGGTTTTCGTCGTGAATCGCCGGATCGTCGTGGTTTGAGCTGCCGATAACGCCGGATTTGCGTCGCGCGGGCGCATCGCTGCCCTATATGATGCGCCAGACCGGAGGGTTTGGCCGCAATGGCTATGGTTGGCGTTGAGAGCAGGGCGGGAGGCGTTCAGAAACTGGATCGCGCTCTCAACAGCGTTGATGACGTGCTCATGGCGCTGCTGCGCGCCTGCGCACCGGTGCGCCCCGTCAGCCTGACTCCCTCGCGTGCAATCGGGTTGATTGCGGCGCAGGACTATGTTGCGCTGCAGCCCATTCCATCGTGTAACGAGGCGTTGATGGACGGCCGCGCCGTTGCCAGCGTCGATCTAATTGGCGCGTCCGCGATGTCGCCGGCGTTTGCGATGCGTGAGCCGCCTCTCGTTCGCGTGGGCGACCCCATTCCAGACGATTGCGACTCCGTCATCGATGATGCGCTTGTTGTCGGGGCCGGCGGCGCCTTCGAAATCCATGGCGCAGTCGCGCCGGGCGATGGCGTTCGCCGCGCGGGCGAAGACGTTGGCATGGGTTCGACGTTGCTGCGTGCAGGCGCGCGCATCACCCTTTGGGATGCGCATGTTCTTGAAGCCGCCGGGTGCTCTGCGCTTGATGTGCGCCATCCACGCGTGCGGGTTTTCGCATCGTCACAGCGGACGGAAGGCGACGCCACGTCTCAACTGATTGCGAAGCTGGCGCGCGAAGAGGGCATGGACGTCGAACTCGGCAGCGCTGGCGACTCTATCCCGGACGCGCTGCAGGAAAACTGGGATGCCGCACTGGTGGTCGGCGGTTCCGGGGTGAGCGTTCACGATCACTCCGTCGACGCGCTGCGCCGCTGCGGTCAGGTCATCGCGCATGGATTTGCGCTTGATCCGGGACGCACCGGCGCCGCCGGTATGATTGGGGGTAAGCCGGTTATCTGCGTTGCTGGCCGTTTTGAGTCCGCGATTGCGCTCTACGTTGCGCTGGTGCGTCCCTTGTTGCGGCATTTGTCGGGCGCTGGGCCTTTGCCGCATGTGGCGTCAGCGCCTCTCGCGCGCAAGATCGCCTCGAGCGTCGGCGTCGCGCAAGTCTGCCTGCTGGAGGCTGTTGATGGTAAATGGGCGCCATTGGCGGTCGGCGACGTCACGCTAGCGAGTTTGCTGCGCGCGCACGCTTACATTGTCATTGCCGACGGGAGCGAAGGAATGGCCGAAGGCGCGGTTGTGAGGCCACTTGTGTTGCCGGGGCGGAGCGCCTGCGCATGAACGACAAAAACAATCCTGATGTGCGGCAGGATCAGTTTCTTGACGTGTTGTCGCGCGAAGATGCGCTGGAGCGTTTTGAGGGCGCGCTTTTTCCACGTCCGCGCCGTCACGAGGAGCGCGCGCTTGCCGCCGCGCTGGGGCTGGCGCTCGCTCAGGATGTGCGCGCGCCTGTGGACGCCCCTCCGTTTGATCGTTCGAACGTTGATGGATTTGCTGTGCGATCGGCGGATCTTGCGAAGGCTGGAACGGCGTCGCCTGTCGTTTTGCGTCTGAACGGGGAGAATGTGCATTGCGGGGATGAGCCGCGTTTGCAGGTCACCCCCGGCACTGCGACGCCTGTCGCCACAGGCGCGCCGATGCCGCGCGGCGCCGATGCGATGCTGATGGTTGAGCACAGCCATCCTGTTGGCGATCACGCAATCGAAGTTCTGCGCGCCGTGGCGCCCGGCAATTTCGTGTCCTTTGCAGGATCAGATATTGCGCTCGGTGAGACGCTGTTGCGCGAGGGTTGCGTCATCGGCTCGCGCGAGATCGGCATGCTCGCCGCATGCGGGGTAGCTGTCGTGCCAGTGGTGGCCAAGCCTCGCGTGGCGATCCTTTCCACGGGGGACGAACTCGTTCAGCCGGGCGGGACATTGCGGCCCGCCGCGATCTTCGACACCAATGGGCCAATCGTTGCAGCGGCAGTTGGCGAAAACGGTGGCGAGGCGCATTTTCTGGGCGCGATACCGGACGATGAAGACGCGCTCTGGGCAGCTATGTCCAAAGCGTTCGCCGAGAGCGACATGCTGATCCTTTCGGGCGGCACGTCAAAGGGCGCGGGCGACCTTACGCACAAGCTGGTGAACCGGCTCGGCCAGCCCGGCATCGTCGCTCATGGCGTGGCGCTGAAGCCCGGCAAACCGCTTTGTCTTGCGGTGTGCGGCGGCAAGCCGGTTGTAATCCTGCCGGGGTTTCCGACCTCCGCTATGTTCACGTTTCACGATATGATTGTGCCCGTGCTGCGCCGGATGGCGGGCCTTCCCGCGCGCGTGGATGCGAGCGTGGAGGCTGTTGCGCCGTCGCGGATCGCGTCCGAGCTTGGTCGGCGCGAATACGTCATGGTGTCGCTCGTCGAAGGCGCTGACGGCCTCACGGCCTATCCAACCGGCAAGGGCTCGGGCGCAATCACGTCGTTCGCGCAAGCTGATGGATTTCTCACCATCGACGCGTTGGCCGATCACATGCCGGCTGGCGCCCGTGCTCAGGTGACGTTGTTTACACCGCATGTGCGCGCGCCAGACCTTGTGGTCATTGGCAGCCATTGCGTCGGGCTCGACGCGGCGGCGACGCCCCTCGCGCGCGACGGCCTGTCGGTGCGCATCATTTCGGTTGGCAGCATGGGCGGCGTCGCCGCCGCGAGGCGCGGTGAGTGCGATCTTGCGCCGCTGCATTTGCTCGATGAGAAGACCGAGACATGGAATGCGTCTTACCTTGGCGAGGGCATGCAACTTGTGCCTGGCTGGCGGCGCATGCAGGGCGTGGTTTATCGGCGCGGCGATGCGCGCTTTGAGGGGCGCGATGCTCAAGCCGCCGCTGCGTCCGCGTTGGCGGACGCTGCTTGCATCATGGTCAATCGCAATCAGGGCGCCGGCACGCGCATCCTCATCGACCGCTTACTGAAAGGCGCGCGGCCGGAGGGTTATTTCAATCAGCCGCGTTCACACAACGCAGTGGCTGCTGCGGTGGCGCAGGACAGGGCCGATTGGGGTCTCGCCATCCGCCAGGCGGCGGAATCCTATGATCTCGGCTTCATACCGCTCGCCGAAGAGCATTATGATTTCGCTCTTGTGAGCGCGCGTGCGCAACGGCCCGGCGTGCAGGCGTTTCTCGAGTCGCTTGGATCAGAGGCGACGAAAATGGCGCTGCGCAAACTGGGTTTTGAGCCGGCTTCATAGCCGTGGCGCCGCTGTGGTTTTTTGCTTTTCGTGGATGGTCTGACTCCGCAGACCATCCACGAAAAGCCGCAAGTGCGCTTGATAGCTGCGCCCTCAAACTTCGCGCAACAACCGCTCTGCTTCCGCGATGTCTTCAGGCGTGTTGGCGTTGAAGAACGGATCGACAGGCGCCGCAGGCCACTCCGCGTGGGCCATTTTGTAGCGTGCGGTCCATCTGTCGATCTTGCGCATGTTTTCCACCACGAGTGCGTGGCGAAGATCTTCGCGCAACGCCACGCGCCAAAGCGCGATGACAGGATGAGCCTGATCGCCGGAATGGGCGACGCAAATGTCAGCATCGGCCGCCTCACGAACTACTTCAAGTCTCTCAACTAGATCGTTGGGAAGAAACGGACAATCAGCTGCGACGCTGAGCAGGAAGCGCGCTTGGGGCGCGTGCTGCGCCGCCCAGTCCATGCCTGCAAGGACGCCGGCCAATGGCCCTGCGAAGCCTTCAATCGAATCCGCGACGACCGGCAGCTTCCACTGTGCAAAGCGTGCCGGGTCGCCATTAGCGTTGAGCGCAATTGCGGAGCATTGGGGCGTGACGCATTCGATCACGCGATCGAGGATCGTCTTGCCGCCAATGGACTTCAGCGGCTTGTCGCCGCCGCCCATGCGCCGCGCGAGGCCGCCGGCAAGGATAACGCAAGCGGGCGACTGGCTCATTCGATGACAATGCGAGGCGCTGGTTTCGATGCGGCGCCGCTATCCAACGCCGCCCACACCTTGCGCGCAATCGCGAGATAGGCTTGCGAATGGGGGCCGTCGGGGGTCGTTGCAACCACGGGGCGGCCTTCGTCGGACGTTTCGCGGATCTCCATGTGAAGCGGGATTTCGCCAAGGAAAGGCACGCCGGTTTTTTCAGCTTCTGCGCGCGCGCCGCCGTGGCCAAAGATCGGCGACACGTGGCCGCAATTCGGGCAGCAGAAGTTCGCCATGTTCTCGATCACGCCAAGCACGGGCACGTTGACCTTACGGAACATCGCCACGCCGCGCCGCGCATCGAGCAGCGCCAGATCCTGCGGGGTCGAGACGATGACGGCGCCCGCCAGAGGCGTTTGCTGCGCCATTGTGAGCTGCGCATCGCCTGTTCCTGGCGGCATGTCCACGACCAGTACGTCTAGATCGCCCCAGGCGACTTCGCGCAGCATTTGCGTGAGCGCGCTCATCACCATCGGGCCGCGCCAGATCATCGCGGTTTCCTCATCGACAAGGAAGCCGATGGACATGACCTTCACGCCGTATCTTTCCAGCGGCTGCATCTTTCGCTCGGACGTGACGAACGGCTTGCCGCGTAGACCAAAGAGTTTGGGCTGCGACGGGCCATAAATGTCTGCGTCGAGAATGCCGATCTTCAGGCCCAGCGCGGCCAGACCCAGCGCGAGATTGCAGGAGGTGGTCGACTTGCCGACACCGCCCTTGCCGGACGCCACCGCGATGATGTGTTTCACGCCGGGAATGCCCGTGAGGTTCGACGTTGCGGCGGGCGGATTTTTGGGACCGCTGCGCATGGGAGTCGGACCGGGCGTTCGGCCGGAAGTTGGCGCGGGCGCCGATCCCGCTGCCCTGTCGGCGGTCAGCCCCACAAGCACGCCCGTGACGCCGGGAAGGCGTTTGACGATCTGCTCGGCGCTGGAGCGCACGCCTTCTAGCGTGTTCACCTCCGATGGATCGATTGTGATCGCGAAAATCACCTTGCCGTCGTTGATCACAACGTCGGTGAGGCGGCCGGATGCGGGCAGGCTCTTGCCGTCCGGCAATTTCACGGTTTCAAGCGCGCGCAGAATGTCATCGCGGTTCAAAGGCACGAATAAAATCTCCACATCAATGTGCTAGTTCAGGCTGTCCTTGCCGTCTCTTTGTCGCGCCTTCAAATAGTCTTCCGTCGTCATCACCGGCGGTCGCTGCGGCGCACCGTGGGGATCGAAGCCCTCGTTCACAACAGTTTCCACACGGCAGTCCTCGCACATGCGAATGACGTCCAGCCTGTTTGCGTTCGCACCAGAGAACATCCAGTGCCGGCCTTCAAGTTTGGCGGCCACGCGCTCGATGGCGCTCCTCGTTCCAAACAGCTTACCGCATTTCAGGCACGGGTAGGGCTCTTCCTCCTTGACCGTGCGATGCCCCTCGCTCCAGGCGTGGAAGTCCACGCGCGGCTCCAGGGTGATGACCTTCTCGGGGCAAGTAGCTTGGCACAGGCCGCATTGCACGCACATGCTCTCTGAGAAGCGTAGCATCGGCTTTTCGGCGTTGTCGGCCAGAGCGCCCGTGGGACAGGCCGCGACGCAGGCGTGACATAGTGTGCAGCCATCGACGTTAACGTTGACGCCGCCAAAGGGCGCGCCCTTTTGAAGCGCGATCACCGGCACAGGCTCGGGCGCCGCCTGATGCAATTCTCGGAAAATCGTTTCAAGCACGCCGCGCTTGGCGCCGCGCGCCACCATGCCGGCAGGCTTCGCAGAGGCGACGCCAACAGGCGACGCCATAAGTTGCGCGCGCAGCTCGTCGGGGTCATCGGTCTGGATGATGGAGACGACGCCCGCGCCATATCCGAGGGCGGAGACGATTGTCTCGCAGCTCTCAACCACACGCAGGGCGCTGTCGATGTCGTGCTTGGGCTTGTTGCGCGCCAGCAGACGAGCGCCCGCTCCGCCATAAGCGAAAACCGAGGCGATGGCCTCCGGGCCCAATTGCGTGTTCTCGTTGACGCGCAGCGGCAACACGTTGGCCGGAAGGCCGTCGCCGAAGCGGGCGAGCGCGTCAATTAATGGTTCGCCGTGGTCTCCGTCATGAAACAGAATAACTGCATGGTCTCCACCAGCCTTGCGGTAGGTCTGAAGCAGAATCTGCAGCTTGCGGATCAGCGTATCAGCGGCGGGCAGGGCGTAGCTGGCGGCCCCTGTGGGGCATGCTGCGGCGCAGGCGCCACACCCAGCGCACACTTCGGCGTCGATGGCGACGTGATCGCCGGCTGGCGTGATGGCGCCCGTGGGGCACAGGTCAAGACAGCGCGTGCAGCCGATCACCTTTGAGCGCGAATAAGCGCAGAGGTCCGCTTTGAAATCGACGTAGCGCGGCTTGTCGAACGTGCCGACGAGATTGCCCGCATCATGGATCGCGCGTTCAACAGCTACGGGGTCGCGCGGATCGGGACGCAGATAACCGGCGCGCAAATCATGCGCGGGAAACAGCGGCGTTCCGCCGGTCAGATCGAGCACGACATCGCACTTCGAAACCGCGCCATCGCGGGCCGGGCCAAAGCGCAACGCCGCGCGAGAGGAAGGCGCAGGCAGGGCGAGGTCGTCAATTGTCAGCTCGAAGCGCCCGAGGCTGCCGATGGCGGCGCGCACGACGCCCGAGAAGATGGGAAACTCAAAGTCGCGCGGCGGGGCCACATTCTGCGGGCGGGCGAGGATGACAGTCACGTCGAGCTGGTCGGACAGGCGGCGCGCGGCCTCAATGGCCTGTTCATCGCGCCCATAGATGAGGGCGACGCCCTTGCTCTCGATGGAGACGAGGCGCACGGGCGGCATGGGTTCTGCGGCGGCGGCGATCAGGGCCGCCATTTTGGGGGCGGCTTTCGCCCCGTCCGATGACCAGCCGGCGGTTTCACGGATATTGACGAAGGTGACGTTTGCGGCTTGCCCGGCATCTTCCAGAGCTTCGCGGAACAAGGGCGCCTGCGCGGTGCAGGCGATCGTCACGGAGCCCGATTGCGCCAGAGCGGGGCGCACGCGGTCAAGTTCTGCTCCGCAGAACTGGCTGCCAGACACAAGTTTACCACCGCACGCCTTGCCGATGGCGTCGAAATCGACATCCATGGAGCGTTCGCAGTCGCAAACGAACATTGTGCGGCTGTCGCCGACCATTGTGATCCCTCCGGCGCGCCTTGGCGTCACCTGACCCCTACGTCGAAAGGCCGACTAGTCTTGGCCTTGCGTCAGAACTTCCTAGATAGGAAACGAAACCAGAATGCAAACCCCGGCGGAAGCGTGTAGCAGGGCTCATGATGGAAAATACAGGTCTCGACCTGCCGCCCGGATATACATTGGTGTCCCTACGCGAGAGTGGCGACGCTTTCGCTCACGCTTGCACCATCGCCGCCGAGCAAGGGGCGGGCACGTTCGTTCATGTGCGCCGCTACGACCTCGTGGAGTTCGCGGTCGTACTGGAGCCTGATGAGCCATTGCGCTCGGCGCGTCGGGCCTTCTTTGCCGGGATGCACGCGGTCGCAGAATCCATCGCCGCCCATTGTCCGCCGGAGCGCGATGTGTCCTTCGCCTGGCCCGATACGATCATCTTTGATCACGGGCTCGTGGGCGGCGGGCGCCTTGGCTGGCCCGAGGGTGCGGCGGAAGATCAGACGCCCGATTGGCTGGTGTTTGGCTGCATGCTGCGCTCGGTCGACCTCAGCCACATGGAAGCGGGCATGCACGCAGGCTCAACCGCGCTGGTGGCCGAAGGCTTCGAGCTTGTGGACGTCAACTCAATTGCGGAAAGTTTTGCGCGACACCTGATGAGCGCATTCGATCTGTGGGGCGAGCAGGGTTTTCGCGCCGTGGGCGCGCAATACCTTGAACGCCTGCCGAAGAAAAAAGCGGGCGAGAAGCGGATCATCGACGAGAACGGCGACTTACTGACGACGCTGCCGATGGGGGGCGCGGCGGACCGTCTTCCGCTTGTCCCCGCGCTTGGCGACGCCGTCTGGCTCGATCGGACCGCCGATGCGCCCAAACTGGGTTAGATCATGAAGCTCCCGCGCGTCATCCGGCTTGATCCGTCCGATACGTTCATCTTCGAGCGGGCGGCCGAGCCAGGCGAATGGGCGGTCTCTGGGGGATTTTTGTTCGCTGGGTGCGATCCTGATGCGATGCAGACAAAGGAGCGTCACGCATTCCGCTCGGGCTTTCTGGGGACAGGCTCGCTTGGGTTTTCGACCCTTGTGACGGTCAGTCTGGTTACCGAGACAGAACGCGCGGCGGCTGTCGCGGGCCTTGCCGACAGTTTCCTTACGCTTGGCGCACCCAGCCGGGCGGAGGCTGAGAAGGCGGCCCATGAGGAAATCGCATTCGCTGCGAGCCTTTGTGATCATCCCGAAGGAACTTTGATCGCCATGGAGCGGCGCATGGACGAGGGCGAGGTGCGGGAGCGTTTCCGCACACTCAAACCGCGCGAAAACGCGCCAGGGTCCGACAAGCTGCACGCATTTTCGCGCGCCTTTACTTTCCATGAGGTAGAAGGCGAGGAAGAACCGGAAGAACAGGTGGATCTCGTCGCGCTTATGAACACGAAAGCGCCGGGACGCGGCCCGCAATGAGGATTTCGTCGTGAGAGAATTCTGGGTTTCTTCCGGACACCATCTTTCCCGCCGCAATGGCGCCGGCGAACTCGTCGCGACGCCGGAGTTGATGATGGCGTGGCTTGCACGTCCCGAACTCAGCCCGCCGCCGGAGGCCCGCGACGCCGAGCGCGAATTGCACGCATCGCTCATGGCCGATCCGTTCCGCGCCGTCTCCGATAATGACATTGGCGCCCTTGCCGATCCTGACGCGCGAGAAAACTGGTCTTTCTTCATCCGGTTTCGCGACCGGCTCCGCGCGGCGCCATCGATTGAACAGGCGTATCGCGATCTCGCACTCGCGCCGCGCATTGATCTACCGCCGCTGTTTATGGATCAACTGGCGCACCTGATTTTGCGCAACGCGCTGGACGATTGCGAAGATCCCTATGCGCTGCGGGCGGGCGAATTGTTCTTCAGATCGCAGCGCGCAAGCGTGCACGACGGGGTGTTGACGCTTGCCGACGCTGACCTGATCGATGAAATCGAGAAAGGGCGGGCGGGCATGATGCATGTCGCGCCACTGACCGCGATGCTCGACAAGGACGAACTTGACGTTATGGACGACGAGAGCTCCTGGACGTATTGGTCGCGCTCGGATGCTAATTCCATGGCGATGAATCTGGGCGGCAACGCCAAGGCGCGGGACGGCCTTGCCCACGTTATCGCGGCCTGGGTGAAGCATCTGCTGGGCTGCAAGGTTTTTGTGGAGCCTATCGCGAAGATGGATGACCGCGACTGGCGTTGGTTCATCGGGCTGGACGCGGAAGGCACGCGGATCGGCAATGCGCTCTGGCGCGGCGAAAGCCTCAAGGCTGCCGATGTGGACCGCGTGATCGCGCTTTTCCGCCTCACCTTCGCTGACGAACGGCAGGCTGACAAAAACATGCGTGGCAAACCGGTCTACCTGATCCTTGGCATGACCGGGGACCGGATGATCCGCATGAAGCCGCAAAATCTCATCGCAGGTCTGCCTTTGGCGAAACCCGTCCAAGCGGAGCGCGTGCAATGAGCGTCACCCGCGAGGTGGGTATTCTCGTGCGCCGCACAAAGGTCGACAGCCCGTGGATTGACCATGTGTGGGCGCCAGCCGCAGTGCTGGAAGAAGCGCCGGGGACCACTCCGTGGACCAGACTTTCTGTGAGCGAGAGCGAAGAGCTTTTCTATGCGGGCTCGGCGTTCATCGACCTCCACCCCTCCGAGACCGGGAATTACCGGGATAATCTGATCGACGGCGATCCGCAGGTTTGGATTGGCCTGAGGGAGGGCGATGGGGGGCACGGGGTCGAACTCGTAGCAATCACCGCCGATCCCAGCGAGGGCGAGTCGCTATTTGAGAGCGGTCTTATTGTCGGCAAGGCGCCGATGCCGCCGGACGTCGCCGCGTGGGTTGCCGCCTATGTTGACGAACACCACGTCGAGCGCGTTTTCCAGAAACGGCAGCGAGACAAGTCCGGCCCAGACCCGCGCAAAAGCCCGGGCGCACGCAGCGGCGGGGCAGACCGTGACGGGAGCCAGCGATGAGCGCGCGCGACGACGACGCAGACCGCGAGCAGGGCTTTCTCGGGCGCTGGATCAAGCGCAAGGCAGAAGTTCGCGACCATAGCGAGGCTGAAACCGAGGCGAAGGAAGAGGCTGCGCCAGCGGCCCGCGAGGATGGAGGCGCCGAACAGGCCGGCCTCAGGACGGCAGCGCAAGAGCCAGCATTCGACCTCTCAAAGCTCCCCCGTCTCGACGAGATCACCGCCGAAACGAACATCACTGATTTTATGCGCCGCGAGGTTCCGGCGGCGCTTCGCAATGCGGCGTTGCGACAGGCTTGGGCGATCGACCCCGCCATCCGCGATTACGTCAATCCGGCGCGCGAATACGCCTATGACTGGAACGTTCCCGGCGGTGTGCCCGGAAACGGCCCCATCGAAGCTGGTTTTGACGCTTTGAAGCAGGTCGCGGAGGCGTTCAGCACACCCTTCGGCGATAATACTTTGGACTTACGGAATGATACGCCGGTGGGCCCTCAGGGTGATGCCGCCACGCCAAATCTGGAGGCGCAATCCCCGACGCCGATGCGTATGTCAGACTTGAATAAGCCTGAACAGACCGTTGTTTTATCGGAAGAAAAGATAACTTCTGATGAAGATGGTGATGAGCGAGCCACGAACTCTCTGGCTGCTGGAGCACCCCGCCGTCGCCACGGCGGCGCATCCCCCGTCTAACGCAAAGCCAAAGCGTAACGTCAGGGGCATAGGCTCAGCCTATAACGTCACTTGAAGGGGCGTCGCGTTTCTGGGATGAGTGTTTTTGATTAAAGCGGTTCCAAGAATCAGAAAATGCCAGTCGGGATCGTCGAAGGTCAATGAAGGACGCGGGTCTCATTCGAGCCATTGAAGCGGTGGGCGGTGTTGGCGCACTTGCTCGTGGCCTTGGCATATCGCAGCCGTCCGTCTCCGGTTGGAGCCGCATTCCTGCGGACCGTGTGCTGGCGGTTGAAGCGCTCACTAAAGTTCCGAAATCTGTTCTTCGGTCTGACTTGTTCAGCGGTGACACTACTGGGGCCGCGTCCATGCCGGAAATCGATGAAATCGACCGACTACGCGCCGCCGAGTGGGGCATGCTGGCCGTGCTCATGGGCCGCGCTCCGGACGCCGACACGCTAGAGAAGATTGGCGCGATCAAGGGCGACGCCACTGAACTGGGCATGGCCCATGTGGCGCTAGGGCAGGCAGCGACCGTGACCGACGAAACGCGCGCCAGCCGCGAGTATTTTGATCTCTTCATCGGCGTCGGGCGCGGTGAATTCCTCCCCTACGCCTCGTACTATCTGACCGGGTTTCTGCATGAGCGCCCGCTGGCGCGCGTACGCGGCGATCTTGAGCGGCTGGGCGTGGAGCGCGACGGGCCACGCAGCGAGCCGGAAGACCATATCGCGATCCTGTGTGACGTGATGGCGAACTTCGCCTCCGGCGCGATTGCAGCGGACATAGCGACCCAGAAGGCGTTTTTTGAAGCCCACATCAAGCCGTGGGCGATGCGCTTTTTTGCGGACCTTGAAGTGTCGCAGCGAGCGGAGTTTTACCGGAGCGTCGGCCGCGTTGGCCGCACGTTCCTAGAACTGGAAAGCGAAGCGTTCACGCTTCCATCGTGAACGCCGGAGTTTTGGGGGCAAAATGAGCAACGAACAGGACAAGAAAGCGCTCGACAGGCGCAGCTTCTTCCGGGGGCTCGGGGGCGTGGCGGCAGTCGCTGGCGCGGCAACCGCGACAGGCGTTGATCCCGCGGTCGCTCAGCAACCGCGAACTGAACGCACGAAGGCGCGCTACCGCGAGAGCGAACACGTCAAGGCATTCTACCGCACGAACCGGTACTGAGGGGGCTCAGATGCTCATTAAGAGAAGAGAAGCGGCCGCCAGAAACAATTTGGCGCACTCACCGCGACTGCAGGCTGTCGCCGCCGGTCTTGCTTCCGGCGCACTCGATCGCCGTACGTTTTTGAAACGCTCCGGCCTTGCGGCAGGCGGCGTTGTCGCGCTGGGCGCGTCGCTCGGCAGCGTCAGGAAGGCCGAGGCCCTCGGTGTCCTGGACCACAGCAAGCCCGTCGTCGCCAAGAAGAACATGTGCACGCATTGTTCTGTCGGGTGCTCGATCATCGGCGAAATCCAGAACGGCGTCTGGGTCGGACAGGAACCCGCGTGGGACAGCCCGATCAATCGCGGTACTCATTGCGCCAAGGGCGCGGCGTCGCGCGAACTCGTCTTCGGCGACCGTCGCCTGAAGTATCCGCTGAAGCTCGTCAACGGCCAATGGCAGCGCATCTCGTGGGATCAGGCGATCAACGAGGTTGGCGACAAGATGACCGAGATCCGCGCCAAGTCCGGCGCCGACTCCGTCTACCTTCTCGGCTCCGCCAAGTTCACGAACGAAGGCGCGTATCTCTTCCGCAAGTTTGCCGCCTTCTGGGGCACGAACTCGGTCGACCATCAGGCCCGCATCTGCCACTCGACCACGGTGGCCGGCGTCGCCAATACCTGGGGCTACGGCGCCCAGACGAACTCCTACAACGACATCCGCAATTCGAAGACCGTCATCTTCATGGGGTCGAACGCTGCGGAGGCGCATCCCGTTTCGCTGCAGCATATCCTGGTCGGCAAGGAGACGCAGCGCGCGAACGTCATCGTTTTCGATCCCCGCTTCACGCGCACTGCCGCGCATGCAACCGAGTACGTGCGTTTTCGCGGCGGCACCGACATCGCGGTGATCTGGGGCCTGATGCACCACATCTTCGCGAATGGCTGGGAAGACAAGGAATTCATCCGTCAGCGCGTTGACGGCATGGAGCAAATTCGCGCCGAAGTCGCCAAGTGGACGCCTGAAGAGGTCGAGCGCGTCACGGGCATTCCGGGCGAGCAAATGAAGAAGGTCGCCGAGACCTTCGCGAAGCAGCGCCCATCCACTTTCATCTGGTGCATGGGCGGCACCCAGCACACGGTCGGCACCGCTAACGTGCGCGCGTATTGCAACCTGTTGCTGGCGACTGGCAACGTCGGCTCGAACGGCTCTGGTGCTAACATCTTCCGCGGCCACACGAACGTGCAGGGCGCTACCGACCTTGGCCTCGATATCGGCACGCTGCCGCTCTACTACGGCCTGGTCGAAGGCGCCTGGCGCCATTGGTCGCGCGTGTGGGGCGTCCCGTACGATTACCTGCAGACGCGGTTCGACGAAGTGCCTGCGAAGGCTGGCCGCCCGGCGCGGACGCGCAAGCAGAACATGGAGACGCCCGGCATCCCGTCGACCCGCTGGTTCGATGCTGTGCTGCAAAAGCCGGACGAAGTTGACCAGATGGACAACATCAAGGCGATGGTCGTCTTCGGGCACGGCGGCAATACCATTCCGCGTATGCCGGATGCTCAGAAGGGCATCGAGGCGCTCGACCTGCTCGTCGTCGCCGACCCACACCCGACAACTTTCGCCGCGCTCTCGAACCGCAAGAACGGCACGTATCTGCTGCCGATCTGCACCAACTTCGAGACCGAGGGATCCCGCACGGCGTCCAACCGCTCGCTTCAGTGGGGTGAGAAGTTTGTCGAGCCAATCTTCGAGTCGAAGGACGACTACGAGGCCATATACCTTCTGTCGAAGAAGCTCGGCTTCGCTGACGAGATGTTCAAGAACTACAAGCTGGCGAACAACCGTCCTGACCCGGAGGACATTCTGCGCGAAATCAATCGCGGCGGTTTCTCCACCGGGTATTCCGGTCAGTCGCCGGAGCGCCTCAAGGCGCACATGGCGAACCAGGGCAAGTTCGACATTGTGACGCTTCGCTCGCCGACAGACGGCTCCGACACCAGCGGCGATTTTTATGGCCTGCCGTGGCCGTGCTGGGGCAAGCCGGAGATCAAGCATCCGGGCACGCACATCCTCTACAACACCAACCTGCATGTGAAGGAAGGCGGCGGGACGTTCCGCGCACGCTTTGGCGTCGTTCGCGAGCAGAAGAATGCGGACGGCACGGCAACGCAGATCAGCATGCTGTCCGACGGCTCCTATAGCCTGGGTTCTGAGCTGACGGACGGGTATCCGGAGTTCACGCTTGGCGTGCTCAAGAAGCTGGGTTGGGACAAGGACCTTACCCCGACCGAGTTGGAGCAGATCAACGCCATCGGCGGCAACAACGCGGACGGCGTGGGCTGGGCGGTCGATCTTTCCGGCGGCATCATCCGCGTCGCGCTCGATCACGGATGTATTCCGTTCGGCAATGGCAAGGCGCGCGCTGTCGCGTACAACTTGCCTGATCCCGTGCCGGTGCACCGCGAGCCGATCTACACGCCGCGCACAGATCTCGTCGCCCAATATCCGACGCGTCCTGATGGGCGCCAGTTCCGCATGGCGAACATTGGCGAGACTTACCAGAAGAAGGCTCTTGAGGCGGGTGTCGCAAAGCAATTCCCGATCATCCTCACCTCTGGCCGTCTTGTGGAGTATGAAGGCGGCGGCGAAGAAACCCGCTCAAACAAATGGCTCGCTGAACTTCAGCAGGACATGTTCGTCGAAATCAATCCGGCGGACGCTTCCGAGCGCGGCATCAAGGAAGGCCAATTCGTCTGGGTGTCGGGGCCGGAGGCGAACTCCAGGGCGCGCGTCAAGGCGCTTGTCACCGAACGTGTCGGCAAGGGCGTGGCGTTCATGCCATTCCACTTTGCGGGCTGGTTCCAGGGCGTCGATCAGCGCGGGAATTATCCCAAGGGCGCGGATCCGATCGTGCTGGGCGAAAGCGTCAACACGGTCACAACGTATGGCTACGACCCGGTGACGGGTATGCATGAAGGCAAGGTCACGCTTTGTCAGATCCGGGCGGCGTGAGGGGGGCAATACAATGGCTCGCATGAAATTTCTGTGCGACGCAGACCGGTGCATTGAGTGCAACGCCTGCGTCACCGCCTGCAAAAACGAGCATGACGTTCCGTGGGGCATCAACCGTCGACGCGTCGTGACAATCAACGACGGCAAACCGGGCGAACGATCGGTCTCTATGGCGTGCATGCACTGCACCGACGCGCCCTGCGCGGCAGTGTGCCCCGTGAACTGCTTTTACACGACGGCGGACGCCGTGGTTCTTCACTCGAAGGATCTCTGCATCGGCTGCGGTTATTGCTTCTACGCTTGCCCGTTTGGCGCGCCGCAATATCCGCGCGTCGGCAATTTCGGTTCACGCGGCAAGATGGACAAGTGCACCTATTGCGCTGGCGGTCCTGACGCCGACCTGACGATGGCGGAGTACACCAAGTACGGCTCCAACCGTTTGGCTGAAGGCAAACTGCCCCTGTGCGCCGAGATGTGCTCGACAAAGGCGCTCTTGGCCGGCGACGGCGCCATCATCGCCGAAATTTACAAGGAGCGCGTGACCCGCCGCGGTTATGGCTCAGGCGCCTGGGGCTGGAAGACGGCCTATCAGGAAACCATCGCCCTCTGAGGCGAATGCAACACTCGGCGGGAGGCGATCTCCTGCCGCGCACGCCATGACCAAAACAAAAGAGAGCACGCCGATGAAAACGGCCATTCTCGCCCTCAGGGCATTAGTATTCGCGATGGCGCTCGCCGTCATCGGGCACACCGCGCCGGTTTTCGCGCAGCAGGCGCCTAACCCGACCGCGCAATCGGTGAACGAGCAGCAATTGCTCGACGCCCTTCGCGTTGGCGGCGTGCTTGACGGGCGCATCACGATTCCCAACGAAACCGCGAAAGTGCTTATCCAGCCGCGCGGCAAGGATTGGCGCGATTTTCATCAGACGACGCTGTGGACGATCGGCGGGGTGTCCATCCTCGGCATGCTTGGCCTGCTTGTGGTCTTCTTCCTTGTCCGCGGAAAAATTCGCATCGAGTCCGGTTTTTCCGGTCGCACGGTCACCCGCTTCGGCGGCGTCGAGCGTTTCGTTCACTGGCTGACTGCAGGGTGCTTCATCATCCTCGCGTTGTCAGGTCTTAACCTGACCTTTGGCAAGGCGTTTGTCGCGCCCGTGCTCGGCGAGAGCGCGTTCGCACTGCTCGCGGGATGGGGCAAATTCGCCCACAACTACCTCTCATTCCCGTTCATGTTCGGGCTCGTGATGATGTTCGTGATCTGGGTGAAGGACAACATTCCCGGCAAGCTCGACCTTGAATGGCTGAAGGCTGGGGGCGGCATCCTGAAAAAGGGGCAGCATCCTCCGGCGCCGCGCTTCAATGCGGGCCAGAAGGGAATTTTCTGGATCGTCATTCTGGGCGGCGCAGCGATGTCGGTGTCCGGTTGGCATCTGCTGTTCCCGTTCGGGGCTGGTTCCACCGTCTCCGACCAGCAGTTCTGGGCGAATGTACACGCCGTCGTCGCGATGGTGTTCATCGCGGTGATGCTGGCGCACGCCTACATCGGTTCGGTGGGCATGGAAGGCGCTTACGACGCCATGGGCTCGGGCGAGGTAGACGAGAACTGGGCGCGTGAACATCACTCGCTGTGGCTCGCGCAGGAAGAAAAGCGAGCCGCCATGGCGCCACCGCTGTCGGTTCCCGCCGAATAAGGCGCGGTCCGTCATTGCATAGCTTCGATGGCCGGGCTTGACCCGGCCATCTGCTTTCTGGGATAGCCAAAACCGTCGACGCGCGTCCGTGGGTCGTTCAGAGTTCGAAGCGCATGAAAGTTGTCGGCCTTGCAGGATGGAGCGGCGCGGGCAAGACCACGCTGCTCACCAAGCTGATCCCGCACTTTGCGGGCAGGGAGCTGTCTGTCTCAACGATCAAGCATGCGCATCACGCCTTCGATGTCGATACGCCCGGCAAGGATTCGTGGATGCACCGCGAGGCCGGCGCCCAAGAGGTGCTTGTTTCTTCCGCCAAACGTTTCGCACTGATGCGCGAAATGCGCGGCGCGCCCGAGTGGACGCTTTCCCAATTGCTCGACAAGCTCTCGCCCTGCGACCTCGTGATCGTGGAAGGCTTCAAGCGCTCTGGCCACCCCAAGATCGAGGTGCATCGCGCCCAGAATGGCAAGCCGTTCCTGTGGCGTGACGATGCCGACATTCATGGCATAGCAAGCGATGTTGACGTGGGGCCAGATGCGCCCCAGCGCGTGCATCTGGACGATGTGCACGCGGTGGCCGATATGATGCTGGCGGCCGCCATTGACGCCAAGGATGTGCGGTGGCGCTTGGCGCAACGGGGCGAGTAGGCGATGGCGCAACTCAGCGACGATTGTTTCGCGTTCGGCGGCAAGCTGATGCCGATCGAAGACGCCATCGCGATGATCGTTGCGCGCGTGACGCCACTTGGGCGCCACGAGTCCGTTTCCATTACCGATGCAGACGGCCGTATCATCGCGCAGGATTTTCTCGCGCCCATTTCGCTGCCGCCGTTCACCAATTCGGCGGTGGACGGATATGCGGTTCGTCACAGCGATCTTGCAGAGAGCGACACGATCCTGCCGGTTGGCGCTCGCATTGAAGCTGGCGCTCACACTGGCGCGCACGATGTGCAAACCGCTGCGCGCATTTTTACCGGGGCGTTGATGCCCAGCGGCGCCGACACCGTCTTCATGCAAGAAGACGTGCGCGTCGAGGGCGACAAAGTCATTCTGCCGCAGGGCTTGAAGCGCGGCGCCAATGTTCGCCCCGCCGGCGAAGACATAGAGCAGGGCGCTGTTGCGCTGGGGCAGGGCAAGCGGCTTTTGCCGCAAGACATCGCGCTCGCCGCCGCGCTTGGCGCGACTCAGCTTCTCGTTGCACAGCGCGCACGCGTCGCGGTTTTTTCAACAGGCAACGAGCTTGTATCGCCCGGCGATCCGCAAACGCCGCCGCAGATATTCGATTCAAATCGCTTCATGTTGCTTGCGCTGTTGCGACGTCTCGGCTGCAACGCGCACGATTTGGGAATTCTGCGTGATGAGCGCGACGGTCTTGCGCGCGCTCTAAAGGATGCGGCGTGCCAGTTCGATCTGATCGTAACTACGGGCGGGGTCTCGACGGGCGAAGCCGACCATGTGAAGGCCGCCGTTGAGTCCGTGGGGTCGCTGGTGTTCTGGCGCATGGCCATCAAGCCGGGGCGGCCTGTCGCGATGGGTGTGATTGAGGGAACGCCGTTCGTCGGCCTGCCGGGTAATCCCGTCGCTAGCTATGTCACGCAGGCTTATGTCGTGCGGCCGCTGACGTTGGCGCTCATGGGCGCGCGATGGACGCCAGCGCCGCTTTTGCAAGTGCGTTCGGCTTTCTCGTACAAGAAAAAGTCTGGCCGGCGCGAGTTCGTGCGCGTCAGTCTTGGACTAGGGCAAGATGGCGCCGTCGAAGCCCTCAAGTTCCCGCGCGAAGGAGCGGGCTTGTTGACCTCGCTCACGCAAACGCAGGGTCTTGTCGTTCTGGGGGAAGACATCACGCAGGTTGAGCCGGGCGAGAGTGTCGGCTTCATGGATTATGCGACGCTGATGTAAGACGAGGCGCATCAGCGCAAATGCTCGCGAAAAGACGGGGCGCATCAGCGCCAATGCTGACGAAAAAACGGGGCGCATCAGCGCCCCGGGATCATTCCGCCAACAGCGCTTGCTGTTATCTGCCGCCGATCAAATTGTGCCCCGGATCGCCGACGCGTGTGCTGCTCGTCGCAAAGGCTGTCGCGGCGGTTTGCTGCTGCTGATCGAGGATCAGCGCGGCGCCTCCCGCCACTACGAGCGCAAAGGCTACAGATGCGATGAAGGCTTTCATGTTCCCCTCCTTGATTACAAAAAGATATGCGGACTCTCCGGCCGCTTATCAAGAGATATTATAGTTGCGTTCAGGGCGATGTCGCGGCTTTCAAAAATGCGATCAAGGCCGCGCGATCTTCTTCTGTGTTGACGGTCTGTTCCGGCATTTTCGTGCCGGGCGTATAGGTTTGCGGGCCGATCTCAAAAAGGCGCGAAACGGTTTGCGGGGTCCATACGAGATCGAGCTCGCGAAAGGCCTGCGAGTAATTGTACCCTGGCGCCGTCCCCGCCTTGCGTCCAAAGATGCCGTAAAGAGTGGGGCCGGCGCGGTTCTCGTCATCTGGCCTCAGCGTGTGGCAGACAGCGCATGCGCGGAAGACTTCGACGCCGCGCGCGTTGGCTCGGGCAGCTTCGGGCAGAGCGGCGAAATCGTCGGCCGGGCGCTCGGCGAGAACAGCGCCAACATGTTCCCCGGTTTCGGGATTCCAGCGCCGCACGAGCCGGTCGCCGCCGCCGCTGAAAAGTGTTTTGCCGTCTGGCGAGAACGCCATCGACCAGATCGGCAGGCCGGGGCCCGTCAACGTCTGGCGCACGCTTAGCGTCGCGACATCGATCAACGCGACCGCCCCACGCGGGCTGGCGGCGACGAGCGTGCGCCCATCCGGCGAGACCGCGAGGGCAATGACTGGCGTCCGCGTCGTCTCGATCCGGCCAGTATGCGAGCCGTCCGATCCAATGATGCGCACCGATCCGTCAGCGCCGCCAGCAGCCAGGCGGTTGCCCGACAACGCGACCAGCGTGTTCAACGGCGTGTCGAATTCAACGACGCGCGGCTCTGCGCCGTTAGCGGGCCAGATTCGCACTGTCGCATCGTATCCAGCGGTCGCAAGCGCGCCGTCGCTCAAAAAAGCGACTGCGTTCACATTATCCTTGTGTCCCTTCAGGCGGCTGATTTCCGCGCCGCTTGCAGCGTCCTCGATGCGCGCTTCGCCATCCCAGCCAGCTGAAGCAATGAGTTTGCCGTCGGCGCTCGCAGCCAACCCGGCGATTGGCGCCTCATGCGCCTTCGTCACGCGCAGCGGCTTGTCGTCGCCTGCTCGCCACAGCGCAATGTGGCCGTCTTCGCCGCCGGTTGCGAAGTGATTGTCGGGCAGCGCGAGCACGGCGTTTACCGATCCATTATGCGCGCGCAGGATCGACAACGCGCGGCCTCGCTCGAGATCCCAGATAATCGCGGACGTGTCGAAGCTGCCGCTGATCGCGCGTGTCCCGTCCGGTGTGATGGCCAGGGCGCGCACCGGCCCGCCGTGACCGCGCAAATCCGGCTGGGCAAGCGCGCAAGGCGCAAGCGCGGGCGAGGCGATCAACAGAACGGCAAGCGCATGGCGCAGGGCACGGATCAGACGCATGGACGCAACATAGCGTCCGCCGCCGCAGTCTCAACTGGCGCCCGTGTTGACGCCGCCGTCGCCGGGCGCCATCTCGGGCCAGGAGCAAAGTCTGCATGAGCGAATGTCTGGACCTGACCGGCCTCAAGTGCCCGCTGCCGGTGCTGCGCACTCGCAAGGCCCTGCGCGGTCTTGTGGCTGGCGCGGAAATCGAGGTTTCCTGCACCGATCCGATGTCCGCCATCGACATTCCCAACATGGTGCGCGAGGAAGGCGATACATTGGTCGAGCAACGCACGGACGCAGCGCGTTTGTTTTTCCGGATACGAAAGGGACGATAAATGAGCGCTGGCGCAGACGAGACCTGGCCAACGGAAGTTCGCCTCGGCAAGGATCGCAAGACACTCACCATCGCGTTTGATGATGGCGCCCGCTACGTTCTTCCCGCCGAATTGTTGCGCGTCATGAGTCCCTCGGCGGAAGTGCAGGGCCACTCGGAATCGGAGCGCAAGACGGTGGGCGGCAAGCGCAATGTCGCCATCATCAAGGTCGACAGCGTCGGGAATTACGCGGTCCGCATCGGCTTTGACGACATGCATGACAGCGGGATCTTCTCATGGGCGTTTCTGCGCGAGCTTGGCGCCAACGCCGAGAAGAAGTTCGCCATCTATCTCGACGAACTCGCCGCCAAAGGCCTCGATCGCGAAAAGCCAGGACAGCGCTGATCCATGCCGGTTGCTGGAATCCAGCCCTTGCTTTAGGTTCATGATGATCATGGGAGAGCCCGTCATAGCGGGCCAGGGAGGGATTATGCGCAAGATTACATTCGCGCTTGCCGGCGCCACGATTCTGGCGGCAACAGCCGCATCTGCTCAGGACAAGGTGAGGATCGCCATCCCGCAGCAGGGCCTGTGGGAAACAGGAATGGTCGAAATCGGCGCGGCGATGGGCATGTTCAAGAAGGAAGGCATCGAGATCGAGCCGATCTACACGCGCGGCGGCGCGGAGACGGTGCAGGCCGTGCTCTCCGGTTCAGTGGACATCGCGGCCTCCAACGGTTTGCTCGGCACGATTGGAGCGTACTCGAAGGGCGCGCCGATCCGTGTCACGGCAGCGTCCATGACCGGCTCGCCCGATTTGTTCTGGTACGCAAAGACCGAGAGCAACATCAAGTCGATCAAGGATCTCGAAGGCAAGACCATGGGCTTCTCGCAGGCCGGCTCATCGACCCATCTCGTCGCACAGTCGCTGCTGCACCACTTCAAGGTCAAGGCGAAGCTCGTTCCCTCGGGCTCGCCGTCGGGCTCATTCACGATGGTGATGTCGGGTCAGCTCGACGCAGGCTGGACGGTGCCGCCATTCCGTTTACAGGAGATGGAGGAAGGCAAGGTCAACCTGGTCGTGCGGGGTTCGGAAGATCCGGCGGTCGAGAACCAGACGACGCGCGTCTACGTGACCACGGCGCAGACGCTCAAGGCCAAGCGCGATTTGCTGGTGCGCTTTCATCGCGCGCTCGCCAACAGCGTGGAGTTTGCCTACAACAACGATGCAGCGCTTGAGGCGTACGCGAAGATGGCGAAGATCACGCCAGCTGTCGCTCGCCGCGTGCGCGACGAATTCCATCCGCTTCCAAACATGCAGCTCAAGGAAGTGCGCGGACTCGACATCTCATTGAAGCAGGCGCTCGAATTCAAATTCATCGACAAACCGATGAAGCCTGAAGACTTCAAAGGCATGATCGAAATCCTGGTTCCGTAACGCGGCGCCGACGATAACCGCCGGAGTTTTGATGAGCAGCGCCGCCATCTCTCAAACGCGCTTGCCGGCGTGGCTGATGCGAACGCTTGTGATCCTGTTCCTTCTGGGAATCTGGGAGGCAGGATCACAATACGGTTTTATCAACGCCTTCACCGCGCCGCCGCCCTCGGCCATTTTCTTCGCCTTCATCCGTTTGGTCGAAGCGGGGGATATTACACGGGCGCTTGCGCTTACGTTTTTCGAGGCGTTCACCGCCGCAAGCATCGGCACGATTGTCGGTGTTGCGGCGGGCTACTTTCTCCATCGCTCGAAGATGGCGGGACTCGCCTACACGAGCTGGGTAGCCGCCGCCGCGTCCGCGCCGCTGGTGCTGATCTATCCGCTATTTCTGGTGATCTTCGGGCGCAATCCGGCGACCATCATCGCTATGGGGGCTCTCGGTTGCATGCCGCCGATTATCCTCAAGGCGAAAGAGGGGTTGGACGGCGTGCGCCCGGTGCTGCTCAATGTCGGGCGGGCGCTCAACCTCAGTGCGCGCAAGCAATTCTGGATGATTCAGTTTCCCGCCGCTTTGCCGACGATCTTCAACGGCATCCGCATCGGACTTCTGTTCGCCATCATCAATGTGGTTGGCGTCGAGTTTCTGATCTCGCTTGGCGGTCTTGGCTATATGATCGCGTATCTTGGGGACCGGTTCGATTATCCCGCGATGTATGCCGGCATCCTGTTCGTGATCTTTGTTAGCGTCGTTTTCTTCCTGCTCACGGAAAGGCTTGAAAAATGGCTGCTGTCGAGCAGATAGGCGCGGCGCGCCCGCGTCGCAAACCCCAGTTCTGGACCGTCAACAAACTACGGGTCGTGGGCATTGTTGTTCTGGTCGGGCTGTGGGAGGCGGCAGGCGCTTCAGGCTTGTTCTTTCAGGGCGTGTTGCCGTCGTCGTTCCTGATCGTGAAAGCGCTGCTGTCGATGATGGTGACGCTCGACTTCTGGAATCACGTCGGGGTGACGGCGACAGAAGTGCTTGTAGCGTTTGTTCTGGGCGGCTCGACCGGCATAGCTGCCGGCCTGCTGCTGGGAGCGAACCGTTACGCCGGCGATGTGTTTGAGCCGTTCATCCACTATCTCGCGCCCACGCCCAAGATCGTGTTCCTGCCCATTTTGCTCGTGCTGTTTGGCGTCGGCATGGGGTCGAAGATCGCGCTTGGAACAGTCTCGGCTTTCTTCCCGATGGCGCTCAGCGTCATGGCGGGCGTGCGACAGGTGTCGCCGGTGCTTTTGCGCGTGGGCAAGACGTTCAATCTGACGACGGCGCAGACCGTCCGCATGATTTATCTGCCCGCACTCGTGCCGCCGCTGGCCACGGGCCTGCGGATTGCGCTTGGCATTTCTATCGTCGGGTGCCTGCTTGCCGAATATAAATTGGCGAAGGCGGGGCTGGGTTATCTCGCAGGCCGCTATTACGAGGCGTTCACCATCGCGCCCATGCTGGCGGTGCTCGCTTTCATCTTCATCACCGCCGCGTTCGGGAACGTGTTGATCGAACGGCTGGTCCGACTGCCGGGGCCGATGGATCGGCGGGCGTGAGACTTTCAGGAGTTTTGGACGAATGAATACGGTGACCACGAATCCGGTCCTGCGCCTCAGCAACGTCGCCAAGACGTTCGTTACGCCCAACGGCTCCGTGCGCGCCCTCGACCCCGTGTCGCTGGACATCCGGCAGGGCGAGTTCATTTCCATCATCGGTCCGTCGGGGTGCGGCAAGTCGACGTTGATGAACATCGTGGGCGGGCTGCTGGACGATTATGACGGCGAGGTGCAGGTCGACGGCGTTCCTGTTCGCGGATGCCACAAAGAAATCGGCATGGTGTTTCAGGAGGAGTCGACCTTCCCCTGGCGCACGGCCATCGACAACGTGGCGTTTCCCATGGAGGCGACCGGTGTACCGCGGGAGGAGCGGCTGAGCCGCGCTAAGGATCTGCTGCGGCTGGTTGGGCTGGACGGGTTTGAACAGCGATTTCCCTCCGAACTCTCGGGCGGGATGCGTCAGCGTATCGCCATCGCGCGCACGCTCGCCTTCAAGCCGCGGATCCTGCTGATGGACGAGCCCTTCGCCGCGCTTGACGAGCAGACGCGTCTCCTGCTGGGGGACAAGGTTCTGCAAATCCAGCAAGAGTTGAATCAGACCACGATGCTGATTACCCACAACATCGCGGAGGCAGTGCAGCTTTCCGACCGCGTGCTGATCATGACCTTCCGTCCCGGCCGCATCAAACAGGTCATCGACATTGAATTACCTCGTCCGCGCTCATCCAAGCTGATGGGCGGCGAGAAGTTCGGTCATTACGTTGCGGCGATCTGGGAAGATCTTCGCGAAGAGGCCACCAGGGGCCTGCTGGAAATGGAAGGCGCGCGCTCCGGTTCTTAAAGCGCGCGTCAGGCCATCCGTTTCAACGCCGCGAAGCCACGCTCCAGATCGTCCTTGAGGTCGTCGGCGTCTTCCAGCCCGATCTGGAATCGCAGCGCGGGTCCGCCAGGATTCCATTTTGTCGCTGTGCGATAGCGCGAACAATCGAACGGGATGACGAGGCTTTCGTAACCGCCCCACGAATAGCCCATGCCGAACAATTGTAGTTCATCGAGCATGGCGTCGACCGCCGCTTGCCTCGCCGGCTGCAGAATGATCGAAAACAGTCCGCTGGCGCCCAGAAAATCCCGCTTCCAAATGTCATGGCCGGGGTGCGAGGGCAGGGCGGGGTGAAGCACCTGCAAGACTTCCGGACGACCCTCCAGCCAGCGCGCGATCTCAAGGCCCTGCTTCTGGGCTTCGCGCAAGCGCAAATCCATCGTGCGCAATCCGCGCAGGGCGAGGAAGCAATCTTCCGGTCCTGCGCAATTCGAGAACAAGTCGAACGTCGTGCGCAGGCGTGGATACCATTCCTCGTTGGCCGAGATGAGCCCGAGCATCAAGTCGGAATGGCCGGAGAGATATTTTGTGCCAGCCTCAACCGCCAGATCTACGCCGCGCTCGTGCGGTGGAAAGAAGATCGGCGTGGCCCACGTGTTGTCCATGATGACGCAAGCGCCTCTTGCGTGTGCGATTGACGCGATGGCGGGCACATCCTGCATTTCAAAGCTCTGCGAGCCGGGAGCCTCGACAAGAACCGCCGCGGTGTTCGCACGCATGAGCGCGTCGATGCCTGCCCCGATGGTTGGGTCGAAATATGTTGTTTCGATATTCATGCGACGCAGGTAGCCGTCGCAAAATGCGCGCGTTGGCCGATACGCTGAATCGCTAACGAGTAAATGATCGCCGGCATTCAGCGCGGTCGTCAACGCAAGCGTGATCGCCGCCAAGCCCGTTGGCGCAAGCACTGTGCCCGCCGCGCCCGCAAGTTCGGTCCACGCATTCTCCAGCGCCTCGGTGGTCGGCGTGCCTTTGGTGCCATAAGTAAAGCGGGCGTCTGAACGTCTTAAGTCGGCCGATGTGGGAGATAGCACCGTAGAACCACGGTATATGGGCGTGTTCACGAAGCCAAACTGCTCCTCTGGATTACGGCCCGCGTACACAATGCGGGTTTTCTGACGGAGTTGCTTGCGGCGTTCTTGATCAAGCTTGGACATTTTGCCTATTTTCTGTTCCGATCAGATTATGAATATCAGGGTGGTGGCCCCTCGCGAAGGCGTCAAGAGGACGTATTCTTGGCGCAAGATTCGCTTCCCTGTGTAAGGGTAGCGGGGAAGCCAAATTTTATCGGGATGGCGAATAGCGTCGCCACCAGTCGAGACAACCGGAGTGGGATATGAAGAGCTTCTGCACAAGCATGGTCACGGCAGTCGCCGCGCTTTCGTTGGGGGCGGTCGCCGCCTACGCGCAGGCGCCGGCGCCACCGGCGCCGACCTCAAAAACGCTCGAACAGGTTAAAGCGCGCGGAGTCCTCGTGTGCGGCTCCAATACCGGCCTCGCGGGCTTTGGAATTCCTGACGACAAGGGCAACTGGACCGGGCTCGATGTCGAGTTTTGCCGGGCCATTTCCGCGGCGATTTTCAACGACCCCAACAAGGTTCGCTTTGTGCCTCTGTCCGCCAAGGATCGCTTCACCGCGCTCCAATCAGGCGAGATCGACGTGTTGTCGCGCAATGGAACGTGGACCATTTCGCGTGAGGCCGATCTGGGGCTGCTGTGGGCCGGCGTCAATTATTACGACGGGCAGGCCTTTATGGTCCGCAAAAAGCTGAACATAAACTCCGCGCTCGAATTGTCGGGCGCTTCTGTTTGCGTCCAGCAGGGCACGACGACAGAGGCGAACCTGGCCGACTTTTTCAGGGCCAACAACATGAAGTATGAGCCCGCCGTCTATGCTACCTCAGCTGAAGCGGTGAAGCAGTACGACGCGGGTCGTTGTGACGCCTACACAACCGACATGTCGGGGCTGTTTTCCGAGCGTCTTCGTCTCATCAATTCCGACGAGCACGTCATCCTGCCTCAGGTGATTTCGAAAGAGCCGCTTGGGCCGGCCGTGCGGCAGGGCGATGATCAGTGGTTCAATATCGTTAAGTGGACACACTTCGCGATGCTGAACGCCGAGGAACTTGGCGTCACGCGCGCAAACGCAGATGAACGCGCGAAGTCAACCAATCCAGAAATACGCCGTTTGCTCGGCTCGGAAGGCGACTTTGGAAAGTCCATGGGGCTGACCTCCGACTGGGCGCTTCGGATCATCAAGCACGTCGGTAATTACGGCGAGTCTTATGCGCGTAACGTTGGCGATGGGTCGCGGCTGAGAATCCCCCGCGGTCTTAACAATTTGTGGAACAAGGGCGGCTTGCAGTACGGCCCACCGGTTCGCTGACATTAACCGCTGACGCCGCAGACACAGCCAGATGACCGATCAGGTTCATCATCTCGCGCCCCGCACCCCTCTGCTGACCGGCGAGAGGATACGCAGTGCAATCTGGCAAATTGCGCTGCTGGTGGGGTTGGTTTGGCTGGCATGGTCTGCGGTCGAAAACGCTGCGCGCAACATGCGTGCGCGCGGCATTCCAACCAATTTCGATTTCTGGGACAGGACCGCCGGGTTCGATATCAACGCGTCGCTGATCCCGTTTTCAGCCGCAAACAATACGTATGGCGACGCGTTCTATGTCGGCCTCCTCAATACGCTTCTCGTTGGCGCGTGCGGCGTCGTTCTGGCGACGATCCTCGGCTTTCTCATCGGCATCGCCCGGCTGTCGTCAAACTGGATGGTCGGTCGGCTGGCGGGCGGCTACGTCGAGATCGTGCGCAATACGCCGCTGCTGTTGCAATTGCTGTTCTGGTACAACGCGGTCCTGACGCCTCTGCCAGGTCCCCGTCAATCGCTGGAATTGCCGGGCGGCGTGTGGCTCAACAACCGCGGCCTGTTCATGCCCTCGCCGGATTTTGGGCCCGGCGCCGGATGGGCGGGCATCGCCATCCTCGCGGGGATTGTGGGCTCCATTGTCCTGAACCGCCTTTCCAACCGTAAACGGCTTTCGACGGGAAAGGGCTTTCCCGTGCTCTTCCCGGCGCTGGCGCTCATTTTCCTGTTACCCATTGCGGTCTTCATGGCGTTCGGATCACCCGTGACGTTTGAATATCCGCAGCTTCGTGGATTCAACTTCACTGGCGGCGCGCGCGTCGTGCCTGAATTTGTCGCCCTCCTGCTTGGCCTTTCGCTCTACACGGCAGCGTTCATCGCGGAGATCGTGCGTGCGGGCATTCTCTCCGTCTCGCGCGGTCAGACCGAGGCTTCGTCCGCGCTCGGCGTGTCGAGCGGCCTCACCATGCGGTTGATCGTGATCCCACAGGCGCTGCGCGTCATCATTCCGCCGCTGACGAACCAATATCTCAACCTGATCAAAAACTCTTCGCTAGCCGTTTTTATCGGCTATCCCGATCTCGTTCAGGTTTTCGCAGGCACCGTGCTTAACCAAACGGGCGCCGCTGTTCAGGTCATTGCGATCACAATGGCGGTCTATCTCGTTATTTCGCTTCTGACATCTGCGTTCATGAACTGGTTTAACCGGCGCATCGCGCTCAAGGAGCGCTGAATGCCCCCCCCGCAAAGGACGTTTGTCCGCTCCGAATTTTCCCCCGCCTTGCCGCCTCCGCTGAACGTGGCCGGGCCGTTCGCGTGGGTGCGCGCCAACCTGTTCAACAGCGTGCTTTCCTCCATCCTCACGCTGCTCAGTATCGCCTTCATCCTATGGATCACGCCGGGCCTTGTGCGGTGGCTTCTGATCGACGCAGTGTGGAGCGCGCCGGATGGGGACGCCTGCCGCGCGCCCGGCGCTGGCGCCTGCTGGGCCTATGTGCGTGCGAAGATCACGTTCTTCACCTATGGCGCGTATCCGCGTGACGCCTTGTGGCGGGTCGACCTGACATTGGTGATGGGCGCCGGGCTCGCCATGTGGCTGCTTTGGCCGGATTGGCCGCGCAAGGGCATCGCCGCCGTTCTCTTCTTTGCGATCTACCCGGTGGTGGCCTTCATCCTGCTGCATGGCATGGGCGACGGCAGCCGTGCGGTAGTCAATGCGGCGGCTAACGCCTTCAACTCGGACGTGCTGCGCGACGTCGCCCGCAACAGCCTGCCGATTATCGGGACGCACCTGTGGGGTGGCATTTTCGTCAGTCTTCTTGTGGCGACGGTGGGCATCGTAGTGTCCTTGCCGATGGGCGTTCTTCTGGCCCTTGGGCGCCAGTCTCGCGCGCCGTTCATCCGCTTCTTTTGCATCGTGCTCATCGAAGTGGTGCGCGGCGTGCCGCTCATCACGGTTCTTTTCATGGCGAACACGATGCTGCCGCTGTTCGTGCCTGATGCGTGGACGCCGGATCGTCTCATGCGTCCGTTGATCGGCGTTGCATTGTTTGCATCAGTCTACATGGCTGAAGTCGTGCGTGGCGGGCTTCAGGCTGTGCCGCGCGGCCAGCACGAGGGCGCCATGGCGCTCGGGCTGAGCCAGTCAAAGATGATGCGCCTCATCGTTATGCCGCAAGCACTGACTATCGTGATCCCGGGTATCGTCAATTCCTTCATCGCCTTGTTCAAGGACACGACGCTTGTGGCGATCGTGGGCGTGTTCGATTTTCTCCGGGCAATCGATACGCAGCGCCTCGACCCGGCCTGGAACGGGCCGACGATTTCGACCACGGGATACGCCTTCGCGGCGATGTTCTATTTTGTATTTTGCTTCGCCATGTCACGATATTCGCTCATGATGGAGCGGCGCCTTGCACACGGACGCAAGCGATGAGAGGAGCCGGACATGACCGACGCTGATCTGCGGTCCCGCGCCTCCGCGCACGTGGTCGCCATCGAAATGCGCGATGTTCACAAGTGGTTTGGCCGCTTCCACGTCTTGCGCGGCATCGACCTTACGGTGAACCGCGGCGAACGCATTGTTGTGTGCGGGCCTTCCGGGTCTGGCAAATCAACGCTGATTCGCTGCATCAATCGTCTGGAGACGCACCAGCGCGGGACAATCGTCGTCGATGGCAGGGAACTGACGGACGATACGAAAAGAACCGATGAAATTCGCCGCGACGTCGGCATGGTGTTTCAGCACTTCAACCTGTTTCCGCATTTGACTGTGCTCGAGAATTGCACGCTGTCGCCCATCTGGACGCTGGGTAAATCGCAGAAGGCGGCAACGGAAACGGCGATGCATTTCCTTGAGCGCGTGCGTATTCCCGAACAGGCGCACAAGTACCCGCTCCAATTGTCCGGTGGCCAGCAACAGCGCGTCGCAATTGCGCGGGCGCTCTGCATGTCGCCTAAAATCATGCTATTCGACGAGCCGACATCGGCGCTTGATCCAGAGATGGTGAAAGAGGTGCTCGACACGATGGTGTCGCTTGCCAAGGACGGCATGACGATGATCTGCGTGACCCACGAAATGGGCTTTGCGCGCGAGGTTGCCGATAGGGTGGCGTTCATCGACAATGGCGAGTTCGTCGAGATCAATAATCCCGAGGAATTTTTCGCGCATCCCCGGCACGATCGGACAAAGCTCTTCCTGAGCCAGATCCTGCGATAGTTCGGTAAAGGTTTCGCATGAGTCAGAAGCAAGGCGGCGGTTCTGCCGCTGAGGTTTTTCTCGCGTTTTTGAAGCTGGGACTGACCTCCTTTGGCGGGCCAGTGGCTCACCTGGGCTATTTTCGGGATGAATTCGTCGCGCGCCGCAAATGGCTTGATGAGCGCGCTTATGCGGATCTCGTCGCTCTTTGCCAATTCTTGCCGGGCCCGGCGTCCAGTCAGGTCGGCATGGCCATTGGCCTATCGCGCGCAGGTTATGTTGGGGCGGCCGCGGCATGGTTTGCCTTCACGATGCCATCCGCCATCGCGCTCGTTCTCTTCGCATACGGCATGGCTGCTCTTGGCGATGTGACCGGGGCAGGGTGGCTTCACGGATTAAAGGTTGCGGCAGTCGCCGTTGTGGCGTTGGCGGTGCTTGGCATGGCCCGTTCGCTGACGCCCGACAAGGAGAGGGCGACGGTTGCCGTTATTGCCGCGGCGATTGCGCTTGCGGCGCCTACCGCGTGGGGTCAGGTCGGAGCAATTGTGTTTGGCGGGCTTGTTGGGCTGACGCTTTTACGCGCCCAGGCGCCGGTCGATCACGTGTCCTTGCCGTTGTCAGTGTCGAAAAGGACCGCAATTGCCGCGCTGCTGTTGTTCTTCGGTCTTTTGGTCGGCCTGCCGATCCTGGCCGCCAACACCCAAAGCCAGACGATAGACCTGATTGACGCGTTTTATCGGGCCGGGTCGCTGGTCTTTGGCGGCGGCCACGTCGTCTTGCCTCTCCTGCAGTCGGAAGTCGTGCCATCAGGCTGGGTGGGCAACGATTCTTTTTTGGCGGGCTATGGCGCCGCCCAGGCTGTGCCGGGGCCGCTTTTCACCTTCGCCGCCTATCTTGGCGCCGTCATGGGGCCGACACCGAACGGCGTGCTTGGCGCGGTCATCTGTCTGCTCGCCGTATTTGCGCCGTCGTTCCTCTTGGTGATCGGCGCGCTGCCTTTTTGGGAAACCTTGCGGCGACAGCGCTCCGCGCAATCGGCGTTGACAGGCGTCAACGCGGCGGTTGTCGGGCTCTTGCTTGCCGCGCTTTATCATCCTGTCTGGACGGCGGGCGTTTTGAACCGCGCCGATTATGTCCTGGCGGCGGGTGCGTTCGTCCTGCTGTTCATGTGGCAGGCTCCACCCTGGCTTGTGGTGTTACTGTGCGCCGCCGCTGGCGCGCTGTTTTCGGCGTTGGGGCCGATCTGATATTCCGCAGGTAGCTGAACGACCGGATAACGCACTCCAAACTTGACATTAAGAGTCCATTTTCTTCAGCGTTGGGCGTCGCTATTTTGCTGGCTGGCGGCACGGTGCGAGACGTTATTGCCGTAAAGCTGAATGACCTGACGTTTGCCACTTCTACGATGAAGGTCGAAAATTGCGCGCAGGGCCAATCTTGCCAGGAGCGCGCGCGCCACGCCGACGAACATCTGGATTCCGCAACCCCTCAATCGTCAGGCGTGAGATAGGTCTTCGTCCGCGCTGACCATTGCGCTGTTCTTGTCAGCCGATCCATCGTTTGGGTGGAGGCGATCTGTGGCATTTCGCTGCCGTCGCGAAGCGCGCGCATGGCGCTGCTAATGGCGGCGACTGCGGCGGCAAAAGGCTGATGGCCCTGCAGCGCAACACGCACTCCGTGGGCGCCGAGAAACGCGCGATCAAGAATATCCTTCGGGACGCCGCCCAGAAGAAGCGGCAGGCGCGCTGCTTGCGCAAGCGCTTCCACGTCCGCGCGTGTCTTCACGCCTGTAACGAACACGCCATCGACGCCGGTTGGCTGGTATGCGCGCACGCGCTCCAGCGCCTCCTCCATGCCGCCGGGTCCAAGTGCGCTTGTGCGTGCAAAAATGCACAGCGTTGGATCCATCCGCGCCGCAACGGCGGCCTTCATCTTCGCCACGCCCTCGGCCTTTGAGATCAATTCAATGCGATCAACGCCAAAGGGACGGGGGAGAATCGTGTCCTCGATTGTCATGCCCGCGACGCCCGCCGTCTCGAGTTCTTCAACGGTTCGCATCACATTGAGCGCGTTGCCGTAGCCGTGGTCGGCGTCGCAGATGAGCGGCAGGTCGCAGCCGCGCCCGATCCTACGTGCGGTTTCAGCAAATTCCGACAAGGTGAGCAGAATGAAATCGGGCGCGCCCAGTACGCTCAAGGAGGCAACGGACCCCGCCAGCATGCCGGCCTCGAAGCCGATCTCCGCCGCGATTCGCGCCGAAATGGGATCGTGAACCGAGGCCGGGTGAATGCATGCATCTCCCGCGAGAACCAAGCGTAGGGCGGCGCGGCGTTCCTGACTGGATTTCACGGCAAATCTCCTTCGCGCGCGGGCGAGTTAAGTATCTCCTAACCAATTCCGCCACATGGTGCAGCATGGTTCTTCGTCGCCGTCTTAGCGCTTTTCTGATGCCGCTCGCGCTGTACGCGGTCTCCGCGGGCGCGTCCTCGTATTTCATTTGGCATGCTCTGCACGGCAATCGCGGAATGAAAGCCAAAGTCGAATTTCGCGCGGAAGCAAAGTCGCTCCAGACTGAACTCGTTGACCTGAAGGCGGAGCGGTTTGGACTAGAGCGCCGCATAGCGATGATGCGCGCCGAGTCGGTCGAACGCGACATTCTCGAGGAAGAGGCCCGCCGCCAACTCGGGCGCGTACACCGCAACGACGTCGTGGTTTTCATATCCGCAATACGCCCAAAGGCGGATTAACCGGAAAGTGGTTCCTCCAAATCGGATAACCAATAACTGGTTTATTCGCTTGGAGTGTCTATAAATCAAACGGTTAGACCGTATTCACTGTTTTGCCCAAGTCGTCTCGATTTCGTGGCCCCCCTCCGCTATGTTGGGGGAGGCTTATTCGACGTTTGTCGAATAGGGCCAGACCAAACGAGGAACGCCTTATGGCAGCGACACGCACGTCCGCGCGGTCATCTGCGGCTAAGTCCGCACCCAACGCCGCCGGTTCGAATATCGCAGAATTCACGAAGGATCAGGAACTCGAAGCCTATCGGATGATGCTTCTCATCCGCCGGTTCGAGGAAAAGTCTGGTCAGATGTATGGCATGGGCCTCATCGGCGGCTTCTGCCATCTCTACATTGGTCAGGAAGCAGTCGTCGTCGGCGTACAGATGGCCTCGATTGATGGCGACGCAGTCATCACCGGTTATCGCGACCACGGCCACATGCTGGCATGCGGCATGGAGCCGAAGGGCGTCATGGCGGAACTCACCGGCAGGCGCGGCGGCCTTTCCAAGGGGAAGGGCGGCTCGATGCACATGTTCTCCAAGGAGAAGCATTTCTACGGCGGCCACGGCATCGTCGGCGCGCAGGTATCGCTGGGCACCGGTCTCGCGTTCGCGAACAAGTATCGTGAAAACGACAATGTGAGCTTCACGTATTTCGGCGACGGCGCCTCCAATCAGGGCCAGGTCTACGAAAGCTTCAACATGGCGCAGCTCTGGAAGCTGCCGGTTGTCTTCATCATCGAAAACAACCGCTATGCGATGGGCACATCGGTCCATCGGGCCTCTGCGCAGCAGGATTTCTCCAAGCGCGGTCTGTCGTTCAACATTCCCGGCGAGCAGGTTGACGGCATGGACGTGCGCGCGGTGAAGCGCGCCGCCGATCATGCGGTGAAGTGGTGCCGTGAGGGCAACGGTCCCTACATCCTCGAGATGCAGACGTATCGGTATCGTGGTCACTCGATGTCCGACCCGGCTAAATATCGGAGCAAGGAAGAGGTGCAGAAAATGCGCGATGAGTTCGATCCTATCGAACAGGTTCGTTCGCGCATTCTCAAGGCGAACATGGCGAGCGAGGATGAATTGAAGAAGATCGACGCGACCGTTCGCGCCGTTGTCGCTGAAGCCGCTGAATTCGCCACGCACGATCCTGAGCCCGATCCGTCGGAGCTGTGGACCGACGTGCTGCGCTGAGCCGCGCCATGAGCAAGGCGGGGCACACATTCGAGGTCGCGATGATTGGTCTCGCCGTCCTGAGCGTGATCGTCGCTTACGCGATCCATGTGATCCACCGCTTCAGGGCCGGAGCAAGCAAACTCGTCGAGTTCGCTGACAGCGGGGCCGCCATTCAGCGCGCCGCACTTATCAGGGGCGAGCAGCCTCCGCTCGCCCGCCGTATCGCTGGCGCTCTTTGCATCGACGCAATGATCGCCATTCTCGCCTACGCATTCGCGCGCAAGATTCAACTCATCTGAGCAGGTTGAGGATAACCATGCCCACAAACGTATTGATGCCCGCACTGTCTCCCACGATGGAGCAGGGCAAGCTCGCCAAGTGGCTCAAGAAAGAGGGCGACACCATCAAATCCGGCGACGTGATCGCCGAGATTGAAACCGACAAGGCGACCATGGAGGTCGAAGCGGTCGATGAGGGCGTGCTCGCCAAGATCCTCATTCCGGACGGCACTGACAATGTCGCTGTCAATACGCCAATCGCCGTGATCGCAGCTGAGGGCGAGGACGTGTCCGCCGCAGCGGCGCCTGCGCCTGCCGCGCCTGCGTCAAAAGCGCCAGAGCAGCCCAAGGAAGCAGACGGCGAGAAGCCGGTTTCTGTCGCCAAGACAGAGTCGGACGCGCCGATACCCGCTTCGGAAATCCCCCCCTCGCCGGAAGTGCCGGAAGGGACTGCGATGGTCATGATGACCGTGCGTGAAGCCTTGCGCGACGCCATGGCGGAAGAAATGCGCCGCGACGGCGACGTGTTCGTGATGGGCGAGGAAGTCGCCGAATATCAGGGCGCGTACAAAGTCACGCAGGGCCTGCTGCAGGAGTTTGGCCCCAAGCGCGTGGTCGATACGCCGATCACCGAGCACGGTTTTGCCGGCCTTGGCGTTGGCGCGGCTTTTGCCGGCCTCAAGCCGATCGTCGAGTTCATGACGTTCAATTTCGCGATGCAGGCCATCGACCAGATCGTGAACTCAGCAGCCAAGACGCTCTACATGTCTGGCGGTCAGATGGGCTGTCCCATCGTGTTCCGCGGCCCCAACGGCGCAGCGGCCCGCGTCGCGGCCCAGCACAGCCAAGACTTTGCGGCGTGGTATTCCAGCATCCCCGGCCTCACGGTCGTCGCGCCTTATTCGGCTGCTGACGCAAAGGGATTGCTGAAATCCGCCATTCGCAATCCGAACCCCATCGTGTTTCTCGAGAACGAGATCCTCTACGGTCAGCAATTCGAAGTGCCGCAGATGGAGGACTTCCTTGTTCCCATCGGCAAGGCGCGCGTGCATCGCCAGGGCAAGGACGTGACGCTGGTCACGTACTCCATCGGCATGACCTACGCGATCAAGGCCGCTGCGGAACTGGAAAAGGAAGGCATCGACGTCGAGATCATCGATCTGCGCACGCTGCGCCCGATGGACACAGATACGATCATCCGCTCCGTGATGAAGACCGGCCGTTGCGTCACGATTGACGAAGGTTATCCGCAGTGCGGCATGGGCGCTGAAATCGCCACGCGCATCATGGAGCACGCGTTCGACTATCTTGATGCGCCCGTGAAGCGCGTCACCGGCAAGGACGTGCCGATGCCTTACGCCGCAAACCTCGAGAAACTAGCGCTGCCCAGCGTTGCGGAAGTGGTCGCTGCCGCCAAGGCTGTTCTCTACCGCTGATCGCGTAATGAAGGGCTTCCTGACGCGAAGGACATACGCACATGGCCAATGATGATGACGATGTGGGCCTGCATGAATTGCCCACGCCGCCTGACGCACAAGAAGTCGGCGGCCACGAAGTGCTTCGCGCATTCGTGGTCAACGGCGGCCTGTCGGTGAGCCTGCAACGCGCGTTCGACGAACCGCAAACCTGGGGCGTGCTTCTGGTCGACCTCGCGCGTCATGTCGCGCGCATCTACGCTGAGGAGGCGGAGATGACCGAGGAGCACGCGCTTGAAGAAATCCGTCGGATGTTCGACGCCGAATGGGATCGCTCGACCGATCCTGGAATAACAGACAAGATCAACTGAGGCGCCATCATGCCCATCAAAATCCTCATGCCCGCACTTTCGCCGACGATGGAGAAGGGCAACCTCGCACGTTGGCTCAAGAAGGAAGGCGACACGATCAAGTCCGGCGACGTGCTGGCCGAGATCGAAACCGACAAGGCGACCATGGAAGTGGAAGCCGTCGATGAAGGCGTGCTCGCCAAAATCCTGGTGCCGGATGGCGCGCAGGACGTGAAGGTGAACGAGCTGATCGCGTTGATCGCGGGTGAAGGCGAGGACGTGAAGGCGGTGGCCAGTGGAGCAGGGGCCTCCGCTTCGGCGCCAGCCGCGAAGGCCGAAGCGCCGGCTCCCAAGGCGGAAGCGCCGGCCCCCAAGGCTGAAGCCGCTCCTGCGCCGGTCGCAGCCCCGGCGGCTGAACCTGCGCCCGCCGCAAAGTCCGCCGCCGCGCCATCCGGTGGCCGCGTGTTCGCCTCGCCACTCGCCAAGCGTCTAGCGAAAGAAGCTGGCATCGAAATTGCCGCCATTGAAGGCTCCGGCCCCCACGGACGTGTGGTCGAGCGCGACGTGAAGGCCGCCATTGCAGGCGGCGGCGCCAAGAAGGCTGCACCGCAGGCAGCGTCTGCGCCAAAGGCGCCCGCGCTTGCTGCTGGCATGTCCGACGAGACAATCAAAAAGCTTTTCGAGCCGGGCTCCTTCGAGGAAGTCCCGCACGATTCCATGCGGAAAGTCATCGCCAAGCGCCTCGTGGAAGCCAAGCAGACGATCCCGCATTTCTACCTCACGGTCGACTGCAATCTCACCTCACTGCTCGCAGCGCGCGAGGCGATCAACGCCGCCGCGCCCAAGGGCAAGGACAAGCAGCCCGCCTACAAGATTTCGGTCAACGACTTCGTCATCAAGGCGCTTGCCATGGCGCTCCAGCGCGTGCCGGAAGCCAACGTGACCTTCACCGAAAACACGATGCTCAAGCACCGTCACTCGGATGTCGCCGTGGCGGTGTCGATCCCGGGCGGGCTTATCACGCCGGTGGTGCGCAAGGCCGAAACCAAGGGCCTCGCCGCCATCTCCGCCGAGATGAAGGATCTCGCGACGCGCGCGCGCAGCCGCAAGCTGCAGCCGCAGGAATATCAGGGCGGCTCAACGGCTGTCTCGAATCTGGGCATGTTCGGCATCAAGAACTTCCAGGCCGTCATCAACCCGCCGCACGCCACGATCCTCGCGGTCGGCGCAGGCGAGGAGCGGGTGATAGTCGAGAAGGGCCAGATGAAGGTCGCTACGATGATGAGCGTGACGCTCTCCACCGATCACCGCGCAGTTGACGGCGCGCTTGGGGCTGAGTTGATTTCGGCATTCAAGGATTTGATCGAAAATCCGGTGGGTATGTTGGTTTGATGAGGACGCGCATATGAGCAATTACGACGTTCTCATCATCGGCGGGGGACCGGGCGGCTATGTGGCCGCCATCCGCGCGGCGCAACTTGGCTTAAAGACTGCGGTCATCGAGCGCGAGCATCTGGGCGGCATCTGCCTCAACTGGGGCTGCATCCCCACCAAAGCACTGCTGCGCTCGGCTGAAATCTATCACTACGCGACCCACGCAAAGGACTACGGCCTCGGCATCGAAGGCAAGGTGACGTTCGATCCTGCCGCCATCGTCAAACGTTCGCGCGGCGTGTCGGCGCAGCTCAACGGCGGCATCGGCTTCCTGATGAAGAAGAACAAGATCGACGTCATCTGGGGCGAAGCCACGATCTCGAAGGTCGGCGAAGTTGTTGTCACGGAGACGAAGAAGCCTGTCGTGCAGCCGCAAAACCCCATCCCGAAGGGCGTGATGGGGCCGGGGACGTATCAGGCCAAGCACATCATCGTTGCGACGGGCGCCCGCCCGCGTGTGCTGCCGGGCATCGAGCCGGACGGCAAGCTGATTTGGACGTATTTCGAGGCGATGGTGCCGCCTGCGTTCCCCAAGTCGCTCATCGTCATGGGTTCGGGCGCCATCGGCATCGAGTTCGCCAGCTTCTATCGCACCATGGGCGTTGAGGTGACGGTGGTCGAGGTTCTGCCGCAGATCATGCCAGTGGAAGACGCCGAAATTTCCGCGCACGCACGCAAGCGCTTCGAGAAGCAGGGCATGAAAATCCTCACCTCCACCAAGGTGACGAAGGTCGAGAAGAAGGCGAACTCCGTCGTCTGCACTCTGGAAGACGACAAGGGCGCCAAGCAGACGATTGAAGCGGAGCGGATGATTTCCGCCGTGGGCGTCGTGTGCAACACGGAAGGCCTTGGCCTTGAAAAGCTGGGCGTGAAACTCGATCGCGGCGCGATCGTCACCGATGGTCTGGGCAAGACCAATGTTGCGGGCGTGTACGCCATCGGCGACGTTGCGGGCCCGCCGATGCTCGCGCACAAGGCCGAGCATGAGGGTGTGCTGTGCGTCGAAGCCATCAAGGGCCTGCATCCGCACGCGATGGAAAAGACCATGATCCCCGGCTGCACCTATTGCCATCCGCAGGTCGCCAGCGTCGGCCTCACCGAAGCGAAAGCGAAGGAAGCCGGTATCGCGGTCAAGATCGGGCGTTTCCCGTTCGCGGGCAATGGAAAAGCCATCGCGCTCGGCGAGCCGGAAGGGCTTGTTAAGACGATCTTCGACGCGAAGACCGGCAAACTGCTGGGCGCGCACATGGTCGGCGCCGAGGTGACCGAGCTTATCCAGGGATACGTTGTCGCCATGAATTGCGAAACGACCGAGGAAGAGCTGATTCATACGGTCTTCCCGCATCCCACGCTGTCTGAAATGATGCACGAGAGCGTGATGGATGCGTATGGCCGGGTGATCCACACCTGAGCCGCAAGATGCCACCAAGCAAGCATGGGAGAGATACGATGACGCTGAAGCTTTTTCGCGCAGCCGCCGTTGGCGCGATTGCAACTCTCATCGTCGCGCCTGCTTCGGCCCAATCGCCCGCCGATTTCTATAA
>JAUXWZ010000192.1 GCA_030684835.1 Beijerinckiaceae bacterium
ACCGTTGAACTTCAGGGCGACTTTGGTGAGCGCGCCCATGCCAAGACCCGCAAGCCCGTCGCGCGTGCGCTGCGGCAGTTCGGGCGTAAACCGCACGCCGCCTTTTTGCAGAACGCCCACTGGTAAGGTGACGATGGCCGCACGCGCGCCGATGACGCCCGATTTTGTAACCACCCGCACACCCGCGCCCGACCAGTCGATTGCGTCCACCGGGGTAGACAAACGAACGTCGAGCCCCTCCGCCGCGCGCTCGACAAGTGCGCCATAACCCTGGCGCACGATAAGATCATCCCCCGCCCACAACCGCGCATAATCGGCTGCGGAAATGCGCTCCGGTTCGTCGCCAAGCGACATGCGGGCAATCGCCATCGCTGAATCGCGAAATTCGGATTGCGCTCCGCCGACGCGCTCGAGCATGGAGACGTCCGGCACGGCGCCGTTTTCGCTATCAAAATAATTCGCCACGATCCCGAAGGCGCCACGCCGCTGACGTCCATCGGACGGACCGCTAACGTCGACAAAGCGCGTGCCGGCGGACATGGACGATGGATCAAGCGTCTCAAAACCATAGTCCCGCGCCAACCTGGTCCATGGATTGCGGTCGGACCAATGGATGTAGAGCGCGCCCGCATCCCACGGATCGCCAAGCGTGCGGTCGGTATAGACGCGCCCACCCACTCGGCCGCGCGCTTCAAGCACGAGCACGCGCTTGCCCAAACGACGCAGCTCTTGCGCCGCGCCAATGCCAGCGGCGCCGGCGCCGACCACGACGACGTCCACATCAAAACGATTCTGTGCCCGGATGACGTTGGGGAAAGCCGCGGCGGCGGCCAGCCCGAACGCCGCGCTCCGGCGCGTGATCAAGCGACTCATCAAGCCTCCCGGTTGCAGGCGAAGATAGCGCACCGGCTTCTCGCGGCGAGGCAAAATATCGTGATCGCTATTCGTTATGGCTATTCTGCCGTCGGCTCGCCGGCGTCCTGCGCTTCAATCGCAGCTGCAAGCTTTGGCGCCCTGTGTCGCTTGCGCGTCTTGGCTTCCAGGCGCGGGCCTTCGGTGAGACGAACGACGGCGCCCCACAACGTGCGCACGTCCTGCTCGGTCAGCTCCATCCGGTGGATCATGTTGCGCACATTGCGCTGCATGTTCGGCTTTTTGCTCGCGGGACGAAAGAACCCGTTTTCTTCGAGCTTGGCTTCGAAGAAATCAAAGAACGCCACGACCATCTCACGCGGCGCGGGCAGCGAGCGCTGCGGCGTGACAAAACGCGGGCCTTCGCCATGGGCGACGCGAAACCATTCGTAGCCGCACAGCAGCACGGCCTGCGCCAAATTCAACGACGCATAGGCGGGATTGACAGGGAACGTGATGATCGCGTCCGCCATCGCGACCTCGTCGCTGTCCATGCCGGTTCGCTCGGGCCCGAAAAGAATGCCCGCCTTGCCGCCTCCCGAAATCAACTTCGCAGTCTCGTCCATCGCCGCGCCCGGCGCCTCTACGCGCTTGCCCTGGCCGCGCTCGCGCGCCGTCGTCGCCCACACAAAATTGAGATCGGCGATCGCTTCTTCCAACGTGTCGAACAGCTTGGCGGATTCCAGCAGATGCACGGCCCCTGCTGCCGCGGCGAATGCGCCCTTGCGCAACGCGCCGGTGCGCGGCCAGCCATCGCGCGGGTTGACGAGCCGCAGGTCTGTGAGGCCAAAATTCGCCATGGCGCGCGCGCACATGCCGATGTTCACCGCGAGTTGCGGGCGCACGAGAATGACGGCAGGCCCACCTTCAATGGCGGGGCGCGTCTTGTCGGTTCCGGCGCCGGTCATGGATTGCTCACATCTGCGGGAGTGTGGCCGGGTCGCTCCCGGACGCGCGATGGCTTTGCCTCACGCAAGCCCCCAGCGCAACCCCGTTCAGGGATTACCCGCCTTCAAGCTACGCAGATAGGCCGTCAACTCCCCGATTTGAGGCGGATCGAACGTGAACGGCGGCATCTCGGTCGCCTGATGACTGACCATGACGCCTTCCGCGAACGCCTCCTCCAGATCCTCCACCTTATACTTGCGAGCTATTTCGCGCAGCGGCGGCGCCTTGGCGTTTGGACTTTCGCCGCTGGCGCCGATTGCATGGCAAGCTGCGCAATGCTGTTTGACGAGCGCGCCCCCGCGCTGTGCGGCGGATTGGGCAAGCGCGGGCCCGCTCAAGGCAAGGTTGGCGGCGGCAAGGGCGATAAGTGCGATGCGATAAATCATGCGCCCATCATACCCCCTCAAACGAGGCGGCGGAATGACGTAAGTCAACCAACCCCTTCCCTCGCCGAATACAAGCGCCTAAACAGCGGCCAACGGAGGAAACAATGAGCGACATTCAGCGTATCGACGTTCATCATCACGTCCTGCCCGAGTTCTACAAGGACGTGCAGCGCGGGGCTGGCATCACCGGAAGCGCCTATTCGGCCTTTCCCGAATGGTCGGCGGACAAGTCGCTTGCCGTCATGGACGCAAACCGCATCGGCGCGTCGGTCTTTTCCTTCACCTCCCCCGGCATTTTTTTCGGCGATGTGGCGCAGACGCGCGATCTGGCGCGACGCTTCAACGACTGGCTGGCGGAGCTCGTCGCCACCAATCCACAGCGCTTTGGCGCCTTCGCCTTTCTGCCCCTGCCGGATGTCGACGCATCGCTGCGCGAGATTGAACGCCTGCATGACGAACTCAAACTCGATGGCGTGTGCCTGCTCACCAGCGTCGATGAACGCTACATCGGCCACACGGATTTTTGGCCCGTCTACGAAGAGCTGAACCGTCGCAAGATCGTCACCTTTATTCATCCCTGTTATCCGCCGGGCACGGAAGCGCGCGGCTGGGATGTTCCGCGCATGCTGATCGACTATCCGTTCGAGACAACGCGCGTGGCTATGAACCTCATCTACAACGGCGTGTGCGAAAAGCTGCCGGACATTCCATTCATCCTGTCACATGCGGGCGGCACGCTGCCGATGCTCGCGCATCGCATCTCTATCTTCGACAAGAAGATGAAGCAGCAGGAAAACTATCCGCAAGGCGTGCTCGAATACATCAAGCGTTTTTACTTCGACACGGCGCTGTCGGGCCACAAAGCCCCGCTTGATGCGCTGCGTGCGTTCGCGCCGGACACGCAGATCCTGTTCGGCACGGACTATCCTTATGTTTCAGCCGATATCGCGGCGCAGGAGACGCGCGGCTTTGACGCCTACGAAAGCTTCGGCGCATCGCGCCCGATGGTCGAGCGCGGCAACGCCGAGCGCCTGTTTCCACGATTTGCGAGGCGCTGAAAATAGATACTAACGGCCGGGTGATAGGCCCGGCCGTGTCGTCTTTGTGAGCGCGTCCTTAGTAGGACATCAGCACCGGGCACGGCGGATTGCTGATCATCGTGCTTGTTACGCCGCCAAGGATGAGCTGGCGCCACTTGGTGCGCGCGAATGCGCCCATGACGATGATATCCGCGCGCGTGTGTGTTGCGTGTGACGACAGCGTCGCCGCAATATCATTGCCCTGCACAGGAAGACTCGTCACCGTCACATTCTTGCAGTGGCGTGCAACGTGAGGCGCAATCTCGGCCCCATCAATACGCTTGCTCGCATCCGGGTCGCCGCTGATCGACACGATCTCGACTTCGCTCGCGTGTCGCAGCAGCGGCATGGCGTCGCCAAGCGCGCGGGCCGCCTTCGCAGTGCCGTCCCATGAGACAATAGCCTTGTTGACCTTAGTTGACCCGGCCCATGTCGGCGGCACGATGATGATCGGACGACCGGACTCGAACAACACTTCCTCCAGCACGCCCTGGTGCAGTGAAACATTGCCTGCGTCGGCTTCAAGTATGGCGATATCTGCAAATCGCGCGAGATGCGCCGTGCGCGTAGACAGCCGGCTATACTCCTCCTGTTCGATATCAAGGCTTGCGGTGACGCCCGAGGCGTTGGCCCGTGCAATCAAGTCAGCGCCATAAACCTCCGCCTGGCTCTTGCGATCCTCATTCGCCTTGGCGATGAGCGAGCGCGCCTCGCGCACCATCACCGCAGCCGGCGCGAAAAGCCTGATGGCGCCCACGTTGATCGACAGATGAGCGCCCTGCCCTGCGGCGAACTCGACAGCGTAGCGTGTCAGCGCCTCCGCAGGACCTTTGTCATCTGCGCTCGACGAGAAGATTGGAGCAACGAAAACGGTTTTGTAAGTCATGCCTGTGCACTCCGCTTAGTGTGAAAAAAGAACGGGTAATCGAGGCTCCGCAAGGACGGATCGCGTCACCCCGCCGAGAATGAAGTCGCGCAAACGCGAATGCCCGAAAGCGCCCATGACGATGAGATTGGCCCGAATGCCGAGCGCGTATTCCGCAATCGCTGTAGCGGCGTCGCCCGCGCCATCGATCCGCGCGCATGTCACGCACACGCCATGGTCTTTAAGCCAGCGCTCGACATCGGGGGCAGAGCGCGCAGCTTCGGACTGCTCCGGCGCGACGATGATCAGATTCACGTCCGCAGCGCGCTGCAGCATCGGCAACGCATCCGCCAAAGCCCGTGTCGCGGCGCGGCTGGCATCCCACGCGACGAGAGGACGATCAAACAACGCCGGTGTCGCAACCCACTTTTGCGGCAGGAGCAGGCACGGCCTGCCCGACCCGAAGACAACAGCCTCGGCGAGCTCGCGAGCGGCGCGCGACCCCGGCGCAACAGAAAGAATCGTGAGATCGAAGAGGCGCGCCGTCGCGGCGATGAGTCCGGGACCGTCAATCGCCTCGCTGGTCACGCGGCGCAAATCTGCGGCGACGCCCCGATGCTGCGAAAGCGTCAGAAAATCTTGCGCGATGGCTTCCGCATTCGCTTTCGTCTTCGCGTCTTCCGCATCTATCGTCGTGCCGAGGATCGGCATGGCGTAGGCGCCGAAACCCGCCGCGACCGGCGGGAGGATATGCACATCAAGTCCCACAAGCCTGAGCTTGAGCGCAGCAGCAACGTCAATTGCCGACGCGATATCTGCAGGCAGGGTCGGCTGCCGATAGCTAATCAACGGCAGGAGCGCATTTTTGAAAGCTGACGTTATCATGGCGGTCATCCTTGCCGAAAAAATACTCAATTCCGCGAGACGCATCCCTGTTCTGTGTCAATTAGCAACCGAGCTATCACCGAAATGGTGAAGCTTCCGAATGATGGCCGAAGCGGCTAGCATCCACGAAGGGATTCGTAGGTTTACATGAGTTCAGACGAAATCGTTCACCGCGTGCGCGCGAGCGTCTTCGCGCAGGAAGCGGAATGGCGGCTGGTTGACGACCGGCTTGTCTGGAGCGCGATAGGAAAGACGCGCGCGGGCGACATGGGCGTGATCGCGCTTGATCAAGTGGAAAGCGTGCGCCTAACCAACGAGCCGGCGCGTGTCGGCTCCCGCATGTTCTGCCGCCTGCGCACGCGCGATGGCGCAGTGGCGCTGATTGCATCCGCGCACACCGCCGGAGTCTTCTCGGCGCAGGATCGAAGCCTCACTTACAAGGCGCTCGTGCGAACGCTGGTCGCGCGCATCGCGGTGGCCAACCCGAAAGCGCGCTTTCTCACCGGGCTGACGCCCATCGTGTGGTGGAGCGTCGTACTGGGTCTCGCCGGGCTGTTGGGGGCGCTCGGAGCCCTGTCTGTCATAGCGGGCCGCGAAATCTTCACCACCCGCATCCTCGTTGGCCTCGCGCTTATCGCGCTTGGAACGCCTAACCTCGTTCGCTGGCTGACGACGAACCGACCAGGCGCGTTCAAGCCCGCGAATCCGCCTTTATGAAGCATCAGGCCCGCGCCGGAGCGACCGAGTGCCCTGCCGCTCCGCGCGCCTCAAAAGCGACGCCGGCCCACATCCCGGCGGAGATGGCCGCAATGGCCACGAAGGACGCAGGCGCCAGCGTCGAGAGGCCAGACAAGCCCTGCCCCGTCGAACAGCCAATCGCCATTACGCCTCCAACGCCCATCAGGACGCCGCCGCCCAGATAGCGAACGGTTTGCCGCGGGCTCTCAAACGACACGAGCTTCGCGCGTCCACCCGCCAGCGACGACAGAAACGCCCCGATCAGCACGCCGCCAAGGAAGGTTACGCCAGCATCGATCCTGGCGCCCGTGTAGGTGAGTACATAGAGAAGCGAGTTCCCGAGGGGGTTGATGAACGACGGGCTCCAGGGCGCCAGCTTGTCAAAGCCATCATCGCCAAGGATGGACGACGCGCTCCATGACGCTGCGATCAGCGCACCGATTGCGATGGCCCCAGCGCCGCGCGCCAGACCCGCGACGCGCGCAAGCGCAATTGCTCCTGCGCCCGCAAGCAGAGCCAGCACAATGCGACCGCTTTCGCCAAGTCCTGCGCTCGTGACAACGTCCGCGTGCGCCGCGGCCGGGCGGGCCCAGGATTCAATTTCCGTGCGGATCGGCGCGAAAAGGCCGCGCATGGCTGCGTAGCCCGCGATAGCCACGACGAAAATGACGACAAGGGCGCGAAGATTACCGGTGGCTGACAGCACAGCGAGACGCCCGGCGCAACCGCGCGTCATCGCCGCGCCCACGCCAAACAAAAAGCCCCCAATCGCGACTGCGGGCAACGCCGCGACAGCAGTTAGATAAATGGACGTCTGGAGATCGAGATAGCCCAAACCGGAAAGCGCCTGCGTAAGGGCGACAGCAGCTAGCGCCGCCGCGCCAAACGCTGCGAGCCGGGAGCGCCCCTTCCCATCCGAATGGTCACGCAGTCCGCCGAGCAAGCAAAACTGCGTCGACTCGGCCAGCGCGCCAAATGCGACGCCCACCATTAGCGTCGCAGCCGCGACCAGCAGGCGGGGCTCTGAGAGGAACGACAGGAACGTAGGCAGAGACTCGGGCACAGGCGCACTCCAGCCGCATCAGAACGGACGGGATGGAGATACGCCTATATACCAGAATATTCAAGAGACTCTTATTATATCACATATTTAAATTGTTCTATTCTCTCACAACAAGGACCGAGCACTTTGCATGCCGGACCACAGTTTTCGCATTGGACCCGAGGAGATAGGTCGACATGGCTGGCCTATGTGAGCCGATGACGATCAAGTCGGCGCCGCATTCCTCCGCTTCCGCCAAAATCTCCGGATAAATTCCGCCGATCCTAACGACCATGCTCACCCGCTCAGGCGGCAAATTGACCTTTTCCTGCACGGACTTCATCTCAGCTTCCGCCCACTCACGTTGTTGCGCGTCGAATTCGGGCGGGACGTAGTCCATGTAAGTGGCGGGCAAAATCTGCTGGATGTTGACGAGCCGTAGCGCAGCGCCAGTCCATTCAGCGAGTTGCACGGCCGCATTGATCGCGGGCGTCGCAATCTCCAGATCGGAAAGATCCACCGGAACGAGAATTGTTTTGTACATGCTGAGTCTCCCACAAGCTGAAAGTATTCTCGTGAGAGTAAACGAAAGACGCTTTGTTTTCGATCAATCCGGATTAGCGTCAACCAGACAAACGCTCCGCAATTGCGTCCAGCGCCGCCTGCGCCTGCGATCCATCGGGCCCGCCGGCCTGAGCCATGTCTGGCCTGCCCCCGCCGCCCTTTCCGCCGAGTTTCTCGGACGCCAGGCGAACCAGATCAACCGCGTTGAAACGCGACACGAGATCGGGCGTCACGCCGACCACGACGCCACCTTTGCCGTCTTCAGCCGTGTTGATGATGGCGACCACGCCAGAGCCGATCTTCTGCTTGCCCTCGTCCGCGAGCGACTTCAAATCCTTCATGTCGACGCCGCTGACTGCGAGGCGGAAGAACTTTATGCCGTTCAACTCAGTGACATTGGACGCTTCGGAGCCCTCTGAGCCGCCGCCGCCCATCGCAAGACGGCGCTTGGCTTCACCCAGTTCCTTTTCCAGTTTGCGGCGTTCATCGACAAGCGAGGCTACTCGTTCAGCGATTTCATCCGCAGGCGCCTTCATGACTCCCGCCGCCTCACGCAGCTTGCGCGCCTGCGCATTGAGATGCTGGCGGGCGCCGTCAGCCGTCTTCGCCTCGATGCGGCGCACGCCCGCAGCAACCGCCGCTTCGGAAACAATCGTCACAAGGCCGATTTCGCCCGTGCGCCGAACATGCGTACCGCCGCACAATTCAATTGAGAAAGCGCGATTGGCGCCCTCCCCGCTCAGCGGTCGGCCCATCGACACGACGCGCACTTCATCACCGTACTTTTCGCCAAACAGGGCGCGTGCGCCGGACTCGATGGCTTCATCGACGGCCAGAAGGCGCGTCACGACAGGTTCGTTCTGCAATGTGACGCGGTTGGCGATGTCTTCCACGCGCGCGAGCTCATCATCGCTGATGGGCTTTGGATGTGCAAAGTCGAAGCGCAGGCGATCGTTGGCGACCAGCGAACCCTTCTGCGCAACGTGATCTCCCAGCACGATGCGCAGCGCTTCGTGAAGCAAATGCGTCGCTGAATGGTTGGCGCGAATCGCTTGCCGGCGCTCGGGATCGACGGCGAGCTCGACGGGCATGCCGACACGCAATTGACCCTCCACAACGTCAACGACATGGACAAAAAGATCGCCGAGCTTTTTCTGCGTCTCCTTCACCTGCGCGCGGACACCCGCTGCGGTGAGAAATCCCATATCGCCAACCTGACCCCCGGACTCACCGTAGAAAGGCGTTTGGTTAACGATAACGAGGCCGCTCTGTCCCTGGCTCAGGTCATCTGTCTCGGCCCCTTCGCGCACAATCGCGGCGATCACGCCTTCGGCCTGCTCAGCCTCGTAGCCGAGAAACTCCGTGGCGCCGACCCTGTCCTTGATGGCGTACCAGACTGTTTCCGTCGCCGCTTCGCCCGAGCCTGCCCACGCCTTGCGTGCGTCAACGCGTTGACGCTCCATAGCGGCGGCAAACACTGTCGTATCGACACCGATGCCGCGCGCGCGCAGCGCGTCCTGCGTGAGGTCGAGCGGGAAACCGAACGTGTCATAGAGTTTGAAGGCGACCTCGCCTGAAAGCTGGCCACCGGCGGACAGATCGCGCGTTTCCTGATCAAGAATAGCAAGACCGCGCGCGAGTGTTGAACGGAAGCGGGTTTCCTCCAACCGCAGTGTTTCGGAGATCAGCGCCTCGGCGCGTTGCAGTTCGGGGAAAGCGCGGCCCATTTCACGAACCAGCGCAGGCACCAGCCGCCACATTAGCGGATCTTTGGCGCCGAGTAATTGGGCGTGGCGCATGGCGCGACGCATGATGCGGCGAAGCACGTAACCGCGCCCCTCATTGGACGGCAACACGCCATCGGCAACGAGAAAGGAAGACGCGCGCAGATGATCGGCGATAATGCGATGGCTCGCCTTTTGCGGGCCGTCGGAAGCTACGCCCGTCAGATCGCTCGACGCGCGGATCAACGTGCGGAACAGGTCAATATCAAAGTTCGATTTCACGCCCTGGAGGATCGCGGCGATCCGCTCCAACCCCATCCCGGTATCGATTGAAGGGCGCGGCAACGGCAGGCGTTCGCCCGGCCGCACCTGTTCATATTGCATGAACACAAGGTTCCAGAATTCCAGATAGCGATCGCCGTCTTCATCAGCCGAGCCGGGAGGACCACCCGCAAGCTCCGGTCCCTGATCGAAGAAAATTTCTGAACATGGACCGCATGGGCCGGTATCGCCCATCGACCAGAAGTTGTCAGAACTTGCGATTCGAATGATGCGATCATCCGAAAAACCGGCGATCTTCTTCCACAAACCGAAGGCTTCATCGTCGTCGTGATAGACTGTGACGAGGAGACGATCTTTTGGCAGTGCAAACTCACTGGAGATCAACTTCCAGGCGAGCGATATCGCTTCTTCCTTGAAATAATCGCCGAACGAAAAATTGCCGAGCATTTCAAAGAACGTGTGGTGGCGGGCCGTATAGCCAACGTTGTCGAGGTCGTTGTGCTTGCCCCCAGCGCGCACGCACTTCTGCGATGTCGTCGCGCGCGAATAGGGTCGCTTTTCGACGCCAGTGAAGACATTCTTGAATTGCACCATGCCGGCGTTCGTGAACATCAGCGTGGGGTCGTTGCGCGGCACAAGCGGCGAGGAATCAAGCTTTTCGTGGCCATTTGCCGCGAAAAAGTCGAGAAACGTGGACCTGATTTCGTTGACGCCGCTCATCTGTGGACCAACTCTTCGCGTTCGCTGCTCGCGGCCTTTCGCTCACATCTCTACGCGTCAAGCAAGGAGCGCGCCGAACGAAAAGCCCGGACCCGTCTGGGTCCGGGCGTGTTCTAGCGGCGGGACAGGAGGAAGTCGAGGGACGACGCTCCCACCCCGCCAAGAGCGGCGCAACTGGCGGCCCGGCCTGTAGAGGGGACCTTTCCACAAATTCCGAAAGTGCGTTCGGGCCTGAACCGACACACTGACGCCAGCAGCGCCGCAAAGGATAGCGGATTGAAGCCATTAGGCGGAACCCGCGCCCGATTCGTGACGAAGGCGCGGATCTAGGAATTACTCTTCGTCAGAAGTGGGATCCGGATTCTCGAGAATCTGGTCTGCAAGAAGACCGGAGTTCTCGCGAATAGCCAACTCGATACGGGCAGCAAGGTCGGGATTATCGCGCAAAAACTGCTTGGCGTTCTCGCGGCCTTGCCCAAGACGCTGGCTATCGTAGGAAAACCAGGCGCCGGCCTTGTCGACAACGCCCGCCTTTACGCCAAGGTCGACGAGCTCGCCAACCTTCGAGATGCCCTCGCCGTACATGATATCAAACTCAACCTGCTTGAACGGCGGCGCTACCTTATTCTTGACGACCTTCACGCGGGTCTGGTTGCCCGTGACCTCTTCGCGATCCTTGATCGCGCCAATACGGCGAATGTCGAGGCGAACCGATGCATAGAACTTCAGGGCGTTGCCGCCCGTCGTCGTCTCGGGGCTGCCGTACATCACGCCGATCTTCATGCGGATCTGATTGATGAAGATCACCATCGTGTTCGATCGCGAGATCGAGGCGGTGAGCTTGCGCAGCGCCTGGCTCATCAAACGAGCCTGAAGGCCGGGCTGGACATCGCCCATTTCGCCTTCGATTTCAGCACGCGGCGTCAGCGCCGCAACCGAATCGATGACGAGAACATCCACGGCGCCGGAGCGCACAAGAGTGTCGGTGATTTCAAGCGCCTGCTCGCCGGTGTCGGGCTGCGAAATCAGGAGGTCTTCGAGGTTCACCCCGAGTTTGCGCGCGTAAACCGGATCAAGCGCATGCTCTGCGTCGACGAACGCGCACACGCCGCCACGCTTTTGCGCCTCGGCGATGACATGAAGGGTGAGAGTCGTCTTGCCGGAGGATTCGGGTCCGTAGATTTCGATGACACGCCCGCGCGGCAAACCGCCCACGCCAAGAGCGATGTCCAGACCGAGCGAGCCAGTCGGCACGGTCTCAATCTCCACCGCCTTCTGGTTCTTCCCCAAACGCATGATCGAGCCCTTGCCGAAGGCCCTTTCAATCTGGGAAAGCGCGGCGTCGAGCGCCTTGGTCTTATCCACGGACGATCCTTCCACGAGGCGGAGATTCGATTGGCTCACGGGTAACGCTCCCTTCTGACACGTCGACTGCAAAATGCACAACGGCTGCTGATGGAAACAAATGTACCCTCTTTGTTCCGCTTCGCAAGTTCTTTTTTTGTTCTCCTAACCATTATGAATAATGCGTATGCCGGCCAAAGACTTAGAGCAAATCGCGCTTTTTACAGCCCAAAACTCCCGCCACCGTTCACAGCCACGATATCGCCGATAACGTAGGAAGAATCGTCGCTCACCAAGAAACAGGCGACGGACGCGATCTCTCGCGCCTCGCCGATTCGACCTACCAGCGTGCGCTCGCCAACTTTGACAAGCGCGTCTTCGCTGTAGTCTGCCGTCATGGCGGTGCGGGTCGCCCCGGGGCTCACTGCGTTGACGCGCACGCCGATTGGGGCAAACGAGCGGGCCAGTGCGCGGGTTAGACCAACGATGGCCGCCTTGGAGGCGACATAAGCAGGGCCGCCCCGCCCGTGACCGCCCACGCCGGAGACGTTCATCGAGCCAGAACTGGCCAGCACGATGGCGCCGCCGCCCGAAGCTTCCATCGCCCGCGCGCACGCCTGCGCCATTAAAAACGAGCCGGTGACGTTGACACCAAGCGTCCTGTCCATTTCCGCAGCGTCCAGATCACGCCATGTGCCGGTGGAATGAACTGCCGCCATGTGGATAAGTCCGTCGAGACCGCCGAACGCCTGCACCGCCGCGTCGACGGCTGACGCGCAAGCGGCCGAATCGGTCACATCCGCTTGGGCGCAGATGAGCCGGGGCAAGGCGTCGGCGGCGATCCCCTCAAGCGCTGGCCGATTGATGTCGACCGCGCAAACCCGCCAGCCTTTTTCCAGGGCAACCCGGACGCAGGCTGCGCCTATGCCGCTCGCGGCGCCCGTGACGATGACGCGCTTTTCTGCTCCAGCCATGACGATTCCTCCGCGCACAGTGTCACGGAAGGGGCGCAGGCGGGTCAAGTCGCATCAATGACCGGCTGTGACCTTGAAGCCCGTGTAATCGGGCGCGCGCTCAACCGGCGCAAAAACGTGGGAAGGACGCGGCCGGGCGTCCGGTATGGTGGCGACGGGGGTTCGGTCGCTCGCTCTGGCAGGGTCGAAATCCGCTGTCAAAGCGAGATCCGCCGTCACAGGAAGCGGCGCGGGCGCTTTCCAGACCGGAAATGAGGGTTGAGCGCTCGCGACGACCGGTGCGGCGACGATCGGCGAAGATTTCACTCCCGTGGGGGACTTCTGGAGGCCCACCATGGCGCTCACGAGATACCCGAAGCCAACGCCCAGCGCGGCGAAAATGGCGACAACCCGCACTGTGGCGCGATAGGGCCGCACACGATGACTTTGCGATTCGATGTATTCGGGACGCGGCTCTGCACGAACGTGAAAGGTTGCTGGAATCGGATTCATGGCCGGGCTCCTTAGCCTCAACCATGACGCGCGACGCTTGATTCAAGGTTAACAAAGCGCTGCGTAGTTACGCAAAAAAAAAGCGGATCTAGCTCAGGTGGCTCTTCACGGCCTCGACGAGCTGTTTCAGCGAGAAGGGCTTGGGCAAGAAGCCGAACTCCTCGCCTTCGGGCAAGTTCTTGGAGAAGGCGTCCTCGGCGTAGCCAGATACGAAGATGACCTTGCACTTCACCCCGCGCTTGCGCAGTTCGCCGAACATGGTCGGGCCGTCCATCTCGGGCATGACAACGTCCGAGACGATGAGGTCGATCTTACCGTCCATCTCGTCGACAACTTCGAGCGCCTGCACGCCAGAGGCTGCCTCGAGCACCGTATAGCCGCGCGCCGCCAGCGCCCGGGCCCCAAACGCGCGCACCGCCTCTTCGTCTTCCACAAGAAGGATGGTCCCCTGTCCCGTGGCGTCCATCGCCTTTTTGGGCGGCTCTTCCTTCTTGACCGGCTCTTCCTCGACGTCGGGAATGTGCCTGGGCAGGTAGATACGGAACGTCGCGCCCTTGCCGGGCTCGGATTCACACGCGATGTAGCCGCCGGTCTGCTTGACGATGCCGTAGACCATCGACAGGCCAAGGCCCGTCCCCTTGCCCACTTCCTTGGTGGTGAAGAACGGCTCGAAAATTTTCGCCTTCACGTTCGCCGGAATGCCGTGCCCCGTGTCCGACACGTCGATGACCACGTAATCGGCGGGCGTGAACCCCGGCTCGTCAATGTCGGCGCACTCCGCCGCCTTCACGTTACGCGTCGAGACGCTGATGCGGCCACCATCATGCATGGCGTCCCGCGCGTTGACGACGAGATTGACGATCACCTGTTCGAACTGATTGAGGTCGGCCTTCACGAACCAGAGATCGCGGCCGTGGCGCAAATCAAGTTCGATCTTTTCCCCAACCAGCCGGCGCAAAAGGTTCTGCAGCTCAGAGAGAACATCGTTGAGTTGAAGAACCTGCGGGCGCAGCGTCTGACGTCGCGAGAACGCCAGCAATTGCCGCACGAGCCCTGCCGCGCGATTGGCGTTCTGCTTGATTTGCATGATGTCCTGAAAGGACGGATCAGTCGGCCGATGGTTGGACAGCAAGAGGTCAGAATAGCCGATGATGGCGGTCAGCACGTTGTTGAAATCGTGCGCAACACCGCCTGCCAGTTGCCCGATCGCCTGCATCTTTTGCGATTGCGCAAAACTTTCCTGCAAGGTGCTTTGCTCGGTCGTATCAAGCGCGAAAATATTGACATACGTGCTGTCAGCCCCGTCTTCCGACGGAGACACGAAGAAGCGCATTGACGCGCGCTCCTCACGGTTGAGGGCGGCATCGATAGGCGCGAGATCTCCGCGCGCCTCAATGGCGCGGGCGATAGCGGATTTCAGTGCTTCGTGATCACGTTCCGCGACGCCGGCGTAGATGGTGCGCGTTCCGTCGGTGGCGCGCAGCGCTTCAGGCATGAGGCGCGCAAACGACGCGTTGGAGCGCACGATAAGGCCGGTCGCGTCGACGACTGCAATGGCCATCGGCGTCTGGTTGAAGAACCGCGCGAAACGCACTTCCGCCAGACGCAGGTTTTCAGACGGCTCTTCGCCCGGCGCGCGATTGAGCACAAGCGTACGCGAGGCGCCCGGCGTGCGGTCTTGCGCAAACGCAACGCGGTGGATGATGCGCACGGGCAGGCTCTGCCCATTGCGGCGCTTCAGATCGACGTCGAATTGTTCGGTCCGCACCTCGCTGGCGCGCCCGCCCCCTGCCGAGAAAAGCGCAGCGCCGTTGCCGACGACAATATCAGACAGCATCAGCCCGCCTGAACCGACCTGCGCGAGATCGTAGTCCAGCCATCCGGCCAGCGTTGCGTTGATATAGGTAATCGCGCCGCGCGCATCGCTGGAGAAGAAGCCTGCGGGCGCATGATCGAGAAAGTCGATCGCGTGCTGCAATTCCTGGAACACGTTTTCATGGCGGGCCCGCTCGCGCGTTACGTCCGCAACCGTCCACAACGTCGCGGTCCGACTGCCCGTGCGCTCAAGCGGCCGCACGCGGATGCGGTACCAACCGACGGCGCCCTCACCGGAAAGCGGCGGCGACAGACGCAATTCTTCCGCGGCCCGTTTGCCCTCCCGCCCAGCCTGCGCCAGCCGATAGACCGCTTCGGAGACTTCCGGGGCGCCAGAGAACAGACGATCAATCGTGCGAATATCGGCAGCGTCGTTCGCGGCCGACAATCGCATATAGGTCTGGTTCGCATAAATGACGCGCGTTTCGCCCTCGGTAACAAGCAGTCCCTCGGGGCCTGTGTCGGCGACGAGCTTTGTCACGTCGTCGCGCGCCGCATCGCCTGCAAGCCGGACAAAGCCAACCGCATACGCAAAGAGTCCGATCACCCCGACGATGGACAGCACGGCAAGAACCAGAATCGTCAACCGGCCGGCGTCCTCCGCCGGAAGGAACGAGAAGGACGCCGCCGCGCCAACCAGCAACAGCGCGATAAACAGCACGAGAAACGGACTGCCCGCACGGTCCGTTCTGTCAAAAGCTGCCGTCGGCGGAGTTTCAGTCACTTCGGACATACCGGGCTCATGCGGAATTTTGGGCGTCTGCGGGTCGACATTGGCGCCTGCGCTGGAACATGACAAATTCGGCTCAGGCGCTGCGGCCAACGCGACGCCTGGGAGGGTCGCCACGGCAACCGAATCGCCTGTGGACCGACTTTATCCTAAAAAAACCGGAAACAGCGGGTGCTTGCTGTTGGGCTGCGCGTTAACCATTGATTAACGTTCAGTCCATTACGCCCGGCCTGATGTGTTAATGTTTGTCGGAATCTGAGAGCAGGCGCAGCGGAAGCGAGTGAGAAATATGCAATTCCTCAGCAATCTCACCGGAGACAACCCGGTTCTTTTTTGGCTCATCAGCGCAGCTGCAGCTCTGATTGTCCTTCTAGTGCTTGTGCTTCTGGTGCGGGCGCTGCTTGGCTCCCGGTTGCGCGGCGGCGCCGGCGCGCGCCAACCCCGGCTTGGTGTCGTGGACGCCTACGATCTCGACCGTCATCGCCAGCTTGTCATTGTCCGGCGCGACAACGTCGAACATCTGCTGATGATTGGCGGGCCGAACGATCTCCTCATCGAAGGCGCGATGCGAGCGCAGGCGGCTGGCTACAGCGAAAATCGCTCAACCCGGGAGCCGGCGCCCATTCCATTGGAAAATGAAGAAGCGCCCTCGGCGGGACAACCCGTCCCCGCGCCGCAGCCCTCGCCGGCCGCGCCTCCGCCAGCTCCTGTCCCAGCCCCGCCATCGCCGCCCGTCGCGCCCGCTCTCGCGTCGCCGCCGAGCAGGCCGATCCCGAGGACGCCGCCGGAGCCTGCGGCGCCTATGGCTCCGCCCGCGACAAACGCCCCGCCGCCGCCGCGTCCCATCCCGCCTGCCCCAGCGCCATCAATGGCGCGTCCGGCGCCGCCGCCACCGCCCGCGCCAGCCGGTCGGCCGGTTGAGCGACCCGACCCGCCGGCGATGCGCCCGCCGCCGCCGCCGTTGCCTCCCCTTGCGACGGGGCCACGTCCCAACTCGGGCCCGCACCCCACGCCGCCACGCCCACCCGTGCCGCCGCCAGGAACGGCTTCGCCCTCCGCGCCGCCAAGGCCGACGCAGCTGCGGCCGATGCCGCCGCCGCCCAAACCGGCGGAGGCTCCTCCGCAAGCGCCGGTCTCGGGTCCACCACGCCCGGCCCCGGCCTCATCTCCGGCTCCAGCCCCGGCACGCCCGGCTACGACCCCAGCTCCGACCCCGGCTCCGACCCCAGCTCCGGCCCCAGAACCGGCGCCGGCCCCGGCTGCGGTCGCATCCCCGGCCCCAGTGCCGGCCTCTAAGCCCTCGCCCTCGCCCTCGCCCGCATCAGCGGCCAGCCCGCCGAACCCCGGTAGCGAGGCCAAAGCCGCCAATGGCGATCCACTCGACGCCCTTGAAGAAGAAATGAAGAAGCTGCTTGGCCGGGCGCCGTAACCGGCACGCCAGGCCCGCCGAGGCTCACCACCCAGCAAAAACAAAGGCCCGCTCGATGAGCGGGCCTTTTTCGCGAACACTGTCTCAGCGTTGGATTCAATCGTCGCGGTAAACACGCTCGCGCCGCTCATGGCGCTCCTGCGCTTCCAGCGAAAGCGTCGCAATTGGGCGAGCGTCCAGCCGCTTGAGAGAAATTGGCTCGCCCGTTTCCTCGCAAAAACCGTAAACGCCCTCTTCGATCCGCTGCAAGGCAGAATCGATCTTGGCAATCAGTTTGCGCTGGCGGTCTCGGGCCCGCAGTTCAATCGCACGGTCAGTCTCCGACGCCGCGCGATCGGCAAGATCGGGATGGTTTTCACTCTCGGTCTGGAGCGCGGTCAGCGTTTCACGGCTTTCCCGCAGAATTTCTTCCTTCCAACCCAGCAACTTGCGACGGAAATAGTCGCGCTGCCGCTCACTCATGAACTCTTCGGTTTCCGACGGCTTGTAGTCGCTGTCGATAGAGGCGCTCATGCTCATGGTAGGCCTGCTCCCCGCTTTTGCGGCGTTATAGCGACTTCCTAAGGCCTCGACAACGGTCAAACGAAGCAACGCACATCCATGCATGTAACGTGGGCAAACGACGGAAAAGTGACGTTTTTCATCGCGCTTTGCATCTCCCGTGCTCAGCCCTCGACATGTTGGAACCAACCTGAACAGCGCGCGTTTGCGATTCGGTCCCAAGCCCATTCTAACGCCAAGCTTCCAAAGCTCAGTTCAGGTGAGAGTATCATGGCCGCGTCAGTTCGCTCGTTCTGGAAGGGCCATCTCCGGCTTTCCCTGGTCACAATCCCGGTTCGTCTGGTAACCGCCACGCGTTCAGACACGGCGATTGCATTTCATCAGGTGGACCGAAAGACCAAGCAGCGCGTGCGCTACCAAAAGGTCGTGCCCGGCGTCGGCGAGATCGATAAGGACGACATTGTGCGCGGCTACGAGGTCGAGCCAGGCAATTACGTTTTACTTGAGGATGAAGAACTCGACGCGCTCAAACTGGAAACGCGTCACACGATTGAACTCATACAATTCGTCGACGCTTGCGAGATTGATCCACTCTACTTTGACCGACCCTATTACGTGCTGCCCGATGGGGAGATTGCGGAAGAAGGTTTTCGCGTCATTCGTCAGGCGTTGCTGGACGAGGGTAAGGCGGGCCTTGGCCAATTGACTTTGCGCGGCAAGGAGAACCTGGTCGTGCTGAAGCCGAGCGGACCGGGCATGTTGCTGGAGACAATGCGCTACGCGGAAGAAATCAAGGAAGCCGAAGACGTCTTCGAAGATATCGGCAAGGGGGCCCTGCCCCCTGATCTTATCAAGATGGCGAAGACTCTCATTGAAAGCCGCAGCGAAAAATTCGACCCCGAGAGATTCACGAACCACTACGCAAAGGCGTTGCGTGAACTGGTGGAAGAAAAAGTGCGGACGGGAAAATCCGTCGCCGTTGCTGACGACCGCGCCGATCGCGAGCCCAAGGTGATCGACTTTATGGAAGCGCTGAAACGTTCGCTCGGCAAGGGCGGTGAAAGCGCGCCGGCGCGGGCAACTTCCCGGCGCAAGCCAGCGAGCAAGGCTGCGCCCAAAGCGGCGACGAAAGCCAGTAAGCGCAGCCCGAAAAAGGCGCCAGAAAAGCCGCCACGCAAGAAGACCGCCGCACGCTGACGGACACGCGAAATGGCGCGAGAGGCAAAACGACAAACGGGCGCTGACAATTTAAATGAATACCGCAGCAAGCGGGATTTCGCCAAGACAGCAGAGCCCTCCGGCGCAGGCAAGGCCACGAAGGGCGCTCGTTTTGTTGTGCAGCATCACTGGGCGCGGCGCGAACACTTTGACTTCCGGCTGGAAATAGACGGCGTACTGAAAAGCTGGGCGATCACCAAGGGACCCTCTGCACGTCCCGCCACAAAACGGCTGGCGGTCCGCACGGAAGACCACCCGCTCGACTATGCGTCTTTCGAAGGCGTGATCCCGCAAGGCGAGTATGGCGGCGGCACGGTTCAATTGTGGGATCAGGGAAGCTTCGAGCCAGTTTCGCCCGATCCGCTCGCAGCCATCGACGCGGGCATGTTGAAAGTGCGCTTGCAGGGACAGCGCATGAAGGGACAATGGGCGTTGGTGCGGATGAAACCGCGCAACGGGGAGACGCGCGAGAACTGGCTGATCGTTAAAGATCGCGACGAGTTTGCCGAAACGGATGACACGCTCGCGATGCGCTTTGACAAAAGCGTGGCGACGGGCCTCACGCGTGACGACATCGCGGCAGGCAAGGCGCCAAAAAAGACGCTAAAAAAAAGCGCCGCGGCGCCGCAGAAGCGTGGACGCAAATCGCCCAGCAAGGCGGAGGCAATCTTCATTCCCCCGCAGCTTTGCGACATCCGCAAAACGCCGCCAGAGGGCGACGACTGGCTGCACGAAATGAAATACGACGGCTATCGTCTACAGCTCGTCATCAACGACGGCCACGCGAAGCTTTTCACGCGGGAAGGCCACGACTGGACGGCGCGCTTCGATGGTTTGCGCAAAGCGGGCGAAACATTGAACGTCGAAAGCGCCGTTATTGACGGCGAAGCAGTCGTTTTTGATGACCAAGGCCTTTCTGACTTCCCTGCCCTTGTTGACTCTTTGAAGCACAGTCACGGCGGCATTGCCTTGGCCGCTTTCGACCTTCTGCAACACGATGGCGAAGACCTGCGCAGGTCGCCACTGCAAGAGCGTAAGAAGCGGCTAAAAAAGCTTTTGGGCAAACGCAAGTTTGCAATCGTTTATGCCGAACACGTTGTAGGGAACGGCGCCCATTTCTTCAAACAGGCCACCGACGGCGGGGCGGAAGGAACTGTCTCAAAACGCTGCACCGCGCCTTATCGCTCTGGCCGAAGCGCCGATTGGCTCAAGGTGAAAGACCGCCGCCGCGACGATGTCACGGTAATCGGATGGATGCCGTCGGAACGCGGTCGCTCGTTCGCGTCACTCGTTGTCGCGCGCGAGTTAAAGGGTGCGTTACGTTATGCAGGCCGCGTCGGAACGGGCTTCGACGCAGCCAAACAGAAGGACATCCTGAATCGGCTTGCGCCCCTCGCTCGCGCAAAGCCGCCAGCAAACGTTGCGAACTTGGAAGCTGCGCCCAGGGGTGTGCGCTGGGTAGAGCCCGGATTGATCGTGGAGGTCGCGATGGCGGGCTGGACGGGCGATGGACAGGTGCGGCAGGGCGCGTATCTCGGCGTACGCGAGGATCGCATCACCGAATTCAATGCTGCGAAGGCGCAAGCTGCAAACGCGCAAGCTGCAAAGATGAAAGCCAAGCAGGCGCCCTTAAAGCAAGCGCCCTTAAAAGCGCCTGCAGCCAAAGGGGATTTTACACGCCTCACCCACCCCGAGCGGGTTCTTTACCCCGAAGCCAACGTGACGAAACGCGACGTTGCAGAATATCTCAGCGATATCGCGCCGCGTCTCATGCCGCATCTCGACCGAAGGCCCGTAAGCCTCGTTCGCGCGCCCGAGGGCGTAGCGGGCGAGCGTTTCTTCCAGCGTCATCCGCTTAAAGGAATGTCGCGCGGCCTTGCGCCCGTGGCCGTTGGTGGCGACAAGCGCGATTATCTTCAGGTCTTGTCGGCCGAAGGACTTGTGACATGCGCGCAATTCGGCGTGCTGGAAATTCACGGCTGGGGAGCGCGCGCCGACGCGATTGAAAAGCCTGATCGCATTGTCTTCGACCTCGATCCAGATGAGGATCTCCCTTTCGCGCAGGTAAAAAAAGGGGCTGTGCAAGTGCGGGATTTTCTTTCCGCCGCAGGTTTGCAAAGTTTCGTTATGGCGTCCGGCGGCAAGGGCCTGCACGTGGTCGCACCGCTGGATGCGCATGAAGAATGGCCAATCATCGAAGCCTTCTGCGAAGGCTTCGCGAAGCGCATCGCGCATGACGATCCACAGCATTGGGTGGCTGTGATGACCAAGGCGCGGCGAACAGGAAAGATCTTCCTCGACTATCTGCGCAACAAGCGCACGGCGACCGCCATCCAGCCCTTTTCGCTGCGCGCGCGCCCCGAAGCCTCCATCGCCATGCCGTTGACGTGGGCGCAATTACCGAAGGTGAAAAACGCGAACCAATTCCGCATGAAACACGCGCTGGCGCTAAAGACCGACCCCTGGGAAGGTTTTTTCGAATGCAAGCAACGCATCTCGACAAAGACCCTCGCGCTGGTGACGGTAAAGAGACGGTGAAGCGCCGCCGGAGAGGGAACACGTAGCCGCTTAACGCCAGCGCAAACTTGCGCTACTAGACCCTACTTTCATTGCGCATGTAACAAAAAACCCGGCCGCGAGGCCGGGTTCTGATGTTGTCAAGCAGAGCGCCGCGCGGCGCTTCGCGTGATTACGCCATTGCCTTCTTCAGGTTCTCGTCGATCTTGTCGAGGAAACCAACAGTTGTCAGCCATGGCTGATCGGCGCCCACGAGGATCGCGAGATCCTTGGTCATGAAGCCCGCTTCAACGGTGTCGACGCAGACCTTCTCGAGCGTGAGGGCGAACTGCTTCAGCGGCTCGTTGTTGTCGAGTTTGGCGCGATGCAGAAGGCCGCGGGTCCAGGCAAAGATCGAGGCCATGGAGTTCGTCGACGTTTCCTTGCCCTGCTGATGCTGGCGATAGTGACGCGTCACGGTGCCGTGCGCGGCTTCAGCCTCCACCGTCATGCCGTCCGGCGTCATCAGCACTGAAGTCATGAGGCCGAGCGAACCATAGCCCTGCGCCATCGTGTCAGACTGCACGTCGCCGTCATAGTTCTTGCACGCCCACACGTAACCGCCGGACCATTTAAGCGCCGCCGCGACCATGTCGTCGATGAGGCGATGCTCGTAGGTGAGGCCTAGCGCCTTGAACTTGTCGGCGAACTCGTTGTCGAATATCTCCTGGAAAAGATCCTTGAAGCGGCCGTCATAGGCCTTCAGAATCGTGTTCTTCGTGGAGAGATAGACCGGATACTTGCGCATCAGGCCATAGTTCAGCGATGCGCGCGCAAAGTCGCGGATCGAGGTGTCGAGATTGTACATCGACATGGCGACGCCAGACTCGGGGAATTTGAAGACTTCCTTCTCGATCACAGTACCGTCATCGCCTTCGAACTTGATCGTCAGACGGCCCTTGCCCGGCACGCGGAAGTCCGTCGCGCGATACTGGTCGCCATAGGCGTGGCGGCCGACAACGACCGGAAGCGTCCAGCCCGGCACGAGACGCGGCACGTTCTTGCAGATGATTGGTTCGCGGAAAATTGTGCCGCCGAGAATGTTGCGGATCGTGCCGTTGGGCGACTTCCACATTTCCTTGAGGCCGAATTCCTTCACGCGCGCTTCGTCAGGCGTGATGGTCGCGCACTTCACGGCGACGCCATACTTCTTGGTGGCTTCCGCGGAGTCGATGGTGATCTGGTCGTTGGTCTCGTCGCGCTTCTCGACAGACAGGTCGTAATACTTGAGGTCGATGTCGAGATAGGGGTGGATCAGCTTTTCCTTGATGAACTGCCAGATGATGCGCGTCATCTCGTCGCCGTCCATTTCAACAACGGGGTTTGCGACCTTGATCTTTTGCATGACGAATCCGTCCTCCGCGGGCAGGCGAATGTGAGGGCGGCCGCGGCGCGGCGCCCGATCCGCCGAATACGTGGCCGTCCTAGCATGCGGCTTTTCGTCGGCAAAGGCGCCTTTAAGGCATACCTGCGCAAAAGGCGGCGGGCTTTCCTTTGACTTCGCACTGCAATGCGCCTAAGCGAAGGGCTGCCGCGTCGCGGCGCCGGCGCTCCGGTCGCGTAAATCCGCTCAGACTGTTTCAGTCACCGGCGGCAAACCGTAGAGCGACGAAAATCGGAAGTGCTGGTCGCTTCCCGACCTCCCGACAGCCCGTTTACGCGGGGCCCGTCTCCTGAACTTAGCCGCCAAGGCCGCTTTCGCGCGCCTGAACGGCGCATGGAAAGTTTTATATCGTGACATCATTTTCGGATCTCGGCCTCGCCGAGAGCCTTTTGCGGGCCCTTCGCGCGCAGAATTACACCACGCCTACCCCCATTCAGGAACAATCGATCCCGATCCTGATGCAAGGAGCCGACTTGCTCGGCATCGCGCAGACGGGCACCGGGAAGACCGCCGCTTTTGCTTTGCCGCTGCTTCATCGCATGCAGGAGAACCGCGTGTTCGCTGCGCCGCGCTGCGCGCAGATCCTTGTGCTTGCGCCAACGCGCGAGCTTGCCGTGCAGATTGCGGAAAGCTTCAAGACCTATGGCAAGTACATCGACGCAAGCGTTGCTTGCATCGTTGGCGGCATGTCGTTTGGCCCACAGATCAAGGCCATGTCGCGCGGCGTTGACGTGCTGGTTGCAACCCCCGGCCGCCTGCTCGACCATATGCAGAGCGGTTATGTAAAGCTCGACCAGACGCATTGCGTCGTGCTGGACGAAGCCGATCACATGCTCGATCTCGGCTTTGTGCTGCCCGTGCGCAAAATCATGTCCAAGATGCCGCGCACGCGCCAGACGTTGCTCTTTTCCGCAACGATGCCGAAGGAAATCGCCGCTCTCGCCGACGAGTTCCTGCACAAGCCGCAAAAGGTTTCGGTCGCGCCTGTCGCTGCGACTGCGGACCGCGTGGCCCAGCAGGTCATCATGGTCGATGCAGGCGCCAAGGCGACCCTGCTCGCCCAGATGCTCGCGCAGCCCGAGTTCTCCCGCACCATCGTCTTCACGCGCACCAAGCGCGGCGCGGATCGGGTCTCCAAGTCGCTGGACCAGGCGGGCATCTCGTCCGCCGCCATCCACGGCAACAAGAGCCAGGGCCAGCGTCAGGCGGCTCTTGACGGTTTCAAGTCCGGGCGCGCCCGCGTTCTTGTGGCGACCGACATCGCCGCACGCGGCATCGATGTGTCGGGCGTCAGCCACGTCATCAACTTCGAACTGCCGGACGTGCCGGAAAGCTATGTCCACCGCATCGGCCGCACGGCCCGCGCTGGCAAGGAAGGACAGGCGATCTCGCTCGTCGAGAACGCCGAGCGTCATCTTCTGCGCGCCATCGAACGCCTGACGCGTCAGGAAATTCCGATGGATGACAAGCGTTCGGAAGCCGAGCGTCACAAGGTTGGCCCGCGCCCCGACGCCAAGCGCCCGCAGCGCGGTGGCGGCGGTCGTCCCCACGCCGGCAAGCCCGGCGGACACGCCGGTCACGGTCGTCCGCAAGAAGGACGCAGGCCGGAAGGCTCCGGCCCTGCTCGCCACGCACAGGGCGCTCGCCCGGCAGGCGATGGCAGGCCGCAGAAGCGCGCCTTCCGCGGCTCGCGTCCCCAGCACGCAGGCGCCGGCGCCTAAGCGTCTCCAGCAGCCGAACGGCTAACCGAAACTCCTTTTCCCCGCACGCGGGGAAAAGCCAGGAATTCAGCCCTTCTTGATCGTCAGCGCCATGCCCGTTGATGTCGACAGGAACACGGTTTCAAGCGCGGGGTCCGTCGTAATCGCGCGCACGAATGCCGGATCGGGCGCAGGCCGGATCATGTTGTCGGCGATGATCAAGCCACCCGGCCGCACCAGCGGCAAGAGCGCTTTAAGATAAAGCACATAGCCATCCTTGTCGGCGTCGATGAAGACAAGATCGATGGGCCCCTGCTGCTTCTTCACCTCCACATGCGCATCGCCCAGCACCACATTGATGCGATCATCGAGCCCGGCGCGCTTGAAGTTTGCGCGCGCCATCGCGGCCCGCTCAGCGTCGATCTCGTAGGTCGTCAGCCGGCCGCCTGTGGCCTTGGCGCCCAGCGCCATCCAGAGCGCCGAATAGCCCGTTGACGTGCCCAGCTCGACCACGTGCTTGGCGCCAATTGATTCGACATGGATGCGCAGCAGCCGCCCGTCATCGCGATCGATGTTGAGATAGCGCTGGTTGCGGTCGATATCCTCGAGCACCTTGAGAACGTTGTTTTCAAACGGATCACGCGCCAGCGGAGGCGCGGTGGTCGGCGGCGGGCGCCCACCGCGCTGCGCCATCGCGGCGCCGGGCGCCAAAGCGGCCACGGCTGCAGCGGCGGTCATCAGACTTCTGCGGGTTTTGTTCATCGCTTGCCCCCGTTCATGCTTGCCCTCGTTACGCTGTGCGCCAGTCATGCGCCGGTTCAAACTGCCTTGCCGCCGCCGTCCGCACAAATGAATTGCGCGTAATGGCGCCGCCACGTGCCGTGAGTTGATCACGGAACCATGGTATTATTTGTTCATGCGCCAGCTTTTTCTCATGCGTCATGCAAAGGCAGTCCGCGAACCAGGCTTGTCAGACCATGCCCGGTGGCTCACTCAGCGCGGCCGGGACGATGCGGTCCGCGTCGCCCGCTTCCTGCAGGACAATAGGCATAGGCCAGACCTCGCCATCGCCTCGGACGCGCGACGCACGCGTGAAACGCTCGAGCTTGCATCCGGGGTGTTCAATCCCGCCCCCGCGGCGCGCCTCGACGCAAGCCTCTATCTCGCCGAACCGTACGCAATCCTGAAAGCGATCCGCGCCACCCCCGCCTCCGTGAGCAAGCTTCTCGTGGTGGGCCACAACCCCGGCATCGCGGATCTGGCGCTGGCGCTGATGGGACGCGCCCAAGGGGCTGACGCCGAGCGCCTTGCCCTTTCGTTCCCCACATCGGCGGTCGCGATCATCGAATTCGATTGCGACTGGTTCGCTGTGGAGGAACTTGCCGGACGACTTGAGCGCTTAGTCATCGCGAAGTCGTTACGCGAGGAGCAGGATTGATGATCGTCGAAGCCGCCGCCCTTGCAATCAGCCTGGGCGCATCGGGCATTTATGCGGACGCCGTGTATCGACCCGCCCAGCGCGCCGTGAGCAATTGGCGCGTGCAGGCCGCTCTCAACATCGACGCGCCTGCGCAGACAATTCTTCGCTTTGTAAGCTTCAACGAGCCGGCCAATCTTCCGCGCTGCGTGCGGCTCAACAATTACTGGTGCGTGAAGAGCGCCCGCTGGAACGGCGAAATCGCTTCGGACACCGAAGGCCACGTCGCGTTTTCATCCGCTCATGAAGGCGCGCTCGTGGCCGCGCAATTGCTGCGCCGCTATTATGTGGACTACGGTCGCAAGAGCGCCATGGCGATTGTCTCCCGTTGGGCGCCGGCAGAATGCGTAGCCGCGCCTTCCGCCACAGGGCGTACGCGCGCCACAGGCGTGCGGCAAAAGTCCCGGTCCGCCAGCCGAGCGAACGGACTGGCCACCCGGGGCATCCAGAACACAGCCCGCGCCCGGTGGCTGGCCGCCAACCGTGGCCGCGTCGCCGGCGGCCGCGCCACCGCGCGCAAGCCCGCCCTGCGCGCCAGCCGGGTGGCGCTTCCAGCAATCCCGATGATGCGCGCGCCTGAAATAGCCGTGGGCATGGGCGAACGCGGACCGCAGCCTGCCACGATGCGGATCGCTCCGGTGCGGCTCGCCTCTCTGGGCGTGCCGGACGCGCCGCGCATGGCCGAACCCAGTTTGCCGCACATGGCCTGCGCCAGCGACGGCGTGCGCATTCGCAATTACGCCGCCGCGCTTGCCAAGGGAGTTTCAGGCGGCGCGCTGGATGACCTCAAGCTGTTCGACGACAAGGGCCTGCCCACGCCCGCACTGGCCCGCGCCATGTCGAATATGGCTGCTGTGGAGATCGGCCCCATGAAGGCGGCCGATGATATGATTGCGCGCGCCGTCGATGCGCAAACCGCGCTGTTGCGAGAGCGGCTGGAACAGGCGCCGCCCGTCGAATTGCCCCCCGCCCCGCCGCCCTCCGGCGTCCCTGCCGACCCACCCCCACCGGCGCCTTGAGCTTGCGCGCTTGGGTTGGCGACGAATCGTTCATATCTTCCCGAATGCGGGGCCCGAAGACGCGAGACGGCAAACTCACCTGATCGAGACCGCGCAGCGCGAAGGATAACCGGCTCTTGAATGTAATTTCCGACCTGTTTCACGAGACCGGCAGCGTCGCCCGAAGCCTTGGCGAGTTTATTGTGGGCGGAAACCTTCGCCTCGGCGTGACCGGCCTTTCGCGCGCGGGCAAGACCGTGTTCATCACGGCGCTTGTGCATCACCTGACACGACTCGCCACGCGCTCTGCCGCCGAGCCGCGCCGATCGTTCCCCGTGTTCCGCGCCCATGCGGAAGGACGCCTGTTACGGGCAAAGCTTGAGCCGCAGCCCGATTATCAAATCCCGCGCTTCACGTTAGAAGAACATATCGCATCGCTAACGGGCGGCGAGAAGGGCTTTGACGCGCGCCAATGGCCGGAGTCGACGCGGCGCATTTCCGAGTTGCGCGTGACCATCGAGTTCGAGCGCACGCATGGCTGGCGCAAGGGCCCCTCGAGCCTCACGCTCGACATCGTGGACTATCCCGGCGAATGGCTGCTCGATTTGCCGCTTTTGGCCAAGGATTATGGCCAGTGGTCACGCGAAACGCTTGAAGCTGCGAACTCGAAAGCGCGCGAAACGCTGTCGGCGCCGTGGCGCAGCTTTCTTGCCGGCCTCGATCAGAATGGCCCTGAAGACGAAGAAAAAGCGCGCAAGGCTGCGGAGCTTTTTACCGATTATCTGCGCGCCTGCCGCGATGACCGTTATGCGCTGTCCACGTTGCCGCCGGGGCGCTTTCTCATGCCCGGCGATATGGAAGGATCGCCCGCCCTTACCTTCGCGCCAATGCCGGTCGCAGAAGGCGAAACCCCAAAGCGCGGCACGCTCGCAGCGATGATGGAGCGCCGTTACGAAGCCTATCGCACGCATGTGGTGCGGCCATTCTTTCGAGATCACTTCTCGCGGCTGGACCGGCAAATCGTCCTCATCGATGCGCTGAGCGCGCTCAACTCCGGTCCGTCCGCCGTGCGTGATCTTGAAACGGCGATGACCGACGTGATGATGGCCTTCCGCGCCGGACGCTCGACGCTCATGTCGCAGATCTTTCGTCCGCGCATCGACCGAATTCTTTTCGCCGCAACGAAGGCGGATCATCTGCACCATTCAAGCCATGATCGGCTTGAAGCGATCCTGAATCTGCTTGTGAACCGCGCCATCTCGCGCGCGCAGAATGTCGGCGCCAAGGTCGATGTCCTCGCCATTGCAGCGGTGCGCGCAACGCGCGAGGCCAGCGTGAGGCATGACGGCGAAACACTCGACGCCATTGTGGGCGTGCCCGCGAAGGGTGAGACAATCAACGGGGAGGTTTTTGACGGCCACGCAGAAGCCGCGATCTTTCCGGGCGAACTGCCAGCCGATCCGCGCGTCGTGTTTCAAGGCGAAGGCATCGCACAATCGGAAGAAAACTTGGCATGGCGCTTTGCGCGCTTCCGCCCGCCGCTCTTGAAGCCTGCAGCCGATGGCGGCGTCGGCTCCTTGCCCCACATACGCCTGGACCGCGCAATCGAATTTCTCATCGGAGATAGACTGCTTTGACAGATCGAAGCGCACAACGCCCCCGCGCCTTTCGCCTCGACGGCGGCCGCGTCGTTGAAGAGGCGCCGCATGGCCCGACGCCAATCATCGAAGAACAGCCGGACCATTATGAGCGCGAAGGCATTGACGCCGCAATCGGCCCCGCTTCCGATGAAGCGGCCGTAGAGAGCGCCCAGAAACGCGGGATCATGTCGCGCACGCTCTTGTCCTGGGGCGGCGTCTTCTGGACGTCTGTGCTCAGTCTTCTGGGCCTCGCCTTCACGATGTGGGCGACGCAATTCATAGAAGGTCTCTTCACGCGCGCGCCTGCGCTTGGGCTTTTCGGGCTCGCGCTCGCAGGGCTTGCGGCGCTGGCGCTGCTGGCCTTGTTTGTCCGCGAGATTCGCGGAATATCCCGCCAGCGCCACATCGCGCGCCTGCACATGGACATTGCAAAAGCGCGCGAAACGGATGACCGCACCGCAGCGCGCACGCTGATGCGCGAACTCGTGTCCCTGTACAGCGCACGCCCGGACACCGCACGCGGACGGGCGCATGTGGAAGACCTTACCGCAGAGATCGTCGACGGACGCGACCTCATAGATATCGCCGAGCGCGAACTGATATTGCCGCTTGACGACCGCGTGGCATATGAGATCGCGGGCGCCGCCAAACGCGTGTCCGTCGTCACCGCCATCAGTCCGCGCGCCATCGTCGATCTTCTGTTCGTCGCCGCGCAAGCGGTGCGGCTCGTGCGGCGCATCGCGGAAATTTACGGCGGGCGTCCGTCATCTCTGGGCTTCCTGCGCATTCTCAAATCTGTAGGCGCGCATTTGGCCATCACGGGCGGTATGGCGGTGGGCGACAGCATCGTCCAGCAATTGGTGGGTCACGGGCTTGCCGCGCGCCTTTCAGCGCGGCTGGGTGAAGGCCTTCTCAATGGCATGCTCACGGCCCGGGTCGGCATTTCCGCGATGGCTGTGTGCCGACCGATGCCCTTCGCGGTCTCGAAAGCTCCGGGTCTGACGGAGGTTGCGCCTTTCCTGTTTTCCAAGCTCAAGGACGAGGCCTAAAGCCGAATCCATCAGCACGACCGTCATGGCCTGCGAAGGCGGGCCATGACGCGTTGGGATGTTTGCGCGCCGTAAGCACTGTAAGCGTGCCGCGCAATCCAGGTGAACGCCAGCACAAGGCCCGCCGCCAGCACCCACCATGCCGGACGCACCTGATACGAGAAATCAAGATGCGCGCCGACTAGTCGGCTTGCCTGCGCGCCCGTGGCGAAAGCGTAATACCCAATCTCGATCGCCGCCGTCAGGAAACCGGCAATGATCGCCAACCCAAACAGGTGCAGAGCGCCAAACCCATCCTTCCACTTGCGCAGGAAACGAAAGCCCGCAAACAGCGTGCAAAACCCAGCCATCAAGGCCGCCTGCGTTGCGTCGAGCCTGATCAGCATGAAGTAATGCACGAGGCTGGCGAGCGCAGCCGGATAGACCCACCACTGCAACCCATTCCAGCGCGTGGCGCCGAGGCGGCGCACGGACGCGTCATTTGATGTGGCGCCCAACACAGCCAGGATCACTGTCGCGATCACGCCGATCAATAAATAGGTGCGGAAGAACGCTTCGTAGAGCAGGTGCATCCAGCGAAAGTTTTCTTGCGCAAACCAAAAGACGACATGCGCCAGCGTGTAGCTGAGCGCGGTCAGGCCCAGCATCCGGCGTACAACGTAAATACGATTCCACCGGGTTGCGTGGCGCAGCGGCGACACGGCCAGCGTCACGACAAGAAAGCGCAGCGCCCAATCGCCCGTTTCGCGCAGAATATCGGTGACCGGCTTGGGCGACAAAAGGCCCGCGCCCCAGCGATAAGCCATCCACACCGCCGGCGCGCAACATGCCGTGAAGACAAGCAATTTGAAAAGCGAAACGCGCCCCGCGCGATCCGTAAACGGAAGCCAGGGCATGATGCCGATCGTCGGCGTGGCGCGTGTGTTCATGCCGTCATTATAGCGCGCTCACGCAGGCGCGAACGGTGCCGGCGTTCACGATCAGGCGAGACGCACTAGGCGACGCCAAGCTTCTTCTGCAAGCTGGTTGACGACGTGGTGTACTGGAAGACCACTTTCTTGTCGGGATAGACGTAGCGGTTGACCTTTTGGGCAGCCAGCGCCGCCTCATGAAAGCCTGACAGAATGAGCTTCAACTTGCCGGGATAGGTGTTGATGTCGCCGATGGCAAATATACCCGGCACGTTGGTTTCGAACTTTTCCGTATCCACCGGCACAAGATTTTCGTGGAGGTTGAGGCCCCAGTTGGCAATCGGTCCCAGCTTCATGGTCAGGCCAAAAAACGGCATCATGCGGTCGCAGG
>JAUXWZ010000200.1 GCA_030684835.1 Beijerinckiaceae bacterium
GCCTGCCCTGACTGCCGATAACTGAAATAGGGGAGCCACCGCCCGACAATCAGCGCGGTCAGCAGCAGAATTCCTGCGAGATTGGTGTAGAAGAATATTGCGTAACCGATTGTGCGGCTCATCTGCAATCCGATATATAAATAGGCTCTCGAATTGGTGTCGATGCGATTGTAAAACCAGTAAACCATGCGGGAAAGCGCCAGATACGCAAACCAGAGCCCCAGCATGGACACGAACGCTATCGGCCAGGAATAGGCGGTTACAAAAAGTGGCATTGCTTCGAAGTTGAAGTAGGTCAACAAGGCCATTCCGGGCGCAGCAATTATCGCTGCGGTGAGCCATGCCATCCACGGATGCATACGCGTGGCGTAGGCGGCCGCTCCGGCCGGCAAGTTCGGCTTCGCCTCGTTCTTGACGGCAATGACATCATTTTCCCAATAGCCGATCTCGTAAATCGTCCAGAAAGACATATGCAACATCAGAATGCCGATGGCGCCCAGGAACGGGGACGGCATAAGCCAGGCGAAGGCGATACATAGCAGTAAAACATCTTCGAGAATGACGTTATGAAGTAAGTAACGCTGTCCCATCCGCTTGCCGCGCTCGGTATAGACGAATGGCATATAGTGATGGAAAAATGCCGGCTCGTAAGCGGTGTGTTTCCAATAAACGAGAAGGGGGGTACGGCAGGCCTGTAGTAGGTCCTCGTCGTCTAATCCATCCGTAATGAAGACGGCGCCAGCGACCGTATCAACGTCCAGACGCTCCTCGACACAGGCCCGCTTGCCGCGCGACCGATTTCGATATCCCGCCCAAAAGCTGCCAGCCACGCATAAATCCGCATTTGGCGCCATATGCTTGAGGAGGGGGGCGACGAGCGCGCGAAAGCCAAAGGTCGCGACGTGAATCGGGACATTGGCGCCCGTCAGGGCCGCGAGCAAAGGCTCATTTGTCCGCCTTTTCACGATCTCCGGCGCGCGCCGCCGCCAGAGGAACAGGCTCCATGGGAGCAGGATCGATGTGATGAGAACGCGCAGCCAGTCACGATAAAGGAAACGCTTTCGTGGCCCCCGCAGTAAAGCCCAGGGCCGCGCCAGGTCAATCAGGCCAAGTATCAGGAGTGCGAGGAAGCGCGGACGAAGCGTGGCGAGATAGAGTTCGGTTGAATTGAAGAGCCCGAGCGTCTCGTCGAAGTCCACTATCACGCAGGTTGGCGGGGACCCGCTTTCCAACGCCCCGGACAGCACCGACTCAGTATTTGTACTGTCCAAGATTAAGTGTGTGCGCCCTTTGAGCTTGCTCGCGTCCATGCAGCCCTCCAAGCAATGCACATAGTTCGGCTATGGTCCGATACCAGTCGCAAAGCTTCTTTTTCCCCGCCATCCATTGGGATGGTAGATAAGTTAGCGCCTCCTCGCAATGCACCTTTTATCGACGCTTGCTTTATTAGCTGACGTTGCGCGACCCATAAGCCAGTCGCCAAACGCGAGAGACATTCTCTCGCCCTCCGGATGTTGCAAGATAAGCAGCGACGAAGGCGACGATGAACACGGCGCCCTCAAACAGTAAAACTGACAGGTGATTGGAGGTATCCGGGAGTGCGTTCAGTTGACTACGCAGGAAGAGAACAGCGCCTCCCGCAACAGCTGACGCCAAGCAAGCCGGAAATAGCGCTTCGGCCACATCCTTGAGGCGAATATGGGATCGTCGCGTTGCGAAAAAGACGCCGAACGCCTGGGCCAGAACGCTTCCAAGGCTGAAGCCAGCGGCAACGCCCACCGCGCCAAACGACGCGCCCGCAGCAACACCGGCCACAATGAGTGGCGCCTGAACCATCGACACCCGCAAGTGTTGATCCATGCGACCGAGGCTCGCAAATATCCAGTATGAAACCGGACTAAACGTGTAAACAAATGCTGCAGGCGCCAGTGCGATGAAGATCGGGACAACTTCGGTCCATCGATCACCCAGTAACAATGGAATAAGCACAGGCGCTTCCAATGTTAAGAATACAACGCCCGGCATGGTGACGGTCACAACCAGTCCGAGCGACCTCTTGAAGTATCGTTTGTGGGATTCGGGATCGTGCTGAAGTCGGCTCAAGGCGGGGACGCCGACCCTGGTAAGTGGCCAGATTACTTGAGAAAGCGGTACGATCAGGATCGCTTGCGAACGTGAGTAGTATCCTAACGCCTGCTCACCCCAGAAGCGTCCAAGGAGGATCTGGTCGACACTGCGGCTCGCCCAACCCAGCAGACGCGCCACTGTCAGTTGAGAGCCGAAAGTCAGCATCGAAAAGACCTCGGCGCTCCACGCCGGAGGCCCCGGGCGCCACTTGGTTGCCGCCCAGAAACCAATCGTTGTGAGCGATACGGCGGTGGCCTGCATTACAACCAGCGACCAGTATCGCCAGCCGAAATACGCCGCGCAGATCGCCGCCAATACGCCCAACACCATTGATGTAGCTTCTATCAGCGACAACAGCCCAAGCCGCATATGTCTCTGCATCAGTGCGGAATGCTGTTGTCCCAGGCTCCCGATGAAGAACACGAGAGCCGACGCATAAGTAATCTCCACCAGGTCGGCGTTTCCATAGAAGCGGGCAATAACCGGAGCCGCGAAGAACATTGCGCTCGCCAACAGGCCACCGATGAGCACATTGGACCAGAACATTGTCGAGATGTGATGCTGCGTCAGTT
>JAUXWZ010000205.1 GCA_030684835.1 Beijerinckiaceae bacterium
GGCGCGCAACGTGGGGATGGCCTCGCCGCTGCCCTGATAATTGACCGGTCTGTGCTGCCCCATCAGCAGCGTTGGCTCGGTCTCTGTGATGGCTTCCACGTGGGCAATCAGAGTGGCGATGGCCTCGGGCCCTGCGCGCACTAGCATATCGTTGAAATCCTCTCCTTCCTCGGGCGGCATGGCGATCGCCACGTCGCGACCCTGCGCGCGCAATCGCCGGGCGGCCGCAGTGGCGGCGCGCATTCCGGCCCCCGAGGCGTCGTTGTCGGCAAGGATCAGGATACGACGGACGCCGGGAGGCAGGTCGATCTGCTCGAGGCCGGAGGTCGACAGTGCCGCCCAGACTGGCATATCGGGGCATGCGGTCATCACAGCCAGCCCGGTCTCGATGCCTTCGCAGAGCGCCAGGCGATCGCCGTCGCCAAGGTCGGTGAGACGCACCGCGCCGCCAGCAACGCGGCCGAGCATCTTCTTCGCCTTGTCGAGCGGCGCCTTTGTGACCGCCGCCTCATCAATGGCGAGGTAGCTGCGATGCAGGCCGATCACCGCGCCCTCGCGGTCGCGGACCTGCCCCAGCATGGCCGGATAACCGGTCTTCGTCTCCCAATGGGTCAGGTCGGGATGGAACAGAAGGTCGGCCTCACCGGGTACGCTCAGGCCGCGCCCCGTCAGATATTGCTCGGCCGGCGAGCCCGCGATCGGCTGCGCTCCGGATAGGATATGGGCGATCTCAAAGGCGGGATCCCGCTTCAGCCGCGGCGGCGCCGTGGGCGCGCGCCGTTCCGGCGCCCCGGGCGAAACGCCCGCCATGTCGGCTGCCTCTACGATCAGCGCACGTCCGTCGAGCCCCGTCGCTTCAGCAACGGCGCTGATCGGCCCGCCGCCCTGATTGCCGTCGAAATCGATCCAGTCGCCCGCGTGCGGGCCGCGCAACGCGATTACGCAGGAGCCGGTTTTGCGTGGGGCATCACCTTTGATATTGGCCAGCCGCCATTCGTCGCCGACACGCCGACCGTTCGGAAACAAACGCGGCGCCCAGTCGGCGGCGTTCTCACGCAGGCGCCTGACAATCAGGTCCAGATCGTAACGCGGCGACCCACCGCCGAACGGTTTGACGTCATTGAGGTCAATCAAGGATCACCAGGCCTTTCTCAGCCCGCGTGATCGCGGTGTAGAGCCAGCGGTTGCGCTCAGTTGCGGTGCGGCCAAAACCGTCGTCGAAGACGATGACGTTCTCCCACTGCGACCCTTGCGCTTTGTGGCAGGTGATGGCGTATCCCCAGCTGGTCTCGATCAGCCCGCGCCGCATCTGCCATTCGCGCCGTCCGCGCTCGGGATCGAAGGCGACATGATCGGCATATTCGCCGCGCCAAAAATTCTGCTGGCCGGCGGTACGCGCGCCGTCCTCAGTTTCAACCATGGCGCTGAAGGCGAACGCGTCATGCGGGTGATGCAGCACGTCGTTGAGCGTGAGAAACATGCCGTTGATCAGTCCAAGATCATGGCGGTTCTTCAGGCAGATGATCTTTTCGCCAGCGCCGCACGGATAGTCAGCCTCGAAGCCTGCGGCCAACTTCATTGCGGTGTTGAGCCAGCGGCGGGTTGCGTTGGCGCCGCAGATCACCTGACCGCCCTGCAGCATCTGCGCGGGGCCAACGTCACGGCGCGACATCTTCCAGACATGTGCATCGTGCGCGCCGGAGGGGATCGGCAGACCCTCGCGGGCCAAGGTCGCCAGGCGCAGGATTGCGCTGTCGCCCGCCTGCCTGTGCACCTCAGTGAGCATCACGTCAGGCGCCGCTTCGGTAAAGAATCCCTGTCCCTTGATCGGCGGCAGTTGACCCGGATCGCCCAGAACAAGGATCGGCTTGCCGAACGCGAGCAGATCGTGCGCCATGTCCGCGCCGACCATCGAGACCTCGTCGAGCACCAGCAGGTCCGCGTCCCGCAGGATCGACTGTTCGTTGATCAGGAATTTCGGCTGGTGGATGTCCTCGAGGCGCAACTGCAACTGCGCGATCCGCGTCAACGCGAATTGACGCTCGGCGGAGCCCATGCGCGGCAGGTCGCGCCGAAGATCCGCGAGGTCCTGCGCCACCCGGGCGATCTCCTCCGGCGTCGCCTCCGACACCCGGTAGATCAGGCTGTGGATCGTCTGCGCGGGCGTGCCCTTGCGCGTCATGACGAGAGCGGCCTTGCCGGTGAAGGCGGCGAAGAGTACGCCGCCCAAGCCGCCAGGCGTCATGGGTTCGAGCCCGAGCGCCTCGGTCGCCGTGGCGGTGATCGTGGTTTTCCCGGTCCCGGCATAACCGAACAGGCGGAAGATCTGCTGCTCACGCGTGCGCTTGCGGAACCAGGTTTCCATGGCTGCGATGGCCGATGCCTGCTGGGTGGAGGGAGTGAATGTCACGCCGCCACCTCGTAGTCCTTGAGCACGCCACCCGCGGTAGAGTCGCCCACAGCGCACTCGCGAACGAACACACGTCGGCCGTTACTGAGCGTGCGCCAGTGCCCCCGACGAATGTGCCAACGCGGACCGGCGTGCGTGCCTCCTGTCGGCGCCTTCGCCGCTCGGGCTGCGGCTTGAAGGTTGATGTGAGCGATATGCCAAGTCCAGCCGGTCACGCCGACGCGGGCAAACTTCGGTCGTCGTGTACGCGGGACTTGAGCTTCCACAAGCTCCGGGCGAAGCGAGAGGATAGCCAGCGCGCGCCAGACGATGGCGCTCAAGCATTGCGCATACGTGTTTCTGTCGCTTCCAGTTAGGGACATCGGCGACGACGACGTAGCCATTGTCGTCGAAGCGCACGGCGCCAGTGTCCTTGCCCATTTCGGCGCGGCGTTGCGCGGCGCGCGCGCCGTATCGAAGATCGAGAGCCGAGGCGAGTTTTTGTTCGAGATTCGTGAGATGCGACTTACGTCCGACAAGGTCATCAAGCAGCGTCGCAAGCTCGGACGCCGGGAGGGTTGAGAGTTGTGACAACGATAGCGTTTCGATCGTGTCCGCTTGTTGATTGAGCGTGTTCATCAAAGTCTCCTTCAGGCTGCGAGCAAGGCTGCCGGTGAAATCAACTTTGAACGGACGCTCGCCGCCTGCAGGCGCCCGGAGGACCGCACCGCCAGGTAGAGCCACTCGTGCGGGCCCACGCGGCGCTGCAAAGGAGTGACCAGGCCCTGATCGGAGGCCGCCATGATCCGGTTGGCCACGGCGATCAGCCTGCGGCGTTCATCGCTCGTCAGCACGGGCGTCGACATGCAGCGATCATGGGCAAGATGGCCGCGGTAATAAGCGACCGCGTCTCCCGCGTTGGCGTCGACCAACCAGTCTACGAGATGGTTTTCATCGAGCGGCACTGAGAAAGGATCAATCAGCATCGAATGAAGGCGGTCTTTGAGAAACATCGACAATCCTTTCCCGTTCGCCGGAAACATCGTTTCCGGTCGTTTGAAGTTTGTAGTTTGCGAGGTGCGGGAGGACGGCGCGGCAGCCGATCAACCCTGCTGATGTCTATGTAGCGGTCGGGGCCGCGGATCTTCCCAAGAGGTCACCGCCTGGATCGAAACGGCTATCGCGGCTCATGCTCGTCTCCGGCTTCAGGATGTTTGAGAGCGTGTTCGGCGCTCCTGTAATCCCTGTAGCGATGTGCCCGCCGACTTTTCCCAAGAGGTCTCTGTCTGGATCGCGACACTCATTCCGATCATGCGCATTCCGGTTTCAAAGTATGCGAACGCGTCCTCCGCGCTCCTGTGATCCTTGTAGCGATGAGACGAACTGATTTTCCCAGAAGGTCAGGTGTCGAACAGAGCGCGTCGGTCCGCGATGCCAATCGACACGAGCCGATAGCGAATCTCGCGCAGCCGCCGATAGAATTCGCTGGTCGTCAGGCCCGACGCGCGCTGTGCAGATGCAATATCGCCATCGGCCTCGAGCACGAACATCGCAGTCAAGGAAAGCTCAGGCGGCAGGCGCGTCAGGAAGCGGTCTATCGCCAAGGACATGAGCGCTTGCTCATCCGGAGGTGCGTTTGGATCGCGCAGCATATCAGCGAGACTGATGGCGCCCTCGTCACCCTCCTCACACGCGCCCCCAAGCGTGTGGTCGAGAGACAGCGGCATGTGTCGACGCTCCAGACATATCTGATCCGCGATCACCTGCGCCGCCTGGCGCGCGATCCGATGCGCGAACGCCGTCCACGGTCCTCGTGCTGCATCAAAATAATGTCTGCGCTCCAGCAGGATGAGAAGGATTTCCTGCTCGGCGTCTTCGCGCTGCGCCGGTGAAAGCCGGAGTGATCGCGCAAGGCGAGCCGTTTGATAACGCGCCGCGGCGATCATGATTTTCAGGCTGCGTTGATCGATGGCGCAGGGCTCATCAGGTTTTACGAAGTCGGCGCGTTCCGTCATCTGGGGCCTCGAGCATAAGTATTGCGATTGCGCGAACCCGCAACGACGAGGACGCAGTTTTCCCGTGGCGGCGCATGCGGCCGCAACGTCCGTCAGCTATTTGAGAAGCGTGTTGCTTTACGCGGGCGTCTTGAACGCGCGATAGACGGAAACCGCCCGCGCGATATCATCCTGCATGTCAGGCGGCAGGCGCCGGGCTTCAATGAACGCGCGATCTGTCGCCAGCCCCAGCTGTTCGCAAGCAGCGAGGATCAACGAATCCTTTGGCGCTTTTTCCAGCCCACGTTCAATGCGCGACCAATAGGCCGTTGAGATATTTATGCTGCGTGCGAACTCGCCTAAAGGCACGCCGGCCTTTTCGCGTTCCGATCTGATCCATGCGCCGAAGGCCATGATATTTTCCTCAAGCGTTCGATGATGAAGAATGAGCCTGGAGCCGACGCGCGCGCACGAGATCGTAGCGCGCAAGCCGAACCCGCATGAAGCTTTCAGAGACGCCATAAAGCTCTGCGAGCGCGAAGACGGCCTCCCCTAGCGCATCCGCATCCTGCGCGCACGCATCGTACGCAGGCGCGCCGCGAATGATGCGCGAGGGGTGTGGCGAAGGCGCGAATCGAGCCTTCTTCGCATGACGCTGCACATCCACGCGCAGAAGCGCTGGCGGAACCAGCAAGGCGCCCATGAACTCGTTGGCGCGCTGTTCGCGCGGATCGCGAGCGCTGCGACCGGCTGCAGCGCTCGGGCTCAAGAACGCGCACCCTGCCGGGGTCGTCGTTACCCAAGACGGCGCGTCGAAGACAACGTGTCCGAGCTCGTGGGCGATGGTCGAGCGCAAGAGATTTTCGTGCACGTTGAGGGCGGGGCCATTGATCGAGACCATCACACACTCGGGCGAGGCGCGATCATACTCGGTGACGCCCATGACCGGCTGGCCCGCAGGATTGACCACCTCGTGCTCGAGGTCCCAGTCGATATCGAACGGAACGCCATTCACATCGGCGCGCTCCGCGAGAGCTGCGATGTCATCCAGCGCCAGCCGTCGATGCAATGGCGCCGCCATTTGCCCGCGCACGGCGCGTGCGACGGCCCAGATCTCAGGCAGGGAAAGCCGCTCAGGCTCGGCTGTGAAGGTCGAGTGTCGATATGAGGCCGTAAGAGGAGACATCTGGAGCTCCAAAAGGATTATGTTCCTTATTTGTTCTCACATCCAAACGCGCGAGTCGAGTCCCCGTTGCGCGAACGCGCAAAAACTTTCCACAGGCAGCCCGGCTTGGGCGGGAGCGATCCAGATACTTATCGATCCGCGCACGGGGCTGCCGACACCGCGTGACCACGCCACTCGATGCCGCATGATAGGGCTCCTTCCCTCATTGCGACCCAACGGCCTCTGCTCTTAGGCGCCCGGCTGCGTTGCGTTGGGAAAGTACAATTGCTCCCCATTGATCTTGTAATCGGCAATAGCCTTCTGCCCCTCCGGGCCTATGAGCCAATCGATAAAGGTCTGCCCGTCCACCTTCTTCACGTGGGCGTGCCTTGCCGGGTTCACCAGCATGACGCCATACTGGTTAAACAGGCGCAGGTCGCCCTCGACCACAATGCCCAGTTCACCGGGGTTCTTGCACGACAGCCACGTGCCGCGGTCAGCGAGCACGTAAGCGTTCATTGCGCCGGCAGTGTTGAGCGACGCGCCCATGCCCTGACCGATCTCGCGGTACCAAGCACCCGCTGTCTTATCGAGATCGAGGCCGGCAATCTTCCAAAGGGCGAGTTCAGCAAAATGCGTGCCCGACCGGTCCCCACGCGAAACGAACGCCGCCTGTTTCTGCTGAATCGCCTGCAGC
>JAUXWZ010000206.1 GCA_030684835.1 Beijerinckiaceae bacterium
GATTGTGTCCGACGATGCGCACCAGGGTCTTCAGGCTATTTTTATAATAGATGCTTCCCGCCACGCGGATCGGCTGGTGGGCCGACCGGAAATGCATGTCGCCGCCTACCTTGGCTGCGATGTCGGCGCGCAGCCGACAGACCCTGCGGACGTCCTCACCCTCACATGGCTCGGAAAGTTTCCACCAGACATGACATTTGTGCTGGCCATCGGGCGTGACGCCGCCGCTTTCCACGACCATGGTGGGCGCGCCGAGATGCTTTTCCAGATGGGCCCGTTTGGCTGTGATATCGCCGGTGTCCAGATCGACGACAACAGCCTGCATCTGCAAGACATGCTCGGCGCTGGCTTGCCCCGCCGTTGCAACAGTGCCGGGGATCACATAGACCGCGGCGCCTTCGCGACTTGCCCACTTGGTGAATGTAGCCATCTTGTCCGCCGCGGCTTGATTGGCCTCGATCCAGATGTTGTGCGGCCGTCCGTTGTATCCCTGGCCCTTGTCGATGAAGCTGCGCACCGGCACGAAGCCCTCGCAATAGCCAAAGACCATGTTCAGGAAGTCGGCGATCAACTCGGGATCTGGCTCGTCGCCAAAGACGTCGTTTTGCGGCGCAGCGTCGTTGAAATCGCGCCACGGGTTGAAATGCAGCACATTTTGCTTGCTCGTCTCGATGTCGGGCTGTTTCGCGTCGGTCACGGTCAGTTCCTTATTTCTGTTGGACGTGTCGGGCTGATCGTCGCGCTCGTCGGTCATTGCGGCAGCTTCCAGCAGCGGTTGGCCCAGGAGCACATCCGGCATTCGTGGAAGTCTCGATCACGGGCGATGCGCGGCAGCAGTTCGCCGGCGTCGGTGGCCTGCAGGATGCGCACCGCGCGATCGCTCATCTGCTGCGCGAGTTCGGCGTCGAACGGCACGAGCTCATGATGAAGTTCGGCGGTGTCCTTGTTGATGGCGGTGAACAGCGCGGGGTTTGACGCAAGACCCGCAATGCTGGCGTCCATGTAGGCCTGGTAGAGCGCGATCTGCGCCGCGTAGACGGGCTTCGATTTGGCGACGCCGTCCTTGACGCAGGCGCGCCAGTTCTTCGCGTTCATGGTCTTGCATTCCCACAAAGCAGGAACGCCAAGGCCAAGCGCTTGCGGAGCTGCGTTGATGACGCCGTCGACATGACCGCGCAGCCGTCCGCCGGCGACGGCGAAACCGAACTGCTCGCCGTCGGGCTGATTGCCCTTGCTTGTGTAGAGATCGATGCCTGCGGCGCGTAGCCACGCGATGGCTAGATCTTCGAGCGCATGGCCGATGGCGAAGATGCGCAGCGTCCGGCCGGGAAAGTCGGCGTTGTCGTCCTTCGGCGCGCCGGCGAATTCAAACTGCAGCGCGCGTTCGCATGGGTGACCGACGCGCGAGCCGCCAAGATAATCGCGCGGCGTGCGCGCGGCGTTTTCCGTGTTGAGCGCGGCGTCGACGATGGCGTTCAGCACATCAGCAAATTTGGGTGTGCTATTATAGTCGAGCATCAGAACGGAACCTCCGGAATGCGATCTGCCTGTGCGGCGGCGATGTCCGCCATGGCGTCCTGAAAGCCGCCCACGGCGACTTCGATGAGCGTGAGAACCTGCGACTCGGTGAGGTCGATCAGCCGCGTCTGCCAGCCGATCTCCTCCATGATCTCGGCGACCCGCTTCACGGCGGTGCGGATGGCGGCCTGCTCCTGTTCGGTGAGGTCAACCATGCCGGATGACCTCCGCGCCTGATCCGTGAAGAAGCGCTGGCAAGGCATTGAGCAGAACCAGACCGAGGGCCCAAGTCGTGGGGGCCGAAGCGGATCGCGCCAGCCAAAGCCGCGTGTTGGTCGCCGGCACACGGCGCAGAGCGCAAAGCGCGGATGCCACAGCCGGAGGCGTTGCTCGGCGATCGCCGTGCTTGAAGACGTGGTGGAAGACATGAGAGGCCTCCATCAAGCGGCAACCGACGGCGCCGCCGTCTGCGCGCCGAACACGAGGGAGCGGATCACCGATTTGTTGAATCGAAAAGTCAGAAGCGCCGACGCCCGGTAACGCGTCAGACTGAAGTCCATCCGGTGCTCGGCTGGCAGGAAGGCGAGCTGCCGGTCGGTCGGCGGCTGGTTCAGCCAGCTGCGGGTTTTGTGAGCGCTTTCGTCACTCTCGTTCTCGTTAAGCCAGTCGTCGGCCGCCGCGAGGCAGACCATGTATTCGCCAATGCTCAGAAGCCGAGCCGGCTTCTTCTGCGCGCCGCCAACGCCATACCAGCGGCCGTTCAGGAAGAAGACGCCGGCCCAGGCGTTGAATCCATTGGCTACGAAGGCCGCGCCATCGCCGTGCAGATCCGTCCACGCGAAACTCGAGCGCTTCAGAAGGTCGATTTCGGTCATGACAAAGTCGCCGATCGGCTGGGAGCCGTCGCGATCGCACCCGCGTTCCCAGACGTGGCCACAGAGCGGGCATTCCATGGTGGCCGAAGGCACGATGGCGTTGCACTGTGGGCAGTCCTTGGTGGGCGCTTCGCCCGCCGCCAGGCGTCCGTCGAGATCGACCTCCTGCTCGAGGGAGCCGTGAATCAGGCTGGACGTACCAAAGTCGAGGATGACGCAATCGGTCTTGATGACGCCGGGATGCTCTTCAGCATTGACGGTGCGCAGGCCCCGGCCGACCATCTGGATCATCGTCGATTTGTAGGAAGACGGCCTCAGCAGCACGACGCAGGAGGTGGGCGGATGGTCCCAGCCTTCCGTGAGAACGCTGACGTTCGCGATGAGCTGAATCTCACCGCGATCGTAGGCGGCGAGCGTCGCCCTGCGATCGAGCTCGCTCATCTCGCCGTGCACGAGCGCTGCGCAAACGCCGGCGGTTGTAAAAGCGGCGGCGACATTACGGGCGTGATCGACGGTCGAGCAGAAGACGACGGTCTGGCGGGTTCCCGCCCTCTCCTTCCAGTTCGCGATCACGGCGTCGGTGACCGGCGACTTGTTCATGATCGCGTCGACTTGCGTCATGTCGAAGTCGGAGGCGATGCGGCGCACGTTTCGCAAAGCATCCTGCACGCCAACGTCAATGACGAAGGTGCGCGGCTGGACGAGATGCCCGGACGCGATTAGCTCGGCGATGCGGATTTGATCCGACACATTGGAGAAGACCTCGCGCAGTCCCTTCTTGTCACCGCGATTCGGCGTGGCGGTGACGCCGAATATCTTTGCTGAAGGATTACGCTTTAGCGCGCGATCGATGATGCGCCGGTAGCTGTCGGCGACCGCATGATGCGCCTCGTCGATAATGAGGAGATCGAGATCCGGCATGGCGTCAAGATTGGCCGGACGCGACAGTGTCGGCGCCATGGCGAACGTCACCTGGCCGGCCCACGACTTTTCCGATGCGTCGATGACGGACGTAGTGATCGCTGGATTGAAGCGCACGAACTTCAACCGGTTCTGGTCGGTCAACTCATCGCGATGAGCCAGCACGCAGGCCTTGGCGTCACGTTCACCGACCAATGCGCCGGCAACGGCTGAGAGCATGATCGTTTTGCCGGCCGCGGTTGGCGCGACGCCGAGCGTGTTTCGGTGGGTGTCGAGCGCAGCGATGCTGCGTTCGACGAAGAGTTTCTGGCGAGGGCGAAGCAGCATGGCGTGACCTCACTTCGCCCAGGTGGGACGGACACCGACTGCGGGAGCAGGAGCGGCCTGCGGCGGCGCGTAGGCGGGCTGCGGGGCATAGGCCGGCTGCGGGGCTTGGGCTGGCTGCGGGGCTTGGGCCGGTTGCGGAGCTTGCGCAGGCTGTGAGAATGCCTGAGAGGGCGCAGCATAGGTCGGCGTTGCAGCGTAGGTCGCGGGGGCTGAGTGGCCGCCCATCACCGCCGCATACTCCTTGTGGTCGCGCGTCACCGCCGCGCGGATGTCGTTCTTCTCGTCGCCATTGGCGTCGGCGCCGACATCGATGCGCGCCACGAACTCGAGCCCATCGAGATCCGCGAAGCCGGAGATGCGACGGGCGTTCTGCGCTTGTGGAGAATTGTCCTTGTCAGACAGCCCACGAGCGGAGTTCAAAATGCCACGGACGAGGCTGCGGCCCATGTTGGCCCAGTTCGGTCCGTTCGGGCTGTAGAGCCCGATCATCGACCAGATCTTGCGCTTCGCATAAGGGCCTTCAAGCACCGTATATTCGGCGTCGAGATAGACGGACCCCGTCGTGCCGCGCTTGGCGTAGCCGCCCGTCCAGCCCTGCGAGGGATCATCAAACCCGCCCGGACGAATGGTGAGACGAACCCTGACGATCGCGCCCTTCGGGATGAGGTTGGCGTTTTGCGCGGCGTCGTTGAAATCGGACCATGCATTGGTCATGAACGTTCTCCTGGTTCAGAGTTTGGATTATGGGTGAGCGGGCTCAGCGTCAGGCGCCACGGGCGCCGGGCGGCTGAATGTCAGGCGTTCGAGAGGCGAGCGGCCGGGCTCGCCAATTTTGGCGATGAGACGTCCCAGGTGGGCCTCTTCGACGATGTCGAGACGGCCGGAGCGGTCCTTGGCCGGATAGCCCCACTGGTTGATGGTGTGGCAGACGAAGACCCGATGAAGCTTCTTCTCCGCGTCGGCCATCTCCGCCATCGTCAGGACTTCATCGACGATGCCGGGCAGCTCGAGGCCTGTTTTCGCGCCGTCGATCTGTGGCGCAAAAATCTTGCGGTTAAAGTCGTCGAGCTTCTCGTCGAGGATGCCGACGAAAAACACGTCCTTGGCCCGAGTGTGCTGAAGATGCGTGATCCAGCCGATCATCTCGCGGCCATGCAGGCCGTAAGCGCCGCGCAGATCCGGCTTGCCGGTTTTCTCCGAATAGGCTTCCGGCTGTTCCTTCGCCCACTGGAAACACAGGCGACCTGCGACCGTGATCGAGTCGACGAAGATCGTCGCGTATTTCTCGAGCGCGCGCGGGTCGCCGAACTTGGCGCAAGCCTCATTGAAGTGAAGCTGGCTGTAGGGACGCCCATCAGGAATCGCCGGGTTGGCTCCGCCGATGAACACCGCGAAGTCGCGGCATTCTTCCCAGGTGCGCGGGCGGATCGTGTCGCCGCTCCAGCCTTCGATCGCGAGGTCGCCCGCTTCGAGGTCATAGAACAGCGTCGTGTCCGGCGGCAGCGTCCAGAGCAGACTGGTCTTGCCAATCCCGCTTTTTCCGAAGATGACCGCCTTGATGCCGCGGCGCTCGGCGAGGCGTTGATCAGCGAGAATGATCGGGAGACTCATTGTGCCTCTCCAGCCTTGCGCTTTTCCAGGCGATAAGCGGGGCGACCCGTCTCGACGGTGCGCGCAGGCTGAAAGAGCTCACGCACCACGCGCGGCCAGTTGGTGAAAGCGCTCTCGGAGACTTCGAGTTTTGTTTTCACATAGTCTGCGGGATCGTCGTTCCAGCTCGAGCGAATGATCTCGACGGCGTGACGGAGCTTTTCCTGATCCCATTTCACGCGCTTGGGCAGATCGGCGACGACGACATAGCCATTGTCGTCAAAGCGCACGGCGCCCGTGTCTTTGGCCATTTCCGCGCGGCGCTGACTGGCGCGCGCGCCGTAGCGCAGATCGAGCGCTGAAGCGAGTTTTTGCTCGAGGTCCGCGAGGCGCGACTTGCGTTCGGCTAGGTCATCAAGCAGCGTCGCAAGCTCTGGCGCGGGCAGCGCTGAGAGTTGCAACAAAGATAGCGTTTCGATTGTGTCGGCTTGTTGAGTGAGCGTGTTCATGAGCGCCTCCCTTCAGGCCGCGAGCAAGGCTGTTGGCGAAATCGCCTTTGACTTGACGCGCGGCGCCTGCAGGCGGCCGGAAGCCCGCACCGCGAGATAGAGCCACTCGTGCGGGCCCACGCGGCGCTGCAAAGGGATGACCAGGCCCTGATTGTGAGCCGCCAGGATTCTGTTCGCCACGGCGATCAGCCTGCGGCGTTCATCGATCGTCAGGACCGGCGTCGACATGCAGCGATCATGCGCAAGATGGCCGCGGTAATAGGCGATCGCGTCTCCCGCGTCGGCGTCGACCAACCAGTCCACGAGATGGTTTTCATCGAGCGGCACTGAGAAAGGATCAATCAGCATCGAATGAAGACGGTCTTTTAGAAACATGGACAATCCTTTCCCGTTCGCCGGAAACATCGTTTCCGGACGTTTGAAGTTTGTGGTTTGCGAGGTTCGGGAGGACGACGCGTCGGTCGATCAACCCTTCTGATGTCTATGTAGCGGGCGGGGTGGGAAATCTTCCCAAGAGGTCTTTTGTCCCGTTGGCATTCACTTTGGCGGAGTGCGTGTTCGGCGCTCCTGTGGCCCTAGTAGCGATGAGGCGAAGTGATTTTCCCAGGAGGTCAGACGTCGAACATTGCGCGTCGGTCCACGATGCCGATCGACACCAGCCGATAACGGATTTCGCGCAGACGCCGATAGAATTCGCTGGTCGACAGGCCCGACGTGCGCTGTGCGGATGCGAGATCGCCATCCGCCTCGAGCACGAACATCGCAGTCAAGGAAAGCTCAGGCGGCAGGCGCGTCAGGAAGCTGTCCATCGCCAAGGACATGAGCGCTTGCTCATCGGGAAGCGCGTTTGGATCGCGCAGCATATCGGCGAGACTGAGGGCGCCCTCGTCGCCCTCCTCACACGCCCCCCCAAGCTTGTGGTCGAGAGACAGCGGCATGCGTCGACGCTCCAGACATATTTGATCCGCGATCACCTGCACGGCCTGGCGCGCAATCCGATGCGCGAACGCCGTCCACGGTCCTCGTGTTGGGTCAAAATACCGTCTGCGCTCCAGCAGAATGAGAAGGATTTCCTGCTCGGCGTCTTCGCGCTGCGCAGGTGAAAGCCGGAGTGATCGAGCGAGTCGGGCCGTTTGATAACGCGCCGCGGCAATCAGGATCCTGAGGCTGCGTTGATCAATGGCGCAGGGCTCATCAGGCTTTGCAAAATCGGCGCGTTCCGTCATCTGGGGCCTCAAGCATAAGGATTGCGATTGCGCGAACCCGCAACGACGAGGACGCAGTTTTCCCGTGGCAGCGCTTAGGGCCGCAACGTCCGTCAGCTATTTGAGAAGCGTGTTGCTTTACGAGGGCGTCTTGAACGCGCGATAGACGGAGACCGCGCGCGCGATATCATCCTGCATGTCAGGTGGCAGGCGCCGCGCCTCAATGAACGCGCGATCCGTCGCCAGCGCTAGCTGTTCACAAGCGGCGAGGATCAACGAATCCTTTGGCGCTTTTTCCAGCCCACGTTCAATGCGCGACCAATACGCGGTCGAGATATTTATGCTGCGTGCGAACTCGCCCAAAGGCACGCCGGCCTTCTCGCGTTCCGATCTGATCCATGCGCCAAAGGCCATGATATTTTCCTCAAGCGTTCGATGATGAAGAATGAGCATGGAGCCGGCGCGCGCGCACGAGATCGTAGCGCGCAAGCCGAACCCGCATGAAGCTTTCAGAGACGCCATAAAGCTCGGCGAGCGCGAACACGGCCTCTCCCAGCGCATCCGCATCCTGCGCGCACGCATCGTAAGCGGGCGCGCCGCGAATGATGCGCGAGGGGTGCGGCGAGGGCGCGAACCGAGCCTTCTTCGCATGGCGCTGCACATCCACGCGTAGAAGCGCTGGCGGAACCAGAAGTGCGCCCATGAACTCGTTGGCGCGCAATTCGCGTGGATCGCGACGCCCGCTCCCTGGCGGGGTGTCCGGACTCAAGAAGGCGCACCCTGCCGGCGTCGTCGTCACCCAAGACGGCGCGTCAAAGACCACGTGTCCGAGCTCATGCGCGATCGTAGAGCGCAAGAGGTTTTCGTGCACGGTCAAGGCGGGACCGTTGATCGAGACCATCACGCACTCGGGCGAGGCGCGATCATACTCAGTTACGCCCATGACCGCCTGGCCCGCAGGATTGAGCACCTCGTGCTCGAGGTCCCAGTCGATGTCGAACGTGACGCCATTCACATCGGCGCGCGCCACAGAGGCTTCGATGTCATCCAGCGCCAGCCGGCGATGCAATGGCGCCGCCATTTGTCCGCGCACAGCGTGCGCCACGGCCCAGATTTCAGGAGTGGAAAGCTGCTCTGGCTCGGCTGTAAAGGCCGTATGTCGATAGGAGGCCGTGAGGGGAGACATTGGGAGCTCCGAAAGGATTATGTTCCTCTTTTGTTCTCACATTCCTAGCGCGGAGTCGAGTCCCCGTTGCGCGAATCCGCAAAAGCTTTCCAAAGACAGTCCGGCTTGGGCGGGAGCGATCCAAATAATTAGATCCGCGCACGGGGCTGCCGACACCGCGTGACCACGCCACTCGATGCCGCATGATACGGCTCCTTCCCTCATTGCGACCGAACGGCCTCTGCTCTTAGGCGCCCGGCTGCGTTGCGTTGGGAAAGAACAATTGCTCCCCATTGATCTTGTAATCGGCAATAGCCTTCTGCCCCTCCGGGCCTATGAGCCAATCGATAAAGGTCTGCCCGTCCGCCTTCTTCACGTGGGCGTGCCTTGCCGGGTTCACCAGCATGACGCCATACTGGTTAAACAGGCGCAGGTCGCCCTCGACCACAATGTCCAGTTCACCGCGGTTCTTGAACGACAGCCACGTGCCGCGGTCAGCGAGTACGTAAGCGTTCATTGCGCCGGCAGTGTTGAGCGACGCGCCCATGCCCTGGCCGATCTCGCGGTACCAAGCACCCGCTGTCTTATCGAGATCGAGGCCGGCAATCTTCCAAAGGGCGAGTTCAGCAAAATGCGTGCCCGACCGGTCCCCACGCGAAACGAACGCCGCCTGTTTCTGCTGAATCGCCTGCAGC
>JAUXWZ010000207.1 GCA_030684835.1 Beijerinckiaceae bacterium
CACTCGCCCTGTCCTTCGGCGCGCTGCAGCGCGTAGTGTGTGGCGACGTTTAACCTCTCTCGGGCCCTGATCTTGCGGGAAGGCGATGATGAAAGCTAACCTGCTTCTCTATCGTGCATTATCTCGTCCTGGGCTGGTGGCTGCTGGGGCTGTCTCTGCGGCGCTCGGCGGTGCATGGGTCGGCGGTCCTTTCGGCGCTGTGGCGCTCGCCTCGCTGTGTCTTGGCGCCGCGGCATTGTACGAACACCTACATCGCTCAGGTGTCCGGCTGAAAACCGCCCTCGATAACATGTCGCAGGGCCTCGCAATGTTCGACGCGAACGAACGTCTTGTGGTCTGCAACCACCGCATCAAAGAACTGTACCGGCTTCAGGACCATCAGATCCGCCCAGGCATGACGCTGGTCGATTTCAAAGGGGCAATGGCCGACAATGGCTATTTCTGGGGCGGAAGCCGGGAGGAATTTCTTACCCGACGGCTGCCGCTCGACGTCTCTAATACGGTTGAAATTAGCGATGGTCGCGTCGTCTGCATCACGCGCCGTGCGATGGATGACGGCGGCTGGGTGGTGACGCATGAAGACGTCACTGAACGAGCCCAGTCGGCAGCCAAAATATTGAAGATGGCTCTACACGATTCCCTGACGGGATTGTGCAACAGGGCCTACTTCGCGGAGCGCCTCGCCTCGGGTCTCGAACGCGCAATGGTGAGCGGCGACCTCTCGGCATTGCTCTATATCGACCTCGACCGGTTTAAACAGGTGAACGATACACTGGGCCATCCGGCAGGGGACATTTTACTCGCCGAAGTGGGGCGCAGGTTACAACGGAGTGTGCGTGCAAGTGACGTAGTCGCCCGGAATGGAGGCGACGAATTTGCCATCCTGCTGGAAGATTTGCGAACAAGGGAGGACGCCGCTCAGACGGCGCAGCGCATCCTGCGCGAGATGTCACTGCCGTTCGATGTGTGCGGTCACCAAGTCACCATTGCGGCGAGTGTCGGCATCGCTCTCTCGCCGGAGGACGGCGATGCGCCTGATTTGCTCACACGGCGCGCGGACCTTGCTCTTTACGAGGCGAAGGCAACCGGACGCGGGCGCCAACAGTTTTTTCTACCTCGCATGGAGGAGCGGGCCCGGTGGCGTCATGAGACGGAGGCAGACCTGCGGATCGGACTCCTGCGAGAGGAATTCGAATTAAACTATCAGCCAATTGTCGAGTTGCAGACAGGACGCATCATGTCCTGTGAAGCCATACTGCGGTGGCGGCACCCTGTACGAGGGCTCATCTCGTCCGCCGAGTTCGTCCCGATCGCCGAAGAGAGTGACCTTATCGTAGCCATTGGCGAATGGGTGATCAGAACGGCGTGTAGGGATGCCGCGAAATGGAAAGCAGCGACCCCCGTGGCGGTTAATGTCTCGTCCGCTCAACTCAAGCCAGATCTCCTTGCAATCGTGACGCGAGCATTGGAGGGGGCAGGCCTCCTCCCGGAGCGTCTTCATCTAGAAATCACGGAGCCTGCTCTTTTGCGCGAAACAGGGGAGATGCTAAGTATTCTTGGCGAGCTAAGGAGACTTGGTATAACATTTTCACTTGACTATTTTGGCGCTGGCTCATCAAGCATTCGGTACTTGAGGCAGTTCCCATTTGACAATTTGAAGATCGATAAGTCGGTCATGAGTGGAGTCTGTGACTCTGACGTGGACAGATCCATCGTGTCGTCGATCGCCTTGGTCGCCTCGGGTCTGCGGATGACAGCGATTGCGGATGGAGTAGAGCGCCGCGACCAGGCAGACGCAGTTTTGTCATTGGGATGCAAGGCGGCACAGGGGGGCTATTACAGCCCGCCGGTACCCTCAGAACAGGTGGATAGTCTTGTGCGTTCATTCGCCGAGGCGGCGTGATCTTCACGAGGATAATTGCCTGCCACATCTGTCGCCGCCGCGTCCGGTCCTGGGTTTCGGGCCGCAGTCCCGTGTCATCCGCATGCGGCCGAAAAATTTGAAAATCGTCGCGGTGCGCCGCTGGCTCTTGCCCTCGTTCTTCAGCTTCGATGGGCGACCGCTGATCCGCTCAACTTTTATTCAGGCTTCTCAGCGCGACGCGAGTCATTGATGACATTGGTCAGGGCAACCTCGTTGTCGAGAGCCTCGTTTTCGAGGCGCAGATGAAGCGTCTCACGCGCTGTGGCGCGTCTCTAAAGAACCTGCGCCATATGAAAGGTTTGGCAGAACACGACGGTTCAGTCACGGACGGCAAACTGGCAGAAAAACTTTGCTGCTGCACGATGCCTGTTGGAGGGACCGGCTCGGGTAATGCGTCCGCCACAATCAACCGACGGGCCGGCTCGTCCTCAAGCGCCCGCGGATATTGAATCACCGCAAGTCTCGGGTTCGTTGGACTGGCGCACACCCGTTCGCACACCAAAGCGGAGCTTAAGAATTGCTCGCCCGCATTAGCCGTCTCCGGCACCGAAAACCTTTGGACATCCGGTACAACTGCAAACGAGGCGCGATCTTCTGCGGCTTGGCTTAACTCCGCGAATGAGTAGCCATCAATTGGATACATCGCACAACCAGGCGCATACGCCAACGGTAGTTCCAACTCCGCTCCGGCTTTGAGCGCCACGACGTAAAGTCGGTCGGCGATCCTTTCCAGATCTGGGCGTAAAGCGAGAAGCGGGATTATCACGCTGATCTTGCCCTCACCTGTGATTTTCACGCAGTCTCCCGACCTTAAACGCGCCTTCAATTCCTTCTGAATCGCAATCATTCGGATATTTAGTAGCTTCAAACTTGCAGGTCCGACGTCGGCTCCGCCCGTGGAAAATCCAAAATGGATGACGCCTAACACCCTGCCATGGCGCAGCGAGCCCGAAATCGCCCATTGGACGCGCGTTTCGAAATCGAAGCCTTCTATCTCATTGGAGAATGGGTTCTGAATTAGAGACCGTGGTACTTCGATCGGCGCAGCACTAGGCATTTGTGCCGTGAGAGAATCCATT
>JAUXWZ010000013.1 GCA_030684835.1 Beijerinckiaceae bacterium
AGGTGATTTTCGCGGGCTTTACCCATCGACCTGCAGAAGAATTGTCGCGGAGACTTCTCGACCGGCTTGGCGGCGTATTCGCCCATGTGTTCTTCTCGGACAGCGGCTCGACCGCGGTCGAGGTCGCGTTGAAAATGGCGCTGGGCTTCTGGCGCAACCAGGGCGAAAAACGCACCCGCATCATCGCGCTCGAACACGCCTATCACGGCGACACGATCGGCACGATGTCGACCGGCGCGCGCGGCGTGTTCAACGCATCCTATGAGCCGATGCTGTTTGATGTTGTGCGCCTGCCCTTTCCGGCGAGGGGTACCGAAGACGCGACGCTCTCCGCCCTGCGTGACGCGTGCCGCGATGGCGGCGCGGCAGCGCTGATCATCGAACCACTGTTGCTCGGCGCTGGCGGTATGCTGGCCTATGCCCCGGATGTACTACGCGAGATGCAGGCGATCTGCTGGGAGAGCGGCGCGCTATTGATCGCCGACGAGGTCATGGCGGGATTCGGTCGCACGGGAACCTTCACTGCCTGCGAACAGGCCGGCGTGCGCCCGGACATCATGTGCCTGGCGAAGGGCATCACGGGCGGGTCGATGCCGCTTGCCGTCACGGTTTGCACAAAGGCCATCTTCGACGCCCATTATTCGACGGACCGCACGAAGACCTTCTTCCATTCGAGTTCCTATACTGCCAATCCGATCGCCTGCGCCGCCGCGGTCGCGAACCTGGACGTCTGGGACGAGGAACCCGTGCAGGACCGCATCTGCACCATATCCGGATGGCAGGCAGACTTCATCGTCGGCTTTGCGGACGACAGCCGCTTCACGAACGCGCGCGCCTGCGGAACAATTTCCGCCGTGGATATCGTCGTGCAGGACCAAGGCTATCTCTCAGGCGTCGGCCCGAAACTCTATGACTTCTTCATCGCGCGTGGACTCCTGATCCGCCCGCTCGGAAACACGATTTATTTGATGCCGCCCTATTGCATCACGCACGAGGAACTGGCGGGAGCCCATGCGGCGATCCGCGACGCCGCCGGCATGATCGGGGCGCGTTGATGGGAACACGCATTGTCGGCCGCGGCCATCATGTGCCGGCACGCCTTGTCACCAATGAAGAAATCGAGCGCCGGCTCGGCTTGGAACCGGGCTGGATCGAAACGCGCGTTGGCATCCGCGCGCGCTATTACGCCGCGCCGGACGAGGCGCTGACCGATATTGCGCGCCCGGCCGCGCAGAGAGCCCTTCTGGATGCCGGCTCACCCGACATCGGCTTCCTCATCCTCGCGACGAGCACGCCGGATCACCTCCTTCCGCCCTCCGCCCCTCTCCTCGCCCATCAGCTCGGATTGAAGTGCGGCGCGGCTGATCTCGCCGGCGCCTGCGCCGGCTTTATCGACGCGCTCGTCATCGCCGACGGCATGGCGCGCGCGCAGGGCCGCGGCGTGCTGGTCGTCGCGGCGAACATTCTTTCCCGCCGGATTAATCCGGTGGATCCGTCGACATCGGCCCTGTTCGCCGACGCAGCCGGCGCCGTCGTTCTATCGCCGGCGCCGGGCGCCGACAGCGGCGTGATCGCCGCCGACCTCGTGTCCGACGGCTCTGGTTACGATCTCATCAGGATCCCGGGCGGGGGCAGTCGGAAACCGTTTTCAGGCGAACTCGCGCCGGATGACCTTTACATGCAAATGTCCGACGGGCGCGCCGTTTTCTCGAAAGCGGTGGACACGATGGTCGCCAGTTCGGAGAAGGTGCTGCGCGCCGCAGGGGCTTCCGTTTCCGACATCGCGCACTGGATCCCCCACCAAGCCAATCTGCGCATCACCGCCGCGGTCGAGCGCCGGCTGGGACTCGACCCGTCCCGGACCATGTCTACGCTGCGCGATTTCGGCAATTCTTCTGCGGCGACAATCCCCCTCACGCTGTCGCACGCCGGACTAAGCCGCAACATCGCTACCGGCGACCTCTGCCTGATGACCGCCGTCGGCGCT
>JAUXWZ010000006.1 GCA_030684835.1 Beijerinckiaceae bacterium
GCCTTCGCAAACCATCGGTTCGGGTTGAACGCGTCGACCATGTGTTCACGCACGGCGGCGCCGCGCAGTGCAGCGGCCTGCCAGGCGCGCGAGATCGTCTCGCTGTCAGCGCCGGAAATGTTCACGGCGTAGCCGACGAAATCAGTGAGCGCGACGAGCACATCGCCCTGGGGCGCGTTCACGGCGATCAGCAGCGCCTCGCCGATGTTGGCGGCGCGGACGAGCTCGCACACGAGATCGTTCTCCCAAGGATAAAATTGGTCAGTTTCAATCTGCAGGACGTCACTCGATTGCTGGGCCAGACTTGCGACGAGAAACGCCAACGCCAGATCGGGCCGCATGCGCACAGCCTCGCGCATCGCCGCCTCCAGGGTCTCGCGGGCCTGCGTCTCCTGATGCTCGCTGCCGGTTTGCGTTTGTTCCTGCTGTGCAGCGCTGCCTATATGCTCAGCGCTGTCGCCGGCGGCGGCTCCTGATGCGCCCTTCGCTGGCTTTTCGATCGGCGCTTTCGCCGTCATCGCGCGCTGCACTTCCAGGCGACCGTTGTCGTCGAGGCTGACGAACAGCGCCATCTCGGCGCGCTCGCCTTGCGCGATGGCGCGCAGCAGGCCGCGCGTCTCGATGACCTCTTCCTCGAGATCGAGCGCGGCCAGTCGGGCTTTGGTTTCGGGTTCGTTTTCGTCATAGTCTTCAGCGTTCCAGATCGCGTCGCGCTCCTCGTTGATCGCAGCGAGTCGTTCTGTTTCCTGATCAAGCAGATCGCGGCGCTTGTCCGCTGCATAGGACTGCGCGACGTTCCATTCCGGATCAATGACGAGGGAGCCCCAGCCTTCGACGTCGCAGATTGCTTCGCCCTCGGTCTGCATTTTTGCGCGCGCCAGGCGCTCGAGCAGATCCTCGTCAAGGAAGAAATCAAACTCGCCGAAGAGATATTCCTCGATCTGCCCACCGGCGGCAGCGTAAGCATCGCGCCCGATATAGGTCGCGCGCGGATCGTCACCGCGCACCTTGCCGAATTCAAACGCGGCGCGGATCTTGTAAAGCGACGGGGCTCCGTTGGCCTCGGTGATGAGCGCAGCCTGCCGATCGTGGTCGAGGGCGCACAGGGCGCGGGCGCATTCAAGTGTGAACTTGTCCGCCTTCCACAACGCCATGGCTTGCAGGCACAGGCTCGCGAGTTTCAGACGGCCCCGAACGTGGCGCACCGTGACGCCGAAATCGCGCGCGATGTCTTCGGGTTCGCGACCGCGGCTCGCCAGCATGGCGAAGGCCTCCGCCTCTTCGGGCGCGCGCAACATGCGGCGTTCGGTGTTTTCAGCGATGGACGCGGCGACGAGCTCGTCGGGCGTTCCCTCCAGCAGCGCGGCGGGGATATTCTCGTCATCGTGAAAGTGGCCGATGTCGTGAAGGTGGCGCAGCGCCTTGACGCGCCGCCAGCCTGCAACGACTTCAAAGCCGCCATCGGGTGCGCGCGTCAGGCTGATGCGCTGCAGAAGGCCGACAGCTTCGATGGTGGCGGCGAGGCCGCTCACATCGTCATTCGGGTCGTCGGGCCGCGCGTTGAGCGGCGAGCGGCCGACGATGTCGACAAGGGTGACGTCAATCAGATCGGTCTTCATGGGGTTTCCTTCCGCTGCAATGAGAGGTTGAGCGCGCGCATCTGGGCGGCGTTGCGTTGGCGCGCGCGAGTGAGCGCAGCGCGGGTTTTTCCGGCATGCGTGACTTCGGCGATCTCGCCCGAAACGCGCCAAAAGAGCAGGCCGTCGCGCACAAGCGCGCACACGACGTTGGGACAGAAGCGCCCGCCAGACAGCCTCACCATGGAACGAAAGACCGCGCCGACGCGCACAAGCGCGGTGGAGCATGCGGCGTCGAGAACGGCGCGGGGATCGATGATCAACCCGGGCGCATCAGGCGCTGAAGCGGCGGGCGCATGCGCCATCTCACGCCCCCAACGCAACGAAGAGGACGCCGAGAAACGCCGCCAGCGCGATCACGGTCGCAGTTTGCTCGATGATCTCGCGGCCGAGCGTCGTTGTCTGCGGCGGGATGATGACAGGCGGCAGCGGTGCGCCCTTCAGCTGGAAGGCGTGCGGCCAATGCAGTTCGATCTGGTCATTGGTCCAGCCGTCCTTCGTCAGATCGGAAAGGTCGAGGTATTGCGCCGCGCGGATGCGCGCAGCCATGTCGCCGGCCATGCGCAGGCCGATGGCCTCGGGATCGATCATTTCGGGGCGAGGGCGGGGAAAGATCACGCCGTCGTGGGTGACCGTCATGTCGGGGCAGGAGAGGCGCTCAGACATCGCGCGCCTCGCTCTGAAGAGAAGCGCGGGGCTGGCGGACAGCGGCGCCGCCCTTGCGGCCTGCGGCGGCGGCCAGATCCCGGTTTTTTGAGAAGGCCCGCATTTCCGGGCGAAGGGCTCGCCCGCCATTGGCGGCGATGGCGCGGCGCTTCTCCGGGCTCATGGACGCAAAGCCGCGGCGGCGTTTTGCCAGCGGCTGTGCGGTCTCCAATTGTGCGTTCTGTCCGTCGTCGAATGTTGAGCGCATCTCACTGACCCCCGTTAAGGGACCAATATGAGTTTAACTCAAAAGAAAGGCAATAGAAGACTGTGCGATTATCTCACTTTTTCAGAAAGCCGAATAACGACCTACAACGAGTCCGACCACTTCAATCTCAAGCCCCTCGTCAAATTCTCCATTGAGAGGGAGTTCCAGCAGGGGGTCTGCATGGCGTGGGTCGTTAGATTGGCTTACCAGCGCGGCGATGCCGCCTGCCCGCAACTCGAGGGACTTGCATGTGCGCTCGTAGAGGCCGCCACGACGGCGTTCCACAACGACGACGTCGCCGTCGGTGAGACGCGCACGCGCATCAAAATAGGGGACGCAGACGACATAATCGCCGTCAAGTATCTTCACCTTATCCATTGAGGCGCCGTGGACGCGATAGGCAAATTGCTCGAGGCCGCCGAACCTGGTCGGAACCACCGGCACATCGTCGTAAGTGCTGTCTCCTAAATCATATTCCATCCATCGCCCCCCGGCGCATTCGCCCCGTACCGGGACACTAATGACCTTGGAACGATTTTCAGCAAGCGGTAAATGGCCAGTTTCGGACGCTGCTTGTGGAGCACCAACCAGATTCGGGACAGGTTCGCCAAGGTAGGCTGCTATCTTGGCAATTTCCCAATGTTTCAGACGGCGCTTACCATCGAGCATGCGCGAGACTTGGGCGTGATCTATGCCGATCGCCTTGCTGATGCCGGTCTGGGTCAGCCTGCGACCGTCAGGCGAAACCTTGCGCGCCAGCGCCGCTTTTATCCAATCAATGTACGGCTGGTCAGGATTTGCCACTATCACGCCTTCAGGTTGGCGTGAGTCCTCTATCAGCCGCGTTTTCCTGTCTATTGTCACTGTCTCACATCTCTATGCGAAATGCTCAAAGTTATACGCTTGACATACGGTGAGTTATCCTCACATATTTCTGCCCATGAGCATCGCAAAGCACGTAATAGCAAAGTGTGGCGGGCCGCAAGCGGTCGCGGACATGCTTGGGATCACGCGAAACGCTGTCGACCGCTGGAAATATGCGGTCGAGAGCGGCGGGGCTGGCGGCATTATCCCGTCGAAGCGCCAGCGCGAGTTGATGGAGAAGGCGCGCGAGCGCGGCATCGAGCTCACGCCCGCCGACTTCTTCTTTGCTGCTGAGGCGGAAGCCACAGCATGAACCTCCGCATCATGCGAGCCTCACAATCACCGACTTCCGCCGAAGAGTTGGCGCTGCGCGTCCTCCCGCGCTGCGTTGACAACCTTTCAGCTTTGGCGGTCACCGCCCCGGCCTGTGATGGCCGGGGCGGCCCTTGCGCTTCACCTGCGGGGGGCATCGGCGAAGCGTTCGAGACAGTTGTCAATCCCACGGCCTTGGAGGCCGCCTGACTTGTGCGCCTCGTCTGCAGCAACAGACGAGACGCGGGCATGCACGAAGGACAGGTCGATGGGGTCTACGTATTCACTCAATGCAACGGATGCTTCGATGACCAGATCATCGCAGGAGGCCGTGAAAATGTTTTCGGGAAACGAACCGAAAGTTTTAGGTGAACGCATCGAAAACTTTCTAAAAAACCGCTACCCGGCCAAGACTGCGCAATATGTGGCCGCCGACATCGGCTATTCGCCCGCGCGTGTGGCCAAGTGGCTGGAAGGGGCGAGCGCGCCCAACGGCTACGCCATTTTGCGCATGCTCGGGGTCTATGGCCCCAATTTTATAGCCGCCCTGATGGGCGATGCGGCGCCCGGCTGGCTCGATGATGCGCAGCGGGCCGAACGTCTCAAAGATATTGAAGCCCGCCGCGCGCGCATCGACGCCGAGCTGCAGGCTTTGAAGCGGGCCTGCGCCCGCCAGTAGCGTGCAAAGCGCGCCGGGGGGCAACCGGCCGTTAGTGACGAGTAACAACCCGCCTCTTGACCGGGCGGAGATGACGCACTTTTGGGGCGGGCGCTTAACGCATGACATCAGTTTTCACACGCACGATCTGCGCCTTCCTTTCCGCATTCTTCGTCCGCCTTGCCGACAAGTGGCTGTCCGGCGCGGATCATCTACGCGGCGCGGCGGAATGGTTTGACGGCAAGGCGAGGGGGTTGTGATGCGGGCGCCATCGTTCCTTGTGCGTTTTCTATGGAAGCAGCTTGTAAGGCGCGTGGCGTGCGGCCGCCCACCGGATATGATCATCGGCGGCGAAGACCATCCCTATCTGAGGCGGTGGTTTGTGCTGCCGCGCAACCGCTTGTTCAACGTCTACCTGCATCACTTCCTGCGCAGCGATGATGATCGCGCGCTGCATGACCATCCGTGGGTCAACGCGTCGCTGCTGCTTGATGGATGCTATATCGAGCACACGATCAAAGCCGGGGGCGTCAACGTGCGCACCTTCCGGCGTGCGGGCGACTTTGTCTTGCGCCGCGCTAGCGCCGCGCACCGCGTCGAGCTGATGGCGACAGAGACCCATGGATTGAATGGTCTGACGTTTGTTCCCGGCGCATGCTGGACACTATTCATCACGGGCCCACGCATTCGCTCATGGGGGTTTCACTGCCCCAAAGGCTGGGTGCACTGGCGCATTTTCACAAATCCCGAAGACGGCGGGCGGACCATCGGAAAGGGCTGCGAATGAGCAGGGTCATCGCGATCGTCGATGTGTATCAATACGATGATGTGCTTGGCGAGGCGCGCACCTTCGGCGTCCGGGTGATGAGCCAGTCCATGATGCTGCGCCCGCGCGCCAGCATGCTTGTCAAGCGTTCTGATGACTACGCCAGCGCGCGGCGCGTCGTGCGCGTGCACGTGCGGTTCAAGGACAACGCCCTGCGGGCCCGCCAGCAGAGGGCACGCGCATGAAGGCCGGATCGCTCTTCACCGCGCACAAAACGCGGCGGGATCTCTCGCATCGCAAGGCGACACGCATTGCGCCGATTGAAAGCGTGACGCGCCATGTTGAAACGCGCGATGTGCAGATGATTATGAAGGGCAATGTTCCGCGCCTGCGCATGGCCGCGAAGGACCGGACCGTCGCGCTGTCGTTGCCGCGCGTGAAATGGATGGAGCGCGCGCGATGAGCGACCGCGACGCCGAATTCGAGGACTGGATCGGCCGCGCGCGGCGCGCCCCTGTGCGCGAGTATCTGCAGCGCAAGGGCCTGTGGACGCAACGCATGATGGGCGATCGCGGCACCGCCTGCCCGGCGTGCGGGGGCGATGATCGCTTCGCCATCAACACGCGCAAGAATTTGTGGAACTGCCGCAAGAGCGGCATGGGCGGCGGGGCGCTCGCCTTCGAGGCGCATTTGCGCGGGCTCGACGCATTGCGCGGTCAGGACTTTCTCGATGCTGCGGAGGCGGTGACGGGCGAGGCGGCTCCGACGCGCTCGCAGGAGCCTTGGGACGAACGGCAAGCGCGGCTCAAACGCGAGGCCGAGCGACTTGCGCAGCGGCAGACTGAGATCACACGGGCCGAGGCGAGCGCCGCGCAGGCGCAGCGGCAGTTTCGCGAACGCGAACGCACGCGGGCGTGGAAGCTTTGGCGCGATGAAGGCCGCGAGTGGCGTTATTCCGATGGGGAGCGCTATTTGGGCCTGCGCCGCTGCGAAGCCGGTGACGACGCGGCGCTGCGGTTCCATCCGGTCATGCCTTTTTGGCACGATGGCGAGATCCTGTTTCGGGGCCCAGCCATGCTGGCGGCCATCACCGGGCCCGACGCCGACGAACAGGGGCGGCTTCGCTTTTCCGGTCTGCACGTCACCTGGCTCGATCTTGACAATCCGCCGAAGTATCGGCGCGTCATAGCCCATCCCGCGACCGGCGAAATCCTGCCGGCCAAGAAAGTGCGTGGATCGCAGAAGGGCGGATCCATCCTGCTTGTGCGCGCCCGCGATGAACACGGCGCGCCGTGCGCACCGTGCATGATCGTGGCCGGAGAGGGGATCGAGACAACGCTCGCCGCCTGGAACGCCCTGCGCGCCACAACGCCGGCCGCCCTCGAGGGCGTTGAGTTTCGCGCCTTCGTCAACCTCGGCAACTTCGCAGGCAAGGCGCGTGAAACGCTGCGCCATCCCACCGAGTCGCGGACCGATACGCTCGGCCGCGTGCGTGCAGCGAAGTATCCCGGACCGGAGCCGATGTGGCCTGACGACATCGCGCCCGTGCCGATCCCGCCTTCGTGCACGGACCTTGTGTGGCTGATGGACGCCGACGGCGACCAGGTGCGCAGCGACGCTGACGTGGCGCGCGGCGCGGCCCGCTACAGCCTGCACTACCCATGGCTCACGGTGCGCGTGGCGCGGCCGGAAGAGGGCTGTGATTTTGCGCAGATGCGCCAGAGCCAGGGGGAAGCCGCGTGACCTTTCCGTTCGCACCGCTTCAGCCCTGCGCTTATGGCGCCATCGTGATCGATCCGCCGTGGCTGTTCAACATTCGCTCTGCAAAGGGCGAGGGGAAATCGCCACAAGCCCAATATTCCTGCATGAGCGACAGCGACATCTTGCGTCTGCCGGTGCGCCAGCTCGCGGGCGATGATTGCTGGCTCTTTTTGTGGACGATCGCGCCCAAACTCGATTTCGCGTTTGCCTGCCTCAACGCGTGGGGCTTTGCCTACAGTTCCCGTCTCGCATGGCGCAAGCTCACCATCAACGGACGCGGGCGCATGGGCCCCGGATATCTCGTGCGCACGCTGCATGAAGACGTCTTGATCGCCAAAGTCGGCAAGCCGCTGCGTCGCCGCGCGCTGCCGTCCATCGTCGACGGGCTGGCGCGCGAACATTCGCGCAAGCCTGACGCCTTCTACGATCTTTGCGATCGCTTTTTGCCTGTTGCCGCACGCCGCTGCGATGTGTTTTCGCGCGAGTCGCGCATCGGTTGGGAGACGTGGGGCAATGAGGCCGGCAAGTTCGACGCGAGGGCTGCATGACTGGACCCGACGACGACATCGCGAGACGGGTGACAAACGCCGAAATCGTGCAGTTTCCGCGCGCCGTGAATTCTGCGCAGCATGTGAGCGAGGGCGGCGCTTCCGCGGCGGATGATCGTTCGGCTTATGATGCGCAATCCGACGATTCCGCGCCCGCGCTCTCGATAGGCCGGGGCGACGATGACGATGAGCCGCCGCGTTCGTTTGACGATTACGTCGAGCGGATGAACAAGGAGTGGGCCTTCGTGCTGATGGGCTCGCGCGCTGTCATCATGCGCGAACAGGCCGACGCGCCGATTGAAGACCGCACGCGCGTTGTCTCGATCGACGCTTTCAAGGCTTACTTCAAGAACGTCACCTGGCGCGTGAAGTCGCGCGAGAAGAACGACGACGGCCAATGGGTCGAGCGGTGGAAGAACGCAAACGCCGCAACCAAGTGGCTCGCCTCGCCTTTGCGCCGGACCTATGACGGCATTGAGTTCTGGCCTGATCGCGACAATGCGCCCGGCACGAAGGGCTATTTCAACCTCTGGCGCGGCTTCTCTTTCGCGCCTTCGCAGGTTGAGCCGCGTGAGCGCCGCGCGCTCTACAGCGTGTTCGAAGATCATCTGCGCACGAACATCGCCAACGGCAACGAAGCGCATTATCGCTGGCTGTGGCATTGGTTCGCCAACATCCTGCAACGGCCGCGCGAGCGCATTGGAACCGCCGTCGTTCTGCGCGGCAAGATGGGCACGGGCAAGACTGTGCTTGGCGAAGTGATCGGTTCGCTGTTCGCTTCGCATTACTTCCTCGTCGATGATCCTCGCTACCTCACGGGGCAGTTCAACGCGCACATGGCGTCGTGCCTACTGCTACAGGTAGATGAAGGCTTTTGGGCTGGCGACAAGGCGGCGGAAGGCCGGCTCAAGGGCCTGGTGACCGCGCGCACGCAGATGATCGAGAGCAAGGGCGTCGATCCGATCCGGCTCACGAACTACGTGCGGCTGCTGTTTTCATCCAATGAGAGCTGGGTTGTGCCAGCGGGCATGGAAGAGCGGCGCTTCGCCGTCTTCGATGTGGGCGATGCGGCGCGCCAGAACCATTCCTATTTCGATGAACTCTACAAGCAGCTCGGCAACGGAGGGCGAGAGGCGCTGCTCGCCGATTTGCTGAGCGTAGACCTCGACGCTGCAGACGCGCCTGACGTTCGCGTCATTCCGAAGACAGAGGCGCTGCTCGAGCAAAAGCTGCGCTCGCTCGA
>JAUXWZ010000011.1 GCA_030684835.1 Beijerinckiaceae bacterium
GCCTTCGAAGACGACCGACGGATGGTTCATCGTGAACCCGCCGACGTCACGACGGTAAGCCGACGTTTTCACCGAGGTCCAGTTCGTCGTGTACTCGGTCATGCCGTCCGCGTAAGCGGCCGTCAGGTAGAGCTTGCTGCCCTGAGCGAGCATCGGCAGGTTGAAGGTTGCGCCAATCGTGGCGGCCCACACCGTCTCCTTCTGGGAGAACTCATTGGCGAAAGCGCCAAGGTTGTTGTTGCTTCCGGAAACCTGAGCGACGGCGCCGGCGATCGACACAGCGCCCCAGCCCTGCTGGAGGTCCAAGCGGCCGACGAGGTTGGGCAGCGAGTTGTAGGCGTAGCGGGGCGTGCCCGGGACGCTGCCGTTGACCTGGTAGGTCGTGGCCTGCGTGTCGAGGAGATCCTGCAACGCGATGGTGGCCGAGAAGCCGCCGCCGAAGGAGTGCGTGTAGGCAATCTGCTTGGCGCCGTTCGCGAACGAACCCCAATGACCCGCGCCATACGTCAGGCTCGGCATCATGGCGAAGTTGTCGCGCGTCGCGCCGAATGTGAAGCCAGCGAAGCGAATGAAGGCTGCTTCGAGGGTCGGGCTAGCGCCGGTAGCTTCCGCGGTGCGAGCGTCACCGGTGCCACCGCCGACATCCCCTGTGGTGCGGGCCATACGCGGGCGAGCTGCGGTCTGGACTACGCCCCATGAGGTCTGCGTGCGGGCATCGAACGTGAGGCGGGCGCGGGCTTCCCAGCCATTAATGTGCTGAGCGTCGTCGCGCACGGAGAGCACCGGAACCCCACCGGCGGTGATGCCGTTGAACACGTTCTGCGTAGCGACGAAAGCGTAGTCAGCACGAACGAGACCACCGAAGCGGACGCAGGTGTCCGTGCCGGGGATGTAGAAGAAGCCGCGGCCATACGCGTCGCAGATGCGAACGTAGTCAACCGGCGCAGCCTTGCGCGACGGAAGATCCGCTGCGTAGGCGGTGGCGACAGAGACGATAGCCGCCCCGGTCCCCAGGATCGTGTTTTTAAAGAGCCCCATTTTTACCCTCCGGTGTCGGCTGGCGCATGCCCGCCTTATTCGGTTCCTGTCCAACCCGCAGACGTGAGCGCGGGCGACCAACCAATTGATACGCGAGGGGCGGGGCCGAGGGCAAAGTAAAAGCGAGTAAAAATGGCGCTTTCAAGGGCAAGTGTAACATAAAAGCAATATATTATGGCCTTGTTATTGATATATGCGAAGTAATTCACGGCTTTACTGAACCAGAAACACGACAATAAAAACTCAATTTATTTCAGGTATCTACCATGACATTAGAATATTTATTGTTCAGTTAGTGTTTGTATTCCGGTTCGATACCGGGTCTCGTCGTCCACAGCGCCGATAGGCCCAAGATGGGCGCGGGGGAACATGAGCCGGGTCAATTCAGGGGGACGAAGGCTGAATAGAGTTGTCCGCGACCGGCGGCCTTCAAGTGCGCTCCTGTTTGACGAGATCACACCGGGGCCGCTCTTTCGCCGGAATCCTTTTCGATTTAGGCAGTACGTGATCCGGGGGACAATCAATGGCCGACGATTCGCCGAGTCTTTTTCTCTTCACACCAGTGATCGAGCGCGCTGACGACTTCGCGCCCCTCCTCGACGTGGTATTCGGAGCGGCGGATGTCGCTTCTGTCTTTTTCAGGTTGGCCTCCATCGGCGAATCGGAAGCCGCGCGGCTCGCGAGCCGGCTGGCCCCCCTTGCCCAGAGCGCGGGGACGGCGGCTCTGTTCGCCGATCCACGCATCGCGGCCCGCGCCAATGCGGACGGCGTTCATGTTTTTGGGCAGGGCGAGGCGCTCTTGTCCTCGCTGGAGGACGCCATTTCCAGCATGAAGCCCCAGCGTATCGTGGGCGCAGGCGGCACGCGCACGCGCCACGACGCCATGAGCGC
>JAUXWZ010000041.1 GCA_030684835.1 Beijerinckiaceae bacterium
GAGCGAAGTTGGCGCCGGTTCGCGTGAAGAAAACGCGTCGAACGATATTCCGGGAGCAGGACACATGTGCGGCGAACTGGACGACGAAGGCCCGACCAACGTGCAGGAAGCTCATTACAACCGCTTCCTGCATCACGCCCAGATGATGCTTCGCAAACGCGAAAAGACTGCGGCGACTTCTGATGATACGGTCGTCAATGTCATCGACCAATTGTTCGCTGACGCGCTTGCGCGCGCCATTCGCGATTGCGAAGGCGTCGACCCCTCACGCAGCTATGACATGATGGCGATGCAACCGCTGGTCTTCGCGCGTTTGGCGGGGCTGATGGCAGGCCACCTGTCGCTGGGCGACGATCCTCTGCGCCGCGTCATGGAAGCCATGATGCACGGATACGCCGAGGCGGATTCGATGGAGCCCGATCACGGGCACGACCATGACGAGTCAACGGGGCACTTCGGGCATTCGCATTAAGAAATAGCAGATCCCGTTTCGGTCCTATCTCCTCCTCGCGCGTTGTAAACGCGCAGCGGATTGGACATCAACAGGAGGATCGAATGCGCGTTATGGTGCTCGTGAAGGCCACACGCGAGAGCGAGGCAGGGCAAATGCCATCGGCCGAGCTACTGGAAGCAATGGACGCTTTCAACAAGGAACTATCGGTAGCGGGAATCATGCTGGCGGGCGATGGGCTCAAGCCTTCATCAGCAGGCAAACGCATCGCTTTCGATGGGGCTGACCGCACGATTATCGACGGCCCATTCCCTGCGACGAACGAACTTGTTGCGGGTTTCTGGATATGGGACGTGAAGGACATGAACGAGGCTTTGGAATGGGTGAAGCGTTGCCCCAATCCCATGCCGGGCCCCAGCGAAATCGAAATCCGACCGCTCTACGAAATGGAAGACTTTCAGTGAAATGACGCTCGCTCATCCGTGTTCGCGCAATGTAACACAGACCCGGATCAGACCCGGGAAGTTCAGCCAATCTGAAAACTTCCCGGGTCTTCTTTGATCAAATCTTGAACGCTTCCATCGTCTCGGGCGCAAACAGCTCTTCGGGCTTCAGGAGGCGCTTTGAGAGGCCGCATTCCTGATGGTAGCGCAGGAAGACCTTGAAGGTTTCCATGTTCTGCTCGTAGCCGTAGGCCCAGTAGTCTTCGCCCATTTCGGCGCGCGCTTCTTCCACGTCGTGCATCAGCCACGGCACCATGGCCTTGAGAGCCGCTGTTTCCTTCAGGTCTTCGTAGGTCTTGTGCTGAGCCTGCTGGAACGCCTTGAACAGCGCCATCGCGATCCAGCGGTTCGCCTCATACACCTCGCGGCGGATCGCGATCGTGTGCATGATCGGGAAGATCTTTGTCTTGCGATAATAGTCGAGTTCGACTTCGCGGTAGTTGGGGAACAGCCGCGTGACGTTCACGCCGTCATAGGTGGACGGTTTGCGCGCGGTGTGCAGCGCATCGATTTCGCCGTCTGCCAGCATCTGCGAGAGCGTCTTGTCGTCCGGGATCGCCTTTACGTTGATGTTAGCGGGCAGATCGAGCTTGATCTTCTCGGGCCGACCAGCCTCTTCCTCGCCGCCCGTCAGGTATTCGCATGAGTCGACCGGCACGCCGTAGAAGTCGGACAAGATTCCGCGAATCCACACTGGTGACGTCATCTGAAATTCAGGAACGCCGATTTTCTTGCCAATGAGATCCTTCGGCTCCTTGATGCCGGACTTCGCGTTCACGTAAACGCAGGAGTGGCGAAAGAACTTAGACGGAAACACCGGGATCGCCACGAAGGGCTTGGGGTCCTTGTGCAGCGACACGCAATACGACGAGAACGACATTTCGCACACGTCGAACTCGCGATGACGCGCCATGCGGAAGAATGTCTCTTCCACCGGCATGTCGAGATAGTTGATGTCGATTCCATCAGGCTGCACGGAGCCGTCCTGGATGGCGCGCGTGCGATCGTAGTTCCAGCAGCCGAACGTGAGCTTTAATTTGGACATGGTTCGTCCCTTTGCGTTTCCAGAATGATTTGTCGAAAAAGGGAGACGCGCGAACGCGCGTCGCCTCTCAATAGAATTGGTCGAAATGCATCTGCGTTGCAGGCACTTTCGACTTGATGAGCGTCTTCATCACAGCCTGCGACATGAGCGGCGGCCCGGCAAAATAAACTTCCATCTCGCTTAGTTTCTCGCCGAAAATCTTCTCGGCGATGTCGTGCACGAAGCCGACCTGGCCGGTCCATTTTGCCGATGCCGGATCGTCAGGCATGGAGATCGCGCCGATATAGTGTATGCGCGTCCCATAACCTTCCAGCTCTTGCAGCATAGCCTCGCCGCATACATCGCGCGGCGTACGTCCGCCGTAGATGAAGTGGATATTGCGATCCTTCAGCGCGGGGCTCTTTGCAGCCGCGCGCGAGATAGCCACCATGGGGGAGAGGCCCGAACCGCCCGCCAGACAGAGTATGTCGCGCGGCGCGTCTTCGCGCAGGTAGGCCATGCCATAGGCGCCATCGAGGGCGACCTTGTCGCCAACCTTGAGGTTGTCAAACAACGATGTGGTCGCGGCGCCATTGGGCACGCGGCGAATCTGGAAGTGCCACTCGTCGCCATCTTCGCCGGTGTTGCACATCGAATAGGCGCGCGCGCCTTCAACGCCGGGCGCGGTAATCAATCCATACTGGCCCGCGATGAACTTTGCGTTCTCCGACAAGCGGAAACGGAATTCGCGAATGTCGTGCGTCACGTCGAACGCCTCGAACAGCTCGCCAGTGGTTTTCTTGGGCAGAAATTTGCTTTTGTAATGGTCGCGCAGCGACACCTTGATCGTGCAATCTCCTTGGGGCAGGGCCTGACAACCCAGATAGCGTTTGCGCTGCGCGTCCCGCTCGGTCACGCCCGGCGGATTGGCGCGCAGGTACGACACTTCGCCCTCGATGAGCTCAAAACGGCAATTGCCGCATTCGCCGACGTTGCACTCATAGGGAAAGCCGAGCCCGATGCGCGTAGCCGCGCGCATGATGGTGTCGTCGGTGCAATCGAATTCAATGTTCGCCGCAGGGATGGTGATCTTCGCCATGTGTCCAGCCGTTGTTGCTAGTTTCAGAACCCGGCGACCGAGCGATAGCCCAGTCGCGCGGAGATGAGATGCGCCGTGTTCACGACGAGTGGCGCAAAGCGCGCAAGGACGTCCTCCGAAAGCCGCTGTGTCGGGCCTGCAACTCCCACCGCCGCCACCACGCGCCCTTCGGCGTCGCGGATGGGAGCGGCAAGCGAACGCATGCCGATTTCACATTGCTCGTCCTCGCGTGCATAGCCTTTTTGGCGCACGTCCTCCAGAGCAGCTTTTAGATGTTTTGCATTGATGTCGGTGAAAGGCGTGCGCGGCTGTAATCCGGCGGCAATGATCGCGTCGACGTCCCCCGGCGCCGCAAAGGCGAGCATCGCGCGCCCTTCCGCCGAACAAAACGCGGGCTTGCGCTCGCCAAGGTTGGCGCGCTGGCGGATCGCTTGCGTGCTTTCCAAGTCGTAAACATAAATGATCTGACCGTCTTCCGGCACAGCCAGATGCACTGTTTCATTTGTCGCTTCGCGCAAGGCAAAGATGTGCGGGCGCGCCTCGGTGGAGACGTTCATACGCTGGCGCACAAGCGCGCCGAGCCCAAACAGCGCAAGTCCGAGGCGATACTTGTCGTTCTCGCGGTTCTGTTCGAGCATGCCTTCCGACACAAGCGTGGACGCCAGCCGATACACGGTGCTTTTGGCGACGCCCAGGCGCTTTGACAGCGTCGTGACGCCAATCTCGGCTTCGCCCTCGCTGAAGGATTTCAAAAGCCGCACCGATGTCGCCACCGACGACAGCCTTTGCGACTTTGATTTTGAAGCGACGGGCGCAGACGTAGCGGCGGGCGCGGGGCCGCCGCCCATCGCCTTGGCCGTCTTCATCTCACGCCGCATGCCCGCGCTCCCTGCATCTGATGACGTGGCCGGAGCGGCGTGGCGGATGACGCGCATTCTCGCGCATTGGCGCGGCCCTTTGGGCGTCAGAATGGGAACCTGCGCGTGTCGCCACCGTTATCAAACCTCTATGAACACGGTCTCGCTCTCAACTGAGACCTTGTAGGTTTTTTGCGGAATCATGCAGGGCGGCTCGACAATTTCGCCGGTCTTGATGTTGAAGGCTCCGTTGTGAAAATCGCATTCCACAACATCGCCGCAGATCGGACCTTCCGACAGCGAGCCGGGACCATGGCTACACGTGTCGTCCATGACGTAAAAGGCGCCGTTGAGATTAAACACGGCGAGGATGAGGTCTCCGGTTTCTACCTTGATGGCGGAGCCTTCCGCCACGTCAGAGGTCTTGCACAACTCGATCTTCTGCGCGGACACCGACATTCTCCCTCTTCTAATTGACGCCCTTTGCGGACCAGTGATAAACGCTACGTATGATCTTGTGCGGAACGCCGTTCCGCATACAGGAACCGAGCGGTGGATAGCAAGCCGCAGGCCTCCGGTCAATGATCAAGACAAAAGGTCGGGCTCACGCGCCCGGAGGTGAATTGCCTCTCACTCTGCGCAAGAGAGCAGGGGAGCGGCGCAAGGGGAGAATGTTCATGCTGCGCAAGGAACAGAATGACTATTTGACGCAGACGGACCCGGGCACGCCCATGGGCGACCTGTTCCGCTGTTACTGGATGCCGGCATTGCTCAGCGAAGAACTGCCGGAAGCTGACTGCCCGCCGGTGCGCCTGAAGCTGCTCGGCGAGCGGCTCGTCGCCTTTCGCGATTCTGAAGGCAAACTCGGTCTCATAGACGAGTTCTGCGCCCATCGCGGCGTCTCGTTGTGGTTCGGCCGAAACGAGGAATGCGGCCTGCGCTGCCCCTATCACGGCTGGAAGTTCGACGTGACCGGCCAGTGCGTGGATGTGCCTTCCGAGCCCGCCGAATCCGGCTACGCGAAGAAGGTCAAGCTGAAGTCCTACCCGCTCATCGAGAAGGGCGGCGTACTTTGGACCTACATGGGCCCGCCCGAAAAGCAGCCGCCGGAGCCCGAATACGAGTTCTGCACCGTGCCGCTCAACCAGACGTTCATGACCAAGCGTCTGCAGGAGAGCAATTGGCTGCAGGCGATGGAAGGCGGTATCGACTCGAGCCACGTGTCCTTCCTGCATCGCGGCGACCTTTCCACCGATCCTCTGTTCAAGGGCGCGGCCGGTAACAAGTACAACATGCAGGATCTGTCGCCTGTGTTCGAAGTTACCGAGAGCGACGGCGGCCTGCTCATTGGCGCGCGCCGCAACGCCGAGGATGACCAGTACTACTGGCGCATCACGCCGTGGGTCATGCCTTGCTACACGGGCGTGCCGCCGCGTGGCGATCACCCGATGCACGGCCACTTCTGGGTGCCGATCGACGATCACTCCTGCTGGGCGTGGAGCTATGACTATCACCCGACCCGTGCGCTCACCGACCACGAAGTGGACTCGATGAAAGCAGGCAAGGGCATCCATGTTCGCTACGTGCCGGGCACCTATCGCCCGCTCGCCAACAAGGACAACGACTACCTGATGGATCGCGAGGCCCAAAAGGCTGGCAGAACATTCTCGGGTGTCGAGGGCATCGGCATGCAGGACGCTTCGCTTCAGGAAAGCATGGGTCCAATCTGCGATCGCACCAAAGAAAACCTGGTCGGCACCGACAACGGCATCATCATGGCGCGTCATCGCCTGATGCGCTCCGCCAAGGCGCTCGCCGAGAAGGGCGTGATTCCGCCGGGCGTGGATCCTGAGCACCACAAGGTGCGCCAGGCTGCGCTGCTGCTTCCGCGTGACGTGCAATACAAGGACGGCGCGAAGGAAGCGCTGAAAGCCAAGAAGGGCGTGCGCCAGACCTCGGTCTGACGTTTGAGAAAAATGCGGCGGGCTGAACGGCCCGCCGCTTGCTTGTAGTTTGGCGCCCGCGCTGGCGGGTCGCCATTAGCTTCTGGAGGCGATGAGATGCAAAGCGAATCCGCTCGAGTCACGACTGCTCAGGAAGCCAAGTACCGGGTGCAATATCCCAACTCCCAGCGGCGCGCCGTGAAGGTGATTGCGCTTGATCCTCCCAGCGCCCAGATGATCGACGAACTGGCGAAGAAGGAATGGAACGGCGCAACGTTTTTCCGCGCCCTGTCCTTCGCGTCGGACGCAGAGCCGGGCAAGACCAACGCAGGCCTCAACGCATGGCTCAATGATCTCGCCGGCCGTGCGCTTGATCTGGTAAGCGAAGTTGCCTCTTCAGACTTTATCGTGGTCGTCTCAGCCGCAGGCGAAGACGCCCGTTCCGTCTCCGTCATCGCAGACGCTTGTACAGCCCATCACAAGACGCTTGTCGCGCTCGTCGTGCCGGGAGAGGGAGCGAGTGACGCCGATGTATCCGCCTCAATGTCGCATCTGCGGCCCTACGCACGCATGCTCGTCATCGCGCATGACGCCGATTACATCACAGCAATGCTGACCGCGCTTCGCGCCTGATTGGAAAATGGGGCCATGCCCGTCGAGACAAAAACGTTCCGCCGCGATCACTTCGACTTCAAGGCGGCGTTTTTCGACAGGTCGGTGATGGTCCTTGCGGGACTTGCACTTTTTTCAGGCGTCTTGTGCTGGCAGTTAAAGGGCTTTGACGCCGTTATCGAAAGCCTTCACACAGACGTCCGCACGTTCCTCGCCTTGGCGCCGAAGATGGCGATGGCGTTTCTCCTCGCCGCACTCGTCACCGCGCTCATTTCGCGCGCGACGATCGCCAAATGGCTCGGCGAAAAATCAGGCGTCAAAGGCGTCGCGTTGGCCACCGCCGTCGGCGCGGTCACGCCCGGCGGGCCCATGATGTCGTTTCCGCTCGTCGCCTCGCTCGCCAAGGCGGGCGCCGGCCGCTCGGCTCTGATCGCCTATCTGACGTCTTGGGAGACGCTGGGCTTCCAGCGGATCATGGTTTGGGAAATCCCGCTGCTCGGGCCCGAACTGACGGCCATGCGTTTCGTCGCCTCGTTGCCGCTGCCCTTCATCGCCGCGTTCCTGTCCGAACGGCTGCCGAAAACTGAAGCCGAGGAAAAGGCGAGCTAATGGGATCGCTGGCGTTTTTCGGTATTGCTTCGCTTATTCTCTGCGTGATTGCGTGGCGTCGCTCGCCCACGCTGGTGCGAGGCGCCTTTCGCAACGCCACGTTGCGATTTTTCGAGATTTTGCCGCGCATCGGCTTTGCTCTGCTGACCGCAGGCTTCATTTCGCAAATCGTGCCCGCCGAAGTTATCGGCAACCTCATCGGCTACGAAAGCGGGCTGCGCGGCATTCTCATTGGCGCGCTTGTGGGCGGATTGACGCCCGCAGGCCCAATCGTCTCGTTCCCCATCGTCCTCGTGCTGATGGCGGCGGGCGGCGGCTTCCCGCAGGTCATGGCCTATCTCACCGCATGGTCGGTGTTCGCCTTCCACCGCGTCATCATCTACGAAATCCCGCTGATGGGCGGTCGCTTCGTGATGATCCGGCTGGCGGCTTCCGCCATCCTCCCCATCCTCTGCGGCCTCATCATCTGGGGCATGATGGAAATCTGGCCGATCGGGCGCTGATGGCGTCGCGTGGCTTGCGACGGAGCTATCTCAGTCCTCGCCTTGGGCCGTAAGCGCATAACAGGAACGCCTGACTTGCGGAGCGTCGAAAAAAGGTATAAATACCCATTCTCAGGAACTTTATCTCTGAACTTGGCAAGCCTCGTCGGCGGCGGAGGGGCGTTTAATGCTCACGCATTCCCAGATATGGGCTGCAATTGATACGCTGGCGTCCCGTCACGGCATGACGGCGTCCGGGCTGGCCCGCAAAGCAGGTCTCGATCCAACGACTTTCAACCGCTCCAAGCGGCAAGGGCCCGACAAGCGTCTGCGCTGGCCCTCCACAGAATCGCTCGCCAAGATCCTGCACGCCACCGGCGCGACGCTGGATGAATTTATGGGTCTCCTGACCTCCCGCCCGGAGGCTGCGCGGCGTATTCCGCTCATCGGCATGGCGCAAGCGGGCGACGGCGGCTTTTTTGACGATGCGGGCTTTCCGGCTGGCGCCGGATGGGATGAGATCGTCTTTCCCCACATTGCCGATGAAAACGCCTACGCGCTCGAAATCTCGGGTGAATCGATGCTGCCCGCCTATCGCGATGGCGATGTTGTGATCGTGTCGCCAAACTCGCCGGTGCGCCGCGGCGACCGCGTGGTGATGAAGACGCGCGAGGGTGAAGTGCTCGCCAAGGAATTGAAGCGTCGCACGGCAAAGACGATCGAGCTGCGTTCAATCAATCCGGAACATCCCGACCGCGCGTTCGACATCACGGATGTGCAGTGGATTGCCCGCATTGTCTGGGCGGCGCAATAGACGCCTCAATATTCGCCGGTCCACAGCAGCCACAATCCGCGCGCGACGTAGATGATGCTCATTCCGTAGATGAGCCATTTCGTCCACTTGCGGAATGAATCGTCGGTCAGCCGCTTCAGAAGTCCAACCGCCGCTGTGCCGCCCGCAAACGTCAGCAGAACGCAGATGGCGAAGAGTTCGACCGGCAGATTTTCGCCGCCGTCCAGCGCAGCCACGCCGAAGTAGAGAAACCGCATCAATTGCGAGAACAGAAGCGTGAACGCTTTCGTCGCGACGATGGCGTAACGCGTCAGCGGAGAGTTTTGGAAGAACATGTCGAGCACGTTGCCCGCGCCGCCCACCGCGATCTGGAGGATCATCGCGATGAAGCCGCAGAGGAAGCCCATGCCGCGCTGGGTGATGTCGGGGCGCCACTTTTTTGGCAGCATGTCGCCGAGAAACGGCGTGAGCCCCAAGCCAAGATAGACCACGGGCTTGGACGGCACGAACAGGATGAGGAGCATGAGCCCCATGCCCAGCACCGAGCCCGCGATGTAGCGAACCGCGATACTCCAGTCGATGTGCTTGCGCCACAGACCCGCGCGCCATGCGCCGCCCGAGAACATAAGCGCGGAAAACATCGTCATCGCCGCGCTGACCGGCAAGAAGTAAAGTAGCACGGCCAGCACGATCTGCCCGCCCGCCATGCCGAAAATGCCCGACAGAAACGCGCCCGTGAAGGCCGCAGTTGCGATGCTTAGACTGGCGAACAGCGACAACATTCAGGGATTGGTTCCAATCAAGACCCTGCATCCCGCTTGCGCGCGAACAGGCGGATTTACGCGCCTACTTCTCGCGCGCTTTCAGAAACGCCGCATGCTCCGTAACAAGATCGCCCGCAAGCGCCTTCGCGATCAGCGCGCGGGTTTCTGCAACGCCATAGAGCGCCGCAAACGATCCAAAGCGCGGTCCGCGATTTTCGCCCAGCAGCACCTGATAGAGCATGTTGAACCAGTCGTTCGAAACGCCCGGCCGCTCCGGCGTCGCGCCCTTTGCCTTCAGGTCCTGATAGCGCGGGATCGGCCGCGCGACATCGTAGAGCGAGGTCTGGATCTCCTCGCCGCTGGCGCCCGCCGGCAAACTCGCGAGCATGGCGTCGAGCTTGCCCAGCGCATCGCGCTCCACATCGTCGGGCAGGCGATAGGTTTTGGCCGGCCGCACAAAATCGCGGAAATAGGCGACGGCGTAGCCCACCATATTGTCCAGGCGCGGATGCGTCTGTGGCGACGCGGATGGCGCATAGCGGCGCAGAAAGCCCCACAGCACTTGCGGATCTTCGCTGTTGGCGACAGCCGCGAGATTAAGCAGCATGACAAACGACACGCTTGTTCCCGCGCCATCCGCGCCTGTCTTCAGCTCTTCAACCGCTGGCGGCTCTCCGCTGTGGATGTGCCACACCGGGTTGCCGAGCCGCTGCTTCCAATCCTGCCGCTGATAGCCGCCGAGAAATTGCAGATATTCGTCCACCGCGCGCGGGATCACGTCAAAGAACAGGCGCTTGGCCTCGCGCGGCTTCTGGAACATGAACAGCGACAAAGATTCCGGGCTCGCGTAGGTGAGCCAGTCTTCAATCGTCAGGCCATTGCCCTTCGACTTCGAAATCTTCTGGCCCTTGTCGTCCAGAAACAATTCGTAATTAAAGCCTTCAGGCGCGGTTCCGCCCAGTGCGCGCACGATGCCTGCGGATAATTTCACCGAGTCGATGAGATCCTTGCCGGCCATCTCATAATCGACGTTCAACGCATACCAGCGCATCGCCCAATCGGGCTTCCATTGCAGCTTGCAATGCCCGCCCGTCACCGGCGTTTCAAAACGCTCGCCCGTCTCTGGATCGCGCCACACGATTGTGCCGGCGTCGACATTCATTTCATCAGCCGGAACCTGCATCACCATGCCGGTCTTGGGATGAATGGGCAGGAATGGCGAATAGGTCGACGCGCGCTCTTCGCGCAGCGACGGCAGCATGATTTTCTGCACAGCATCGAACCGCGCCAGCATGTGCAGCAGCGCCGCGTCGAAACGTCCCGAATTGTAATAGTCGGTGGAGGACGCAAATTCGTAATCGAACCCGAACCGATCCAGAAAGTCGCGCAGCATCGCGTTGTTGTGGTGCGCGAAGCTCTCGAACTTGTTGAACGGATCTGGAATCTTGGTCAGCGGCATGCCCAGATGCTTGGTCAGCATGTCCTTGTTGGGCACGTTGTCGGGAACCTTGCGCAGCCCGTCCATGTCGTCGGAGAAGGCGAGCAGCCGTGTCTTTACCTTGCCGCCGGTCAACGTCTCGAAAGCGTGGCGCACCATAGTCGTGCGCGCGACTTCTCCAAACGTACCTATATGCGGCAGGCCCGACGGCCCGTAGCCTGTCTCGAAGAGAATTTCGCTTTGGCCCGTGCGCTCGATGCGCGCGACAAGCTTGCGCGCCTCCTCGAAAGGCCAGGCTGCTGAGGTGGCGACCGCGTCTTCAAGCGAAAGCGGTGCGGCGGCCGGCGTAGACGGCCCTGCGGGGGAGGACATTGGCGAACCCTGGATAGGCCCGGCGATAAGCGGCGGGTCGATTGGCGCGCACACTAGGTTTGCGACTAACCCGCGTCAATCGTAGCAAGCTTGTGCATGGCAGACTGTTGCATCGCAGGCTGTTGCGCTATGCGCGCGGGCGCTCGCGCCCCGTCCCTGCGCCACGATGTTTTCGCATGACCGTGGTCCGTCTTGGCCCAGTAAAATGGGTTGCGGATGAAATCGTAAAGCGCCCACCACGCCGCGATGGAAAGAAGCGCCCAATAGACCGGCAGAAGCGGCAGCCAGACCGCCAGTTGCAGCAATCCTCGGCGCCTGAGCCCGAGCAACGCCGGCCAGATTGCGCTCGCCAACCCTCCAAGGCACACGGCGCCCCACACCACCGCGGCGACGACGCCGCCCGCGCCCTGCAGCGCGAAAAGGTCGCCCGAGAGCGCCGAAACCAGAAGCGCAAGCGCGAAGGCGGGACCGAACATCGGCCCGATCAGCGCGCCAGCAACCAGCAGCATCGCCGCGCCCGCGCGCATCCGGCCTGCTTCCCGCACAAAGCGCCCAGGCTCGCGCGTATGCGTGACGAGCGTTTGCATCCAGCCCTTGAACCAGCGCCGCCGCTGGTTGATCCAGGTGCGAATTTGCGCTGGCGCTTCCTCATAGGTGGATGAATCCAGCGCGCCGACGCTGTAGCCGTGACGCGCCAGACGAAAGCCCAGATCGATGTCTTCCGTGACGTTCCAGGCGTCCCAGCCCCCCGCGTCGCGCAGCGCTGTGGCGCGAAAATGGTTGGATGTTCCACCCAGCGCGACGGGCGCATTCAGCGCGGACAGACCGGGATTGATCACCTCGAACAGCGCCGCGTATTCGATGGCGAAGAGCGATGAAATCCAGCCGTCGCGAAAGTTGTCGATCGCGAGCCGTCCCTGTACGCAGCCAATGTGCGCGGGCAGGGTGGCGAAGGCGGCGGCGGACTTGCGCAATTGATCAGGCTCGGGCTCGTCCTCCGCGTCATAAACGGTAACGAGTTCGCCGCGCGCCTGCGCAAGAGCCACATTCAGTGCGCGCGGCTTGGTGCGCGGCCGCCCGTCCGGCGCGATCACGATGTGATAGCGCGGCGGAAGATCAAGCGCCTCAAGCATCCGCCGCGTCTCGTGGTCATCCACTTCGATCACCAGTTTGATGTCGAGCTTCGCGCGTGGGTAATCAAGCGCATCAAGCGCGTTCACGAGCCTGCGCACGACCGCGGCTTCGCGATGCAGCGCGACGATGACCGTGTAGACGGGGAGATCGACATCGCACAAAGGCGTGTGGCGAGGCGCCGCGCCGCTGCTTTTGGCCGTCGCCAGCAGCCGCAGCAGGATTGCCGCCCCCAGCAGCGCGCACACCAGGCTCGACAGAACAAGGTGGAGGAGACCATGTCCGGAGAGACTCGCGAGAATGACGATGACAAGCGCCGCAATCGCGGCGATCTGCACGGCGTTGGGCTTTCCCAAGGCGCACGCGTCGACATCGCGACGCGCAAGTTCGCGGCTTGCATGCCTTGCGGCAACCGGCGCGAAGGCGCGTTCTATGGTGAGCCGCAAATTGGTTGGCGTGGTGATGCTGACGCGGATGGGCGCTGGGCGCCGCCGAAATAAAGCGAGGGTTTCAATCCGTCGCGCTTCCGGGGCGCAGATCCATGCGCCATCCGCGTGCTGCGCAATGCTGGCGACGATGCTCTGGGGATAATGCGCGCCCCGACCCAGCGCAAACGGTTCCTCGACGAAGGGCAACCCGAGCCAGCGCGCCAAAGATCGGTAATAATCACGTTCGCTGATCCAGCCCTCACGCAGCATCACCTGCTCGGGAGGAATGTTGAGCGCTGCTCCGATGCGTGTGGCGGCCAGGAGGCGGTCGGGCGGCGCCCCGGCCTGGTGCAGGCAAATCAGGGATACTGGAACAAGCGCGCCACGGCGCGAAGCCCGCTCCGAAAGGCGGTCAGTTGCTTCGCCAGCGCCGTCGTGCATCCTGCGCGGGGTTGTCTGGGGAAGTAAGTGAACGAGGCCGCTGCTCATTCTGATCACTCGATGACTTAACGCTACATTAACGGGAATACTCTAGCTTGAGCTTATCCATTGCAAGCGGAATCGGGCGGCGGGCGGCATTTATCCTGTCGGGCCTAGCTGCAATCGGCGTGATGAGCGTCGCCTGTCTTGCGCCTGCATCGTCCCAGCAGGCGTCGCCCGGCGCGGTGCTAGTTCCTCATTTCTGGGACCCGCAGCGTCGCCTCGAACGCCCCGATCTCAGCGCCTTGCGAACGATCCGGTTCGTCACCGACGACGAATATCCGCCCTTCGCCTTTCCGGGCCCAGACGGCGCGCTGGCGGGCTTCAACGTCGACCTCGCCCGCGCGCTCTGCGAGGAATTAAAAATACCCTGCACGATACAGGCGCGCCGCTTCGACACGATCATCGACGCTGTTGAACAAGGGCAGGCGGACGCCGCCATCGCGTCGCTGGCCGCCACGTCGGCCACACGCGCACGTGTCGACTTCACGGCGCCTTATTATAAAACGCCCGGCCGCTTCATCTCGCCCAAGGATATGACGCTCGATGACGTGCGGCCCGAAACGCTTGTGGGCCAGCGCGTGGGCGTTGTGGAAGGCACGGCGCATGCGGCGTTTCTCGAAACGCGATTTCCGCGCGTTGAACGGCAGGAATTCGCCGATCTGCCCGCGCTCATCAAGGCTTTGCGCAGCGGAGAGACGCCGCTCGCGTTCGCCGATGGCGTGACGCTGGCGGTCTGGCTGAACACTGAAGAGGGCGCGGCCTGTTGCGCCTTTCGAGGCGGACCTTTTCTCGATCCGCTCTTCTTTGGCGATGGAGTCGGCGTGGCGGTGCGGAAAGAAAACGCCGCCCTGCGTCGCGCGCTCGACTTCGCATTCAGCCGCATCGCAGAGCAGGGCGTTTATACGGAATTGTACCTGAAATATTTTCCCGTCGGTTTTTTCTAGCGCCTTACAGGTAGCGCCGCAGATCGCGCGCGGCTTCTTCGGGCGCGCGTTTCAGATTGAAGCCGGAGACGAAGCGTCCCTGCTTGTCCATCAGGTAGACAAGCGCGGTGTGGTCCATCGTGTAAGTGTCGGGGCGGTCGCTGGGAACCTTGCGCGCGTAGGCCCGGAAACTTTTCATGGCGGCGTCGATACTGTCGCGTGGGCCGGTTACGCCCACAATGCGCTGATCGAAACTGGAAAGATAATCTTTCAAAATCGGCGCCGTGTCGCGTTCTGGATCGACTGTGATGAAGAGGGCGTTCACCTTCGTGTCCTTGCCCAGCGCTTCAAACAGCTGCGATATTTCCATCGCAGTGGTCGGGCAGATATCAGGACAATGGGTAAAGCCGAAGAACACAAGATACGGCCTGCCCAGCATGTCGCGGTGCGTAATCGCTTTGCCGTCTCTGTCAATCAGCGCAAACGCGCCGCCGATAGCGGAGGGCGCAGGCGCGCCCACCCCCGGCTGACGCAGGGTCACATAAGCTGCGGTCGCCAGCAGGGCGACGCCAAGCAGCAGAGCGACGAGCGGAACGATCAGTCGACGGTTCAAGAAACAATCTCCGCAGGGGCGAGAAGCAGTGGCTCGATCAGAAGCAATTCACGACGGCCGTCGCGAGATCGACAAAAATGGTCGGGCCAACCTTCAGCCACATGAAGGCGCCGGCCACGAACATGAGGACGAAGCCGCCCAGCGCCATACGCACGGCCAGACGCGTCGTGGCCGCGTCTTCGTGCGCCTCGTCGGCGACCTGTACCTGGTGTGGTGTGTCGGTCATAGTCCGGTCCGACCTTGATGGCTCATCTAGCTAATATAGCGCCTGCGCGGGGCCAGCGCACCCCTCCAGCCTGCGGCTGCTCAGCGCGGGCTTAGCTCAGGTCCGCCGCAAGCGCGCGCATAAAGCTGATGCATCGCGAAAGCTCGGCCACTTCGATGAATTCATCGGGCTGATGAGCCTGATTGATGGAGCCCGGCCCGCACACGATTGTGGGCACGCCCGCGCTCTGGAAACGTCCCGCCTCCGTGGCGTAAGGCACGGCGATAGTGCGATTGGAGCGCGTGAGCTTGAGAGCCAGCGTCTCGGCAACCGAGCCGTTTTGCGCGCACAGTCCTGGCACTTCGACCTCGACAATTGTCTCCACGTTCGCGTCGGGCGCAAAACGGCGCAGGCGCGGCAGCACGGTTTCACGCGCATGCTGCTCAAGCCGGCGCAGCGCCACATCTTGGGGAAGGCCGGGCAGGCCGCGAAACTCCCAGTGGAAGGAACATTCCTTGGCAAGGATGTTGCGCGCCGTGCCGCCGTTGATCGTGCCCACGCTCAGCGTGGACGTCGGCGGATCGAAGCGATCGTCGCCGTCGCCCGCCGCCATTTCGTCCGCGAAGCGATAGAGATCCGCCACGAGCGCGGCGGCGCCTTCAATCGCGTTGGCGCCCAGATTGGGCTTTGACGAGTGCGCCTCAAGCCCGCGCACCGTGGTGTAAAAAGTGGCGATGCTCTTGTGGGCGTCAGCGACTTCCATCAGCGTCGGCTCGCCAATGATAACGGCGGCAGGGCGCGGCAAGTCGAGCCCGAAACGCGCAATCGTGTCCAGCGGGCCGGCGCACGTTGTTTCCTCATCGTAACTCAACAGGATGTGGATCGGCTTCTTCAGCGGCGCGCGCTTGAACTCGTCGATCATGGCCAGACACACGGCGTCGAAACCCTTCATGTCTGTTGCGCCGCGCCCATAAAGCCGCGACCCCTCGCGCCGCAGCGTGAACGGGTCGCTCGTCCAGGACTGGCCAGTCACGGGTACGACGTCCGTGTGGCCCGACAAGACCACGCCCCCGTCGATCATCGGCCCGATGGTGACGAACACGGCGGCCTTGTCGCCGGTTGCGTTCGGCACGATGACGAACGGCACGTCATGGGCGCGCAGAAGGCTCTCCACGAAGGCCACAAGCTCCAGATTGCTCTTCGAGCTTTCCGTGTCGAACGCGATCAGCCGGTCGAGGACTTCGACAGCGGCGTTCAGACGGGAATCGGAATCCTGCGACACAGCGCGCGCATTCCCTCAGTTGAGGACCCGCCGCGCCTGCGGCGAGTCGAGCGAAAAGGCGGGGATCGCCACGTCAAAGCTTTCGCCGCCCTCGTCCACGAACCTGTAGGACCCGGCCATAATGCCCGACGGCGTCGGCAGGGGGCAGCCAGACGTGTAGCTGAAGGATTCGCCGGGGGGGATGATCGGCTGTTCACCCACGACGCCCGGTCCCCGCACCTCTTCGAGGCGGCCATTGCCGTCCGTGATGCGCCAATGGCGGTGCATCAGCTGCACCGTTCGTGCGCTCCGGTTGCGGATGTTGATCGAATAGCCCCAGAACCAGCGGCCGGACTCCGGTTCTGACCGATCCGCCATGAAGCGCGGTTCGACGCTGATCTCGATTCCAAGTGTTGTTTCAGAGTACATGGAAACAGCATGCCCAATCAGCGTCCGCCCGTCGAGTGCGAACGCTCGATAACGACAATATGGAGCTGATATGGAAATTCGCCAGGCGAAGCTGGAAGACGCGGAGGCGGCGCTCGCGCTGGTGCGCCGCTCGATCACCGAACTCTGCAAGGCTGACCATGAAGGCGACGCCATGACCCTTGAGGGATGGCTCGCCAACAAGTCGCTGAAAAACATGGAAGCCTGGATCACGCGGCCGGGCTCCGTCGTGGTGCTGGCCGAACGCGAGGGCCGTCTGGCGGGCGTTGGAGCCTTCTCGGCGGCGGGCGACGTCATTTTGCTCTACGTGACGCCCGAGGATCGTTTTCAGGGGGTCAGCACGGCGCTTCTGGAGGACATCGAGAGGCGAGCGAAGGACATGCGCCTGCCGCGCCTGTGCCTGACCTCGAGCATCACCGCGCAGCGCTTTTTTCTTGAGCGCGGCTATGAAATCGAGGAAGGGGCGTCGGACATTTTCGATTCGGACGATGGGCTCGATCTGCGCAAGGAGCTTGCCTGAAGATTACCGCTCCACATCAAGCGGCTCGGTTCCCTTCGGGGCGCCGTCCGCTGTCAGCGTGATTTTTTCAATCCGCATTTCGGCGTCCTTGAGCAACCTCTCACAGCGTTGCTTCAGCTTTTCGCCACGCTCGTAGAACGAGATCGATTGTTCAAGCGACACCTGTCCGCTTTCAAGCTTGGAGACGATTTCTTCAAGTTCTTTGAGCGAGTCTTCGAAAGACAGCTTCGCGGGGTCTGACTTCGCGTCGGCCAAGGTCGATTCTCCAGTTTCTCACGCAATCATAACATGTCAGGCGGGAAGCGTGACGTCCCCCGCGCCATTGTCCCGTGTCGGCAGGGCCGGGGTGGGCCGGGCGAACACGAGTTTCTGATACACGAGCCCGATGGCGATGAGCGTTGCGCCCAACCCGATGAACGACAGCGCCCGCAGCGCGCCTTCAAGCCCGGCAAGATCGAACAGGAAAACTTTCAAAACGCTGGCGCTGACAAAAATTGCCGAAGCGATGCGCGCCTCTTTTGAGCCACGCACGATGCCCCACGCGAGCAGCGCGATGCCAAGCGCCAGCCAAACGGCGGAATAGGCGTACCATTCCGCTTCGCTTGTGATGCGCAGAATGCCGATGCGCTCATTGTGGAACAGGCGGCGCGTTTGCAGCGTCACATAGCCAAATGCGAGCGCAATGGCGCAGGCTTTCGCCAGCAGGCCATACCAATAGGGGCGTACGCCCTGGCTGACGCGTGCAAGGATCAACGCGAGAATGGCTGGCAGCGCGTAGCCGATCAGCAGCGCGTTGATGAAGCGCCCGCCCTCAATGCCCCTGAATGAGAAAAGCGGATTACCCGCAAAGCCCAGCCCAATTGCGATTGCTGCAAACGACAACGCGCCTGCCATCAGCGAGGCCCAGCGAAACACGATGGAGGCGCGTTGAGCATCAAGCCGCGTTAGCACGATGGCGAATGTCAGGGCTGAGACTGCGAACAGGCCCTGTTCAACAAGGCCAGTGCGGCGCGCGAAGGCGTCGCCATCGTTGATGAAATGGCGAATTTCAAAGAACACGAGAAAGGCGCTGAATAGAATGCAAAGCGATTGCGCCACGCGCACAGGCGTATCCTCGCCCTCGGTGCGCCGCATGATCCACGCCGCCGCGCCAAAGGCGAGCGCGGGAATGCCATACGCGAACAAAAGCCAGTTCAGGATCGGCCACGGGCCCGCGTCGGTTAGCAGGCGCGGCTCCAGCGCAAGTCGCGCTGCGACAACAACGCCAAACCCTGCGACGCACCAGCGCAGCGCGCTGATGCGCAATTGCGCGCTTACATAAGCCGCGCCCAGCGCTGCGAGCGCCAGCGCGACTGTCAACGTCGCGCCCTGCAGGAAGAACACGAACGCCAGCGCCAACGCGCTGATGGCTGCGGATGCAAAAACGCCTGCGCCAAAGCGCGCGTTCGGCATTTCTGCGTCTTCTTCATTATGCGTTTCAGCATTGCGGAACACCGCTGCGGCCAGCGCGAACCCAAGCGCCAGCGCGGCGCCGATGATTGCGAACAGCACGCTCGGCGTGCGGTCTGTCAGTCGCACGAAGGCCATCGACAAAACCGCCAGCGGCGTCAGCGCGGCGGCGCCTGCATAAAGCGCCAGCGTTGAGAACGGCAAAGCGCGCGCGATGGAAATGCGCCATCCCCCCGCAATCGCGACAGCACTCGCCGCGACGGCGCCAAAAAACGCGAAGAAGCTTGGATCGATGGCTCGCGGCCAGTGATCGTACGCAAAGGAGGGCGACCAGTGCTGGCTCTCCGCAACATAGGCGGGGTCGGGCCAGATGCGCAGGACGAGAACAGCAAATGCGCCAGCAATGGCGAGCGCGGCGGCTGCGGGCGCGATCATGAAGCCGGTCGCAGCAGGAATCGCGAGGGCGGCCAGCGCGCCAATCAGCCAGAGCGAGCCATAGGCGTTACCATCAAGCGCCGCGACGAGCGTGGCCACGCCGAGCGCCGCAAATCCCGCGCTCGCATAGCTCGCGTTTCCCTCAGGCCGCGCGTCCCCTTCCAGCGTATGGCGCAGCGACCACGCGAACGCACCCGCCGCCAAAGCGGTTTGCAGAATCAAATGCGTTAGCGCCCCTGCGAAAAAAATCTCCGGGGTGCGGGCGATTCCATCAAGAAAGGCGAGACCCCAAAGGCCCCCGCCAAAGGCAGCCGAAACCGCCAGCCACAACCAGCCACGCATGAGCGCGAGCCAATAGGCGCATGCGGCGACCACGGCGGCGAGCCCAGCGACAGGCCAGGGGTTGGGATCGGGCGAACTTACAAGCAGCGGCGCCCCCAGCGCGCCCACCAGACCGAGCGCGGCGAGCGCGGGCCCATGCAGCGCAGACGCAAACATGCACGCCACGCCAGCGGCAGCCAGCGCGATGAAAGCGGTTGCCGGCCCTATGAAGCCATAAAGCGCGTGGGCTGCGTAAATCGCTCCGAAGGCGGCGACTGTGCCGGCCGCCGTGAGGATCGCGGGAATATCCGGTCGGCCCGATTCAGGCGCAGGCGTTTGCGCCACGCGCTCGCGCCGCCGCATGAATTCGCCCGCGCCGACGAGGGCGACAGCCAGCGCAACGCCCATCGCAACACGCATGCCGGGCCCAAAGAAGCCCTGCTCAATGGAATAGCGCACGAGCAACAGGGCGCCGAGCGCCAGCGCGACGCCGCCGACGATCACCGACCAGCGCGCGCCGAGCGCCTCTTCAAGGCTGCGGCGCTGCGGACGCTCAGGCTCAATCTCGGGAGCCATGGGCTCGAAGGGTTCGTCGATCTGCGCCTCTTGGGCCGTCTCCATCACAGGTTCGGCTGCAGGTTGTGGCGCACGCTCCGGCGCGAAAGCCTCAGTTTGCAGCGGCGGCGCGGCGAGTGGGTGCGATTCCAGCACGGCGAGCCGGGCTTCCGCGTCCGCGAAGCGCATTTCGACGCCCGCCGCACGGTCGCGCGCCCGCAGCGCAATGAAGAAGGCCAGCGGGCCAAGCACAAGCGCGCCCAGCACGACCAGGCCCAGCAGCACTAAAAGCATTTCCATGGCGCCCCCGCCGGATGTGTTCGCGCGCAATGTACTCCGGTTACGCGCGTTCGTCGCCTGCGAGCGTAACTGCGCCCTTGCGCGCTTCGTCCGGGGGCCCACATTGGGGGGAACAAGGGAGAGCCTCATGCGCGTTGGCGTGCCGAAGGAAGTCAAGGAAAGTGAATTTCGCGTCGGCCTTACGCCATCCTCGGTGGTGGAGCTTGTCGCCCACGGTCATGAGGTGATCGTGGAGACGGGCGCAGGAGCGGGCAGTGGGCTTGCCGATTCCGAATATGAAGCGGCAGGCGCGCGCATCGTCGCCTCTGCCGGGCATGTGTTTGAAATCGCAGAGATGATCGTGAAGGTGAAAGAGCCCCAGCCGTCCGAGCGCGGCATGCTGCGCCCGGGGCATGTGTTGTTCACCTACCTCCATCTCGCGCCAGATCTACAGCAGACGCGCGATCTCATGGCATCCGGCGCCACCTGCATCGCCTACGAGACGGTGACGTCGCCCATGGGCGGGCTGCCGCTGCTGACCCCGATGTCGGAGGTCGCGGGCAGGCTCGCGACGCAAATCGGGGCAAATTATTTGCAGAAATGGGCAGGCGGGCGCGGCGTCCTGCTGGGCGGGGTGCCGGGCGTTCCGCCGGGCGAAGTCGTGGTTCTGGGCGGGGGCGTGGCGGGAGCCCACGCCGCCACGATCGCCATTGGCATGGGCGCCAACGTGACGGTGGTGGATCGTAACCCGGAGGCTCTGCGCCGGCTCGATTTTCGCTTCGGCACAAGCGTCCGCACGATTTTCTCAACGCGTTCCGCCATCGAGGCTGTGGTGCGCCGCGCCGACGTGCTGATCGGCACGGTGCTCGTGCCCGGGGCGCAGGCCCCCAAGCTTGTTTCTCGCGACATGGTGCGCTCCATGAAACAGGGCGCGGTGATCGTCGATGTCTGCATCGATCAGGGCGGCTGCTGCGAAACCTCACGTCCCACCACCCACGCGCAACCCACCTACATCGATGAAGGCGTTCTGCATTATTGCGTCACCAACATGCCCGGCGCGGTGCCGCGCACGTCTACCTTCGCGCTCAACAACGCCACCTTGCCCTTTGTGCTGGCGCTGGCTGACAAGGGCTGGCGGGAGGCGATGCGGGCCGATCCGCATCTGCGCGCCGGGCTCAATGTCCATGCCGGAAAGATCGCCTGCGCTCCCGTCGCGCTCGCGCTGGGGCTTGAGCTGACCCCGCCGGAAATCGTACTTCAACATTGACCTGCTTCAATCGTCGCGGGCGCGGGTTGTGTCTAGATGGGCCGACCAGCAAAGGCGGAAACGACATGACGGACGCCAAGACATTTACTCTGGAAGACAAGCTTTCGCGCACCGGCGTGCGCATGACAGCGCCGCGCCGCGTGCTTTCGCGCGTGCTCGGCTCGGCCACCGACCACCCCGACGTGGAGGAGCTGCACCGCCGCGCGCAGCAGCTCGACCCCGGCATTTCCCTGGCGACGGTCTACCGCACCGTGCGCCTGTTCGAGCAATTGGGCATCGTCGAGCGCCACGCCTTCAGCGCCGGGCGCGCACGTTATGAACAGCCGGGCGATGAGCATCACGATCATTTCGTGAATGTGCGCACCGGCGAGGTGATTGAATTCCACGCCCCCGAGATCGAAGAGTTGCAAGCGGTCATCGCGCGCCGCCACGGCTACAAGATCCACGACCACCGGTTGGTGATTTATGTGGAGCCGATGGATGAGGAGTGAGGCTTAAGTTCTTTAAAACTCGCCCTCGACGACCTCGCAAAAGTCCATTAAGGGGCCTAATTCCACAAAGAAGGGTTCGAGTTGACCGACGGCGTCGGTCACGCTCTTTCGCCTAAGTAGACATCTGTGCTCTTTTTGATAAGAAAAAGAAAAATTCTTCCACATCTCAAGTTCAGGTATTACTGGTGCATCGTTGTATGGATCGAAATAGAAAACATCTCCTGCTGTAAAACTCCAGTTCGCGAACTTTGTGAGAACTGCAGCGCGTAGGAGTGATACAAAGCGTTTTCGGTCCTTAATAATTAGGGCTGAGGTAGCCTCGAAATCAGTAGGGAGTCGACGGTCTATTTCTGAACATGTTGAGAACAAATAATAGTCACCAATTTCTATGTCTAACGGAATGACGCCATTCGAGATTGGCATACTGTTTCCTTGAAATTCGATTGCGGTCTCTCCATCAAGTCTCTCTTTTATGGCCTTTAAACGGAAATGCCGCGTCGTTTCGAGGTCGCTAATCGCCCTATTGTAATTCCCTTTTGCGTATTCTGTTGCTGGCGATATTTTGAATCTGCCGTTTCGCAGCATGTCTCTTACAAATTCACTTTTAGAATATTTAACGAGCCAATTTCCAGGAATATGTTCCCTGTTTCCAAACATGCGACATCCAAGAGGGATGCCGTCTTTAAAGTATTCCTTTATGCGAAAGGTGGCGCTAGGGGCGTTTTCTGAATTCAGGATCAGGCGCCAGTTTGTTTCCTCGATTATCTCAGTAAATAACTGAAAGAATAAGATACGGCTAGATAGCGAAGTGCGCGGGCTTATCTTGCTTTCGCGGTTGATTTCGAAAATATTAAAAAAGATATCGGAAAAACGATTAATTACCGTATAATCATCTTCAAAAAACAAGTATGGGTATTTGTAATACTGTCTGCGCCAGAGATCATGACGCTCGAGTTGATCACCATTGTCGCGCGCTTCCTTCTCCAGTTCCTTGAGGCGAGTTTGGAACCATTCAAACGCGTTTTTTTGTTTTGCAGTGGAGAACATACTTTCGCTCGCGAATCGCTGATATTTAAAATCTAAGATAGACTTTATCCGCGCTACTTCATTCATCCCCTCACGCCAACCCTTAACCCCGCCGCAGGCCGCTCCTGCAGCACTTCGCGTCTGAATCGAAACAGCGCCGCCGGTCTGCCGCCTGTGTGGTGTGTAAATTCGCCGGTCGGCTCCACAACGGCTGACGTCTCCACGAACCTGCGAAAATTCTGCTTGTGCAGTCTCCGCCCGCTGATCGCTTCGGCCGCGCGTTGCAGCGCGGTGAGCGTGAAGGTCGGCGGCATCAGTTCAAAGATCACGGGACGGTATTTGATCTTGCTGCGCAGCCGCGCCATCGCGGTCGCCAGAATGCGGCGATGATCGTGCTGCATGGCTTCGCCCAGCGGCCCGGCCTCGCCGATGAGCGGGCTTGCGCGTCCATCCCGCCGCGCTTCTTCCACAAGTCCCGCCTCGTAGAGAAGCTGGTAGCGATCAAGCGCGTTCTCGTCGTTGAAACTATCTGTAAAGAGCAGCCGCACGCGCTCGGGCCGCGTGAGTCCATAGGCGTTGGGCCTCACCGTGTCGCGCGCGGCCCATTTCGTCAGCGCGGGCACGATCTTCTCGTCGATGATCGCAGGCTTGCGCTCGCGCCAATCTTCCCACGGGAAGAACGCATACCAGTGGCGAAAGCGCGCGCGCGCCACTTCCTCCACCCCGCCAATGCGCGTCAGCGCAAGGTAGCCTACGGACACCACATGGGGATCGCGGTCGCCCGCCTGCGCGCTGCGTCCACGATCGCCGAATGTGTAGAGTTGTTCGACATAGCCCAGATGCGCGCCCGCTTGCTCGCCCACCCATTCGCGCAGACCGATTTCAAACGTGCGATGGGCGAGGGGATTGAACGGTCCAGACGGCAACGCAGCGTCGTGCGCGCCGCGTCCCTCTGTGGCGATGATCAGCGGTTCGTCTTCCGCCAGCGCGACGATGGCGGCCGTGAGATTGACCTCGACGGGCGGCGGCGTTTGCGCGTGCGGGCGTTCGCTCATGGGCCCAAATCTCGCGGGTCAATGTCCAGTGGGCCGACATCCAGCGCGAAAGGCGCGCCCTCAAAACAATCCGCGCCGCGCCCGATTTCGTTGATGGCGGCGACCATGCGCCCGTTGCGCTGCAGCAGTTTGTCGGCAATCGCAACAATGCGCGCGTTAGGCGTGGCCGTTGGAGACAACGCCCGCAATGTGCGGGCCGTTTCCTGTTCGCAAAAATCCGGCCGCAGCGCGCAAGCTGCGACATAAGCCGCAGCGGTCGAGCGGCTGACGCCTGCATAGCAATGGATGAGCAGCGGGTGCGCGCGATCCCATGCGCGGGCAAAGCGCAGCAATTCCTGCACATGCGCCACGTCCGGCGCCACATGCCCGTCAAGTGGTTCAACGATGTCGGACACGCTGATGTGCAGATGACGCGCGGCGTCGATTTCGACGGGCCGTGTGACCGGATAAAGCGGGTTGATCAGCGTCACCATGCTGCGCGCGCCCGTTTCACGCACGGCATTTGCAATCTGTGTCAGCGAGCACACATGGATGCGCGGCATATCAGTTTCCGTTTGCGTTCATTTCGTCGTCCAGATCACGAAAACGCTCAAGAAAGAGCGTCTCCGCATGAGCAGAATCCATCGGCGTCATCAGCGGTTCGATATCCCGCATGGCGATTTTGGGCCGACCGAAAAATTGCTCCGCCTCGGCCACGGTGAAACCAGCAATGCGTGTCGCCTCAATAAAGGCGGCGACGCTGTCGGCCTGCTTGATGATGCGCAGCAAAGCTGCGGGGATGTTCGCAGGCAACGCGAAGCGCAGATGAATGGCGGCAAGAATGCGTAGCTCAACGCTCTTGTAGCTTTCGCCGATCACCGCCTTGAACGGCGAGATCATGTCGCCGATCACATATTCGGGCGCGTCGTGCAGCAAGGCCGCCAGCCTCCAGCGCGCTGGCGCGCCGGGGTCGATGGACGCAGCGACGCGCTCAACGAGCACCGAGTGCTGCGCCACGGAAAAGATGTGCGGCCCGCGCGTCTGCCCGTTCCAGCGGGCCACGCGCGCAAGCCCGTGCGCGATGTCTTCAATTTCGACGTCGAGTGGGGAGGGGTCGAGCAGATCAAGCCTGCGGCCTGACAGCATGCGCTGAAAGGCGCGCGGCGGTTTTGCGGCGCGCGCCATTATGCAGGCCCCTTGAGGCCAAGCGCAGCGCATTCGGCGTGGCGATGACAATCGACGAGGTGATCGTTGATCATGCCCACCGCTTGGGCGAAGGCGTAAACGATAGTGGGCCCGCAAAAATTGAACCCGCGCGTCTTCAGTTCTTTTGAAAGTTTGCGCGACATGTCGGACTCGGTGGACATTTGCGCCATATGTTTCAGCTTGTTTTGCACAGGCCGTCCATCCACGAAATCCCAGATGTAATTTGAAAAGCCCTGCGCGCTTTCAATCTCAAGATAGACGCGCGCCGACCTGATCGCGCTTTCGATTTTGGCGCGGTTGCGCACGATGCCGGCGTCGCCCATCAGTCGCTCTACTTTCTTGGGCGTGTAGCGCGCGATTTTCTGCGGATCAAATCCGTCGAAAGCTTTGCGAAAGGCCTCGCGCTTGCGCAGGATCGTGATCCACGAGAGCCCGGCCTGAAAACCGTCGAGCAAAAGCTTCTCGAACAGCGCGCGCGAGTCCCATTCGGGTACGCCCCAATCCTTGTCGTGGTAGGCGACATACAGCGGGTCAACGCCCGGCCAGGGGCAGCGGGCGAGGCCGTCGTCATGAAGAATCGCAGTGCGCAGCGGGGCGGTCATGGGCTCAAGGTGTAGCCCGTTGAACGCGCCCCGCAAAGTCTTACACGGCGGCGCTGGCGCCCTTCAGATCGTCGATCAGGTCCTCGATATCCTCAAGCCCGACCGACAGTCGCAGCATGCCTTCGGTTATGCCCATTGCTTCGCGCGCAGGCTGGGCGATGCGCTGGTGCGTGGTGGTCGCCGGGTGCGTGAGGATGCTTTTGGCGTCGCCAAGGTTGTTGGATATCTTGACGATCTGCAGCGCGTTGCCAAAGCGGAACGCGCCCGCCTTGCCGCCATCCACCTCCAGCACGACGACCGTGCCGCCGCCCGTCATCTGGCGCTTGGCCAGTTCGTGCTGCGGATGGTCCTTGCGCCATGGGTAGAGCACGCGCGCGACGCCGCCCCGTTCGGCCAGAAAATCGGCGACCCGTTCTGCATTGCGCACCTGCTGGGCGACACGCAGCGGCAGCGTCTCCAGCGATTTCAGCATCACCCACGCATTGAAGGGCGACATGGCCGGGCCAGTCTGGCGCAGGAAATTGTGGATGTTCTTCATGATGAACTCTTCCGAGCCCAGCACGCAGCCGCCCAGCACGCGACCTTGTCCATCCACATGCTTGGTGGCTGAATAAACGACGCAATCGGCGCCAAGCGTCAGCGGGCTTTGCAGCATCGGAGTGGCGAATACGTTGTCCACCACAAGCGTCGCGCCGGCTGCGTGGGCGATGTCGGCGACCGCGCGAATGTCGATGATTTCGAGCTGCGGGTTGGTCGGGCTTTCAAGGAAGAATGTACGCGTGTTGGGCCGCGCCGCGGCCTTCCATTGGGCGAGGTTCGTGCCGTCAACGAGCGTGCACTCCACGCCATAGGTGGGCAACAGGTCTTCCACAATGAAGCGGCACGAGCCGAACAGCGCCTTGGCCGCAACCACATGGTCGCCTGCCCGCACCTGGCCCAGCATTGACGCCGTGACGGCGGCCATGCCGGTGGCGGTGGCGCGGGCGGCCTCCGCGCCTTCCAGAAGGGCCATGCGCTGCTCGAACATGGCGACTGTGGGATTGCCGAACCGCGAATACTGGAAGCCGGGCGAGGCGCCGGTGAAGCGCCCCTCGGCCTGCTCCATGCTCTCGTAGGCGAAGCCCTGCGTCAGATAGAGCGCCTCGGACATTTCGCCAAATTGCGAGCGCATCGTGCCCCCATGCACAAGGCGGGTGGCGGGGCGCAGGTCTTTCATGGCTTTCTTCTGCGTGGGCTCGGTCATTCTGGTCCTCGGCGCGGCGGTCGGGCGCGGTGTGAAGCGGCCATTTAGTCCGCCCGGCCGGTCCGCCGCAAGCAGTGGCTACGTGTTGCCCGCAGGCGCCTGCTGGGCTAGTCGTGATCCATGATCGAAGTTCCCGGCGACCTCACTGGCATTTTGCCCGCCCACCGCATCTCGCTTCTTGCTGACGCGGGCGCGCTGAAATTGGCCGCGCCCTTTGCGGAGGGGCAGGTGCAACCGGCGAGCCTCGACTTGCGTCTAGGCGTGCGCGCCTGGCGGATGCGCGCGAGCTTTTTGCCGGGCCCCGGCCGGCCGGTGTCAGCCTGCATCGAAAATCTGGCGCTGCACGAGATCAACCTCGAAGTCGGCGCCGTGCTGGAGACGGGCTGCGTCTACGTGGCCGAGCTGCAGGAGAGTCTCGCGCTGCCGCCCTCGGTCGCCGCCGCCGCCAATCCCAAAAGCTCGACTGGCCGCATCGACGTGTTCACCCGCGTCATCACGGACCGCGCCCGCGAGTTCGACATGATCGAGCAGGGGTATCACGGCCCGCTCTACGCGGAAATCTCCCCGCGCACGTTCCCCGTGCTGGTGCGCGCCGGCTCGCGCCTTTCGCAGGTGCGCTTCCGTCAGGGCCACGCGCGGCTGGATGACGCGGGCCACCACGCCCTGCATGCGCGCGAAAAGCTGGTGACTTCGGCGGAGCCCAACATCGCGGGCGGCGTGGCGGTGTCGGTCGATCTGGCGGGCTTCGACGCCTCGGGCCTCATCGGCTATCGCGCCAAGCGTCACACCGGCCTGATCGATGTCGATCGCCCCGGCGCCCATTCAACGCTCGACTTCTGGGAGCCGATTCACGATCGCGGCCGCCGCGATCTCATTCTCGATCCCGGCGAATTCTACATTCTGGCCTCCAAGGAGGCCGTGCGCGTGCCGCCCGATCACGCCGCCGAGATGACGCCGTTCGATCCGCTGGTCGGCGAGTTCCGTGTGCATTACGCGGGCTTTTTCGATCCGGGCTTCGGCGCGGCGGAGGCGGGCGGCGCTGGTTCGCGCGCGGTGCTCGAAGTGCGCTCGCACGACGTGCCGTTCATTCTGGAAGACGGACAGGTCGTTGGCCGCCTCGTTTACGAGCGCATGGCCGAAACGCCGCGCTCGCTTTACGGCGCAGGCATCGCCTCGAACTATCAGGCGCAGGG
>JAUXWZ010000053.1 GCA_030684835.1 Beijerinckiaceae bacterium
CTTGAGGTGCTGACCACCAAAGTCGAAGCGCTGCAAGGTGCAGCGACGGCGACGACGGCTGTTCTCGCCGAGGCGGAAGTCAACTTCAAAGCCGCAGCATCGCGCGCTGATGCGCTCCAACAGAAACTGACGGACGCCAACGCAAAAGTTGTAGCGCATTCAGAGCTTCGCGCGCAGCTCGCCGAAGCGACGGAGCGCGTGAGCGCGCTTGAAGAGAGCCTGGCTGCATCCCGGCAGCAAGCGGCTGCTTATGAAAAAGCGGCAGCAAAGCTGACCGCTGCGGAGCATGAACTGGAGATTTTGCGCGAAACCGCAGGACTACAAAGCAGCGCTCTCAAAGACGCCCTCGCGCGTCTACCGCAGCTTGAGGTGCTGACCACCAAAGTCGAAGCGCTGCAAGGTGCAGCGACGGCGACGACGGCTGTTCTCGCCGAGGCGGAAGCCAGCTTCAAAGCCGCAGCATCGCGCGCTGATGCGCTCCAACAGAAACTGACCGACGCCAACGCAAAAACTGCGGCGCATTCAGAGCTTCGCGCGCAGCTCACCGCCGCGACGGAGCGCGTGAGCGCGCTTGAAGAGAACCTGGCTGCATCCCGGCAGCAAGCGGCTGCTTATGAAAACGCGACGGCAAGGCTGACTGCTGCGGAGCAGGAATTGCAACTTTTGCGCCGGACCGTGAGGCTGCAAACTGACGCTCTTGAAGAAGCCGCGCCACGCCTTCCGCAGCTCGATAAACTGACTTCGCAGGTCAAAAAACTTGAGCTGGAGACTGTCACGCTAGGACAGAAACTGGCGACAGCAAACGGAGACTTGCGCGTCGGCCACGCCAGACGGGGGTCTTTGGAGAGCGAATTGGAGGACCTGCGGCACGAAGCCCGGTTCGCCAGGATCGCCAGCACCGGGGGACTTGTCGGTGTCCTTCGTTCGCTCCCGCTTGGCCAAAATAAAAGAACGACCGCTGCGATACGCTACCCGCGGCCGGATACGTTCGTTCCGTCCGAAGTGCATATCCGGGACGACTGGACCGACAGTCTGCACGTCGGCCAAGGCGGCGAGCGAATCGGAAGCGAAATCGTGTCGCGACGAAAGTCTGGACATGTCTTCTTCGGCCCGTACGCTGCTTTGCCGGCCGGTTCCTACGCTGCGGATGTTCAAATCAACCTGAGATCAGGGCTTTTCAAGTCGCAAGGATATTCTCTCGAAATCGTCGCGCGCGACGAGGTGATCGCTTCTAGCAACCTTGAATTGGCGCGAGGCTACAACCGCTTCTTGATGCCCTTCCGTATTTCAAACGACCGAGGCGTTTCGGAAATTGAAGTGCGACTCTATTCTCCTGGCACTAACGACATCGCACTGAAAAAGCTTCGCCTCCTCGAATCTTTATCCATCGCATCAGCCCCTGAACAAAATACGGCCACTTCCGCCCCGTCTACAGACGCAGGCGCCATGCCGGGCGTTCAAAGCGCGGCTGCGCGAGCTTCCTGATAAATGATCACTTTGCGCTGAATGCAGCGCTTTATCGCTAGAAGTCGAAGATGACAGGCTGACTGCCATCAGGGGGCCCATTGCAAGCTGGATTACCTGTAGACGGGCGCTTTAGTCACGCTATAGGTTGACTGATCTTGTGAGCACCGCTTCCGCATATTCAGAGATCCAGATGCACTCTCCAGAGAGCACGTTGTTTCCCGAAATCGTCATCCACGTGGGAGCCGGCAGCGGCCAGCGGGTGCGCGAGTTCCAACAAGCAGGGGCGAAGCGGATCGTTTTACTGGAGGCGGAGGCCGCGATGGCGGCCGACCTTTCAAAAAGGGCGTCCGAAGACGGCGAAATTCACGTGATCGCAGCTGCCGCAGCGGACAAGGACGGCCATGGTGTGCTCTCAATCTGGAACCTCCCTGAGTTGAATAGCCTGGTTCCGCCGAAAGAAACGATCCACCAACTCTACCCAAGCCTGCGACTGATTGAACGGCAGGAGGTCCAACTCGTAGGGCCGGAAGGGATGATGGCTGACCTCGGCGATCATCGCGGTTCCATTTTCTTAGTCGTGCAGGCGCCCGGCATGGAAGCAACGCTTCTGAATGCGTGGAAGGCGACAGGACACCTTGATCGCATCGAGCTACTCGAAGTTCACTGCGCCCAAGAGCCACAATACGAAGGTCAGGCCTCCCGCGTCGAACTTGAGGAGTGGTTGATTGCGGAAGGTTTTGCGGTAACGGCGCGATCGCTTGAAGACCCGGATTGGCCGATCCTGTATTTACGTGCAGACCATAAAGGCCGCGATCTGGCGCGCGCCACGTCGCGCGTAAATGAACTGCTCGAGCAGCTGGCGGATCGCGAGAAAGCGCTTGCTAACGCCGAAACCAAACTCAACGCTGCAGCGGACCGCGCCGCAGTCCTCAACAAGGGCCTAGCTGACGCAAAGGCCGCAACCGACGCAAAAACCGCAGCGCTCGCCGACGTGGAAACCCAACTCAAGGACGCGGCCGACCGCGCCGCCGTCCTCGACAAGAGTCTCGTCGACGCAAAGGCCGAAACAGACGCCAAGGGCGCAGCGCTCGCCGACGCCGAGACCAAACTGAAGGCCGCGACGGACCGCGCCACAGTCCTCGAAAAGGGCCTCGCTGACGCAAAGGCCGCAACCGACTTAAAGGCCGCTGCCTTCGCCGACGCGGAGAGCAAACTGAAGGCTGCAGCCGACCGTGCCGCAGCCCTCGAAAAGAGCCTCGTCGACGCAAAGGCCGCAACTGACACCAAAGGCGCAGCGCTCGCCGACGCGGAAACTAAGCTGAAGGCCGCAGCCGACCGCGCCGCAGTCCTCGACAAAGGCCTCGCTGACGCAAAGGCCGCAACCGACGCAAAAACCGCGGCGCTCGCCGACGCGGAAACCAAACTCAAGGCTGCAGCCGACCGTGCCGCAGCCCTCGACAAGGGCCTCGCCGACGCAAAGGCCGCAACCGACGCCAAGGCCGCCGCCCTCGCCGACGCCGAGACCAAACTCAAAGCCGCGACGGACCGCGCAGCAGCCATTGACAGGAGCCTCATCGACGCAAAGGGCGCAACAGACGCCAAGGCCGCAGCGCTCGCCGACGCCGAAACCAAACTCAAGGCCGCGACAGAGCGGACAGGAGTTCTCGACAAAGCCTTGGCTGCCGCGCGCAGCCAAAACACATTGCTGGTGGAGGACTCGCACCGGGACCAGATGGATGCACGCAGCGCCAGGCAGGATCTCGGTCTAGCCCTGCGACTTCAGAACAAACTGCAGAGCGACCTTCGGGACCTTCAGGCCCGCTTCGAAGTCCTCCAGAGCGTCCGTGCGGAATACGACGAGTTGCTGCAACAGCTAACACCCCGCCTGCGCGCTGCGGCTCAACAGTTGCAGACACTACCGCTTCAGTCTCCGAAGAAAGCGCCGCCGCCAGCTCTTGCATCTGAATCCATAAAAAAGATCAAGAAGAAGGCGAAGGGCTGATAACAGGATGGCCAAGCGCACAAGTAAAAAGAAAACGTCGAAAGTCCTTCCGGCTTCCGTGACCGCCAAACAAACTCGTGCGCTGGCCCGGACGATCGAAGAAGCCTTGGAACTCCTGGAAGAGCACTATCCGAACGTTCCTGAAAAGATTGGCAGGCCCGCAGCGCCGCTTCCAAGCCTTCTTGAGCGGTGCGAGGCTTTGGTCATCGCAACTGAGGTGGAACAGCCGCGCAGGATCGTCTTCAGTTTCACAGAGGCGGACGAGCAGGTCTCCAATTCCTTGCTCGCGGTGTTGCCCAATCTTCGCTCCATGCGGTGGATCGCTCCTGGCGCCTGTGAGAGCGGCGTTCGTGACGGCGCGTTGGAGCACGGCGCCGCGACCGGATGCGATCCGGATTTGCTGACCGAAGCGAAAGCCGCAACCTTCGAGGCGCTCGAGGCCAAACAGCGCCTGCGGGGACAGAGTGTTGTCCTCTCGCTGATCACCAGAACGCAGTATGTAGATCCGGCTGGAAAGCAATTTGCTGAATGGGCGCTTCGCGGGCTTCAACTGCAGCGTCCGACGGCGGCGATGATTGCTGCTTGTCATCCCCTGCAATCATGGCTTGAGGCGCGTCATCGTGGACGACTGGGATTTTCCCCTGCGCGTCTTGAGGATTTTGCCGAGCGTTATCTCGCCTTTCTGAATAACCATGACGGCCTCCCCACGGTCACATCCTCAGACATCGCCGCTGATCCGGCCACCGCAATCGCGCGGTTCGCTAATGCGCTCAAACTGCCCTTGAGTGATTACGTTCGCCAGGAGGCGGCCTCCTTCCAGCCCGAGGATCTCTTGCCCCGGCAGGAGCCCGGCGGGCCGATGTTGCGCGATGTGAACGGCGCGCCCGCGACAGATGAGCCGCTTGATACGCCCGCCTATTGTGAACTGTGCGCCCGGCTGGGCTTCGACCCCGCCGATTTGACGCCTGCGCCTGAGCAAGCCTTCCAGCTCGAGACCCAACCGGTTTTGCGGCGGTCGACGCATCGCCTGAAGCGCGATACGCCGCGCGCAAGGATTACCAACCTTTTACCGCGCGTCGCCATGATCGCCTCGGCCGCCGGCACCTCTTCAGAGCCGCCCCATCGGCTGGTGGACGCTGCCACCCTCGTCGAACTCGTGGAAGATTGCTTGGCGAACACCACGGAATTTTACAATCGGCTTGATCATCATTTGGCTGGCTTGTCGCCAGCGGACGGAGCGTTGCTTCTGATCGGCTGCGCCGGCCATTACGCCGTTCTGGGCGATACGAACCATGCTCTCAATCTGATCGCCGAAGCTGTCGAGATCATGCCGACGAATGATCGCGCTTTGCAGCTCCTGGCCTCGGATGTGTACTTGCAATTGCGCAAGCCGGAAATGGCGATTGACATCCTGACGCACGACGCCAGACATGGCTCAATGAGTCTGCCGGCGGCGCAGCGCGACCTGCTTGATCGAACGCTGGCGAACAGCCTGTCCAAAAAACCGAATGAGCATGGCCACGCACTGTTGATCGATCATCTTACAGCCAATCCGCCCGCTCCGCTGCCCCGCCGCCGGGTGCTAATCGAGATCGGCACGACGCGCGAACGCCTCCCCGGCCAGGGATCTACCGAGAAACTGGCCCGCGTCTGCGCACACTTGGGCATGGACTTCATCACAGTCGACATGGACCCGAGAAATTCGCGGCTCGCGCAGCGCATGTTCCGGCAATTGGGCTTACCCTTCCGCGCTGTCACTGCGCGTGGAGAGGACTTCCTTGCCGCATGGGACGGGCCGATCGACTATTGCTTCCTCGACGCCTATGATTTCGACCATGGAATGCATAGCGAATTCCGTCAAAGCCGCTACGAGGCTTTTTTAGGCAGCCGCATTTCCGAGATGGAATGTCACGAAATGCATCTGGCCTGCGCCCGGTCCCTTGTAACCAAACTCGCGCCGGACGGCGTGATTTGCTTCGACGACACATGGCTCGACGCAAACGGAGCCTGGACCGCAAAGGGGACGACGGCGATGCCGTTTCTGCTGGACAATGGATTTTTGATCCAATTCAGCGCCAAAAATTCGGCAGTTGTTACGCGCCAATGATCTAGACAATTTATTCGCGCGAGGAATCCGACCACCCTGTAGGCTTGGAATTTGCTTACAGGTCTCACGACAGGAGTGACCACATGCAAAATGTTCAATCGCTCCACATGAAACATAAGCGAGAGAGATGCTTCATTTTGGGTAACGGACCTTCTCTGAACAATGTCGATGTACAGAAGCTGTCCTCAGAAATCACCTTCGGAGTGAACTCCATCTTCCTGATGACCCGCGATGCTGGTTTTTTTCCGACTTACTATGTCGTCGAGGACAATCTTGTTTTTGCTGAGAACAAGGAGGCCATCGACGCATATCGAGGCCCTACGAAAATATTGCCTGACCGGTACGCGTCTCAACTTACAAATGTCCAGAATTGTCTCACCTTCGAAATGGATACCTCATTCTATAATAAGAACAAGTCTAATTTTTACTCAATCCCGTTTTTTAACCATGGACCTGAGCCCAGGTTTTACTGCGGCCAGTCAGTCACCTATATAAACATGCAGCTTGCATATTATATGGGATTCACAGAAGTTTATTTAATTGGGATGGACTTTTCTTATTCCAAGCCACCATCTCACGAGCAGAACGGCAATCATATACACTCTCATGGTGACGACCCAAATCACTTCCATAAGGATTATTTCGGGGCAGGCAAGACTTGGAAAGATCCTCGGCTTGGAAGAGTTCTAAGGAGCTATGTCCGAGCAAAGCACGAGTTCGAGACGGACGGACGGATCATCGCCAATGCGACACCTAAGGGAGAATTAGAGCTATTTCAGCGCGTTTCCTACAACTCCCTATTCGAATGAACAGAAAAATGAAAACCGCTATTTACGTTCTGTACCAGCGTCACGAGTTCGATCAATTCCGTGCTTTCTTTGCTCAGGTACTTCCGGAGCTCTGCGAAAATATCGAAATTCATATTCTGATTAACGATAAGGATTGCTTGAGACTACGCGGTGTTACAGGAGGGCATAAACAAACTCATGTGCATTGCGAAGGTCGAAATCTTGGGGTTGCAGGGGGGCGCAATTACCTCGTTTCTAAAGCCAGCGCCGCAGGTTCTGAGTTCCTAGTGTCCTGCGATACCGACATTATATTTTCGAAAGATTATTTCACGCGCCTGCGAGACGCTTATATGCGCTTGCATGCGTCTGATCCTAATCTGGGCTATGTGCAACCAATCTTGATGAACGGCCCCAGAGTAACCGAGTGCATTGCTCAGCTGCAGGTGGAAAGCTGGGATACGCTAGCCGATACAATTGGAAAAGACGATTCTTGGCGCGCGGATTTCTGGCATCCGATTAAAGCTCACTTGGGCGAGGAGAAGGCCATTGCAGCCATCTTCCATACTGGCGTTAGCAACATCTGGCGCGCTCATTTCGATGAGCCAATGAATTCCAAGTCATACATCCCGTGGAGTTCCCCCGCATTTGTGGAACGATTTCGCACGACATATGCCACACTGCGAAGCGATCCAAAGCAACTGGCTCAAATAATCATCGCCGGAAAACCAGTTCGGATCATGTCGACCGCAGGTGGCGTAACCGCTTTTCATATTGGTGTTCTCCATCGCACCGGCGGCTATAATGACCTATTCAACCCATTTGCCTTTGAAGATTCCGAACTCGGTTTCCGGAGTACGCAAGGCGGGCTCAACAACTATCTCCTGCCCGACCTGTTTGCCATTCACGACATTTTTCTCGGGGATAACAATCGCACTCCTATGTATCAGGCCCGGATCGGCGTTCTTCGCGGCGCTGAAATCGCAGGATCGAGACTGGACCAGGATGAAAGCAGCTATGCTTTGACGCAGAGTCTCCTGAAAGGTCCGCTTCACATGGTGGAACGGTTTCTGAATGCTTCGGCAAAGGACGCGGTAGAACCCGAGACGATTGCTAGGCAACTGCCCTCTTTCTTAACGTCATATTACTGGGAGCTCTTTCGCGGGCTTTTGGATGCCGCCAGAATGCACTCCGCCGCCACGCTTCCTAACCCCGCACCTATTGTCAGGCTGCTGATGGGATTCGTGCGCGAAACTCCGACTCGGATAGAAGAATTTGCAATACCGCTTGGCGGTGCCGATTTACGGTCAGACTTTGCTGAAGCAAAGGTCGGAAAAAGCAGCGACGGAAAACCTATCTATGCTCTCGCTTTAGTTAACTGCCGTATTCATGAAGATGCGGACGGCAAGCCGCTGACTAGTCGATTTTTTGACCTCTTTGCACGAATTGAAGAAGTGACGGCGGCACGCTATCGACTGACACTGGATGTCCAGTCTAATGAGATTACGCACAGCGTAAAATCGGAACTCATCTATCAGCCGGACAATGCGGCGAAAGACGGAATATTAGCTCTGAAAAGCTTCGATCTTTTCAGCAAGAAATATGACTACGGTGAATTTTCAACTGAAGACATCTACCCAGCTCCAAGCCTTTCTGAATCGACGGGCTGGTTGCCGATGATCCTCCAGGAACTGACGAATGCGCGCCGCGCTACTTCCCGCCTAGGGCAAGCTCAGATGGTTCTGAATGCTCTGGAACAATATCTCACGCTTAAAGCTCCCAAAGGCTCCATCGCCCCCCCGAAGACAACACAACATACCGCCATGGCATCCAAAACAGAAGCGCATTGTAAAAAGAAAATTCTAATTTTCGCCGACAGTCGCGGACAGCACAAACCAGCGGGATGCACGCACGACATATTTGCCGAACGGCTGGCGAAGGACGCCCGATTGCAGGTGGACGTGTTCCTGTGTCCGATGAAATGGACGACTACGCTCGATTTTCTGGAGCAATTCCCGCCGGATCGTCTGGCGCAGTATGACCATGTGATCCTCTTCACAGGCATTGTGGATTGGTCGCCGCGCCCAGCGCCCAGCGCACGCGCGGATCTGTATGATAACCAGTCCCCTGCTAATTCCGAAAACCTGGGCCTGAACACACGCGATTATTCGAAGAAAATAATCAACAACAAGAAGTCCATATTTGACCGCGTGTTCGGCGCGCAAGCGATGGCCACGCATTTCGCGCAACCCTTCGATACGGTTTACGAGGGGCAGCAAACGATCAACATGTATGGTCTCGCCATGGCGCGCGAGCATCTGATACCGCTGCTTTGCGCCATTCCAAACTTGATATTCGTTACCGCGAACCGCTTTGTCCCCGAATGGGAGGGCGATTTCAAACGCGGCCGCCCCGCTAACATCCGGATCACGGAACAATATTCGGACCTTTTCGCAACCGCGCTCAAAGCTGCCAATGTCGCGCTTGTAGATCTACGCGACTGGACGCCTGACACAGTAAAGACGCACACCTGCGACAATCTCCACCTGACCAAACGCGGAAGCGATTACATCTACGAAAGGCTTATGGACCTTATGAAACTGGATTCCCCGACCAAAACGACCGGCGTCGAATTCCAGATTCCCGACTATAACTTTGCCGGTTTTGGAGCGATCGAACGGGTGCGCGGGTCCAAGCGCGCGGCGGTCATGCAGTCAATTAAGTGCGAAGATCCGTTTCTTGCGAGTTTGATCATCGGGATCCGCCACAACCCGGAAAAGCCCGAGCGCCTTAACAATCTGCGCTTTCTTCTGCGCTGGATCGACCATCATTACGGCGATCTGTTCGACGTGTTGCTCATTGAACAGGACAGCGAGCCACGCCTTAACTTGAAGGATCTCGGGGCGCTGCCCTATGTCCGGCATGCATTCATCTACAATCCCGACGATTACAATCGCGGCTGGTGTTATAATGTCGCCGTCCGTCACCATTGCCCCGACGCCAAGGTCGTAGCGCTTATGGATACGGATGTTTTGACAGGGCCGAACTTCCTGCGCGACATCATGGACTGCCATGGCCGGATCGACGTCGCCTCGCCTTATTTGAACATCTATTATACCGATGCGGCCGAGGCGCGGAAGGTGCAGGACACCATGAGCCTGTCCCATCTTGGCGACCGCACAAAAATTAAGAACCCGGTCACCGTGGCTGGTGGAATCGTAATCTGGAATCGCGCAGCCTACATGGCGATCAAGGGATTTGAACAATATGTCGGCTATTCCTGCGAAGATCGCGCAATGGATGTCGCTATATTTAACCAGATAGACAAGGCGAGAAGCCGGATAGCGCCACAAACATACGTGCACCTGTATCACGACATCGACAGGGCCGCCCGCTCGCGGTTTCGTGAAATTTATGCCCACCTGACTACGGAATATGGCTGCAGCCATGACAAGTCGCTAACGCCGTTCGAGTTCATTCACAAGAATTGCCAACATGTCGGCCGCGACAAGACTGTTGCGATGATGCTGGCAAGAACCCGTGACTTTGGTGATCCAGAACTGTATCGGCGCGGTGATGCGTTGGCGATCAACGGCGTCCGTCTAGCCACATCGCCAGAGGCGCGCATGGACGACGTAATTTTCCCGCCCGATTTCAAAGGTCTGTCTGATTACGCCCAGCGCGAGGCTTACGCCAACACGCCCGCGCCTGACAGCGAAGAGCTAATGCAGTTTTACAACCGATTTAAGGGGCAGCGCTGCTTCATTATCGGCAATGGACCATCGCTAAACAAACACGACCTGTCGCTCTTGGAAAATGAATACAGCTTCGGCGTCAATTCGTTCTATTATAAGACTCGCGAAAGCGGCTTCCGACCGACCTTCTATGTGGTCGAGGACAGCTCCGTAATGAAGGAAAACATTGCGGAAATCCGCGCGTACGAGGCTCCTTTCAAATTTTTCCCGACAATCTACCGCAACCTGCACGCCAAAACGCCTAACACGTTCTTTTTTCATATGAACCGCGGATTTTATGAAAAGACCTCGCCAAATTATGCTGTGCCGAGGTTTTCAACAGACGCAAGCAAAGTGCTTTATTGTGGCCAGTCCGTAACCTATATAAACCTGCAGTTGGCGTTCTTTATGGGATTTACCGAGGTCTATCTGATCGGGATGGATTTCGACTATGTTATACCTGAGAGTCATAAGCGCAATGGTGATGTTTTGTTGTCTGACACCGACGACACAAACCATTTTCACAAAGACTATTTCGGCAAAGGCAAGACCTGGAAAGATCCAAAACTTGATCGTGTCGCAATGAATTATCGGCAAGCAAAGATCTCATATGAGGCTGTCGGCCGCCGTATTTACAACGCGACTGTAGGCGGACACCTGGAGATATTTCCTCGCGTTGATTACGAAATTCTTCTTCGTGATCCGAAGACCGGCAATAACGGGACTTCGGTTGTCGTACCGACGATCCTGACTGAAGGTGAAAAAGATTCCTGGGCGGGCGGGAACTCAGTATCGGTCGCGCCCATCAAGCTCACTGCGAAAGCAGACGCCCTGAAGGATCCGCTTCATAGAGCTAATCTGGTTGCAGTCTCAGCTGAACACTTGGTGTTAAAGGTAACTGCGGCACTGCTAACCCACAGGGATCAAAGTTTGAAACAGCTCGCCCCCGGAGGCCAGCTTCACGCCGATCTGCAGACGGCGATCACGTCGCTTACTCCAGAACATGAATTGGTCCGCCATTATCGGCGGGCAATAGCGCATGTGACGGGTTCGGCGTGACGCCCCGCCGCGCCCTCATCACCGGCATCACCGGGCAGGACGGCTCCTATCTGGCGGAACTTCTGCTGGAGAAGGGCTACGAAGTGCATGGCGTGAAGCGTCGCGCCTCGTCCTTTAACACCCAGCGGATCGATCACCTCTATCAGGACCCGCATCTGGGCGACGGACGTTTTCGGCTGCATTACGGCGACTTGACCGATGCGCTCAGCCTGACGCGGCTCATGGCCGAGATCGCGCCAGACGAAATTTATAATCTGGGCGCGCAAAGCCATGTGGGCGTCAGCTTCGAGACCCCGGAATACACCGCGGAGGTGGACGCGCTGGGCGCGCTGCGGCTGCTTGAAGCGATCCGCTTTCTCGGTTTCGAGGGAAAGACCCGATTTTATCAGGCTTCCACGTCCGAAATGTTCGGCCTCGCGACGGAAAGCCCGCAACGCGAGACCACGCCTTTCCATCCGCGCTCGCCCTATGGGGTGGCGAAACTTTACGCCCATTGGATCACGATCAACTACCGCGAAGCCTATGGGTTACACGCCAGCGCGGGCATCCTGTTCAACCATGAGAGCCCGCGCCGGGGCGAGACATTCGTGACGCGCAAGATCAGCCGGGGGCTCGTGCGGGTGGCGCTGGGGCTTGATCCGTGTGTGTATCTGGGCAATCTCGACGCGCGGCGCGACTGGGGCCATGCCAAGGACTTCGTGCTTGCGATGTGGCTGATGCTGCAACAAGACGCGCCGGAGGACTTCGTGATCGCCACGGGCCGGCAGCATTCGGTGCGCGACTTCCTCCTCTGGACAGCTGCGGAATTGGGCATAACACTAGCATTCTCTGGTTGCGGCGAAGGTGAAATCGGCACTGTGGACTCCATCGAGGGACATCGCGCGCTGGCGCTGAAACCGGGCGACGTTATCGTGCGCATCGATCCGCGCTATTTTAGACCCGCCGAGGTGGACGCGTTGCTGGGCGATCCAACCAAGGCGAAGGAAAAGCTTGGCTGGGAGCCCGTGATCAGCGCACGCGAGATGTGCGCGGAGATGGTGGCTGCGGATTGGGCTGCTGTGTCGATAGAGACCTAGAAGGTCTCCCCTAGGCTGGAAGTTTGAAATGATCTATTTTCGACTGACGATTCCAGCATCAACTCGGCGCCCGGACAAGCACTTAGTTCTCTCAGAATGCACCGACTGATCTAGCAGAAAGACGAACCTGTTATTCGCCAATAGAGCTGGAGAGATTGAGTTGAATTTCCTTATCGATGAGGTTGAAATCGACGCCAGCCGTATCGGCGAAATAACAGTCAACTATCGGAAGAACGACGGTGGGGGATCCCATTATCATGGGAAGACTCATTTTGAGGAGTACCGCAGCGCCTTCTATCCGCTGCTTAAGTCTGCGATCAATCCGCAGGTCTGCATCGATATCGGGGCGAATTATGGTTACACGGGCATGCTAATGCAGCGCGCCTTTCCAGATTCTCGGCTGATCCTTGTTGAACCGATCCCTTGGCTTGAGAACTTTGTCCGGCACAATTTTGAAAACAACAACTTCAAGTTCGACCAATTTCACTCTGCCATCTGCTCGATTACATCTCCGGACGGAAAATCGGTCTTTGGCGTTCGCGAAAAGGGGTCGCAGGACAGTCGGGTCATTCCACAGCCCGGCATGCGCCAGATCGAAGCTGACGTTGTTACCCTTGATGAAATGGCCGCCGATATTGGCAACGACCAAGGGGTCTATATAAAGATCGACACGCAAGGCTGGGAAGAACGTGTCTTTAACGGGGGCGAAGCCTTTCTCGGACGGCATGACCGTTGGTTCATTAAAACAGAATTCGCCCCCGCATGGCTGGAAAGCCAGAAGACGAATCCCGCACATCTCCTACGCCAACTCATGGATCGATATGACGTACATGAAACTCCCGGCCGACTTCGCTGGAATTGCGAAAATCTAGCAGAGATGGTGGGCCAGCCACTTCTTCCCGGCTCTGAGATGGATTTCATTCATCATGTGCGTAATCTTGGCGCCAGGGATACGGGCTGGGTTGACTTGTATGTGATGCCGCCGGCTCACAGACGCGCTTACAGCCTTCGATGAGCGCCAACCGTCTCTTCCTCGCAGGGCATCGCGGCATGGTCGGCGGCGCCATTCTACGCCGACTTCAGGCCCGCAAGGACGCTGGCGAGGAGCTGACGCTGATCACGCGCACCCGCGCTGAATTGGACCTGACGGACCAAAAGGCGGTGCGCGATTTCATGCAAGCCGAGCGGCCTGATATCGTCATCCTCGCCGCCGCGAAGGTGGGGGGCATCCACGCCAACAACACCTATCCCGCCGAGTTCATCTACGAAAACCTGATGATCGAGTGCAACGTGATCCATCAGGCCTTCGCCGCTGGCGTCACGCGACTGTTGCAACTCGGCTCGTCTTGCATCTATCCGAAGGAAGCGCCGCAGCCCATGCGCGAGGACGCCCTGCTGACCGGAATGCTCGAGCCCACGAACGAGCCCTACGCCATCGCCAAGATCGCAGGCATCAAGCTGTGTGAAAGCTACAACCGGCAACATGGAGTCGACTATCGGTCGGTGATGCCCACCAACCTTTACGGTCCCGGCGATAATTTCCACCCAGAGAACTCCCATGTCCTGCCAGCATTGATCCGCCGCTTCCACGAAGCGGCGCAGTCAGGCGCGGACAAGGTGACAATCTGGGGCACGGGAACGCCACGGCGCGAATTCTTGCATGTCGACGACATGGCCGCGGCGAGCCTCTTCGTGCTTGACCTGCCGAAGGACGCCTACGACGCCAATACGCAGCCGATGCTGAGCCACATCAACCTGGGGTCGGGGTCAGACATTTCCATCGCTGATCTGGCGGCGATGGTGGCCCGCATCACCGGCTTCACTGGGCAAATTGTCTGCGACACAAGTAAACCTGACGGCGCGATGCGCAAGCTGATGGATTCAGGGCGTCTCACGTCGATGGGCTGGCGCCCGCTGGTATCGCTCGAGGATGGAATTGCGGAAACGTATCGCTGGTGGCTCTCGGCGACCCAGGCGCGACCTTGACGCCCGCGTGATTTGGTTCGGCGCCTCGACCCTCATTCCATCGAGGTCGTCCCCGACTCACACGATGACGCGCGGAAGCTCTCCCCCCCTCACGCTAACGTCTTTCGCGAAGACGCGACCCGCGAGCGGATCGTGCGCGAGGTCGACGCCGATTGAAGCGCTCGTGATGTAAAGCGTCTGCCTCTCTTTTCCACCGAAGGCGGGTTTGGTCGGGCGCGCTGTCGGCATGCTGATCGTGTCGACGGCGTCGCCACGTGGATCGAAGCGGGTGACGCGGAAGCCGTCCCAATGGGCAACCCAGAGGTGATTGTCTTCGTCCACAGCCATCCCGTCGGGATACCCCCATTCGGTCGGAAAACGAACGAAAGGCTCTAACGGGCCCAATTCTACGCCATTGACCTTAGCGCGGTAGATGACCCGGTCCCCAGACGAGGCGACATATAAAGTATCGCCGCCGGGCGTGAACGCCGGGCCATTCGTGACAACGAAGCCCGCCTCGTGGCGGGAAAGCCCCCGGTCGGCTCGCCAAGACCACAGGTGGCCGAGCGGCTCGCGTTCCTCATCATCCATCGTGCCAAACCAGACTGCGCCGTCCGGCGCGATCGTTCCGTCGTTGATGCGAATGGGTCCGCTGTCTTCAACCCTGGCCAGGATCTCGCGGGCGCCGTCGGTCTGGATCCGGCAAAGCGTACGCCCAACGCCAGCGACAAAAGCGCCGCCAATTGTCGGGATCGCAAACCCGCAATCGTCAACTGTTGAGATCATCTGGACCTCACAGCCCGGCGCCCAGATCAAAATTCGTCGCGCCTTTATGTCGACGAAGATCAGCCGGGAGCCCAGTTCATCCCAAAAGGCCCCCTCGCCCAGTAGCAAGGGGACGTCGAGTGGTATATCGAGCGACTTTGCGAGCCCTAGGTCCATCCGCCGTCCACGACGAAGCTCTGATTGGTGCAGGCGCTTGCGGCGTCTGAGCACAGAAACAGGACCACAGACGCGAGCTCCTGCGGTGCGAGACGTCTCTTCAGGCACTGGTTGCGCAGCATGTCCGCCTCGCCTTCCGGCGTCAGGTGATGGCTAACCTGCTTCTGCGTCATGATCCAGCCCGGCAGCACTGTGTTGACCCTGATTTCATCGGGTCCGAATTCGCGAGCAAGCCCCCGCGTCAGTCCGATGATGGCGGCTTTTGCCGTCGTATAGGCGGGCATCTCAGACATGCCGCGCAGGTAGGAAATAGAGCTCAGATTAACAATGGCGCCGCCGCCATTGGCGCGCATGTCCGGCACCACGGCCTGCGCGCAAAAAACGTAATGTGTGAGATTGACCGCCAATCGCCGGTCCCAGTCTTCAGGCGTCAAATCGAGAAAACTGTGACGAGAATCGTCCGCCGCGTTGTTGATCAGGATCGTGACCGGCCCGAGCTTCGCCCGAATATCCTGCACTGCGGCGCGTAACGCCGCTACGTCCGTCAGATCCGCGTTCGCGAACGCCACATCGGCGCCCGCGCCAGAAAGCTCCGCGGCAAGTTCGCGTCCGAGGTCCGCCACACGATCAATGAACCCGACGCGCGCCCCCTGCTCAACCAGCCCGCGCACCAGCGCCTCGCCGATGCCAGAGGCTCCGCCGGTGACAAGCGCAGTGCGCCCCTTCAGGCCGGGATAGACGGCGTCAGACATGACAAGCATCAGACATCGACGAGTGGCCGGATGCGCGCAGGACGGCCCTTTAGTATGTCGCACGCCAGCCCGACGGTGAGCGCATTCACCCTGTGGACAGCCTCAGCCGTGTTAGACGAATTGTGCGTCCCAAAGACCACATTCGAAAACGTCCGCAGTGGGCTTCCTGCCGGAAGCGGCTCCTCCTCATATACATCGAGAGCGGCGCCGGCCAACTTACCCGACCGCAACGCATCAATGAGCGCGGGCTCATCAATCACAGGGCCGCGAGCAACGTTGACGACACGCGCACCGGGCTTGGCCCTCGCAAAGGCCGCCGCGTTAAGCAGGTGACGGCTTTCAGGCGTCAGGGCACAGGCAAGGATGATGAAATCGGCTCGGCCCAAAACCTCATCGAGACTGGCCTGCGACGCCCCGCAACTGGCGAGGACCGCGGAGGGGATCGCTACGGGATCATAGCCAACAACATCCATTCCGAAGGCGCGGCAGCGCACGGCGACTGCGCGTCCAATAGCTCCCAGACCAACAACCCCTGCGGTTTTTCCCGCAAGCGTCATTCCCTCGATCTTGGTCCATCGTCCGGCCACAACTTCGGCGTGCATCTCGTGCAGCCGTCGGGCCAACATTAGGACATAGCCCAGCGCCGCGTCGGCGACTTCATCAGCGAAAGCGCCAGGCGTATTATAAACTGGCATACCAAGCTCGCGTGCGGCGACTAGATCGATAGCGTCGACGCCAATCCCCCATTTGATCACCGCCTTTAAGCTGTCCGTCTTGGCGCGCCCTAGAGTCTTTCTATCAATGAAATCATCGCCCGCAATGACGATGTCATGACCGGGCAACAGGTCGCCCATCTGTTCTGCGGAAAATTGCTGCCCAATGATTTCGGGATAAGTGGCCTCAAGGCCCTCGGCGGCGAAAGCGCCCGCAAAGGTGGCGCGATGGCGGATCAGATGGTGGCAGGTGACGAGAACACGGGCCATATCAGAGCGTAGCTCCGCGCGTCTTGTGAAACACCGCTTCGGCGACGGCGAAATTTATCTCCTCATCAATGTCGATCGCCTCGAACGGAGACATCTCGTACATGAATGGCCGCGCGCCTAACCGATTGCGACTCTGCTTCAAAGTCTCCCCATTAAAAATATAGAGGCACGAATTTTCTTCATAGAGGGGAATAAGATCTTGCGTGCGCAAAAGGATGTTGGGGTTGTGGTTTACCGGCCGCGTGAGCGGATCCCACAGCCTCGTGCGATAGGGCGTTACGGAGAAGAGACTGTCATAGGCGGGATAATTGTCAAAGAAAGTATCGATCGCCCCATTAATGGTTTCGCTCTTGATGAGCGGATTTGTCGAATGGGTTTGAAGGTAAAACTCCGAAGGAGCCAGTGACATGTCGTGCAGAAGCACCTCGTTCATCGGCGTCGTGCCCGGACGCAGGTGCTCGGGCCGGTCGAGGATCATCACGTTCTTGTAAGTGTTCGCGCATTGCTCCTTGATAATTTCCGAATCCGTGTCGATGACGACAAGATCAATCTTGGGGCATTGAACCAGAGCATCGAGCACGTGTTGATAGAGCGGACGACCATCGCCGAAGACGCGGTAGTTCTTCCCGGGAACGCGTTCCGAATTGTGCCGCATAGGCATCAAAGCAACGAGACGATACATCTAAAATCCTTCAGGCTAAGCCGATATTTTCCTTACTCGGAATAGTCGATTTGTAAAGTTTCCACACGCCCTCCAGCCATGTGGCCAGACGGGGGCTGAGCGGGGGATTTGATCGCAGCCGCAGGGAAATAGAAGCGGTTTCGAACGTCTCGCGTCACGGAAGCGTCAAACCGATATCCCTTGTAGGTCCCCCAGAACTGATTCAGGCGAAACAAGAAAATCCCGCGGGCCTCCTGTCGCAAAACGCTTTGTTGCCGGGCGGCGCGCAGATCGGTCACGACGTTCGAGATGGCCAACCAGAAAAAATCTTTGAGACCAAACGATAAATGCGGTTCGATATGTTTCAAGGCGATCGCCTCACGGCAATACCGGTTTTGAATGCGCGACCAGCTTTCATCGTGAATGTGGATTATTTCAGCATGCGGGGCGTAAACGAGGCGGCCGCCGCGCTTCATCGCCTCCTTGGCCCACGCGAGATCTTCGAGGCCGGTCAACATTTCATCATAACCAATCTGCTGCCACCAGGTGCGCCGAACGGCGCAATTGGCGTTGTTGCAGAAGTGATGGGACTGATCGTCCGCGGGATCATCGGGGAACCACTGGCGGAAAATCTGCTCCTCCGAAAAGCGGGTGATCTCGTTGCCCCTCTGCTTGCCGTAAACAAGGGCGACCCGATCCTGCCTGAAGGGCGCAACGAGCTGCTCGATCCAGTCTTTCCGAGTTGGGTACACATGGGCGCTGGCAAAGACGAGAAACTCACCCTTGGCTGCGGCGCAGCCGATATTGAGCGATCTCCCGAAGGAAAACTCGGCGCTCGAAATATGAACTATACGCGCTCCAAAAGACTTCGCGATGGAGACCGTTTCATCTGTTGAACCTGAGTCAACCAGCACAACTTCGATGTTTGGATAAGATTGACTTGCCACGCCAACAAAGAGGCGACGGATAAACCGCGATTCATTGTAGCTTCTAACTACAATGGACACCAACGGCTTGGCATCGCCGGCATGTTGTGATGAGGGCGCTTTAGGCTCCTCAAAGGATTCCGGCATCCTGCCTCTCCAAATTGAAACTACGATCTAGTGTCGCCTTAAGAACCATGGCCCGAGGTCCGCTCCAGGAGCACCGAGCGAACGGTCAATGCAGCAACTCCGTTCGACCACAACCTGATCTCGCACAACTGCTCATAACCGTCTCCTGCTGCGAACGGAATCTGTCTGTCCAGACGAAACGGCATTTCGATCGCCTGTTTGAATGCGTCAGTGCGCGTTATCGAAACGGCCTGGCGGGCAGCAGTTTGCGATCCAAACGCCACTTCAGCTACAAGCTCAGCGCTCAAGCTCTCCCCTGTGGACGCGACGTCGACTTCGACGACCGCGCGATACGCACCTGCAGATAGCGGCAAATAAGGACCAAATGCAACGTGGCCTGGCTCTCCGGGGCCAGAGACAATAACGCCGCCTTCGCGGCGCGCCCCGGCCCCAAGGCGCATCGAGACAATCTGCTCGCCAAGGAGGGCTAGGCGCATGCCTTCGTTGAGGCTCGCTGTGTCGAGCGCCCCCTGCCGAGCCTCGAACAACCAAACGGCGGGCCAAAAGACATCTTCGTCACGAAGAGTTCCAAGCACTGGTCGTCCCCCGGCCAAGTCGGCCGGCGTTCCAACGAGCGCCGCGTCTGATTCAAACACGCCCTCCGGGAACGGGGCGACGGGCGCGAGCGCCGCGTGACGCCCGAGCAAACGCGGAATACCATCGCTGCCCGCCATGGCGAGGTCCGGGCGCAGCGGGCGAAGCCGCCCCTCGACGGCCACTTCGCCGGCGATGACGAGCAGCCCTCCATCCGCAAGGACAGGGCGCAGTAAGCCAACCACGTCGGCCAATCCCGCAACCCCGTGCCGGAAGCCCGTCGCATGCGGCAAGATCACCGCGTCATAGGCGACGTCCCGGTGGACAGAGTCCAGCACGCAAAACTGACTGCGCCCAGCTATGGGGCCCACGCTAAAATCCGTCAGGCGGGTTAGAGCCGGCGCGCACCCAGTCGTGAGGAGACGGACGTCGATGACGTCGACCCGCTCGAACAGGCCGTCAAGGGCGCTCACAAGCGGATCAGGATGCTCGGAAACAACCAACGCCCGGCGGGCGGGCGCGCTGCCGCGACGCTCCAGCGCCCAGAGAATCTGCGCCCGCTCCCAAATCCACCCGTCGCGCCTCTGCCCGTTACTTACCGCCATCCGGGACGCCTGCGCGCGCCAGGCGGGATCGCGCCACGCTGCGAGACTTGCAAGAGCGGGAGGCCCTGGCGGCGGACCTACCTTCAACGGAATTGTGACGCGCGGCCGACGCGCCGCTTCGAGCCGCGACAGGATCCGGGCGCGGCTGTCCGCAGGCAAAGTTGCAGCTGCGACATCGGCAAGAAGCGCTGCGATGATCTCCGACATCGCTGCGACCTCGAGATCATGATCGCCGGCTTCAGGCGCCGGGGATATCAACGTGCGCAACAAGGCCCGCGCGCGCATGATTTCAAGCGAAGTGGGAGGCTCTGACAATCCGGACGCCTGGGCAAGCCGAAGACCCTGAGGCATCGCCTCGCGTTCCAGCGCGCTCTTCAGCGGCCCATATCGCAAGCGTGTCGAAAACGGAGCCGGCACGGCTGCAAGTTGCGACGCGACGCTCGATTCATAGCTGTTATGAACCGCGTTAATTGTGACGAACAGGCGCTTTTGAGCCGCCACGAAACCACGATTCATTTCGGCGGCTGCGGTGAGCTGGAAGACATGGCGCACGGTTTCCAGCGCCGCGATCTCCTCGGACGTCGGCTCGACGCCCCGTTCAGTCGACCGGGCTCCCGCATCTCCCTCATCCCGGATCAGCCCGAACTCGAAGAGCGGGAGATCGCAGACCTCCGCAAACTCTTCCGCGCTCAGGACTTCGACGCCGATTGCGTCATCAGCGCCGAGACGAGCCGCGACCGGCAGCGGAACCAGCAGGCGCGCCTGGAGCCCAAGTTGTTCCAGGCCACGACGCAGCAAGGCAAACGTATCGCGCCGAACGCCAGCGTACCCCACCCGGAACTCTGTCGGAAAGGCGCTCGCCAAGTCGAGCACATGCGTCGCCACGTGCCCGGCATCGTACCAATAGCTGCCGTAACTGCTTGGTCCGAAGCGCGCGCGAAGAGGATCGCCCTGCAAGGGGGCCATAATCGCGCCCGCGATCGCGAGAATTTCCTGTGGCCGCGAGCGGTCCAGACATATCTCTTCGATCAGGTCATCCGGGCATCCCCAGGCATCTCTCTGCCCGGGGCATTCCGCTTGTGCGACGCGGTCCACGAACCGCGACGTGTCGTTCTGCACGCGATCATGACCATGCGTTTGCGTGGCCTGTCGGACATGCCCGCAATGATACAGCGCGAGCTGATCAGAAAGATCGCGGCACGGCCCCAGACGCTTGCCCAATCGAACTGCGAGATTGTGATCGACATGCCAGCCCAGCAGCATGTCTTCATCAAATCCGTCTATGGCGAAAAGGTCTGAACGCGGCGCAAGTTGAAAATCGCCAGGGCCATCGAAGAGCACATCGCCTTCGCCGGACACCGCCTCGTCGAGCCGCCCTATACGCCCCCACTCCCTCGCCCCGGCGATCGAGCCGGCGGGATCCATGCGGTCAAACCCCTCCCAGGCGCGCTCCGGCAGTTCAAACCTGGGCACGCCATAGCTGCCCTTTTCCAGCGCGCTCACAATCTCGTCCAAAGACCCGCCTTCGCGGAGCGCGATGATAGAATCGGTGTTTGTGGCCAATATCCACCGGTTGCGCATGCAAGAACGACGCAAAGCAACATTTCGCGCTACGGGCTCAAGGACGGGCAGCGGCGTGAAGTCGGCGAAGCGAGCATGTACCGAGGGGCGGACCCTGAAAACACGCAAGCGCGCGCGTGCTGCCGGCGTCAACGTATCCGCGATCGCCTCGGGCAACGTGGGTAGATGGTCAGGCGTATTATAATCAACGAAAAGGATCTCGCTCGTGGGCGCCGACAGCACATGCGCCATCGCGTTGATGCTGACGGCGACGCGCTTGACCATGCCGTAACCGCGGTCATCGTTGCGTCCATAAACGATAATGCTGATCACGCTGGCCTCCGGCGACTGCGGAGTACGGACAACGCAGATCGAACGCGGACATCACGTCCCCCAAGCAGATCATCCAGCGAACAGAAATCAAACGCGTCCACGCTCGATCCTTCGGACAGGTTATAAACCTCAGCATCGAGCTCGGCGGCCCCGGCGGCGGCGACCCGCCAGCTTCGAACATGGGCGCTCTGCGTAATGTTCGGCCGATGATAGCGGTCCCCGGGCTGCTGGTAGTCGGTCGAAAAGTAATTGGGATTGTCAGCGGTGACGGCGATCTCCAGAACGATATCGGAAACAGGCCTGGCGCCTGGAACCAATTCCACATAGCGGGCATCCGCGCCTATGATGAAACAGCGCCGAAAGCCGAGCGACAAAGCCCAAAGCAACGTATGACTGCCCGTCGTCACGGGCGGACGGTAGAAACGTGAATTACTTTCTGCAAGTTCGTCGAAGTTTGTGACGGCCTCATCGCGCCCTAAGTCACCCAGCGCGTCAACAAGGTTGCGCCGCAGGCAAAAAGAGGACGGCGCCAAGCGTCCGGCGCGGTTATCGGCGATCATGCGGCCAATTTCATCCGCATGGGACAGTCCGACCACTTCATCCAGACAGGAATAGCGCTGCGGAAACCAGCCGATGCGCCGCCAGTGACGATACGCGGCGTTCATCCCGAACGTCGCAGACGTCGCGAACGCCTTCAGATCGACCCCCTTGAGCGAAGGGCCATTTGCGATGATCACCGCATAAGTCGCTGCTTCTTCGGCTGATATCGTGTACGTCGGCACCGATCCTACCCCCGATTTTGGGCTGGGAAGGACGGGCGTTCGGACGAGGAGCTTTCGGAGGAAAGTGTGAACCCGTGCTCTGCGCCGGCAAGGATCAATTCAGTTTGGGCCTCATCATTGGTTGGCAGCCGCGCAACTGCGGACCCGTTCACGTTCGATCCGTCTGCGAGCTCAAATTCTGCTTCGCTTTGTCGCCAACCATGGGCTGCGGCTTGATCCATCCAGCTTTCGAAGGCGGAGAAATAGTCCGGCCAGTCCGGAAGAAACCCTGCTTCTCGCCGCGACGGTTCGATGTGCGCCGCGTGCTCGATCGCCGCTTTCCAGCCGGGTCCGTCGAGCGGGTCGATGAGGACGGTTCCCTCGCCCCCGATCTCGCGGTGGCTCGGGATGTCAGAGGCGATCACAGGCGTCCCAAGCGCCTGGGCTTCGACGAGCGGAAGGCCAAATCCTTCGATGAATGACGGGGACAACAGCGCCCGCGCGCCGGCGATCAACCGCGCCAGCGCCGGCGTCGACAGGCCATGGACGATATGAAGCCGCTTGGTCGTTGAGGGCGCCCGCTGGAGCCGCGCGGCGATGCCATGGCCGGTAAAGCCCCGCGCCCCGACAATGATGAGATGGGGCGCGGCCGCCCCCTGCTCCGCGACGAGGCGCTTCCAGATTTCGCCCAAGAGTTCGAGGTTCTTGCGCGGCTCCAGCGTGGCGCAGGCGACGAAGTAGCGGCAAGTCGCGAGCGCCGGGTCCGCCTCGACGTGCGGCCCGAACTGCCGGGACGGCGGCAAGGCGCGCGTGAACGTGGGCAGCGGCGTGCGTCCCTGTGCAGCGAGTTCAAACTCCACCGCGTCGCGCGCGGCTCTCGTGGTCACAATCAGTCCATGGGCGAAGCCCGCTGTTGCGGCGACCATGTTGGTGTGGCCCCGAACACCCTGCGGCTCAACGTACTCCGGCGTCCCGATCGGGATGACGTCGTGCAACATAAAGACCGGCGTGACGTCCTTCCTCGCGTTCAACCAACGCAACAGGAAAGGAAACGCGAGCCCTATCTGCCCGACGCTGATGAAGACCGCCTGACGCGGAACGCCCGAACGCACAGATCTCCCCGTGGTGAGACCTGTCGCCGCTAAAAGGGAGAGGAAGCGCAAAGGGGCGCTTTTGGACGCGCCTTTAGACGCTCGCTGCGGCGCCGGGTCTACGGAAGTCGTCCCCGATTCCCCAGACGCATCCAGCAGGCGCGCGCGAAGCGCAAGCCATACGGGGTCGGCTTCCGGCAAGATGTTTTCCGCCCACAATTGCCGCAACCGGAAAAGGCCCGCGAGCGCCCGTTCACGCGTAAAACATCTCACGCCCCAGGCCGTCGGCAACACCGCAACAGAGTTTTCGTTCGTCTTGAAGACGTGCTCCGCATAAGCCATGTCGACGCGGTCAATCCCTCGCGGCGTGCGCGATAAGGGCGCGAGGAACAGGCGTGACACGTCATATGCGACAGGCGCGTTCATAATGCTTTCACACGCGACAAAATGGTTGCCGCAGAGAGGCCGGCGACATTGGCTGCTTCTTCAGCGGTCACCGCAACAGCCGCCTCGATGTGGTCGGTCGTATGATTCGCCGTGAGGAAAAAGCGCAGGCGAGCGGAGCCGTCCGGCACGCCGGGCGGAATGATGGGGAATGCATTGAAGCCGCGCGCGAGAAGCCGTTCGGCAAGCGCCAATGCGCGAACCGTCTCGCCCACATACACAGGCACAATTGCGGCCCCGCAGCTTGCGCCGCAATCAAGCCCGGCTGCCTTTGCGCGGGTGTGAAAGAGCAGCGAATTCTTCTGCAAGCGTGCGACGCGGCTGGGCTCGGCCACCATCACGTCGAGGGCCGCTTTGGCTGCTGCGGCGGCCGGGGCAGACATGCCAACGCTATAGACCATACCCGGCGCATGGAATTTAAGCAGATCCACGACAGCCCTGGAGCCGGTGACATAGCCTCCGCAACTTACCAGGGTCTTGGAGAGCGTGCCAAGCCAGAGATCGACGCTGCGAGGGTCGATCCCTTGCGCCTCGAAGACGCCCTTTCCGCATTTCCCGAGAACGCCAAGGCCATGCGCATCGTCGACCATCAGGACGGCCGAATGCGCTTCTTTCAGCGCGATGAGCCGCTGCAGATCCGGCATATCGCCATCCATGGAGAACAGGCCTTCTGTGACGATCAACACGCGCTCGAAGCGCTCGCGTTCCTCGTCAAGCAGTTCTTCCAGGGCGTCGAAATCATTATGCGGGAAAGAGCGCCGCGCGGCGCCCGACAGTTTCGCCCCAACGACCACACAATTATGACTCAGCGCATCGTAGACGATGAGATCCTTTGGCCCGAGGAGCGTCGCCAAAGTCGAGACGGCGCCAGCGTGCCCCGAAACAAAGACGATGGCATCTTCAGCTCCGTAGAGACCCGCGAGTGACGCTTCGAGCTCGCGATGAATCGCGCGCTCGCCAGCCGTGATACGGCTGGCCGAAACCGACATGCCAAAGGTCCGGACGGCTGTTTCGACAGCCTCGATCACGTGCGGGTGCCCATTGAGGCCGAGATAATCGTAGGACGCGAAATTCACCAGCGAGCGGCCATCTATCACCGTCGTCGCGCCAGCCCGAACCTCATGCATGCGGTAGTATGGATTCTGGATCAGCGCGAATTCGGCCAAAGATCGTTGCAGTTGCATCTCGCGATACAAGGGATGCGTTTCGAACTTGGTGAACTCCGGACGAAGGCGACGCGGTGCAGGCGCAATCGCCGCCGATGACGCAACACTCATGCGTTGGAGAAGCGAGCCAAGATCATTTCCGGAAAGTGGTGCGTAAGTGTCGTCCATAATCAGCCCTTCAACGCATCTTGAACCTGCCCGACACGCCTATCAGACTCATCACGGCCCCTCCCGGCCGCTGAATGGCGGCGCGTTAGTCCTTCAATTTCCGAAGTCACGGCGGCTTCAGGAGCCTCTACCGACGCGTCATCCGGCGCAACCTGCATTTGCGAAAGCACCCCGGAGGCGAGATCCGAGAGACTTCTGTCACTCGCCCCCATCATCGGCAGCTGGATGCCTCCTAACCGCTCAACTGCGAGTTGCAATTCAAGCGCCATAAGCGAATCAAATCCCATTTGCGCGAGAGGTCGATGCGGATCGACCTCGGAGGCAGGCATGCGAAGTATCTGCGCAACTTCATGGCGAAGCGCATGCAAGATAGTCGCCAGGGCGTCGGGCATGCTCTTGCCGGCAATGGCGGCGGCGAGTCCCTCGCCGCCATCCGGGACCGCTTCGGCGCGACCGCCGTCGAGCGCCTTGAAGGCTGGGCTGGCAAGCAGCGCCAGGCGCCCGGACACAGGAGCCGCCGACACCTTTGTATAGTGATGAACAGGATCCGCCTTCAGGCCGAGGTCCAGAAGACGTCCAAGAAACGCCAACGCATCGGATGAAGGGATCGCGCCCACGCCCGTAGCGCGCTTGAGACGCTGGGCGAGGTTGGGGTCGCGCGCAAGAATGCCGACGTCTGAGATTGCGCCCCAGCCGATCGCCAGAGCGGGGCGATTCTGCGCGCGCCGCTGGCGGGCAAGCCCTTCCAGATAGGCGTTCGCCGCCACATAGGCTGACTGGCCCGGGCTGCCGATCAGCGTCGTCGCAGACGAATACAGAACAAACGCGTCAAGGTCGCAGGCGGCGACGGCGCGATCGAGATTGAGCGCGCCCTCGACCTTGGCGCGCAACACGCCGCGCAGGCGTTCGCTGTCGAGCCCCGAGATCAATCCGTCATCGAGATGCACAGCCGCGTGAACAACGCCGCGCAGAGGACCGCATTCGGCCTCAATCCGATGGACAAGGTTCTGGACCATCGCCGCGTCCGTCACGTCCAGCGCCTCAATGCGCACGTGGGCTCCCGCGCTGCGCAAATCCTCAAGGGACTGAGCGCTGGCGTCGTCGACGGCGCCACGGCGCGACGCCAGAATGAGCGTCGTGACGCCTTTTCGCGCGAGCCATTGCGCCGTAGCAAAGCCCAAACCGGAGGTTCCGCCGACAACGAGCCAGGCGCCTGCCCGCGGGCGGAATGAATCGGACAGCTCCGGCCGTCCACGACGCGATGGGCGCACGACAATCTTGCCGATATGCTCGGAGGCCTGCATCGCGCGAAATGCGTCGGCGATCTCGTGCGGCTCATAGACCTGATATGGCAACGGGCGCAATTCGCCGCGATCGAATTGGTCGGCCAACGCGTTCATGATTCGCGCTGCGGCCGCCTTGTCGTGCGCCAGCAATTCGTCGAGATCCACACCGGCATAGGTGATGTTGCGAACAAAAGGACGCAACGCCAGATGGGTGTTGTCGAGATAATCGCGCTTGCCCACTTCAATGAAGCGCCCAAAAGGCTTCACGAGCCGGAAGGTTTCCACCATCGCGGCGCCAGCGATGGAATTCAGCGCCACATCGACGCCTCCAACGCTTTCCATGATTGGAGCGACGAAACGCTTCCCCCGCGAATCGAACACAAGATCCGCCCCCGCCGCCCGTGCGATAGCGCGGCGAGACGCTGAACCAGCTGTGGCGATGACCCGGGCGCCCGCCAGTTTCGCAATCTGGATCGCCGCTAAGCCGAGCCCGCCGGCGCCGCCATGAATGAGAACGTCTTCGCCGGCGCGCACATGCGCGCGCTCCATCAAGCTATGCCAGGCGGTGGCGAAAGCGACCGGAATTGTCGCAGCAGCCTCAAGACTGACGTTCTGCGGCACGGCGAAGAATTGACCTGCAGGCGCCGTGACATGCGAGGCGAACGCTCCCGCGGCAAAGCCCATCACATGCGCGCCGGGCTGTAGCGGCGCGCCGACGCCGGAGCGCACGACAACGCCCGAACACTCAAAACCGAGCGACGCGCCGGTCAGGCCTGCGGCGAGCAGATCATCGTCAAGCACGCCAAGGCCGACAAGCACGTCCCGGAAATTAAGGCCCACGAAGGCGACTTCGATTTCGATCTCACCGGGGCCGGGCGCCTGGCGGGCGCGGGCGCTCCATTCAAAACTCTTGACCAGTCCTGGATAGGCGAACTGAAGGACGCTGCAATCGTCATCTCCGAGAGCTCTTTCCGGGAAGGCGTCCCGGCGTATCCGGGCGACGGAGGCTCCATGCGCGTCGATCACGAATTCGCGCTCGCCGTGCGCGCTCTGAATCAGCAGCGCAATCGCGTCGGGGGCGACTGCGGGGGCCGCGTCGGGGGCTATATCGACGATGCGCAGATCAACGCCGGGGTATTCGTTGATCGCCGTGCGTGCAAAGCCATAGACACCCGCCTCGACGGGATCGCCGTCAGACGAGGCGCCGACCGTGACGATCACGATCTTTGGCGGCGCGCCTGCCGATTCGGCAACGTTTAACGCGTTGCGGATGATGTCTATGCGCCGCACCAGTCCATCAACCGCGCAATCCCCGCCTCCCAGAGGCGGCAGCAGAACGAACGCCTGAGCGCCCGGCTCGTCAGCCGAGACCTGATGCAAGGCGGCCTCAAGCTCTGTCGAGCAAACGAGGCGATCAGGCTCGCAACCAAAGCGCATCACAGCGCTCGGATGCGCCGCTGCACGATCGTCAACGACGGCGAAACTGACGATCAGCGGCTGCTCTACCGGCTTCACGCCTTTGGCAAAAGCGGTGATCAGATGACCGACGCCGTCCCCTATCGGCTGGCTGTCGATGTCGCTTGCGTGGCGGCGCAGCGCCCGGACAAAATGATCGAGACCGTGCACGCGGCCGTCAGTGGAGTCGGCGCTTCCATCGTTGAGCCAGCCGCTCCACACGCCGCGCAAGACGTCGATGGCGAAATCCTGACCGGGCGCGGCGATGATGACCGGCGCGCCTGGGATGAGCTGCGGAAAGGCCTTTTCAAATCTCTCGCCCAGTAACGCGTGCTCGCGCTCCGCCTCGGCGAGGCAGACGAGCGCATCAAAGGGCGCGGGATTTCCGCCGTCGCTCACGGAAAGGTTGATCCAGGCATAATCCTCTGGCGCGGCGCGACGGCCCGATTCGATCACGCTCGGCCGCATTCCCGCGCACGTGACATCAATCCGCCCTGCAGATGAAAGCGGCCACAGCGCGCGCCACAAAGCCCCATTGAAAGGCTCCAACGCAAGAACCCGCAAGCGACGCCCGGCGGCATCCGCCGCCGTTGATAAAACGGAGGCGAGCCGCTCAACAGCCATATTTGCTGGGCGCCCAGCCGTTTCGAAGGCAAGGACAATCGCGGGCGGTGGAAGGAGGGCCCCCTCCTGCAAGACGAGCGACGCCCGTTCGAGCGCTCCCGCCGCGAGCTGAATATCGGCAGCCGCCTCAGGGAAAGCGCGCACCAGCGTCGCAAGGAGCACTTCGGGACTTGCCCCCCCGACATCCGGCGCAAACGCTACGCCCGACCCGCTCGAGACGAGCGCGCCGCGCTCCTTGAGGGCGGCCACCAGAACGTCGAAATAAGCGCGGCCAGCTGGAGCAATTGTGCGCTCACGCGCGACTGCGATTTCGGTGACCTTTGACGCCGCCATGACCTCACAGACGAGGCGGTGCGCCAGTGACAGGGCGAAAGCGCGCAACAGCAGCCAAGCGCGAGGCGCAACAACCGGCGCGCCGGCGCCAGACGCGCGCACAGCCTCGAGTACCTTATTCGAATCAAACGATGTCAGGGACGCATTATCGCGCGTGAAGGTTCGGTCCCTCGTCGTCGAGCGCGACAGAACCACCGCGCGCAACACCGCCGCCTCAAGCGAAGCGACGACACCGCCGTCGGCGTCAAGCAACGCGATGGTCACTGTCTTGTATCGGCCCGTTTCATTAATCAACCGTGTGATCGCACGGTGCGGCCGCGCGCCATGATCCCACACCCTCAGCTTACGGAAGCGGACCGGGAGGTGAGCGATCGTCTCTCCGTCCTTTTGCGGGCGCGCAATGAAGAGCGCATGGAACGCCGCGTCGAGGATGATGGGATGCAGGACGTGGCAATCGGTGAATGCGCCCATGCCGCCCACGGGATCGGAAAGACGAGCGACGCCAATGAAGTGGTCGCGCTCCACCTGTTCGACGACCTGGAACAATGGCCCATATTCGAGCCCGGCGCGCCGCGCCTCCGCATAAATCTCCTGAGCCCCATCAACGAAGAGAGGGAAAAGGCCCGGCAACTCCGGCCGCACACTTCGCAAAACGGGTCCGGGCCGCACGAGTCCGCGCGCATGCGATGTCCAATCATCCCCGGAAAACCGACGGCGGCTTCTGACTTCCACCGTTCCGATGGACTCGACAAAGATCGTTGAGAGCTCGCGCATTTCGCCGGGCGCAAACGCAAGCGCCCTGCCGATATCGAAATCATCCAGCTCAAGGGGCACGCGGCCAAACACAGCAGCGCCGACTGCCAGCGCTATTTCTGCCAATCCGGAGGCAGGAACAACGACGGTTCCATCCACACAATGGTCAGCAAGATAGGGCAGGATTGTGGGATCAAGCAGGCAGCGCCATTCCGGCGAACCATCGGCGAGCCGGGAACCCAGAAGCGGTTGACGGAGCGCTGTCTCAAAGAGGACGCCATCGGCGCGAAGCGCCTCGCTGGTGTGCGGCAGGACGTACCGCGTGCGCTGGAATGGATACGGCGGCAGCGGACGCCGGCCATTGGGCTTGCGACCGAAGGCGGTGTTTGAATCGAAATCACACCCGCTCGCAATCAGGCGCGCAACAGCCTCAAGACACACATCGTGGCCTGGAGCAATTGTCGCCGTCAGAGCGCCCAGCGCGTTCGCATTCGAGGCCCGCGCCCGGATCGAATCGCTAACCGCAGACACAAGAATGGGACGAAGCCCGATTTCCACGAACAGCGAGCCGCCAAGATCCAGGGCTGACGCTATCGCATCTGCAAAGCGCACGGGCTCGCGCAGATTACGCCACCAATACCCTGCTCCAAGTTTCGTCCCGTCGACCACGCCGCCAGTGACGGTCGAGACGAATTTGACATCGGTGGAACGCGGCGCGAGACCGGACAGGCGCGCCGCGATTTCCGGCCGCAGCGGATCAAGCGCTGACGTATGAAACGGATAATCAATATCGAGCGGAATCGTGGCGATCCGCCGGCGCCTGCAGTACGTCGCAAAGCGACGCAAGTCCTCCGCAGGGCCCGCCACAGTGGTGGAGCCCGGCCCGTTGAAGGCCGCGATCTCCACGCGGTCAAAACCCGCCGCCGCAATTTCAGCCGCCGTCGTCTCGCCGCCGGTTCCGACGGCCAACATACGGCCCTGCCCGCGCACCGTTTCCTGGATCGAACTGCGCTCGTAGATCACCCGCACCGCCTCACGGCGCGAAAGCGCTCCGCAAGCTTCCGCGGCGGCGATTTCTCCGACGCTATGGCCAACCACGGCCATCGGCCGGATGCCCCAGCGCGCGAGCACCGCCGTCAGAGCTGATTGAACGGCGTAAATAATAGGCTGCGCAACAGACGTATTGACCAGCTGATCGGAAACAACTCCGTCCTTCAGGACCGCCGCCAGGGACCAGCCGGCCAGCGGCATGAAGAGCGCGTCGATCGCCTCGATTTCGTTTCGGAAGTCTGCGCTAGCGAGAAACGCCTCGCGGCCCATGCCTGCGAACTGGGCGCCGTTGCCCGAGTAAACGAATACGGATTTTGCAAAACTCGCAGAAGCAGCGCCCGTGGCCACATCCTTCCGCTCGCCGGCTTTGGCGAAATCCTCCAGGCGAGCAACCACCGACCTGTCAGGAGACTCGCCGGCAATCGGCACCGCCAAGCGGAACGTCATCGCATCCTGCTGGTGGCCAAGAGCCCCCGCGATCTCTCCGGCCGGGCGGCCTTGCGATATCTCGTCAGCGAATTGCCCGGCTCTGGCGACGAGCGCCTCGCGTGTCGCAGCTGTGACCAGCAACATCCGTGCAGCTGAGGGCCGATCACCCGTGGTCTCGGTCCCTTCCGCTGCGCGCAGGGCAACGTGGACGTTGACGCCGCCAAAACCGTAATTGCATACGCCTGCGACGAGCGGACCATCTGCGTCGAGCGGGGTCAACTGACGCGTGACCGACAAATTCAGGCGCTCGAAGTCAATGGACGCATTGAGCTCATCGTCAACAAGCGTTGGCGGCAGCACCCGGTGTTCCAGCGCCAACATAGATTTCACCAGGCCGACAAGACCCGATGCTGACTCCAGATGGCCGACGTTGGACTTTGCTGACCCGATGAGCAAGGGCGAGGACCGCCTTTGGCCGAGCGCCTCGCCAATCGCGGCGGCCTCAATAGGATCCCCGACTGGAGTGCCCGTGCCATGCGCTTCGATGAAGGCAAGTTGTTCCGGATCGATCCTCAATTTGCTGTAAAGCGAGTCGATGACTGCCTGCTGACCCTCCGACGACGGGAGAGAAATGCCGGACGTGCGCCCGTCCGCATTTACGGCGGCGCCCATTATCACCGCTCGCGATCTGTCGCCGAGCAGCAGTGCGTCCTCGCGACGCCGCAGAATCAGGGCGACGCCGCCCTCCGAGCGCACGTAGCCGTCAGCCGCCTGCGAGAATGGCTTGCACCGGCCCGTTGGCGAGAGCATGCGGGCCTGCGAGAATCCTATGAAGGGGATCGGCGAGAGCAGGAGATTAACACCCGCCACGACCGCCATGTCTATCGTTCCCGCCTGCAGGGCAGACATCGCCTCCGCGAGGGCGGCGAACGAGGACGAACAGGCGGTGTCGATGGTGATGCTCGGACCACGAAGGTCGAACACATAGGATAGCCTATTCGACAAAATCGACAGCGAGTTGCCAGTCATAAAATGGCTCTCGACCGCCGCTGCGTCGTGAATCGCACCGGTCAGATAATCGACGTTTGAAGCGCCGACATAAACGCCGACGTCGCCGCCCTGCACCGAAGACGGCGCAATGCCAGCGTCCTCGAATGCGCGCCACACCAGCTCCAGAAGCAACCTCTGCTGCGGATCCATCTGCTGCGCCTCACGAGGCGAAATACCGAATGGCGCCGGATCGAAGAGGAACGGATCGTCCAGATAGCCGCCCGCAAACGTGTACGCGAACCCCGGCTCTGGAGGGCCCGGCCGCAAAAACCGCTCGACGCTCCAGCGCCCCTGCGGGGCGCGCGAGATTGAATGACGGCTTTGAGTGAGAAGAGACCAGAAGTCGTCAAGCGACTGAGCGCCTGGTAACGCGCATGCGGCGCCGACCACTGCAACTTCCAGTGTTGAAGCACCATTATTGCTAGTCGATTTCAGCACAGCCCGCCTAAGATTTAAGCAAGATTAACGCCGTATAACAGCGTTATCTGCCAATATGCCCCCCCCCGCAACTAGCGGGAAATTACCAAACTAACGCACGCGTGTGTAAATACTTGCGCCAACTGCGGTCGGCGCCACAACGTTTGAAAACAGCTGCAGCACCTTGACCAATTCGGTGCTCGGCGAATTGCTGACGTAGAGAACGTCACGGTTGAACAGCGGAAAGCCCTGCGCGAGGAAAAACCCGTTGGGATCGCGCATATCGATCCTGTAAACGACCGGCACCAAGGAATCACCCTTCAATAAAGGCGATTCCGGCTTCAGCTTACGCATGACGGACGGCTGCTCGAAACGCAGCACGAAAACGCCGGCAGGATCGGCCCGATTATCAAGCAAGCCGCCCGCTTTCGCCAAACCTTCCGCGAGGCTCATCTGATCCGCTTCAAACGCCGCCTCGGCATTGCGCCCGGTGGCGCCGTAGAAAACGACCTTTTGGGGATCGCGCACCAACGTGACGACGTCATCGGGACGCATAAATATATTCTGGCGAGGATCAGCCACGACGCGAGACATCGCCACGCGGGCAGTTCGCCCTCCGCGCGAGAGCTGAATGAATGTTTCGTTCACCGGCACGCGAATGCCGCCCGCGGTCGCGATAATGTCCATCAGACGATCGCCCTTCACCGTGAGTGGTATACGCGCGCCGCTCGCAACCTCTCCGGTGATCGTCACCGATTTGCTGATCGGGCGAACGACGCTCACAAGCACCTGTGGCTGAATCGCCTTACCGTCCAAAGCGCGCTCAATCTGACGCTGGACCTGATCGACAGTTTGATTGACAACCCGAAGACGACCGGCAAACGGAACCGAGAGCGCTCCATCCCTACCGACGACTTGCTCGGGAATCGTCGCGCTTTTTGATCCAGTGGTGAAACGATCCGTCACCAGCGGAGCCGAGAAAAGCCCTCCGGCCGCAGCCTCCCAGATTGTGATCGAGACCGTGTCCCCAATCCCGATGCGGGGATCGATCGGGGCGCGATAATCTCCGAAAGTGCCGAGAAGACTATCGGGAAGACGCCGCGACAAAACGCTGACGACAAACGGGTTCACGTCCACCACTTCGTACCGGAGCACCTCGTTGACAACAGCCCGAGCTGCGAAATCAGCGCCGTCGGGCCCATTTCCTGGCAGTGTTGAGCAACCAGCAACCGTTGCGGTCAAGACAAGCGCCAATAAACTTTTGACTGGAAACGATACTGGCAAAGCAAAACCCGGATACTGGAGCCTGGAGGAAAGACCTTAGGACACGTTCACGCCGACCTCAATGTTTACTATTCTCCCCAACCAAAGGTCAAGCTTCTCAACTTGTACGCAAGATTCAGATACTTACGCTACATGCGAGCCAGCACGGCGTCTCGTTTTGCGCTACATTAAGGTTAAGATTGTGTTGCGGGGGTGGGCGATGCCGATTTAAAACTGTCAGCGTTCAGTTATAGTGCTTGGCGATGCTTAGATTCTGCTTAAGTCTTTAGAAACACCGCTCAATCCGGCTGCGGTTGGCGTAGGTGAAGCTGTCTTCTGGCGTCTCTAACTTGCGTTTGGGGCGGATGGGGCCCAGGACGCCGCGCCCCACCAGGTGGTTCACCGCTCCAGAATGACGTCCCTGACCCCGGCGAATACCCCAGCATCCGGAACTGCCTTTAAACAGGTTCCGCTGTGCCGAAATCCTCATGCCGAGCGCGCCAATGCGCGCCATCCCGAAAACCCAATTGAGGATCAATCGGCAGGTTAGGCCAAATCCTTGATGCGAGATCCGAGGTCGTCCTGATCGGGACGCCGATTCGATATATAAGTGGATAAAGCGACTTCCATAACTCCGCAAGCCCGTCGGATCGAATCATCCTGCTCTTGAGAGCGAGAAATGTCCTTACCGCGCTGCGAATCGAACGCCAAACCTCTCCCAGCGATGTTCCGTCATTCTTCTTGGGATGATCAGACGCGCGACGTCCGCCGAAGGTCGCCACAGATGGCGGGCGCCGTCGCGATGGCGGCGCTAGCCTGTCTTGCGGGCGCCGTTGGAGAACATGATGACGTTGGGGAATATGCGATGATCCGCGTCAAGAAAGGGGCATGCTGCGCCCCGATCCTCCGCCCTCAGGAGCGGCCATACCGGCGCAAATGATCGCCTTTTTTCGGCCCGCAGCACTGGATTTCGGAATGGCCGGACCATCTGGTATCACG
>JAUXWZ010000055.1 GCA_030684835.1 Beijerinckiaceae bacterium
TCCTGTCGAGCGAAAGCGGGCCACCGCCGCGCAGCGCGATGGCGAAGAGCATCACGCCCCACATCAACGTGAATTCATAGCCGCGCGAGGTCCAGCTGAAGCCGTTGCCCCAGAAAATATAGAACGTCAGGACGCCCATCAGGATAGCGGCGGCCGACGCGAAGAAACGCGTGAATAGTCCCAGCGCGATGCAGATGCCGCCGACGAACTCGATGATCATCAGAACGAATGTGATCTCGGCCCCGATCGCGGCGAGATCAGGCAATCGTTGCATCAATTCGTTGGGCCCACGCGTCCGCCCGACCTTTCCCCAGCCGTGCACCGCAAGGATGAGTCCTGCACTGCATCGAACGAGCAGCCATGAGAACGGGATCGCTAGGGTATAGAACCCGTCAAGCGCCGGTATGAGGCGCTTTGGCTCGCTCATGTTTCCCCCCTGGATAATTTGAGATTCGGCAGACGACCGCCGATCCGCCGGAACGTTGACCCAAATTGCCAAGGTTAGCAAGCCTGCGCGTTCCGTAAGGCAAAGCGAGCGGAACGAACACTGCGTGCGACTGGTTTGAGGCTTTGAGCGAGGATCAGATGGCGAAAACCGGGCGCATCCTTATCGGCGTTGGCGGCTGGACTTACGCGCCCTGGCGCGGGGAGTTTTATCCTGATGGGCTGACCCAGAAGCGCGAGTTGGAATACGCCAGCTCGAAGCTTACGACCATTGAGATCAACGGCACGTATTACGGAACGCAGAAGCCCGCGAGCTTCGCAAAGTGGCGCGACGAGACGCCCGATGACTTCGTCTTCTGCCTTAAAGGCTCGCGCTACACGACGAACCGCCGCGTGCTCGCGCAGGCGGGCGACTCGATCAAGCGCTTCATAGACAGCGGCGTGAGCGAATTGCGCCACAAGCTGGGGCCGATCAACTGGCAGTTCATGCCAACAAAGAAATTCGATCCGGCCGATTTTGAAGCGTTCCTTGGCCTGCTGCCGAAGACCATCGACGGCGTCGCGCTGCGCCACGCGGTAGAGGTGCGCCATGACAGTTTCCGCACGGTCGAATTCGTGACGCTTGCGCGCAAGTATGGCGTGGCCATCGTCGTGGCGGGTGATTCCGGGTTTCCGCTCATTCCCGATGTGACGGCGCCCTTCGTTTACGCGCGCATCATGGGCACGGCGCAGAGCAGGCCGAAGGGTTACGCCCCCAAGGCGCTGGACGCATGGGCCGCGCGCGCGAAGATCTGGGCCGCTGGCGGCGCGCCTGACGATCTGGAGCCTGTTTCCGAGACGTCGGCGAAGACCAGGAAGGCGCGGGATGTTTTCCTCTTCGTCATCAGCGGCTACAAGGCTCGCAATCCGGCCGCCGCCATGGCGCTGATAGCCCGCCTCTGAAGGAGCCCTCGCGTGTCCATCACCCTCTACGGCATCAAGGCCTGCGACACGATGAAGAAGGCGCGCGACTGGCTCGACAAGGCGGGCGTCGCTTACGACTTCCACGACTACAAGACGCAAGGCGTCGATCGAGCGCATTTGGAGAAGTGGGCGAAGGTGGTCGGCTGGGAGGTGCTGCTCAACAAGACGGGCACGACGTTTCGCAAATTGCCGGACGCGGACAAGACGAACATCGACGCGGCGAAGGCGATCGCGCTGATGCTCGCGCAACCGTCCATGATCAAGCGGCCCGTGCTGGAGCATGGGGCTGAGATCATCGTCGGCTTCAAGCCGGATGTTTATGCCGGCGCCTTGAAGTAGCGGCTCACGCCAGCGTGTTCTTCACGATGGCGCCGCCCTTCATGATGACCTTGAGGGAGCTTTCGGGTCTGCCAAGCAGGTCGATGTCCCGGATCGGATCGCCGTCGACCAGCAGGAGGTCGGCGAGGGCGTCCTGCTCCACCACGCCGACCTTTCCAGGATAGGGATTGCGCGGGCCGGAGAGCGCGAGCAGCGCGGCGTTGTCGGTTGTCGCCATGCGCAGAATCTCCACGGGCGTGTACCAGCGGGTCATCTTCATGAGGTCTCGCGGCCGACGCGCCGCGGCTTTCGGGTCGAAGAGGATGTCGGTGCCCCACGCGATGCGCATGCCGAACTTTTTCGCCAGCGCGTAGGCGGTCTCGGCGCCGCGGTTCATCTCAATTTGCTTGAGGCGATTGGGCGAGCCTTCTGCGAACGCCGACGGCCCGTCTTCAGTGAATGGCTGAAGGCTCCACCACACACCCTTTTCGTTCATCAACACGACGGTTGCTTCATCGAGCAATTGTCCATGATCGATGCAGCGTACGCCCGCCTCGATGGACTGGCGCACGGCGCGCGGCGTGTAGGCGTGCACGGTGACATATGTGCCCCAGTTTTCCGCGGCCTCAACGGCGGCTCGCAACTCCGGCACGGTGTATTGCGTCACGTCGAGCGGATCGTAGTGCGAGGAGACGCCGCCGCCCGCCATCAGTTTCAACTGCGAGGCGCCAAGCGCCAATTGCTCGCGCGCGCGTTGGCGAACGAGATCGGGAGAATCCGCAATCGCGGCGGCGCCCACGCGCTCGGAGAATGTGAAGGAGCCCGGCGCAGCGGGCATGTCGTTGGGCAGCCGGAAGTCCCCGTGGCCGCCCGTCTGTGAAATGAATGCGCCCGATGGCCAGATGCGCGGACCGGGCGCGAGGCCCTGGTCGATGCCGCGCTTGACGCCGAGCACAGGGCCGCCGAGATCGCGAACGCTGGTGTAACCGCGCATCAACATGTCGTTGGCCGTGCGCAGCGCCGCAACGGTGATGTAACTTATGTCGCCCGTCAGGATCGCGACCTGGGGAAGCGCCTCGAACATCACATGCACGTGGGCGTCGATGAGGCCTGGCATCAGCGTGCGTCCGCCGCCGTTGATGCGTGTGAGCGCGACGTCGGCCGGCGCGGCGGTGGGGCCGCGTGAAATTCCGCGTATCTTGTCACCAAGCACGAACACGCTGGAGGGCGGCGTCAGCGAGCCCGAGCCGTCAAAGATGCGAACGTCTTCGAACAGAACGCCCCGCGCTTGCTGTGACACTCCCGGCGCGGCTGTTTGCGCTGACGCGGGCAGGCCGAGACTTGCCGCCGCAGCCGCGATCCCTGCAAGCGCCTCGCGGCGTGACAGGCCGGACTCGCGCTTGTTCATCGCGTGGGTGATTGCGCCCAATTCCGGTGCGCAGCAAGCGCAGCCAGCTGAAGACACGAGGTGCTGATACTTGCCGCCGACCCTGATCCGCATGGCGTCCTCCGACCAATTGGCAGTGCTTTGCCTTAACCATAGCGCGCCAGCGCCTGGTCGCCAATAGTCGGCCAATCAGGCGACTTTGCGCACTGTCAAAATCGCTCGTGGAAACTGGCCCGGGAGCTTCCGCCGAGTGCGACAGACTGTCTATATGAACACAATGAAACACCCCGCGCGGTCAGTCGCGCGGCAAAATGAGGAACGCACCATGTTGCGCATGATCGTCGGCGCCGCTGTCGCCGCTACACTTGTCACATTTTCAGGCGCCGCCAGCGCGCAGCAGTCGGATGCTGATTTCTTCAAAGGCAAGACGCTGCGCATGATCATCGGCTATGGCGCGGGTGGCGGCTACGATCTCTATGGCCGCTTTGCTGCGGAGTTCCTTGGCGCGCATCTGCCGGGCAACCCGACAATCGTGCCGCAGAACATGCCTGGCGGCGGCAGTATCGTGGCGGCGAAATATCTCTATTCCGTCGCGCCGAAGGACGGCACTGCGATGGGTTGCATCGTGCAATCGCTCGGCCTCGATGCTGCGACCGGCAACGTCACGGGCATCGACGCGACAAGGTTCACGCATATTGGCCGACTCACGTCGAACATCGATCTTGGCATTGGGCGGCCTGGCGGCAAGATCTCGTCCTTTGAGGACGCTCGCGCACGCGAGTTTACGGTCGGCGCAACGGGCGGCGCCTCGCCAGCGGTGTTGTTGCCCACTGCGCTGAACGTCTATGGCGGCGCCAAGTTCAAGATCATACGCGGCTATCAGGGCATCGCCGACACGCTGCTCGCGCTTGAGCGCGGCGAGGTCGATGTTGCGGGCTCGGGCGGACTTGTCGGGTTGCTCGTAAGCCACCCAACGTGGGTGATGGAGCGCAAGGCGCCGCTCATCTATCAGGCTTCGCTCAAACGTCATCCGCTCATTCCGCATGTGCCGACGCTGGAAGAGTTGGCGCTCAGCGACGAAGGCCGCCAGGTGATGCGGGCCATCTCCAGCACGGCTGAAATCGGACGTTCGATCGTCCTTCCGCCGGATGTGCCTGCCGCGCGCGTGGCTGTTCTGCGCGAAGCATTCCAGGCTATGTTGAAGGACAAGAATGTCATTGCTGTTGCGGCGAAACGCAACCTGATGCTCGATCCGGGCCGCGGCGAAGATATGGACGCGCTTGTGCGCGAGACCATGGCGCTTCCCAAGGATATCGTTGAGAAGGTCGGGAGGCTTCTGAAGATGTAACCTGATTGCTCGGCGCCATCAGGCCTGCGCGGCGGGGCCCACAAGTTTGTCGCTTGTGGGCAGCCGGTGCAGGAAGCGTTGCTCGCAAGCCGGACCCGCGGAAAAGCTCAATGCAGGCGCGGGGCCTTGAACATGCGGGCGCGATCGCTTGATGGCACGATCACTTCGAAGGTCTTGCCCTCGCGATGAATGGTGAGCGGAACTTCAACGCCGGCTTCGCCCTGTTCCTTTATGCGGCGATAAAGACCTGCGAGAGTTGAAATTGGTTGACCGGCCACTGCGACGATGATGTCGCCGTTGCGCAAATCCGAGTTGCGCGCCGGGCCGCGCTGGCTGCGTCCCACCACCACGATGTGGTCTTCTACCTCTGACGCGTACACGCCCAGCCATGGCTTAGGCGGCGTGTGGCGGGCGCCGAGCGTGACAAGGTCGTCGAATATGGGTTTGAGGAGATCTATGGGCACGATCATGTTGAGGTGGCCTCGCTGGTCGTTGCTCTCGCTCTGCTCGATGTGCAGCGAGCCCAGGCCGATCAGCTGGCCCTTCTCGTTGATGACGGCGGTTCCGCCCCAGTTGGGATGCGCGGGCGACGTGTACATCGCCTCGTCAAGCACGTACTCCCAATAACCGGCGAACTCCTGCTTGGCGACGATGTGGGCGGAGACCGATTTTTCTTTGCCGCCCGCGCCCGCGACAATCACGACGTCGCCGACACGCGCATCCGCCGATGATCCCAGCGGAAGTGCGGGCAGATCGAGATGCGCGAGGGCCTGCACGAGGCCGAAGCCGGTTTCCTGATCATACGCGAGGACGTGGCCCTGAAAAGCGCGGCCATCGTTGGCGCGCAGCCAGATATCCTCGGCTTCCGTGATGAGGTAGCCAATGGTGAGGATCAGTCCGTCTTCGCGGATGATGACGCCGTTGCCCTGGCGCAACGTGCCAAGCGTTTCGGCGGTGAAGGCTTCTTCCGGCACATGCGATGTCACGGCCACGACGGAGTTAAGCGTGGTGTCGAGATCGAACGCGAAATCCTCCGCCTTCGGCTGCAGACCGACCGGAATTCTCCACTCCGGCTGCGACGCCATTGAAAACTCCCACGTTGGTTGACGCCCGGATGCGGGCTTCCCGACCTTATAATAGAACGCGGGCGGCCCGCGTTCAAAAACAATGTCGCTCCTTCAGGCGTCGCGGACGATATCTGGCCGCCGCCAGACGTATACGGCGATGATCACAAGCGCCACGACGAGCACGGCCCCCACGACGAAGAAGGAATTGCCAAGGCCGGTGAACGCAGCCACAGCGCCCATGGAGATGGGCGTCACGGCAGCGGCGACGCGATTGGCGGTTGTGCGCAAAGCTGCGCCTTTGCCCTGAGAGCCTTGCCCTGCGGCTCCGATCAGCATGGACATCATCAATGGCTGGCTGACCCCCATGGAGAGCCCGCGCAACCCTGCCGCGATGGCGAGCATGGTGAAGGACGGCAGCAGCGGCGTGATGGTGATGAACACAACGGACCAGACGGCGCTGATGATGAGCACCCACATGGGTCGCGCATAACGCGTGATCCAGCCGATAGATAATGAGCTGGCCGCCGCTGTCGCTGAGGAAATTGTCATCAAAAGCCCGATTTGCGTGGCCGAATAGCCCACGGTCGTCAGGTAAAGCGGATAAAACGAATCCTGCACGCTGGAGGCGGAGATGCGAACGACCGTGATCATGAGCACGACCGTCATGGCTGGAATGGTCGCAAGCCGGAAGGCGGCGCGGTAGTCCGACCAGCGGGGTATCATGTCCGCCAGCCGCGCCTTTTGCGCGCGCTCGGGGGCGTTCGCGGCGCTCTTGGGCACCATGAGAGCCATAAGCACCGCGCCGAGCGCCCAGAGGCCCAGGAAGAGGAAGCCGCTGCCAACGCCCAGATTGTCCCACACCAGGCCGGCGATGGGCGGGCCCAAGAAGCCCCCGACGCGTAGCGAAAAGGCGAAGCGGCCAGCGTACACATGATCCCGCCGCATGAGCTGGCCGAACAATGTTTGCGCGCCGAGCCAGCCCATCGACGAGCCGAAACCCGCGATCACCTGCAGCAAGACGATCAGAGGAAACCAGCCGACCCATGGAAACAGTGGCAGCGCGACGACAGCCAGCATCAGGCAGCCGACCATCACGCTGCGGGCGCCGAAGCGGTCCATAAGGGCGCCGCCGTGAATCGCCAGCAGAATAGGCAAGATATGCTTCGCGCCGATAATCAGGCCGATGGTCGCTGCGGATTCGCCTGTTCCCGCCAGCCAGACCGGCAGGATGATGGAAATGACATCCGTGACAGTGCTGGCGAACATTCCCGCCCCATAAATGGGGGCCTGAATGCGCCACGAAATACGATCTACGCCTTGCTTCACTCCGAACGTCTCCTCAGCTTGGACGATAAGCCTCAGCATGGACGGCGCCAACTGCGCTCAGCTCCGCAGCGGCAAAAAAGCGCTGGCTTGCCGCATTGCGGCCTTTCGAGCGGCCCTGCGCTCAGGCCTGGAGGGCGCAATCGGAGGGTAGGCGGCAATTTTCTCGCATTTTCGCGGGTCTCGTGGTAACCGCAGGGCGAACGGCTCGCCTGCGCGCGGCTTTCTTTCACTAGCAATCCGACTGGACCGACATGAGTGACTTCATCCGCGAGGTCGAAGAAGAGTACCGCCGCGATAAGGCCATCGAGGCCTGGAGGCGATACCAGAACTGGATCATCGCGCTCGCTATCGTCATCGTGGCGGCGGCGGGCGGCTGGCGTTATTGGCAAAGCCAGCAGCGCGCTGCGTCCGAAGCTGCGGGCGCGCGCTTCGAATCCGCCATTCAACTCGCGCGCGAAGGCAAGCCGCAGGAGGCCGAACAGGCTTTCCTTGAAATCGCGCGTTCCGGTCCCAGGGGCTACGCGGTGCTTTCCCGTTTCCGCGCCGCAACTGAAATCGCCAATCGTGATCGGGCGGAGGCCGTGACGATCTACGACGCACTCTCCAACGATCCAGGCGTCAGCCCGGTGATGCAGAACGTCGCGCGGTTGCGCTCTGCGCTACTGCTTGTCGACACCGCCGATGACGCCGAGATGAAGAAGCGAATCGAGCCGCTTGCAGCGCCGACCTCCGCTTTTCGGCATTCAGCTCGCGAACTGCTCGGGCTGGCGGCGCTGAAGGCTGGAGATTACGACGCGGCCGGGCGCTGGTTCGATATGATCGTCGCCGACCCGCAAGCCCCGCAAAGCCTGCGCGAGCGTGCAGGCACTATGCTTGGCCTCGTCGCGGCGGGGCCCCTCAAGTAGGTCTATTGGATAAAAAATGTCATTTTCCGTCGCCATCATCGGCAGGCCCAACGTCGGCAAATCGACGCTGTTCAACCGGCTGGTTGGCAAAAAACTCGCACTTGTAGATGATCGTCCCGGCGTGACGCGTGATCGCCGTGAAGGCGAAGCGCATCTTGCCGACCTCACATTCACAATCATCGACACCGCCGGTCTCGAACAAGGCGATGTCGCGTCGCTCTCGGGGCGCATGCGCGCGCAGACTGAAGCCGCCATTGAGGCCGCCGACGCTGTCTTTTTCGTCATCGACGCGCGCACGGGCGTGACGCCGACCGATCGCCATTTCGCCGAACTCGTGCGCCGAGCCAATAAACCCATCATCCTCATCGCGAACAAGGCGGAAGGTAAGCAGGGCGAAGCGGGCGCACTCGACGCTTACGAACTGGGGCTGGGCGAGCCCGTGCCCCTGTCCGCCGAACACGGCGACGGGTTTGGCTCGCTTTACGAAGCCCTGCTTGACGCGTTGCCCGAAGAAACCGCCGCTCCTGCCGAGCCGGAAGACGACGAGGGACCACGGCTGGTCCTCGACGACGAGGAGGACGGCAGCGAACTCGACATGACGAAGCCGCTGCGTATCGCGGTTGTCGGCCGTCCGAACGCGGGCAAGTCCACGCTCATAAATCGGATTCTGGGCGAAGAACGTCTTCTGACCGGCCCCGAGGCCGGCATTACGCGCGACTCCATCGGTGTTGATTTTGCCTGGGCCGGCCCGCAGGGGCCGCGGCAGATCAAGCTTTGGGACACCGCTGGCATGCGCAGGCGCGCCAACGTGCAGGACAAGCTTGAAAAGCTCGCCGTGGCCGACGCCATTCGGGCCATCCGCTTTGCGGAGATTGTCGTCGTCCTGCTGGACGCAACGATTCCCTTTGAGAAGCAGGATCTGACCATCGCCGATCTTGTGGAGCGCGAGGGCAGGGGCCTCGTATTTGCGCTCAACAAGTGGGATCTCGTGGAAGATCCGAACAAGACATTGCAGCTACTGCGCGAAGAAGCTGATCTGCTGATGCCGCAATTGCGCGGCTCTCCTGTTGTTCCCGTGTCCGGGTTGACCGGCGGCGGGCTCGACAAGCTGATGGCCGCGGTAATGCGCGTGCATGAAACGTGGAACAAGCGCATCTCGACCGGCAAGCTCAATCGCTGGTTGACCGCAACGATTGACCGCACGCCGCCGCCGGCGGTGTCGGGTCGCCGCATCAAGATCCGCTACATGACGCAGCCCAAGGCGCGGCCGCCGTTTTTTGTGCTGTTCGGCAACCAGTTGACGTCGTTGCCCACAAGCTATGAGCGCTTTCTCGTCAACGGGCTGCGCGAGACGTTCGACTTACCCGGTGTGCCGATCCGCATCTCCAAGCGCACCAGCGATAACCCCTACGCCCACAAAGCCAGCCGACACCGCTAAACGCGTTGCTTGCGCGCCCGCAAGCGACCGCTTGCAGCGGCCTAGATTGCAGCTGATCGCTCCAGAGCCATATGCAGACGCGAAGGCGGCTCGCGATATTCGCGGCCGCGTAGCGACGGAGCATCCATCATGCTGCAGGTGAGAAAGGCCGCCGATCGCGGCCGCGCAGATTTCGGTTGGCTTGATAGCCGGCACACGTTCTCCTTTGGCGAATATTACGATCCGGGCTTCATGGGCTTTGGCCCGTTGCAGGTCATCAACGATGATCGCGTCGCGCCGGGCGGCGGCTTTGGCACGCATGGTCATCGCGAGATGGAAATCGTCTCCTACGTTCTCGATGGATCGTTGGCGCACAAGGACTCGCTTGGCACGGGCTCCATGATCACGCCCGGGGACGTTCAGCGCATGAGCGCAGGCACGGGCATCCGCCACAGTGAGTTTAACGGCTCGGACAAGGAGCCAGTACACTTTTTACAAATCTGGCTGCTGCCCAACGCAAACGCGATTGAGCCGTCCTACGAGCAGAAAAACTTCCCCGACCGCATCGGCAAATTGCGGCTTGTTGGCTCAAGCGACGGGCGCGAGGGATCGGTGACGATTCACTCTGACGCCGATCTCTATGCAACCGTTCTGGCGAACGGCGAGGCCGTCGAACATGCCTTCGGCAACCAGCGCATCGGCTGGGTGCAAGTTGCGCGCGGTTCAGTCGAGGTAAATGGCGTGACGCTTGAAGAGGGCGATGGGCTCGCGATTGCGGATGAAGCCGCAATCACAATCCGCGGTCGCGAGGGCGATGCGGAAGCTCTTTTGTTTGACATGGCAAAGTAGGTCAGCGCGCAAGGCTGTCCGATAGCAAACCCTTCTCCCCGTATGCGGGGAGAAGATTACCGGATGGCCTGCGTTATTCCCCTAGCGACGGGACGGCGTCAGGCGAATCACGCGGGCCCTTGGAACTTGCGAACCTTGTCGGCTGGAAGATCGTACAGAACGCCTGTTTCTTTCCATTCAGGCGAGCACAGCTTCGCGATCTGCGGCGCGATTTCCTCGGGCGCGGGAATGGTCATCGGGTCCTCGCCCGGCATGGCCTGAGCGCGCATTTGCGTTCGCACGTAGCCGGGCGTCACCATCGTCACGCAAACATTCGACGTTGTCTTCGTTTCCGCAGCATAGGTGCGGCCGATGGCGTCGAGCGCGGCCTTCGTCGTCGCGTAAAGGCCGCGGTAGGGCGCAAGGTCCGCCTTGTGCCCGGCGCCCGACGTCATCAGTACGACGCGCCCTGCATCCGAGGCGCGCAGCAACAGGTCCAATGAGCGAATGAGACGATAGTTGGCGGTCACGTTGACGGCGAACACCTTGTCCCATTCTTTGGGGTCGAGATGCGGAACCGGCGAAATGGAGCCCAGCAGCGCGGCGTTGCCGACAAAAATATCAAGCTTTTTCCAGCGCTCGAAAATAGCAGCGCCAAGACGATCCAGCGCCTCGAAGTCCGTGATGTCGCACGGCACGAGCGTCGTGCTCCCTCCGAGTTTCGTGATCTCGTCGTCGAGCGCTTCGAGGCTGCCTTGCGTGCGGGCCAGTGCGATCACATGGGCGCCCTGTCGCGCAAGCTCTATGGCGACGGCGCGGCCAATGCCGCGCGAGGCGCCCGTGACCAGAGCTATTCTGTTTTCGAGGGGACGCGACATGTCGATCTCCGGCTTTGCGGCGTCAGACGCCGGTCCGACTGCGCCGGATGCTTAACCCGCTTCGGCCAGAAGCGACAACTGCTGCCGGTTGGGATCGCCTGCAATATCGGTGAGCATCGTCGGGTAGTCGCCGGTGAAGCAATGATCGGTGAATTGAGGGCGCTGGGCGTCGCGGCCCTCGTAGCCCATGGCGCGGTAAATGCCGTCCACCGACAGGAACGCGAGCGAATCAGCGCCCACGTATTTGCACATGCCTTCGATGTCGATCTTGCCGTTCTTCGTCATCTGTGCGGCGAGCAGTTTGTCCTGCTGCGGCGTATCAATGCCGTAATAATCGGGGTGCGTAATGGGCGGCGAGGATATCCGGAAGTGGACTTCCTTTGCGCCGGCGTCACGCATCATCTTCACGATTTTCACGGACGTCGTGCCGCGCACGATCGAATCGTCGATAAGGACGATTCGCTTGCCCTTAACCACGCAGCGGTTTGCGCTGTGTTTCAGGCGCACGCCCAGTTCGCGAATGGACTGCGTTGGCTCGATGAACGTGCGGCCGACGTAATGATTTCGGATGATGCCAAGCTCAAACGGAATGCCCGATTGCGCTGCGTAGCCAATAGCGGCCGGAACGCCGGAGTCCGGCACTGGCACGATGACGTCGGCATCAATGCCGGCCTCCATCGCGAGCTGCGCTCCCATACGCTTGCGCACATCGTAGACCGGGCGGCCATGCACAACGGAATCCGGCCGGGAGAAATAGATGTACTCAAAGATGCAAGGGCGCATGACCTGCGGCGGAAACGGCTTGTGGCTTTCGAGCCCGTCCTCTGAGATCACGATGATCTCGCCGTTTTCCACATCGCGGATGAAACGCGCGCCGATGATGTCGAGCGCGCAGGTTTCTGACGCGAGGATGTAATTGCCGTTGAGTTCGCCGATCACGAGGGGGCGGATGCCGAGGGGGTCGCGGGCGCCAATGAGCTTTTTGTTGCTCAGCGCCACAAGGGAGTACGCGCCTTCTATCTGGCGAAGGGCCTCGATGAACCGCTCCAGAATTCGCGCGCGGCGGCTGCGCGCCACCAGATGCAGAATGACTTCGGTGTCGGAGGTGGACTGATAGATCGCGCCATCGCGGATCAGCTCGCGACGAATTGATAGCGCGTTCGTCAAATTGCCGTTATGCGCGACTGCGAAGCCGCCGGTGTCCAGCTCAGCAAACAAGGGCTGGACGTTGCGCAGGATTGTTTCGCCTGTCGTCGAATAGCGGACGTGACCGACGGCGGCGTTGCCGGGCAAGCGGTCAATGATCGACTGGCTGGAGAAGTTTTCGCCCACCAGGCCCATGCGGCGTTCCGACGAAAAACGCTTTCCATCGAAAGAGACGATGCCGGCGGCCTCCTGGCCACGGTGCTGAAGCGCGTGCAGGCCAAGCGCCGTAATCGCGGCCGCGTCGGGATGCCCGAAAATCCCGAAGACGCCGCATTCCTCGCGAAGCGTGTCGCCGTCGAGATCGAAATCCGCTGCATGCGCGGTCGAGGGGAACGCGTGATTGTTTGTCGCTTGCGACATGGCTTTCCCCAACGATGCGCGATAGCAGGCACAGACTGAACGCTGTGGCCTGAAGTGCCTACATAGTCGCTTCAAACGCTTTTGTCAGGGGCGTTGCGTCGCACCAACGTCGCGGCCACAAAATTTTTCCCCCAATCAGAGCCGGCGCGCCGGCGGTTGCTCGCTCGACGGCGCAGTTCCCGTTTGCGGTGGCGGGTCGCCTTCGCGCAGGCGGCGGTTAACCCGATCCTGGAGCGTATTCAGCGGATCTTCCGGAAGCATGGCCATCAATTGTTCGCCGGTTGACTGCAAGAACGGCCGCGTTTTGGCCTCCCGGACCCACGAGGGCTGGCCTTTTTCTGGCACCAGCCAGGAGAAAAACAGGAAGGCCACAACGCATAGCAAAACGCCGCGAGCTGCCCCAAAAAAGAAACCCAGCGTTCGATCGAGCGCGCCGACCTTCGAATCGAGAATCGCATCGGAGATACGCACAGTGATAATCGAGACGATGATCAGCGTTATCAAGAATACGCCGCCAACGGCTGTGGCAAGCGCAATCGTATCCTTGGCGATGTAGGGCTTGAGGTATGGCAACGCGATGGGATGAAAGTAATAGGCTGCGACTGCCGCTGCCGCCCAGGACGCGATTGCGAGAACTTCTCGCGTGAATCCGCGCAACATCGACAAAATCGCCGAGATGAAGACGACTCCGAGCAGTCCAAGATCAAGATATGACGGCATCAATCGACTTTCCGTAGGCTCGGCGCGCGCAAACATCCGGCGGATTCTCTAGGTTCCGCGGGCGAAGTTATACATAAGCGAAGGCCCAGCGTCACCCCGACGCACCGTCAATCAACTAACAGCTGTGGGCCGCTGGGGATTACGCTTGGGCGCGCGCGCCGCGATGTCTGCAACAAGTGATGCGATGTGGCCACATGCGGAGAGCGTGAGCGGGCTTTTTTCCTGTCCTTCGAGCGCGCCCGGTGGTGCGACGGCTGCGCGGAAGCCGAGTTTCGCCGCCTCCTTGAGCCGATGACCGCCATGGGCCACGGGGCGCACGGCGCCCGACAACGCGATCTCGCCGAAATAAACGCCGTCGCCGGGCAGCGCGGAGCCTGTAAGCGAGGAAATCAACGCTGCCGCAGCGGCAAGATCAGCTGCAGGCTCGTCTATGCGCAGGCCGCCAGCGACGTTCAAATAAACGTCATGTTGTCCAAGTCGCAGGCCGCCGTGCGCCTCCAGCACAGCCAGAACCATCGAAAGCCGCGCAGGGTCCCAGCCCACTACGGCGCGGCGCGGCGTGCCAAGCGATGTCGGCGCGACCAGCGCCTGTATCTCCACCAGCACAGGGCGTGTGCCTTCCATGCCTGCGAGCACTGCGGCGCCTGGCGCCGATGCGTCACGCCCGGCCAGGAAGAGGGCTGAGGGATTGGTGACTTCGCTCAAGCCAGCGCCGGTCATTTCGAAGACGCCGATCTCGTCGGTGGGGCCGAAACGATTCTTCACCGCGCGCAGGATGCGAAATTGTCTCCCGCCTTCGCCTTCAAATGAGACAACCGCGTCCACCATATGCTCGACGACGCGTGGGCCTGCGATCTGGCCATCTTTGGTGACGTGACCGACCATGATGACGCATGCGCCGGTTGTCTTGGCGTAACGGATCAGCGCCTGCGCCGACGTGCGCACCTGCGTCACTGTGCCGGGAGAGGCTTCGGCTGAATTCGTCCACATGGTCTGTATCGAGTCGATGACCACAAGCGCGGGACGTTCTCCCTGCTTCAAAGTCGCGATGATATCGTCGACGCTGGTCTCAGCGGCCAGTTCGACAGGCGAATCCGACAGCCCCAGCCGCGACGCGCGCAGACGCACCTGCGCCACCGCTTCTTCGCCAGAGATGTAGACGACCCGGCGGCCCAGCAGCGCGAGACGCGCGCAGGCCTGAATCAGCAGCGTCGATTTCCCGATACCCGGCTCGCCGCCGATGAGGATCACCGAGCCCGGCACAAACCCGCCCCCTGTCACACGGTCGAGTTCGGCGATCCCTGAGTGAATCCGTGGGGCCTCGCGGCCGCCGCCTTGCAAGGCCTCAAGCGCGAACACGCGGCCTTTGCCAGCGCCTGCGACCGCGCGCGCGCCGATGCCGGAGGAGGGCGCCTCTTCGGTCATCGTGTTCCACTCGTTGCACGCCTCGCATTTGCCCTGCCAGCGCTGAGCGACGGCGCCGCAATTCTGGCAGACGAAGGTGGTGTGGCTTTTCGCCATCAGGCTGCGCGTGGTTCTGGTGTGGCGTGGGGTAGGCCGCACGCGTCGATATGCGCGCGGATGTCGGCGAGCTGACGCTCAAGCGCATCCTCGGCCGCGCGCAATTCGTCGAAAGCGCGACGCATCGAGGCGGCAGTCTCGGCAAAACTCCGCTGCGAGCGAAACGGCAGGCAGGCGGCGACGGGCTGATCAAAACCGGCTTCTTCGAATGTCATGGGTCCCTCCAGGGCGAATCCATGACGAGAACAATACATGAACGCAAATTTCCCGCAAGCCAGGCGCCGTTCTGTTCGTTAAGCTCGGGACGTCGCGGATTGCCCGACTAACTGACGTAAACGCGATGATATCGCCGGCCAAGGCTGGTGAGGATTTCGTATCCGATCGTACCGGCGCGGTGGGCGAGATCGTCGACGGTGATCTCGTCGCCCAGCAACCGCCCCATGGCGCCCGGCTTCAGCGCCTCCTTGGGCGCGTCTGTTGCGTCGATGACGATTATGTCCATCGATACGCGCCCGGCGAATGGGCAGCGCACGCCGCCGATGATGGCCTCGCCGGCGCGTGCGCCGTGTGCGCCTGAGGCGCTGCGCAGCAATCCGTCCGCATAGCCAACGCCGATGGCCGCGAGCACGCTGTCGCGCCGCGCGGTCCAGGTCGCATTGTAGCCGACCGTGGCGCCGGCCTTGACTGGGCGAACGCGCAGGATCGGAGCGTCCAGCGTGACGACCGGCCGCATCGGATTAGGCAAGCCGGGCGACGCGTTGCCGCCGTAAAGCGCATAGCCCGGTCGCACAAGATCGTAGTGCGGTTTGCTTGCGAGAAGGATGCCCGACGAATTCGCCATGCTGGCGGGGGCGTTTGCAAACAACCCGCGCAAGCCGTCAAAAGCGCTGATCTGGCGCGCATTAAGCGCGTTGTCGCTTTCTTCGGAAGCAACGAAGTGGCTCATTACGAGATCGATGGCGCTGGCGTTCGCGTCGGCCGCGATGATGCGCGCTTCATCCGCGCTGGCGCCAAGCCGGTTCATACCCGTGTCGATGTGCAGGGCGCAGGGGCGTTGCGGCGCCAGCGCGCGCCATGTGCTCCATTCTTCCTGTGAGCCGATGATGGGCGTTGCGTCCGATGCGATAAGCGACTGCGCAACGTCCGCGTCCGCCAGCAGTCCGTTCAATACGTAAATGCGCGCGCCGCCTGTGCCCAGCGTTGCGCGGGTGCGACGCGCCTCGCTGGCGTGAGCGACGAAAAAAGTTTTGCAGCCTGCTTTCGAAAGCGCCTGGACTGCAGGCTCAAGTCCGATTCCGTAGGCGTCGGCCTTGACGACAGCGGCGCATTCCGCGCCGCGCGCGATGCGCGAAAGAGTGCGCCAGTTTTCGACCAGCGCGCCGAGGTTGATCGTGAGGATCGCCTGCGCTTCTTCGCGCGCCGGTGGCGCGGGTGGTATCGTTGCGCTCACATCTGCTCCGGCAGCGCGTCTTCGCGGGCGAGATTGGAAAAGCGGGTCACTTCCGCGTCGAACTGCAACTCGACTGTGCCGGTGGGTCCGTGACGCTGCTTGCCGATGATGACTTCGGCCTTGCCGTGCGCGCGCTCCATTTCGGCGAGCCAATTGGTGAATTCTTCCGTGCCTTCGCGCGGCTGTTTGTTCTTGATGTAATATTCCTCGCGGAAAACGAAGAGCACCACGTCAGCGTCCTGTTCAATCGAGCCCGATTCGCGCAGGTCAGAAAGCTGCGGACGCTTGTCATCGCGCGATTCAACCTGACGCGACAATTGGGACAAAGCTATGACTGGGGCCGCCAGTTCCTTCGCCAGCGCCTTGAGGCCGGTGGTGATCTCGGTCAATTCCTGCACGCGGTTTCCCTCGCGCGATTTTGAGCCGGTGAGCAATTGCAAATAGTCGACGACGAGCACGTCGAGGCCCTTCTGGCGCTTCAGGCGGCGGGCGCGCGCGACGAGTTGCGCGATGGAAATGCCGCCGGTCTGGTCGATGTAGAACGGGATCGATTGCATCTCGCGCGCGGCTTCCGAAATGCGATGAAACTCGTGATCCTGAATATCGCCGCGCCGGATCTTGTACGATGGCACGCCTGATTGTTCTGCGATGATACGCGTCGCCAATTGCTCGGCCGACATTTCCAGCGAGAAGAAGCCGACGATGCCGCCGTTCTTGGGCACGTGCGCCCCATCGGCGCGCACTTCGTATTCGTAGGCCTTGGCGATGTTGAAGGCGATATTGGTCGCCAGCGCCGTCTTGCCCATGCCGGGACGGCCCGCGACGATGATAAGATCGGACGATTGCAGGCCGCCCATCTTCTGGTCGAGGTCCGTCATGCCGGTCGAGACGCCCGACAATTTTCCATCGCGCTCGTAGGCTTTTGCAGCCGTGTCGATGGCGGTGGTCAGCGCCTGTGAGAAGCTCTGGAAGCCGCCGTCGTAGCGGCCTTGCTCGGCGATTTCGTAGAGGCGGCGCTCGGCCTCCTCGATTTGCACGCGCGGCGACAGATCCACGGGCGAGTCGTAGGCCGTGTTCACGACGTCTTCGCCGATGGTGATGAGATTGCGCCGCACGGCGAGGTCGTAGATCGTGCGGCCGTAGTCTTGCGCGTTGATGACTGTGGTCGCTTCAGACGCGAGGCGCGCGAGATATTGGGGCACAGTCAGGCCACCCAGATCGTGCTCTCCCAGAAAGGTTTTCAGTGTAACCGGGGATGCGACCTTGCCGGCGCGCACGAGTTGCGCGGTGATCTCGAAAACGCGGCGATGCAATTCTTCGTAGAAATGCTCGGCGCGCAGGAAATCGGATACGCGATCAAACGCGTCGTTGTTCACGAGGATCGCGCCGAGCAGCGCTTGCTCCGCCTCAATATTGTGTGGCGCGAGGCGATAACTGGGTTCGGACGCGTTCGCCATGAGGGCGAAACGTCCCACGAATGGTTCGACGGCGGACATCTTCATCCAAAGCTTGGGGGTGACGGGCGACTCAACTGCGACCGAGGTAATTTACCTCAACGCGGTGCGCGTCACCTTCTCGCACGACTGAGCGCGGCGCGCGAGGGGGCAGGCTTGCCCAATCGTTAACGCACGCGCGCATGCCCCATGATTCACAGGCTGCTAAACGTTGGGCTTGACGCAGCTGTCGTGAGCGGTGCAGGGGCGCCAATGGCGGCCAAGAACGAGGCGCCATATGCAAAAAGGCCCGCGCGATGGCGAGCCTTTTCGTTTTCTGTTGCAATTCGATTAGCGGTCGTCGCCGCCGCCAGCTTCCGCAAGCGCCGCGCCGATTTCGAGGCCGAGGTCGTCCATGCTTGTTTCTTCGCGCTCGTTGAGCGCTTCGCCACGGGTCTGGCGGTCTGCTTCTTCGGGCGAACGGGCGACGTTGATCGTCACCTTCGACTCGACTTCCGGATGCAGAAGCACGGGGATCGGGTGCAGGCCAATCGACTTGATCGGCACCGAGATAGCGATCTGGTTGCGATTGACGCTTACGCCGCCGGCCGTGATCGCTTCGGCGATGTCACGCGTTGAGACTGAGCCGTAGAGCTGGCCGGTTTCGCCCGCCTGACGGATGATGACGTAGGTCTGTCCGTCGAGCTTACCCTGGACGCCTTCGGCTTCCTTCTTGAGCTCGAGGTTGCGGGCCTCAAGCTGCGCGCGCTGATCGGAGAAGCGCTTCTTGTTGCCTTCGGTTGCGCGAAGGGCCTTGCCCTGCGGCAGAAGGAAGTTGCGCGCGAATCCGTCCTTCACGCGAACAGACTCGCCCATTTGGCCGAGCTTGGGAACGCGCTGTAGCAGAATGACTTCCATTATACTCTCCTGTCAGTTTTCAATTGTCATTGCGGGGCGCAGGCGGCGCCGGGGGGCGCCGTGCGGATTTCGGAAACATCGCCGCAAGTCCGAGCGCCGCGAACAGCGGCAACGGCAGCGGGAAAAGAACGAGCAGCAAGATGTAAACTGCCGCCAGAATGGCGGTGCGCGCGCCAGACGCGCGCGTGCTGGCGTGAAGCCCTGCAAGCCCCTTGAAGATGAGCAGCGCGGTAATCGCTGCGACGCCAATTGAGCCCAGCGAGCGCGGCAGTCCGTCGATCAGCATCAATGCGAACGAGGCGGCGAGCGCGGGCAGGATTTCGCGCGGAAGTTCCAGGTGCTCAGGCAGATCAAGCCAAGGGCGTTTCATCTGCCCGGAAACGAGCGCGACGCGTCCCGCGATCCAGAGATTGAGGGCCAGCCCCGCCGCCGTCCACGCGGCCATGATGGGGCCGGTTGCGAGAACGAAGGTGCGAGCCAGTTCGCTGGCCTGCAATCCGCCCGGCATTCCTTTGGCGCCGCCGAACAATTGCTCGATGATGGGTTGGATGCGGCCGGCGGATTCAATCACGAAGGCGTCGAAGGAGCCCGAACGGACGACCGCCGCGAAAAGGCCCAGAGTCACGGCCCCGGCCGAGAGAATCGCCGCCCACATGGCGAGGCGGCCGAGCGGATACCAGACGAGGCCGTCGGAGGCGGGAGTTTCGTTTTCCGTGGGCGGGCGGGCGAGCCAGGCGAGTCGTGTCAGCCACCACGCCGGAAAGGCGGCGGTCAGCGCAAAGAAGGCGCAAAAAATTAATGAGGGCCCGAGATTGACGTCAGCGAAAAGCATCAGGCCGAAGAGGAGGGCGAACGTGCCGGCGACTGCGCTGACAAAAGCGGCAGCCGGGCGAAATGCGAGGCCAACGATCATCACGGGCAGGGCGGCGAACATCGCAAGGGTCATCGCAAACGCCGTGCCCTTCACCGGAATGAAGAAGAGCAGCGCGGCGGCGAGGCCTGATCCGACGGCGATAAAGAACTGCTGGTTCATGTGCGTCCGGTTGTCCCGCAGTACGCGGTTAGAGCGGATGATTCCGCCCAGCCATGCAGGCTGGTTTTGCCAGCCTGCTTGTTTCTCAAAACCTCCGCGCGTGACGTTAGCGTCTCTGGCGCAGAGGACGCGCGATTAGCGGATCACGTAAGGCAGCAGCCCCAGGAAGCGTGCGCGCTTGATCGCCTGGGCGAGCTCACGCTGCTTTTTGGCGGAGACCGCCGTGATGCGCGAGGGCACGATCTTGCCGCGCTCGGAAATGTAGCGCGAGAGCAGACGCGTGTCCTTGTAGTCGATCTTCGGGGCGTTGACGCCGGTGAAGGGGCAGGTCTTCCGACGACGGAAGAACGGGCGGCGGGGTGACGTAGCCATCAGACAGCAGCTCCTTCAAAACCTTCCTGACGGCGGGGCGGACGATCGCCGCGCGGGCCACGGCGTTCGCCGCGATCACCGTCACGATCAGAATCCTCACGCTTACGCATCATCGCCGACGGGCCATCTTCGTGCTCTTCGACGCGAATCGTCAGCACGCGGAGGATATCTTCGTTGATGCCCATCTGACGCTCCATCTCGGCGACGGCGGAAGCCGGGCCATCAATGTTGATGAGCGTGAAGTGCGCCTTGCGGTTCTTGTTGATGCGATACGCGAGCGTCTTGACGCCCCAGTATTCGACCTTGGCGATCGTGCCGCCGCCGGCCTCGATAATGCCCTTGAATTGCTCCGTCATGGTTTCCACCTGCTGGGCGGTCACGTCCTGACGGGCAAGATAGATGTGCTCGTAAAGAGCCATTGATCTGCCTTTCTCTGTTGCTCGAAACATCCGGCGCGGAGCCCTTCGAGCCCGGAGAAAGGCTCGACGGAAGCGCAATCGAAGGCGGAGACACGGGAAGACGAGGAGGATTCCTCTACCATACGGGCGAACCCGGGCATGGCCTTCCGTTCAGCCCCCGGCCGGAAGCTGCGAAGCGCGCCTTATACAAGGTTTTGAGAGAGAGGCAAGGCGAGGACGTAGCCTGCACGCGCGAACGGGAGCGCTGCGGCGCTCCCGTCTAAGGCAAGAAGAGGCCTGGAATTATATTCCGCGGCCCTGGCGGTCCACACTTGTGGCGCCGCGCTCCATGGAGGCCGCGCGGCCCGAGGGGCGGGGCTCGCGGCGATAGCGGTAGCGCGCCGGATCAAAGCTGTTGCGCGATACGCGCGACAGAACCGGCCGATAGGCCATCCAGAGTGCGAAAACGCTGGCTACCGCGATGGCGGTCCACAGCTGGCTGGGGTGATCTTCCGCCCATTCGCTGACGCGCCGTGAACCCTGTTCGTAATAGTCCCGGCCTGTTTGCCACGCGTCGTCGGCCATATGGGACGCCTGGTCCATATAGCCTTGATCTTTCCCACCCGGGTCGCTCAGGCGGTGCTGAGGATCGTGGCTCATGCCGCTGCTGCGGGGATGCTCTGGCCCCAGATCGGATGCTGATCCGGCGCCGTACTGCGTTGTTGAGCCCGGCCTGAAATTGCTGTCTGACATGCGAGTGTCCTCCTTGTCTGGGGTCAACGTTGGGCGCCCTCGCACGTTCCGATTGTGAAGCATCGCGCCAATGGAAGTCGGCTCGCAGGGAACAGGGCCCCGGGTGGCTCGTTGACAATTGATTGCCAAAATACCCCAGCGAGGAGAGCGACATGCCCACCCAGCTTCCTGATGAACATCGCCTGCGCGCGCCCGGCTCCATGGAGCTTGATCCTTCAGGCGAAGGCGTAGCCATTGAGGAAACAGTGCGGCTCATTGCGTCGAATAAGGTTGAGGGGACGCCGGTTTACAACGAACGCGGTGATGAGCTTGGCGCCATCCATAACTTCATGGTCGACAAATACACCGGGCAGGTCGCCTATGCGGTCATGGTGTCCGGCGCATTTCTTGGGTTTGGCGGCAGTCATCATCCGCTGCCATGGCGAGCGTTGCACTACGAGCCCAGGGCCGGCGGCTATGTCTTGAAAGGCGATGACCAGCAGCTGACGAACGCGCCACGCTATTCTGAGAGCGACGACCCGTTCGCGGAGCCAGGTTTTGGGGAAAAGGTCGACGCGTATTACCCGTGATGGGGCGCGCTAAACCTTGGGGGCCACGTTGACTGCAGGCTTCCTGTTTCGTCGCTCCGTCAGTACGAGATACAGCGAAGTCGCCATGATGAGCAGCATGCCGGCGAAGCTCGCCCACCCCGGCACTTCACCAAAGATGACGAAGCCAAGGACAGCGGCGTAAACCACGCGCAGGTAATCGAGCGGCACCAGCGCCGTCGCGTCGCCCATGCTCAAACCATGGGTGATTAACGCCTGTCCGCCCATGCCCATGGCGCCGATAAGCACCAGCAGCACGAATTCGGATCCGGTCGGCGTGATCCAGGTAAACATAGCGGGAACGAAAGCGAAAAAGGCGTTCCAGAACGCGTAATAAAACATGATCACGCGAGTGGACTCGGTCTTCTGCAAATTCTTGATCGCCACAACCACGAGAGCGGCGAACAGTCCGCCGAAGGCGCCGACAATCGCGTTTGGATCAAACCCTTCCGTGAATGGCTTGGCGTAAAGCAGCACGCCCAGAAAGCCCACAGCCGCAATCGCCACGCGGCGAAACCCGACGACCTCCGACAGGAAGCACAAGGCCAGCGGGATCATCCATAGCGGCCGCGAAAACTGCAGCGCCATCGAGTCTGCCAGCATCATGTGCGTGATGGTCCAGAAGAAGCAGGCGTTGCCACCCGCTCCCACAAGGCCGCGTATGAAGTGGGCTCCTTGGCGCTTCGTGCGAAACGGCTCGAACAAGTCGGCGCGGAACACCCACAGCGCGCAGAGAAAACCAACGGCGGAGCGGAAAAACAGAATCTCGAACGGCGGTAGCCTGTTGCCGAGAAATTTGACGATGACGGCCATCAGGACGAGGCCGATGGAGCCAGTCGAGACAAGAAACGCGCCCCGCGCACTGGTGGGCATGGCGAGCCACCACGCGTCAACGGGCGCGCGAAGGCGCGTCGCAAGAGTTGGCGTCGCCGCCGGTTCGTTCGGACTCAATGAAACATCCTTCCGCTCACGCCATCATGCGCGGGCGAAGGCGCTCGATGCAAGCGCGACTGGCCGGGAGGCGCTTAAACGCCCGGACACGTCGACGTGACGCCGCCGTCAACCACAAGCATTTGCCCCGTGACATAAGCGCTTTCGTCGCTGGCGAAGAAGAGCGCGGCATAGGCGACGTCCCAACCTGAGCCCATGCGTCCCATAGGAACAATCTCATTGCGCGCTGCGGCGTAGATTTCCGCGCTTTCAAAGCCCTTGCGCTTGTAGCTTGGCACGCCGCCAATATCGCGGCGGATGAATGGCGTGTCGATATAGCCGGGCAGGATGCAATTGGCGCGAATCTGCTTGCGGGCATATTCGACGGCGATGTTCTTTGTCAGCTCGTTCAATGCGCCCTTCGCAGCTGAATACACAGCGGTCGGCACGCCCAGATGCCGGATGGATGAGACCGAAGAAATATTGATGATGGACCCGCCGCCGGTCCGCTCCATGTGCGGAACAACAGCGCGGGAGGTCAGCATGGCGCTCGTTACGTTGCGGGCGAATGTCTCGTTCCAGTCGCCCAGCGTGATGTTGTCGAGACGCTTGCCCGTGCCCGAGCCGCCGACATTATTGTGCAGGACGTCGAGGCGCCCGAAGGCTTCGATCGTTGCACTGACAATTTGCGCGACGTCGGCTTCGTCGGTGACGTCGCCGGACAGTGCGATCGCCTCGCCCCCTGCAGGGCGAATGATGTCCACCGTCTCCTGCGCTGCATCCTCGCGCCGGTCGACCACCGCGACCCTTGCGCCTTCACGGGCGTAGACGACCGCCGCCGCTTTGCCATTGCCCCATCCGGGGCCAATGGAGCCTCCGCCGATGACCAGCACGGTTTTGCCGGCCAGTCGTCCTCGGCCGGGCATGTTTTCAAGATTGGTTAAATCGCTTGGCGCCGTCATGTCGTCCTCCCCGGTTTTGCTTGCCCCAATGATGCGCGGGACGGGGAGCGTGGACAAGCGGCCGCTACGTTACGTCCAGGGCGCGACCTGTCCGCTTTCAAAGATGCGCCAGGTTTTCACGCCGGACTTGGCGACGACGATTTTGCCTTCTTTGGCCTTGGCGACAAGCAGTTTGAAGACCAGCGGATGGCGCCACGCCATGGGCGTCTTGGGGTCAACGACAGCCTGATATTCCTCGGACTCTGGGTCTTCCTGCAGGATCGTGCCGGTCCGGTCGGGTCGCAATTGCGGCGGCATGGAGCGGTCCATCAGCCAGTCGCACAGGTAGTCCCGGCAGATTTGCGGGCGCGTATGGTAGATTTTGCAGCCGCCGCCGAGCGCGCAATTGCCGCACAGTATGCCCGCGTCCTTGTCGAGCTCCTCGATGACCAGCACCTTGCAGCACATGGTGCAAGGGCCGCAGCTTTTTCCCGGAGCGACAGACATTTCGAAGGACAACTCCCGATTCGGCGCAAATGCGTCTTGCAAGCGTTAACCGAGGCGCCTTGCGCTGTCATCGACGGAACGCGCCTATACACACTGATCATTTGCGGCCCTCTTGACTTGGCGCCGCGCGGGCGCCACTCGCACGCCTGCTTCTTGTAAAGGGAATGAGCATGGCGACGGCGTTCGTGTTTCCGGGGCAGGGCTCCCAGGCTGTCGGCATGGGCAAGGCGCTGGCCGAGGCGTTTCCAGCAGCTCGCGCGGTCTACGCCGAGGTTGACGAGGCCCTCTCGCAGAAGCTGTCCGCGCTCATGTTCGAGGGGCCCGAAACAGAGCTGACACTCACGGCAAACGCTCAACCGGCGCTCATGGCCGTCAGCATGGCTGTGCTGCGCGTGCTTGAGGCTGAGGCCGGACTGGATATTGCCAGCGAGGCGAAGTTTGTCGCGGGCCACTCCCTTGGCGAATATTCGGCGCTTGCCGCTGCGGGCGCGTTCACGCTGGCTGACACCGCGCGTCTCCTGCGGCTGCGCGGCGACGCCATGCAGAAAGCTGTACCCGTGGGCGAGGGCGCCATGGCTGCCCTGCTGGGGCTCGACCTTGCCACCGGGCGCGAGATCTGCGCGGAAGCGGCTGCCGCCACTGGCCTCGTCTGCCAGATCGCCAACGATAATGGCGGCGGGCAGGTCGTCGCGTCCGGCTCCCGGGCGGCGGTGGAGAAGGCGATGGAAATCGCCAAGGCGCGCGGCGTGAAGCGCGCCATCCCGTTGCCGGTGTCCGCGCCGTTCCATTGCGCGCTCATGCACCCCGCAGCCGACGCCATGGCGCGCGCCTTGTCCGAAGTCACGATCAGGGCGCCGCGTGTTCCACTCGTCGCCAATGTGCTGGCCGCCCCGTTGACAGACCCCGAGGAGATTAGGCTCCGGCTAGTGGAGCAGGTGACTGGAACGGTCCGCTGGTCCGAATCGATTGCCTTCATGGCTGGGCAGGGCGTCACGCATTTCTATGAGCTTGGCGCGGGGAAGGTCCTTTCGGGTCTGGTGAAGCGCATCGCGCCGGAGGCGTCAGGTTCTGCAATCGGCGCGCCTGCGGATGTGGAGACATTCAAGGCCCGTGCGCGGGGCTAATCGGCTCAACGACTGAATTAAGCGCTGGAGAAGCCGATTTAGGTTTCTGCTAAACTGAGTCCGAAAACACCGACAAGGTATTGAAGGAACACACTATGTTCGACCTTACAGGAATGAATGCGCTGGTGACCGGCGCGACCGGCGGGCTGGGTGGCGGTATCGCCCGGGCGCTTCATGCGCAAGGCGCGACGGTCGCCATTTCCGGCACGCGGGCTGACGTCCTCGAGGCTTTGGCCACGGAACTGGGCGAGCGCGTCCATGTCCTGCCGTGCAATCTTGGGGACGCCGCGCAGGTCGAGGCGCTGGTGCCCGGCGCCGAAAAGGCCATGGGCCAGCTCGATATTCTTGTAAATAACGCCGGAATCACGCGTGATGGTCTGTTCATGCGCATGAAGGACGAGGATTGGGAGCAGGTGATTTCCGTCAATCTGACGTCCGCGTTCCGGCTTTCGCGGGCGTGCCTGCGCGGTATGATGAAACGCCGTTTCGGGCGGATCGTGTCGATCACTTCAATCGTAGGCGTGACAGGTAACGCGGGGCAGGGTAATTACGCGGCATCCAAGGCTGGCATGATCGGCATGTCGAAGTCTCTGGCTGCGGAGGTCGCGAGCCGCAACATCACCGTCAACTGCGTTGCGCCGGGCTTCATCTCCAGCCCTATGACGGACGTTCTGAACGAAAAGCAGAAAGACGCCATCATGGGCACGATCCCGGCGGGCAGGCTTGGCGAGGGGCAGGATGTCGCCGCCGCCGTGGTGTATCTCGCTAGCCGTGAGGCTGGTTATGTCACCGGGCAGACGTTGCATGTTAACGGTGGAATGGCGATGATATGAGGGCTTCCCACCTCTCGCATTGCTCGGGGAAGCATGCTATGAGGCGGCGAAATCTGCTGGAAAATTCGACTCTGCGCGTGCGCAGGCGTCGACTTCCGGAGTAGTCCGGGGATCCCTCGGTCAATAGGGATCGTGAAGGTTTGGGGGTCGTCGTGGACGTTCGGTCCAGAAGCGTTTGAAACGCAGGGGCGATGTCGCGATAACTCGCGATCGGAATGTAAACAGGGAAATTAAAGATGAGCGATGTCGCCGAGCGCGTGAAGAAGATTGTTATTGAGCACCTCGGCGTAGATGCCGACAAGGTGGTCGACAACGCCAATTTTATCGACGACCTCGGAGCGGATTCGCTCGACACCGTCGAGCTCGTCATGGCGTTTGAAGAAGAATTCAGCGTTGAAATTCCCGACGACGCAGCCGAGACGATCACGACCGTCGGCGATGCCGTGAAGTTCTTGGAAAAGGCCGCTGCCGCCTGAGGCGGACCTGCTTCGTTAAATGCGCGGGACGGGCGAACGCCTGTCCTTTCAAGGGCCGGGTTTCCGGCCCTTGTCGTGTCCAGACCTTTTTGCGACGGTCGCGCTTCGTAATCCCGATATCGACTGGAGGTTCACTTGAGACGTGTCGTGATGACGGGTATCGGCATGGTTTCCCCCCTTGCGGCAAGCGCGGAGGAGACCTGGTCCAGAATGCTCGCCGGGCGCAGCGGCGCCAACCGGATCGAGTCCTTTGAAGTGTCCGATCTGCCTTGCCAGATCGCCTGCCAGGTCAAACGGGGCGACGGAACTAACGGCACATTCAATCCCGACGCGTGGATGGAGCCGAAGGAACAGCGCAAGGTCGACGATTTCATAATCTTTGCGGTTAGCGCCGCCACGCAGGCTCTTGCCGACGCCGGCTGGGCGCCCAAAACTCCCGAGGAGCAGAACTCCACTGGTGTCCTCATCGGGTCGGGGATCGGGGGCCTTGGCGGGATCGCGGAAGCCGCGATCATCCTAAAGGAAAAGGGCCCGCGCCGGCTGTCCCCGTTCTTTGTGCCGGGGCGTCTGATCAATTTGGCGTCTGGCCACGTCTCGATCATGCACGGGCTGAAGGGCCCAAATCATTCCGTCGTCACGGCATGCTCGACGGGTGCGCACGCTATTGGCGACGCAGGGCGCCTTGTTGCGCTGGGTGATGCGGACGTGATGGTCGCGGGCGGCGCTGAATCAGCGGTTAACCGCCTTGGCATGGCGGGATTTGCCGCGTGCCGCGCGTTGTCCACAAGTTTCAACGACCGCCCGGAGCTGGGTTCGCGCCCCTACGACAGGGACCGGGACGGCTTCGTGATGGGCGAGGGCGCAGGCTGCGTGGTGCTCGAGGAATACGAGCACGCCAAGGCGCGCGGCGCCAAAATCTACGGTGAACTGGTGGGCTACGGCATGTCCGGCGACGCTTACCACATTACCGCGCCGGCCGAAGATGGCGACGGCGCCTTCCGCTGCATGAGCGCGGCGCTCAAGCGCGCTGGCATAGCGCCTTCCGACGTCGACTACATTAATGCGCATGGCACCTCGACGCCCCTGGGCGACGAGATCGAACTGGGCGCCGTCACGCGTCTCGTGGGCAACGCCGCGGCGACGATTTCGATGTCGTCGACAAAGTCCGCCATTGGTCATCTGCTGGGAGCGGCCGGCGCCGTCGAGGCGATCTTCTCCGTGCTGGCGATTCGCGACAACATCGCGCCGCCGACGCTCAACCTCGACAATCCCTCCGTCGAGACTGTCATCGACCTCGTGCCCAAGGAGGCGCGCAAGCGGGAAATCAACATCGCGCTTTCCAATTCTTTTGGCTTCGGCGGCACAAACGCATCCCTCGTTTTCCGTCGAGCTTCGTGAGGGGCGGGGTTGTCCACAGGGGTGTTCTTCGGTTCGTCCACCTTATTTCGCCACATTCTCGACTAGGGTGCATGATGCGTTGCGAGTCGGGGCATGGGGGCTGCCTCGCGCACGCCAACCTCGTGTCTGTATCCGCGAGCCAGAGTATGGAATGACGGACTCTCATCATAAGAACGAGCTTCCATCCAGTCAGGCGCGCCCCACATCGCGCTTTTTTGGCCGGACGACGCTGCGTACTCCGCAGGAGGCGTTGCAGCCTGACGCCGCACCACCGCCGCCGCCTGACGACCGGAAACGTCCCAGTCAGCGCCGTCCAACGCTTTCCGCGATCAGCGGTTTTCTCTCATTCTTGATGCTTGCCGCCATTGGTGGCGTCGTGATGTTGGCGGTCGCAGAGCGCAAGCTGTCAACGCCGGGGCCGCTGAGCGCGGACAAGGTTGTCTTTATCGCGCCACGCACGGAAGTGGTGGAGGTCATCGACCAACTCGCCTCAGCCGGGGTCATCGACCAGCCGACGCTGGTGAAAGCCAGTCTCTGGCTTGAAGGGCGCTGGAGCCAGGTCAAGGCTGGCGAATATCTCTTCAAGCGCGAGGCGAGCCTTCGCGATGTCATGGATACGATCGTGTCCGGCCGTCAGTTGCTCCATTCTGTTACGATCCCGGAGGGTTTGACGAGCGAGCAGATCGTTCAGCGCCTGAAGGAAATAGACATTCTGGCGGGCGATATTCGCCAGATTCCGCCGGAAGGCACGCTGCTGCCTGAGACCTATCGTGTGACGCGCGGCATGTCCCGCAACGATCTCATCCGCAAGATGCAGCTCGATCACAACCGGCTGGTCGATCAGGTTTGGGAGAAGCGCGGGTCCAATCTTCCGATCCGTTCGAAATATGAGATGGTGACGCTGGCCTCCATCGTCGAGAAGGAAACAGGCCGCGCGGACGAACGCACGCGCGTCGCGGCCGTGTTCCACAATCGCCTCAACAAACGTATGCGCCTGCAGTCCGATCCGACGATTGTGTATGGCATCGCGGGGGGCAAGGGCACGCTGGGCCGTCCCATCCTGCGCAGCGAGATCACACGGCCAACGGCTTACAATACCTATGTCATTGAAGGTCTGCCTCCCGGACCCATCGCCAATCCCGGGCGCGCGGCGCTTGAGGCGGTGGTGAACCCTTCACGCACCAGCGACCTGTTCTTTGTGGCTGATGGCACTGGCGGTCACGCGTTCGCAGAAACCCTCGATCAGCACAATCGCAACGTGGCGCGCTGGCGCGAGATCGAGCGTGATATGCGCGCGCGTCAGGACGCAACGCCTGAGGCCGACCGTGCTGCCCCCGACGACGGCGCGTCTGCGCCAACGCCTGCGGCTGCCCCAGCCAATTCACGGCAGCGACGCAGCGAAGCGCCGGCTTCCAGCTTTGGCTCAATCGCAGCCGGAGCCTTCGGCGTTGCGAGTGCGGCCCGCGTGAGCCCGCGCGGGCCTTTGGGTTTCCGCTCTGCCCACTGGCCGCAAACGCCAACGCCGCTTGTGGCGAGCTCCTATCGGCTGGCCCCGATTGCGTCGATGCTGCTGCCCACCACCACGGCTGACAAGAACAGCGCGAGCGGCCGTGCCGCGCTGCGCGCGATTGCAGCGAATGCGCCCACCGAGTCGGCGCCGTCGGCCGCGACCGCGTTCGCGCCGACAAGCTCCCTGGGGGATGCGACAAGCCTCAATTTTGCAGGTTTCGACCGCACGCGCGCCGCAGCGGTGCCCGGCGCCGCGCAGGCACAAGCCGAGGTCGCGAGCGTCGTCATGACGGGAGACGTCGATGACGAAACGGACGGCATTGAGGCTTCGTTGGTGACTGTTCCGGTCTCGGGCAAGCGCCTGAGCGACATGGAAGCCCGCGCGGCACGCTTCCGCGCTGTCCAGGACTAGGGGCGCGCTTTTTCTAATTTTCCGGCGACTCATGCGGCGCGGTGTTGAGCCGGACGCGCGTGCGCCTTATGGTTCGCGCCCCGGCGCGCCGCGCCGAACATTGCGCCGAATCGGATCAGCATGAGCCTTCAAAGTATGACCGGTTTTTCCCGGTCGCAGCGCAGCCACGGAGCCTGGCGTCTGTCCTGGGAGATAAAGTCGGTCAACGCCAAGGGGCTCGACCTTCGTTTGCGCACGCCCAGCGGGTTTGACGCACTGGAGCAGGAGGCGCGCAATCGCATCAGCAAGAAGCTGACGCGTGGCGCATGCTACGCGACGCTCACCGCTCAGCGCGAAAGCGCCGCACCGGAAATCCGGGTCAACGAGGCCGCCCTCACCAGCCTGCTGAACGCCGTTGCGAAAGTGCCGGTGGGCGGCAATGTCCAGCCCGCATCGCTCGACGGACTGCTGGCTATCAAAGGCATTGTCGAGATCGTGGAAAGCGCCGACAGCGAGGAGACGATGGCGCAGGTTCACGCCGCTGCGCTGGATGCGCTCGATGAAGCGGTGGACGGTATCGTTGCCATGCGCGCCGTTGAAGGAAAGTCGCTGCACGACGTTCTCTCGCAGCGCCTTGATGTGATTGCCGCGCTCACCGATTCATCCGACGCATGCCCCGGCCGCAAGCCCGACGCCGTGCGTGCGCGCCTTGAACTTGCTGTCGCCGCGCTCGCGCAGGCGTCTGCTGGTCTTGATCCCGTCCGGTTGCATCAGGAAGCAATCCTGATCGCGGCAAAGGCGGATGTGCGCGAGGAGCTGGATCGGCTGAAAGCGCATGTCGCCGCGACGCGCGACCTGCTGGCCTCCGGCAAGCCCGTCGGGCGCCGTCTCGATTTCCTGGCGCAAGAGTTTGGGCGCGAATCGAACACGCTGTGCGCCAAATCAAATGACCCCGAGTTGACGAGGCTGGGTATGGAGCTGCGCGTCGAGGTCGAGCAGTTTCGCGAGCAGGTTCAGAACGTCGAATGAGAGCGCAATGACAAACGCTGGAAAGAAGGCCGCAAGGGAAGATGTGAAACAGGACGCCATGTACGGCGACCACATCCATCGGCGCGGACTTATGCTGATTCTGTCCTCGCCCTCCGGCGCGGGCAAGACGACATTGACTCGCGATCTCCTCAGCGACCGCGCACTCGATCTGACGCTCTCAATCTCGGTCACCACGCGCGCGCGCCGCAGCAGCGAGGTGCACGGTATCCATTACAATTTCGTCGCCAAGGATGACTTTCTGAAATTGCGCGATCGCGACGATTTGCTGGAATGGGCTGAGGTGCATGGCAATTTTTACGGCACGCCGCGCGAACCCGTCGATAAGGTCCTGAGCGAAGGGCGCGATATGCTCTTCGATATTGATTATCAGGGCACGCAGCAGGTGTTGCAAAAGGCGAGCGGCGACGCCGTGACAATCTTCATCCTGCCGCCGTCGATGAAGGAGCTAAAGTCGCGACTGGAGCGTCGCGCCGAAGATGCGGCTGACGTCATCGCGAAGCGGCTCGAAAACGCGCGCAACGAAATTTCGCGCTGGCAGATGTACGATTATGTCATCGTCAATGAGGACATCCAGCGCGCGCTGCATGAGGTGACGGCTATTGTTGTCGCGGAGCGGTTAAAGCGCACGCGCAGCGAAGAAGGCATCTCGCGTTTCGTGCAGGGGCTTCTCGAAGAATAATCAGCCCGAGAAGTCAGGCCCTGCCGCGCGCGGCGTCCCACGCGTTCGCCAGCGCGACGAAGCCATCAATGTCGATTTCCTCAGCGCGAGCTGTCTCGCGTATGTTGGCTTGCGCGAGTAGAGCCTGTACGTCGCAGCCAAGGCCCTTGAGCGATTGTCGCAACATCTTGCGCCTCTGGCCGAACGCCGTCTGCGCGACGCGTGCGAGCGATTCACCACTGCAGGGCTGGGGCTTTTCGCGCGGCGTGATTTCTACAACCGATGACGTGACCTTGGGTGGCGGCGTGAACGCGGACGCGGGCACATCAAACAGGATGCGCGCGCGCGTGCGCCAACCGCACAAGATGCTCAGGCGCCCGTAGTCGGCGCGCTCGGCGGGCGTAGCCACGATTCGTTCGGCGACCTCGCGTTGGAACATCAGCACCATCTTGTCCCACAATGGCGGCCATTGCGGGCTTTCAACCCAATTGGTCAGAAGCGGCGTGCCGATGTTGTAGGGCAGGTTGGCGACGATCCGCACGGGGCCGCCTTGCGCATGTTCGGCGGCAAGCGCGGCGTAGTCGATCTCGAGCGCATCGCCCGGCACGACGATGAGGCGTCCGGGACAGGCGGCCTCGATCTCGGCAAGCGCGGCCAAACAACGTTCGTCACGCTCGATCGCAACGACCTTGCGCGCGCCTTCGGTCAAAAGCGCGCGGGTGAGGCCGCCCGGTCCAGGGCCAACTTCAATCACAGTCGCATCGCGCAACGGCCCGGCGGCGCGTGCGATGCGGCCGGTGAGGTTGAGATCAAAGAGGAAGTTCTGCCCCAATGATTTCTTGGCGTTCAGGTCGTGTCGCTGCACAACTTCGCGAAGCGGCGGCAGGTCGTCGAGAGCCGTCACGCGGTGTCGCCAGCGTCTGCGTTCGCGAGCCGCGCGGCAAGGCGGAGCGCCGCGATCAGGCTCGCGGGGTTGGCCTTGCCCGTTCCGGCAATGTCGTAGGCCGTTCCGTGGTCGGGCGACGTGCGGATGAATGGCAAGCCCAACGTCACATTCACCGCGCTGTCGAAGGCGATGGTCTTGATGGGTATGAGCGCCTGATCGTGATACATGCAGATGGCGGCGTCATACGTATCGCGCGCGGCCTTGTGAAAGAGCGTGTCGCCGGGCAGCGGACCGCGCGCGTCAACGCCTTCCGCGCGAAGACGCGCAACGGCTGGCGCGATGATGTCGATGTCTTCGCGGCCCATGGCGCCATTTTCGCCCGCGTGCGGATTGAGCCCGGAAATAGCAAGACGCGGCGCGCTGACGCCAAAGCGCGCGCGTAGATCATGCGCCACAATGCGGCCGGTCGCGACGATGAGATCCGCAGTGAGATCTTCAATCGCCTGCCGCACCGACACGTGAATGGTGGCAGGCACGACAGCCAGTTCTGGCGACCACAGCATCATCACAGGCTGCGCGGCCACGCCAAACTCACGCATGGCCAGTTCGCCCAGAAACTCCGTGTGGCCGGGATGATTGAACCCGGCCTTGTAGAGATTGTTCTTGGAGATCGGGTTGGTGACGAGCGCATGGGCGCGTCCTTCGCGCACGAGACGCACACCCGCTTCAATGGCTTCTATGGTGGGCCTGGCGTCCGTAGGATCAGGGCGAGCAGGCTCGCCACGCACGGCCGATGACAGGCGGCACACCGGTAGTGCGCTGGCGAAGGCCGCGCCAGCGCCTTCTGGCGTCGTCTCAACCACCGGCGCCTCGAGGCCGATGCGGCTTGCAACGGCGCGCAGATGATCAGGATCAGCGAGAATGAAAAACGGCCGGTCTTCAGGCTCGCGGCGCGTCCACGCTATCAGCGCGATTTCAGGCCCGATGCCGGATGGATCGCCCATTGAGACGGCGATCGGCGCGGCCTTGTGATCGCCCGCTTCACTGCCCGTTGCACTCACGGCGCTATCGCCTCACGACGATCGCGCGCTTGCGAAGCGGCGCGTACAATTTTTCCTCCACGCCCTCCAGCTTTTTAGCGAGAAGCTCCTGACGCACTTCCTGCGCGGCGCTGCTTTCGCTTCCTGCGCGGCCTGCGCCGCACACTGCGATCATTTCATAACCATCGGCAGTGCGTTGCGGCGGCGTTAGCCGTCCCACTGGGGTTTTTTCGATCGTGTCGGCCAAACTGTCGGGGAGGGAGGATAGCGATCGCGTGATTTGCGGACGGATCGCCACATCGCGCAGCGCGCGGGCAAATTGTAACCCGCTCTCGCAATCGGTGAAGCGCGTGCGGAAACTCGCGGCCTCGCGCGCGCGGCCTTCGGCCTCGCCGGAGCTTGCGTTGCGGGGAACAACGAAAACGACGGGGCGCAGATTGTAATCCTGAGAGCGTTTGGAGCCACGGCGCGCCAGTTCTGCGCGCACCTCTGTTTCGCTTACGCTCACGCCCTTGTTGAGAGCCGAGACATAGCCGCGCCAGCCAACTTGTGCGCGCCCGTGATCTTGCCAGTGTTGCGTATCAACGCGCGCCGATTGCAAAGCTGGCCCCAAGGACGGCCCGGGAATCTTCTTGCGTGCCGCGATGCGAGCAAGCTCCTGACCCGCATCCTGCGCGCTGGGGCTGATGCCATATTTGCGCGTTTCCGCCGCCTTGATGCGATCCTCGATGATGCTCTCGAGGGCGGCTGCGGGCGAGGCGGGTTCGCGAAGAACACGCAAGAGACGAACGCGCTGCTCCAGATCGTAATTCGTGATCGGAGAATCGTTGACGGTTGCAACCAGCGATTGCGCGCTGACGGCCGTCGCAAACATGAGCCCCGAAGCGAGAGCGAGCGCAAGTGCGCTAAGATAGCGGGTGGTTGCAGTCATTCTTTATTCCCTTGCCTTCCTTGGCGTCAGCGCGCGTTGCCGGACGATAGACCGTCCTGCATACGAATCGCGTCAAGGCCGGAGCGCACGCGCGCATCGCCGAGCGTGCGCAGTTGCAGCTGCAAGCTGATGGTTTGGTTCCGCTCCTGCACGCCGAGTGTGTTTTCCTGCAGGATCGATGTGTAGGTTACGGCAAGCGTCGTGCACTCATCCGTGTAGCCCGCGCCAATTCCGAGGCCGGCCACTGAGAACAGCGGCGCCTGTCTGACAGGCCCCGCAAGGTTGAGCGTCGAATAGTTCTGGCGTGACATGTCAACGATAATGCTTCCGTTGACGAACCAGTTCTCCGTGAACTTGATTTTTGTAGAGGCGCCAAAGCCCTCACGCGGCTTGTAATAGCCGATGAGCGGTTGCGCATCGTAATTCGCATAGAGCAGCGTCGCCTCGAACTTGCCCCAGTTCGCATGCGCTGCAAGATCGAAGCGCCGCATGTTGAGCGTGTCGACGTCGAATCGGCCCTTGGCGACAAAGCTGTAGGTCGAGTTTGGCGAAAACGATGCGCGAGCAATGTAGTCAGAGCGCTGGGTGTCCAGGCCGCTGCCAAGCCCGGTGTTTGCGACGTCCGGGTTTGCGTAAGAATTGGCGCCAGAAATTTGGTAGGACTGGCCAACCATGAAGCTTGCGTAGCCGCCCTTGTCGAAGGTGGCGGTGTACTGAGCGCCATAATTTGCGCGCGTGCCCCCTTCAATCCGGTCATAGCCCGAGTATTTCGACCATGCGAACAGGTTCGTGTCGTCGAACACGAGGCTCTGCGCATCTTCGTTCACTAACGCTCGGCTTCGCGTTGCGGCCGGCCGTACGATGATTTGCGCAATCGGCTCGATCACGTGAGACGTATTTTCGGATCTTGCGATGAACGGGTAGCGGTATTCGACGCCGGCGCCCGGCAGAAGCTGGCCGCGGAACACCGAGTCCTGGTTGCCGAAGAAATTGACCTGACTGGCGTTGCTGATGGTTGACGAGCAATTCAGCGGGTCGGCGCAGCCGCCCACGATTGTCAGACTGTTGCTCGAGTCGAGCTTCAGCCATGAACCGTTGAAGTTCGCGAAAGCAAACGGCGTCCACACCTGACCGATGGGGTCGATGTACTGGCGCTTCCAGGAAACCTGCGCACTCATACGCGCGTAATTTCCGCCCATGCCGCGGATGAGGCAATTGTTGCGATCGTAAAGACCGCCGACGCCGGGCGCGCAGACGTCGCTCAGAGCATAAGCTTTGTCGAGCTGGCGCGCGCCGATGGATTCGAACGCAGTGAGGTCACGCGTGACGTTGGTGAAGTTGAAGTCGAGTTCGAGCTGGCCGCCGATGCCCCATGTGCGATCCTGCGGCAGATCAAAGGTCTTGTTGTAGTCGATCAGCGGACCGACGATCGGCAATTGTTCCTGGATGTCGGCTGCCGCCAGACCGCGGAAGTAATATCCGCGCAAATCAAAATAGCCGCGCGCGCCCTGTCCGGAGAGATAGACAGTGGAGATCGCTTCCTTGAAATAGTTCTGGGCAAGAACAGCGTTGGGAAGCTTGTAGTCACGTGTGAACCACCGGTCGGACATCACGGTGATGTCCCAACCCAGCTTCCACTGCGTGTTGATGTTGAACAGGCCCTTGGTCTCGACCGCGCCGCGGAAGTTGCGGTTTCCCGGACCATATGGCGCTGGCTGGAACGCGTTTGGATCCTGCTGGAAAATACCGGAGGCGCGGACGTTATAGGAGCCGTTCATCAAACGGTGGCGCCATTCGGCGACGCCCAGCACGCCCTGTCGTGACAAGATCGTCGGCGTCACAGTCACATCGTAATTGGGCGCGAGCGCCCAGTAGAGCGGAACCGCGATCCCGACGCCCAAATTGTTGCTGGCGACGTAGCGCGGGGCGAGAATGCCGCTCTTGCGCTTCACGGAGGGATCGGGCGTCGAGAAATACGGCAACCACGCGATGGGCATGCCGAACAATTCGAACGTCGCGTCTTCGTAATAGACCATCTGTTCGGAATTGTTATGGATGATTTTCTTGGCCCGCACGCGCCAAAGCGGTGGCTTCGACGGGTCGGTCTTGCACTCGGGGCAAGCCGTGTATTCGCCGTTCTCGAACACAGTTGTTTCGCCGCCGATGCGCTCGGCCCGTTCGGCGTTGAAGCGGGTGTTGTCCTCGCTGACCGTGCGCAGACTGTCGACGAAGCCGTCCCTGAAATCGTCGGACAGCTCAAACCGATCTGCGTAGGCGATGGACCCATCGCGCTCGGTCAGCTTCGCGTTACCTTGGGCGAATACACGTTTGGTGGTCTGGTTGTAGATCACCCGGTCGGCCTGCAGAACGCGGCCCTGATAATAGATCTGGACGTTCCCGACCGCGGTGATCGTGTTGACGTTGCGGTCGAATTCCATCTGGCTGGCGTCAACCAGCATCCGGTCCTGCTGGCCGGGATCGCCGCGGGCGCTACGCGCGATGCGGTCGCCAAGGGTCTGGGACAGGGCTGGTGTTGCGCCCGCCATTCCGGCGAGCAAAAGCGCTGCGAGCAGCACGCTGCGCGCAGGCATTACACGGTCGCCGGGGGATGAGAGGCGACGACCTTTCTCGCTTCTGGGGCCGTTAAGGCGCCCCATCAGCCATCCTCCTGGTGCAACAACACAAGCGTACCCAACATACTGCCCACTATGGCCGGGGACCAAGCAGCAACCGACGCACTGAGCAAGCCAGCGCCGCCCAGATCGCCCGTGAGCTTCGTCGCCACATAAAGCACGAAGCCCGCGCCCACGCCACCCGAAACCATTTGACCAATCCCACCAAACCGGAAGAATCTTAAGGAAACGGTTGCAGCAATAAGAACCATAGCGATCAAAAGCAGGGGCCGCGCCATAAGTGTTTGAAATTGCATGCGGTATCCCGCTGAATCAAGGCCTGCAGCCTCTGTGCGCCGGCTGATTTCCGGCAGTCTCCAGAAGGAAACCGACGCCGGATGCACGAACGATTGCGTGACTTGCTCGGGGCTTAATCCGGTCGCCAGAATGTATCTGGGAGACACCTTGGGATCTTCGCCGGGCACAAAGATGCGGGCGTCGGCCATGATCCATTGGCCAGGCTCCAGAACCGAGCGCTGCGCTTCGACGCGCTCAATAAAGCGGCCCTGCGGATCGTAGACAAAAGCCGTCACGCCTGAAAGCCGCGTGCCGCCGTCGCTGGAGCGCTCGGCGCGCAGGATCGACTGGTTGGCAACGCTGCGCTGACGGATCCACATGCTCGTGTCCACGTCCGCGCGGGTTGTGCGGCCAAACACGCGCGTCTCGATTTGGCTGGCCTTCTGCTTCAGGGAGGACGAAATTGGATTGTAGAGCGTTGTCGCGGCAATGCCGATGAGCAGGACTATAGTCACGGGCGGCGCGAGAAATTGCCAGACCGACACCCCGGATGACCGGGCGATGACGAGTTCCAGGCGGCGCGACAGGCCGATGAACGAGAACATGGCTCCGCCGAGCACGGCGAAGGGCAAAACCTGCTCGGCGATTGTGGGCGTGCGCAGGAGCGCCAGATAAGCGAGCAGGGTGGCGCTGGCGCGTTGGGCGTCGCTTGCCCGGCGCAGCAGTTCGACGAAGTCGCCCAGATAAATGATGAGGAAGAGAACAGCGAAGACGGCGCCAACGCTTCGCAGGAAGCGCATCGCAAGATAGCGGCCAAGCGTCGAGAACAGAATCATGCCGAGAGCGCTCCCGCAGGACGGGACCGGGTAAACAGTCGCTGCGCCCACGCCGGCACGCGGCCGAAGGCGTAAAAGAACGCGCCGAACAAACCGCCAAGCGGCAAGGCGTAAACAAGGATGACCGCGCTTGCCGTTCGCGCGGAGAGGTTGGACGCCGCAATTCCCGCCACACGCAAAGCCAACACGATAATGATGGCGGCGACGATGGCCGTTCCACGCCCTTGCCGGGTGGTGCGCGCCTGCCCAAGCGCCGCGAAGGCGATCATTGCGAAGGTGAGCACGTAGATGGGGCCGGACAGCCTTTCGTGCAGTTCCGCCCGGAAGCGTCCAAAATACTGTTTCGCAAACGCGTCTGCGTTGGCTGGCGTCAGCTTCAGCAAGTCCAGCGTGCCGCGTTCGCGTGGACGCAACGCGCCAGCTTCCGCTCCACCCGCGAACTGCGCCAGATCCAGCGCATAGCTTTCGAATTGGACGATTGCCGACGAGCGCTCGCTGCGCTCCTGCCGATGCACGTAGCCCTTCTCCAGCACAAGGAAGTTGTTTTCGCCCGAACTGGACGTCACTCCTGCCTCGGCGATGTAGGTGCTGATCTTTTCAGGGTCGCGGCGATCCTGGATGAAAATTCCGAGCAGCGCGCCCTGTGCGCCGCGTTCGCGATAGTGAAATACAAATCCCTGGTCGAGCGTGACGAACTGCCCTTCGCGCACGATGTAGGTGAGGAAATCCGCCCGCACCTTGGTGAGCACGTCGCGAATTTGACGATAACTCGCTGGCATCGCCCAGGTGGACATGACGGCCGCCGCGATAGCGACGACAGTCGCCAGGACGATGAAAGGTCGCGCCAGCCGCGCGGGGGGGATGCCGGCCGCGGTCATGACGACGAGTTCGCTGTCGCCATTGAGCTTGTTCAGCGTGTAGAGAATCGCCGCGAACAAGGCGATGGGCGCAATGATCGACACAAGCGAGGGAATCGTGAGCGCCGTGACGCCCAGAAACACGAGAATCGTTTGACCTTTTCCGGTCATGAGATCGACCTCGCGCAACGCCTGCGAGACCCAGACGATCGCTGTAAGCACCGTCAGGCTGGCCACGAAGGCGATCAAGCCGCCGCGGAAAATATAGCGTTCGACGATGCTCATACCGTCCCGGTTCCACTTCCAACAGGAATCGCATTTCTTATACGGCGCCCCGGGCCCTGACGCGAACGGCGCCGCCTTGTCCGAGAGCTTATCTACGCGTCAGGCGAAATTAAGGGCGGGAGTGATATATCTGCGCACCCTTTGGAGCGCCGGGGCCATCTTGTCGATCACAATCGCGCCACTGGGGTGAGGATCATGTTCGGCGAAAATGTCGTACAAGTTTTCACAACACGCCCGGCGCCATTGCCATGGACCGGGGCCGTGACCATGATGAACACACGCCGCGCGGCGCCGGACAGAAACGCCGACAGGTCTGCCGAAAGGAACGCAATGAATTCGAAGCTTGCCGTGGAATTCGTCTCCTTCAAGGACGCATCTCTGTCCGCTCGGGCAAAAAAAGGCTCGGCGTCGCCCCGCACCCTCGTCATCTTCGCCGGCAAGGATCTGACGTTTGGAGCGCAGACGACCCAACTTCTGGGCGACAGCGTCGATTCCATCCGCCGGGCTGCCGCGTCCGCGTCATTCAAGGGCAAGGCGTCGTCAGTCCTCGAACTCTGGGGCCCTGAAGGTTTGAAGTTTGATCGCCTGCTCGTCGCTGGCGCAGCGCCGAAGGAACCGCCTGCGAGCCCAGCGCCCACGGACGCGTTGTCGCTAGGCGGTTACGTCATGGGCAAGCTGGGGCGCAAGGGCGAGGCCGTGATTCTGTTCGACATGCCCCATGAGTTGGAGAAGCCCGATTCTGCCGCTGCCGATATGATGCTCGGCATGCGCATGCGCGCCTATAAGTTTGATCTCTACAAGACCAAGAAGGGCGATGACGCCGAACCGGAAGGCGCCCTGAACGTCAAGATCGCGCTGGCCGATCCTGCCGGCGCCAATAAGCTGACCAAGCACACCGAGGCGGTCGCTGAGGGCATCAACATCGCCCGCGATCTCGTCAACGAGCCGCCGAACGTCCTCTACCCGGAAGAGTTCGCCAAGCGCGCCAAGGCCTTGACGAAAGCCGGCGTTCAGATCGAAATCCTCGACGTGAAGCAGATGCAGAAGCTCGGCATGAACGCGCTTCTGGGCGTCGGCCAGGGGTCTGCGCGCGACAGTCGGGTTGTCATCATGCGCTGGAACGGCGCGAAGAACGCGAAGACGAAACCCGTCGCGTTTGTCGGCAAAGGTGTAACCTTTGACACCGGCGGCATCTCGATCAAGCCCGCCGCCGGGATGGAGGACATGAAGGGCGATATGGCGGGCGCAGCCTGCGTCGTGGGCCTCATGCACGCGCTGGCGACCCGCAAGGCCACGGTCAACGCCATTGGCGCCATCGGGCTTGTTGAGAACATGCCGGACGGCAACGCGCAGCGCCCCGGCGACATTGTAAAAACCCTCTCTGGCCAGACCGTCGAAATCATCAATACGGACGCGGAAGGTCGCCTTGTTCTCGCCGATGTGCTCTGGCGTGTTCAGGACCAGTTCGATCCTCAGTTCATCGTCAATCTGGCTACACTCACGGGCGCCATCCTGGTCGCGCTTGGCACCGAGCACGCGGGCTTGTTCTCCAACAACGACGAACTTGCCGAACGCCTGACGGCTGCGGGGAAGGAGACCGGGGAAAAAATTTGGCGCATGCCGCTCGGCCCAGCCTACGACAAGCTTTTGGACTCACGCTTTGCGGATATGAAGCATGTCGGTGGACGTCATGCGGGCTCCATCACCGCTGCGCAATTCCTGCAACGCTTTGTCAATAAGAAGCCTTGGGCGCATCTGGATATTGCGGGCGTCGGCATGTCGTCGCCGTCTACCGACATAAACCAGAGCTGGGGATCGGGCTGGGGCGTGCGCCTGCTCGACAGGCTCGTTGCGGACCATTACGAGAAGTAATGTTTCTTTGTTGAAGGGGGCTTCCATGCGACTGGCGCGCGCCGCGCTCGCCACTGCACTTCTGACCGCTGCATCGGGCGCGCCCGCACAGGCGGCGATGGCGTGCACGGCGTTTATGGATGCTTTCGTCAAGGCTGCTCCTGACCTGCAGGCGCAATTCGTGCGGCCTGTCGTGATTTCGCGGGGCGGTGCGGTTGGCGGCAGCGAGGCGCGCGATGTCGTGACCGGTTTTGGCGTCGACGCGCGGATGATTTGCGTCGGCGACAAGTTCGTGCGGTTCGAGGCGCAAATTCCGCAGCAAACCCAGCCAGTCCTCATTGATGGCTTCAACCGGATGCAGGTCGCCGCTGCGATGGCCGCCCTGCGCTGGCCCAGAGCGCGCGCCGCGCAGACCGTTACCGCCATGGCCGCCGACGCCGCCGAATATTTGCGGGCGTCGCAGGAGCGCGGCGACGTGTTCGTGTCCGGTAAGGTCGATCGCCATGTCGGACGCTCTGGTGAGATCGGCGTCGTATGGACACTTGCCGACCGCTCCTTCATCATCGTCGCGGCGGACTAGCGCGATGTCCGAGGTCTGGTTCTACCACCTCGTCCGGCAGCCGCTCGATAAAGTGCTCCCCGCACTCCTCGAAAAAGCCGCGGCGCGCGGTCTGCGCATCGTTGTGCAGTGTAGCGCGCCCGAGCGGGTGGAAGCGCTCGATGCAGCGCTGTGGACTTATCGCGAAGATTCATTTCTGCCGCATGGCACGGCGCGCGATGGCGACGCGGAATTGCAACCTGTCTATCTCACAACCGGCGACGAGAACCCCAACGGCGCCACAATGCGAATTTTCGCAGACGGCGCCCGCGCTGATGACGCTGTTGCGAGCGGCTTTGCTGACGATTACGAGCGCCTGATCCTGATGTTTGACGGCAACGACGAAGTCGCCCTGGCGGACGCGCGCGCGCAGTGGAGATTCTTCAAGGAGGCCGATTACAAGCTGTCCTACTGGCAGCAAAATGAAAACGGCGGCTGGGAAAAGAAGGCGGAGCACAAGCCCGCAGCCAAGGACGCATCGACGTGACCTCACAAGATTCCGCAACGCTGCGCCATAACGCAGGCGCCGTTGAGGCCGGTTTTATCGATGCACTCGGCAGGCGCGAATTCTTCGCTATGTGCGCGGCCGGATTCCTGTTTTCTGTTACGCACAATTATTCGGCGTTGCTCGCCATCGTCTTCGAGCGCTCCGGCCATGCGCTTCCCAGCATCGGTCTGCTGCTGTCGTTGTTTGCGCCGCCTGCAATCGCCGCTGCGTTTTTCTCTAGCGCCATCATTGCGCGCCTCGGGGCTTTGTCGGCCGCGCGCTGGGCGATTGTGCTCACTGTCGTGGGCTTATGTTCGCTTGCATTTACGCGGGAGAGTTTCGTTCTCGCCACGATCTCGCGCGTCATACAGGCGCTGGGCGTTGGCCTCTTTTTGCCCGCCGCCATGGTGTATGTGCAAAGCCGCATCACGCGCGCGCGCTTCGTTTATCTCGTCACCATTTTCTCGGCGGGCATTCCGCTAGCTGCGGCCGTTGCGCCGCCGCTTGGCGAATGGACACTACGGCATTGGGGCGAGGGCGCCATGTTCGCGCAGGCCGCGTTGCCGGGCGTTATCGGCGTGCTGCTGACGCTGGGTCTGCGGGCCGTTCCACCGGGCGCCAAGGCGAGCGGACTTGCGCTGACCGGGGCATTTCGCGTTGCGTTCATCCTGCCCTATATCGCGGTCACGACGGGCGGCGCGCTTTACGGTTTTTCGATCAGCTATCTCGCCACGGACTTGCACGCGCGCGCAATTACGCTGGCCGCGTTCTTTGTGCCCTCGTCGGTTGGCATGGTGGCGGTGCGCTTCATCGCCATGCGCTGGCTTTCGGCAATGCGGCCGCCCCGGCTGGTGATCGCGAGCCTCGCGATTTATGCGCTGTCTTTCGTGCTCATAGCAATTGCCCAGGACGCCTTCGTGATGGGGCTTGCGGGCGTCGCGTTCGGCGTTGGCAACGCGATCATGTTTCCCGTCGTCTCCGCATGGCTGGGCGAAGGGCTCGCGCCGCATGAGCGGGCGGGCCCGCAAGCGATCGCAACGGCGACGTTCTACATGGGCATCTATGCGACGCCGCTCGTGCAGACATTCATGATTGGCGCGTGGGGGTTTTACGCCACCGAGATGATCTTCGCCGCGTTGGCGGCGCTTGTGGCGCTGTTACTGTTTGTGAGCGTGCGCAAGTAGCTGTGCAAAAGCTACGGTTAGCGGGCTTCCAGCTCGCGCACTAGATCTTTCATTTCGGCGATCTCCTTACGTTGCGCTTCAATAATCTCGTCCGCCAGTTTGCGGACACGCGGATCGTTGATCCTCGCGCGTTCGCTGGTCAGGATCGCGATTGAATGGTGGGGGATCATTCCCTTCATGTAGGAAACCTGATCTACCAAGGTTTGACTGCGCATCAGATATACTGCGACAGACAGCAAAACGATGGCGGACGCGAAGATGCCGATATTTATGGCGGTGTGCTTGTACATGCCAAGCATGAACGCGAGCATTATAATTGTCATGGTCGCGCCCATAATGAGCGCCATGTAAAGCCGCGTCTCGCTATAATAGACGTGGTCGACTTGGTAGGTATGCGCGTACATCAGCGCGAACATGACGATAGTGGATGTGAGGATCATCGCGGCGAACCGGAAATACGAGCCCATTCGATTACTCCGCTTTTCCATTCGTTGCGAAGAAACGACATAGGGAACGGCAAGGTTCCGGCTCACGCCTTGCGCAGCCAGACCTTGTTGTCGTGGAAAGCTGCGCCGCCGTAGGGCGCGGGCGAATCCGCGCCGGTGAGCGTGTTGATGCCCTTGCCGTCCTCAAAGGCGTCGTTCGGCCAGACGCCTTCGGAAATCAGCACCCCGGGCCGCACGCCTTCGAAAAGTTTCGCGTGCAGGCGCACTTGCCCGCGCGTGTTGCCAAGGATCACCTTGTCCCCGTCCGATACATCGAGCGTCGCCGCGTCGTGCGGATGAACGAGGACGCAAGGACGGCCTTCGCGCGCGCGCGAGGAGGCTGTCTCGTTAAACGTCGAATTGAGAAACGAACGCGCCGGCGATGTGGCTAGCCGGAAGGGATGCGCCTCGTCTGCTTCTTCGATGACGGACCAATGGTCCGGCCATTCGGGCATGTCGCGCCAGAGAGGCGAGAGCGCCCCGCGAAATGCGATCTCGTTCCAGCGCGCCTTGAAGCGAAATTTCTTGTCCGGCCACGCGAAACCATTCACGTAATGAGCTTCATCGAAATCCACCTGCACATCGCGCCAGTTCATGCTGGCGAGCTCGTCGAAAGTGCCCCAGCCGATCTCACGCAACGTGGCGTCGATCAATTCGCGCGGCGTCTTTGTAAAGCCGGGATGTTGCGCCCCGACGCGGCGCGCCAGTTCGCAAATAACTTCGTGATTGCTGCGGCATTCGCCCGGCGCTTCGACAAGCTTTTGCCCAAGCTCAACATACGAATGGCCGCCGCCTGTATAGACGTCGTCGTGTTCGAGGAACATCGTGGCGGGCAGAATGATATCAGCCATGCGGGCCGTTTCGGTCATGAATTGCTCATGCACGACTACGAACAAGTCCTCGCGCGCAAAGCCTTCGCGCACTTTCGTCTGGTCTGGCGCCACCGACATCGGATTGGTGTTCTGGATCAGCATCGCCTTCACGGCTGGTCCACCCTGCAGCGCTGCCGCATCGCCCGTGAGAATGGAGCCGACCTGGCTTTGGTCCAGCGCGCGGGTAGAGGCGTCAACGACGTCGGAGCCGTCGATCATGGGCTGGCGCCATTTGTAAATAGCGCCATTATTATGAAACGCGCCACCGCCTTCGTATCGCCAGGCGCCGGTGACGGCGGCGATGCACGACGCCGCATGCATGTTCACGGAGCCGTTGCGCTGGCGCGAAAAACCATAGCCCAGACGAAAGAACGTGCGCTTGCGCTCGCCGATGAGATGGGCAAACGCTTCGATCTGTTCGACGGAGAGCCCCGTGATTTTTGCGGCCCATTCCGGCGTGCGCGTTTGCAAATGCGCTTGCAGTCCTTGCGGATCATCAGTGTAGCGGTCAAGATAATCCCAATCCGCAAGGCCATCTCGGAACAGCACGTGCATGACCGCGCAGGCGAGCGCGCCGTCCGTGCCGGGCCGCAGGCAGAGCGCCATGTCCGCCTGTTTCATCGTGTCGTTGTCGTAGATGTCGATGACGACGATTTTCGCGCCGCGCTCTTTTCGAGCGCGCATCGCGTGAGTCATCACGTTGACCTGCGTGGCCACCGCGTTCGTGCCCCAGATTACGACGCAATCTGCTTTCGCCATTTCGCGCGGATCGGGCCCGGCCATGCGGCCTGTCCCGGCTAGAAAGCCGGGCCACGCAAGGTTGATGCAAATCGTGCCGTTGTGGCGGGAATATTTTTTGGCGTGTGCGAGTCGATTGACGCCATCGCGCATCACCTTGCCCATGGTGCCTGCGTAATAATTCAGCCAGACGCTTTGCGCGCCAAAGTCGCGCTCTGCTGCAAGAAAGCGCCGCGCGATCTCGTCAAAGGCTTCGTCCCACGTGATGCGCTCAAACGCGCCTGAACCCTTCGCCCCGCTGCGGCGCAGGGGATAAAGCAGGCGGTCTGGATGATAGAGACGCTCGGCGTAACGCGCCACTTTCGCGCAGACGACGCCCGCCGTGTAGGTCTGGTCTTTTGCGCCGTAAACGCGCCCAATGGTCTTGCCGTCGATCACTTCGACGTCGAGTGCGCAGGCGGATGGGCAATCGTGCGGGCAGACGGACGGCTTGCGTTCGATTGTGGGCGGCGCGTTCATCGACGTCTCCAGAGCGGACGCCTCCAGTCATATCAGAAGCGCGTCGTCAGATCGATCAGCCATGCGGGCGCGGCCTGCGTCAGCACGGTCTCAATTATCTTGTCGAGCCCGGTGAGGATTGCGACGCCGACGAGAACGAGCAGCGCGCCCATGATCGCCTTGCCCGCCTTGCCGCCGGTCATCAGCTTGCCGCGCCAGCGCATAATCGTTTCGCGCGATGCGAAGCCCAAAAGCAGCAAGGGCAGGGCCGCGCCGACGCCAAAGGCGAGCATGGTGAGCGACACTTGGCCAAGGTTTTCGCCGCGCGCCGCCAGAAGCGACGCGGCGCCAAGTGTGGGGCCAACACAGGGCGTCCATACGGCGCCGAGCAGCAGCCCGACGCCAAACTGGCCGCTCAGGCCCGAGGTCGAGAAATTACCAAACCTGTGTTCGGTCCAGTTCGCGGCGGGGCCCGCGGCTGCCGCCAGGCGCACCTGCATCGCGGGAACCAGCAGCACCGCGCCAATCACGATCATCAACACAGCTGCGGCGATGCGGAACACATCCGCGTCGAGCCCCAGCGCGAAGCCGAACAGGGCGATGAAAATGCCAATGGCCGTGAATGAAATCGCAAGGCCAGCCGCCAGCGCCGCAGGGCCCATCCTGTGCTCGCCCGTGGCCGCTGCCAGCACCATTGGCACAAGCGGCAGCACACACGGCGAAAGCAGCGACAGGACGCCAGCGAGAAACGCTAAACCGATGGCAGCCATGCGTTATGACCTGCTCAGAGTGCGAGACGCATCAGATCTTCGATCGCCTTTGGGTCGGTGATGCCGACGGCCCGCCCAGTCTCTTTCGCGCCCTTGAACGTGATGAGCGTGGACTGGCGTGTGACGCGCAGCGCCTTTAGCTCGTTCTTCTGGTTGTCGAAGTCGAGGCTGAAAACTTCCAGGTCCTTGAACTCGGACTTCTTCAGAAGCCCTTTGATAATCGGCTCCTGCCTCTTGCACGTCGGGCACCAGGGCGCGGTGACATCAATGAAAATCGACTTGCCTTCGGCCTTGGCCTTTTCAAACGCCTTCATTTCGAAGGGCCAGGCCTCCTGGGCGGACGCGGGCGAAAATAGTGCTGCGGCGCCAAGAGCGACAGCGGCTGCAATAAATGAACGGCGATTGATCGACATGGCAAAAACCCTCCGGGCAATGACGCACAGAGGGTTACCATGTAAAGCCTTCGTCTTGCAGTCACAGACGCGTCAAACGAGGCTCAACATAATTTGAGCCTCGCCGATGTAACGTTATCCGACTATCTCATTTCCGGCGAACCACTGAGCGATTTCCACCGCCGCCGTCTCCGGCGCGTCCGAGCCGTGGACCGAGTTTTCGCCGACCGACAGGGCAAAATCCTTGCGGATCGTGCCGGCGTCGGCGTTGGCGGGGTTCGTCGCGCCCATGATGTCACGATACTTCTTGATGGCGCCTTCGCCTTCCAGAACCTGCACGACCACCGGTCCGGCGGTCATCGTCTCGACCAGTTCGCCGAAGAAGGGGCGCTCACGATGCACGCCGTAGAAGGTCTCGGCCTGTTCGCGGGTCATCTGGACGCGCTTTTGGGCGATGATGCGAAGACCTGCTTGCTCGATCTTGGCGTTAACGGCGCCGGTCAGATTGCGGCGGGTCGCGTCGGGCTTGATAATGGAAAACGTGCGTTCGAGCGCCATGGCGTTGGACCTGCGTATGGATTGAGGAGCGCGGCTTATAGCGGGGCCTTCCGCGCCGCACAAGGTACGCCCGGCGCATCCCCGACATTGTTATCGCCTATGCCGGATGGTATTCTGATTGTCTGCAGCGATTGGAATCTTCCGCATGAACCTCCGTGATCTCCAATATGTCGTCGCAGTCGCGGATCAAGCCCATTTTGGACACGCGGCGCAGGCATGCAACGTCAGCCAACCGACTCTCTCTGGGCAAATCGCCAAGCTGGAGCTGGAACTGGGTATCGAGATATTCGGCCGGGTTGGGCGCACGATCCGCCCAACCGAGGCGGGTGAGCAGATCATCGCCCATGCCCGCCGCGCCATTGCCGCGGCGCAGGACATTGTGGACGCCGCCCGCGCGAACCGCGATCCGTTGAGCGGGCGCCTCCGCCTCGGCATTATCCCCACAATCGCGCCTTATCTCATGCCGTATGTTTTGCCGCTGACGGCGGAGAAGCTGCCGAACGCGCCACTTGTTCTGGTGGAGGACACGACCGGTAATATCGTGCCGCAAGTCATCGAGGGTAAACTGGACGCTGCAATCCTGGCGACCAATGAAGATGCGCCGGAGCTGGTGTCGATTGATCTTTACGACGAGCCATTCTTCGTTGCGATGCCTGCTAACCATCCGATGGTGGCGCAAAAGGAAATCAGGGTTGAGGACATCGATCCCAAGACGCTTCTGCTGCTGACAGATGGGCACTGCCTGCGCGAGCAGGCGCTGGAATTATGCAGCCATCCGCAGGTGGGTGGCGGCATGATGGCGGACATGCGCGCAACGAGTCTCGAAACGTTGCTTCATCTGACTGCCGCAGGGCAGGGCGTCACGCTGTTGCCGCAACTCGCCATTGAGTGCGGCCGCGCCGATACGGACCGACTCGCTACGCGACCACTGGCGGGGGACCATGCCTTTCGGCGGGTGCGCCTTGTGCATCGCAGGCGCAGTCCCCGCACCAAGGCGTTGATCGAGCTAGCGCGAATTATTCGCATGTCGTTGCCGGCTGGGGTGCGCAGCCTTAAGGGGTAAGCTACGCGATAGGCCTGCTCTATCATTGTCATTGGTGCAGCCTATCAAGGCTCGCGCGGCTGCCTAGAATTAGAACAAATATAAGGTTGGCGTCGGTCCGCGCGTTGACAAAGCACGCGCGCGAACCTTCATCGGTCATGGTCGACGCGGCACGTGCCTGATGCATGTTTCGCAGTCGCGGATCGATCTCAAGAAGTCGTTCAGGAGGTGAGCTATGGCTCTCAAGGGCAGCAAGACCGAAGACAACCTCAAGGCCGCGTTCGCGGGCGAATCCCAGGCGAACCGCCGTTATCTGTATTTCGCACAGAAGGCAGACGTTGAAGGCTACAACGATGTCGCCTCCGTGTTCCGCTCCACCGCCGAAGGCGAGACGGGCCACGCGCACGGCCATCTCGAGTATCTCGAGGAATGCGGCGATCCCGCCACCGGCCTGCCGATGGGCAAGACCGACCTCAACCTTAAGGCTTCTATCGCTGGCGAGACGCATGAGTACACCGACATGTACCCCGGCATGGCTCGCTCGGCCCGCGAAGAGGGCTTTGAGGAAATCGCCGACTGGTTCGAGACCCTCGCCAAGGCCGAGCGTTCGCACGCTGGCCGCTTCCAGCGCGCTCTGGACGAAATGAAGTAAGACTTCGCACGCTTATCGGCCGGCGTGAGGATGATCCCGCGCCGGCCTTTTTTATCCTGCGCACAAAAAGCTTCAGACAGTGAGGGCGGCAATGAGAGAGGGCAGTCTTGAAGCGCCAACCCGGCATCCGCTGGATTGGCAGAACCCCGACTTTTACGACGATGCGAAGCTCGACGCGGAATTGCGCCGCGTGTTCGACATCTGCCACGGGTGCAGGCGCTGCTTCAATCTTTGCGATTCATTCCCGCAATTGTTTGACCTCATCGACGAGTCCAAGACGGGCGAACTCGACTCGGTGTCGAGTGACGGTTTCAAGCCCATCGTGGACGCCTGCACGCTCTGCGACATGTGCTTCATGACGAAGTGCCCCTACGTGCCGCCGCATGAATTTAATCTCGATTTCCCGCATTTGATGCTGCGCTATCGCGCCGCGGAGGCAAAGAAGAACGAGACTTCCTTCGTCGACACGCAGCTCGCGCAGACTGACCGCAACGCCAAGATCGCTGCGCCGCTTGCGCCGATCGCCAACTGGGCGACGCGAACATCCAGCAAATTTACGCGCGGCCTGCTTGAGAAAGTGGCCGACATTGATGCGCGCGCCGAACTGCCGACCTATGCAAGCTCGCCGCTGACAAGTCAGGCCAGGGCGACGACGCCGGAAATTAATCGCGAGGCGCCGGGCTTTGGCCGCAAGGCCGTGATCTACGCCACGTGTTTCAACAATTATAACGATCCTGATGTAGGCCTCGCCGCGCGCGCCGTGCTGGCGAAAAACGGCGTCGAGACCGAGGTTGTTCACCCCCATTGTTGCGGCATGCCGATGCTGGAGCAGGGCAAGATCGCGGAAGTCGCGAAGTCGGCCAAGATTGTCGCTGACGCGCTCGTGCCGTGGATCGAAAAAGGCTACGACGTCATCGCGCTCGTGCCGTCGTGCTCACTGATGATGAAGTTCGAGTGGCCACTGATCGTTACCGACGACGCCAACGTGAAAAAGCTGGCGCAGAACACGTTCGACATCAGCGAATACATTGTCGATATCGCGAAGAAGAACGGCCTAGCGCCCGGCCTGTCGCCGGTGCCCGGCGGCGTGACGCTGCATATCGCATGTCACTCTCGCGCGCAGAACATGGGCCAGAAAGCCACGGAAATGCTGAAGCTTCTGCCCGAAGCCGATGTGCAGGTGATCGAGCGGTGCTCGGGCCACGGCGGCGCGTGGGGCTTCAAGAAGGGCAATTTTGACATCGCGTTGAAGGTCGGCAAGCCCGTCGCGCGAACCACCGCGCAGGGCGGCAAGGCGTATGTCACATCCGAATGTCCGCTCGCCGGCGTTCATATCGGGCAGGGCGTTGCGGCGCTGGGCGGCGACCAGCCAAAGCCTGCCGTCGTGAAGCATCCGATTCAGATCTTCGCGCGTAGTTACGGCATCAATCCTGAGTGAAGGCGCTAGCGTCTTCACGTCATTCAAGCCCGGGAAACACGATGATGGCCAACAAGCACCAGATCACAGCAGCCGACATCCTGCCGCTCCCTGAATACGTTAAGGGGCGTGCGGAGACGCGCAAGAAAATGGCGGCGATCAAGCGCGACCGCCGTGTGGACGTTGGCTCGCACGTGACGTTTTACTTTGAAAACTACGACACGATGTGGATGCAGGTTCAGGAGATGCTCTACATCGAGAAGGGCGGCGACGAGCAGGTTGTCGAGGAATTGAAGGCGTACAATCCGCTTGTGCCGCAGGGCCAGGAGCTTTGCGCAACTTTCATGATCGAGATCGACGACCCCGAGCGCCGCAAGCGCATCCTTGGCCGTCTCGGCGGCATCGAGGAGACAGCGTTCATGACAGTGAACGGTGAGAAAGTCATGGGGACCGCTGAAGAAGATCAGGACCGCACAACGGCGGAAGGCAAGGCTTCTTCCGTTCAGTTCGTGCATTTCAAGTTCACGCCGGCGCAGATCGAGGCTTTCAAAAAGCCTGGCGCGCAGGCGGTTGTTGGTTTCTCACATCCCAATTATTCGCACATGTCGGTGCTGCCGGAAAACGTCCGCGCCGCGCTTGCCGCTGATTTCGACTAGTTAGAATCCTGTCTCTGCGTCGTATGTTTTGGGCCCCTTCATCGTTTCGATGGCGGGCCCCGACTGTTTGCGCCATGCGCAAGGCCCGCCGCAAAGGCGAAGAACGAATACGCGAGGATGCCGGCAAGCGCCGCGCCTGACCAGACAATGCGCGGGTCCGTCAATTCCAGCGCAAAAATGACGACCGGCCCCAGCGCGCGCAACACTTGCGCTGTGAGCGGCTTCGTCATTGATATGCCGACCTGAAGCGCATATAGCGGCAGCGCAATCAAAGGCGTAGCAAGGGCCGCGAGCCAAAGCCAGCCTTGCGCGTCCGCCACGCCTGTTGGCCGCGCGCCGGACAGCACGACAGTAAACGCAATGACGGAGATGAGCAGATAGCGCGCGCCTGTCACCGCGTTGGCGCCGATGCCGTGCTCGTTGAGCCGCTTGGCCAGAAGGTGGCTTAACGTGATCGAAACGCCGCTCACCGTGAGCGCGGCCAATCCGGTCGCCGCGTTGGCGAGGGAATAGTCGAGCCGCCCGGACTCGCCGTAAAGGACGACGCCGCCCAGAAAAGCCATTGCAAGCGCAAGGCCTGCGTAACAGAGGTTTTCAAGCCGGCCGCGTCGCTCGGCTCCGGCTAGCGTGGCGCCAATCATCGCCAGAGCGACGACTGTGAGCGGCCCAAAGCCGCTATGAAGCGCGTTCAGCACCGAGGGCTGCACGAACTTCAGGCCGAAGAAGTAGGACGTCCAGGCCAGCGCCGTCGTCAAATTCATCGCCAGCACGAGAGCCCCGAATTTGCGCAGCTTACGTAGGCCCGCTCGATCCCGCCAAAGCGCGATCCCGCCGAAAATAAGCGCCATCAGCGGAAAGGTCGCCAGGATAACGGCGAAGACATCCACGCTGCGAAAGACCTGCGAGAGGTAAACGTCGCGCAGCGCCTGCGACAGCACAAACGCGCCGATCAGAATGGGTCCCAAGTGAGTCATGCGTCCTCCCGCGCTAATGGCTAAAGGGCCCGGCGGGGACGCGCCACCCGAAACCGATGGCGCGGGCGCCTCTTGCGTTCGCTGCCGTCTGCAGCCACAAGGACTGCATGCTCGCTATTGACGACCTCTCATACCGGCTTGGGCCGCGGCTTTTGTTCGATCACGCCAGCGCGATGATCCCGCCGGGCGCACGCGTCGGGTTCGTTGGCCGCAACGGGGCGGGCAAAACGACGCTGTTCCGGCTCGTCTGCGGGGAGATTGCGCCCGAAGGTGGCTCAACTAGCCTGCCGCGCCGGGCGCGCATCGGCCGCGTGGAGCAGGAGGCCCCCGGGGGGCCGGGCAAGCTTGTCGATTTTGTGCTCGCTGCCGACATCGAGCGCGCCGAGCTGATGGCGGAGGCGGAGACCGCAAGCGACGCCATGCGCATCTCCGATATTCAGATGCGGCTTGCCGATATTGACGCGCATTCAGCGCCCGCGCGGGCCGCCGCGATTTTGTCAGGCCTTGGGTTCGATCACGAGGCGCAGAACCGCTCGCTGGCCGAATTTTCCGGCGGCTGGCGAATGCGCGTTGCGCTCGCCGCTGTCTTGTTCTCGCGGCCCGATCTTTTGTTGCTCGACGAGCCGACCAATTATCTCGATCTTGAAGGCACGTTGTGGCTGATTGATTATCTTGGCCGCTACCCTGCAACCATCGTCGTCATCAGCCATGATCGCGATTTGCTCGACGACGTTGCCGATCACATTCTCCATCTGGACCAGTCAAAACTGACGCTCTGGAAAGGCAATTACACGAGCTTTGAAAAGCAGCGGCGCGAGCAGCAGGCCATTCGCCTCAAGCAAATCCGCAAGGACGAAGACAAGCGTGCGCATTTGCAGGAATTCGTCGATCGTTTCCGCGCCAAGGCGACCAAGGCGCGACAGGCGCAATCGCGCCTGAAGATGCTGGAAAAGATGGAGCCGCTTGACGCTATCGTTGATCAGGACGTTCTGCCATTCAACTTTCCATCGCCCGCAAAACAATTGTCGCCGCCCATTGTTGCGATGGAGGGCGCGAGCGTTGGATATGATGAAAAGCCCGTTCTGGGGCGGTTGTCTTTGTCGATCTCCAACGACGACCGCATCGGCTTGCTTGGATCGAACGGCAACGGAAAATCGACTTTCGCGAAACTGGTCGCGGGCCGGCTTGAAGCGATGGCGGGCAAGGTGACGCGTGCGTCCAAGCTCGATGTGGGCTTCTTCGCGCAGCACCAGATTGACGACCTCGACGCGCGCGGTACGCCTTATTCCCATGTCGTCGTGCGAATGAAGGATGCGCCCGAGGCGCGCGTGCGGGCTCGCTGCGCGCAGATCGGCTTTCCCAACGTAAAGGCCGACACGCGCATCGAATTGTTGTCGGGCGGTGAGAAGGCGCGTTTACTGATGGGTCTGGCGACCTTCGATGGGCCGCACCTCATCATCATGGATGAGCCGACGAACCATCTCGACATCGATAGCCGCGCCGCGTTGATCGACGCGATCAACCGCTACGAAGGCGCGATCATTCTCGTGTCCCATGACCGGCATTTGCTGGAAGCCTGCGCCGACCGCCTATGGCTCGTTGCAGACGGCACGGTGAAGGCTTTTGACGGCGATATGGCGGATTATCGCCGCTTCGTGCTCGATGGCGCGGATGATGGAGATTCATCGCGCAAGGGCAACGGCGGCGCGCAGGCCGAGCAGCGCCGTGAGGCCGCCAAAACGCGCAAGGAATTGGCGCCGCTCAAGAAGAAAATCGAACAGGCCGAAGACCGTATGAAAAAGTTGGAGCAGCTTTTGGCGCGTGTCGACGATGCCCTGGCTCATCCGCAGGCATTTGCGAGAGACCCTGCGAAAGCGGCGCAACTTGCGCAGCAGCGCGCTGAACTTGAGAAGGCGATTGCCGGAGCGGAAGACGAGTGGCTGACGCTCAGCGGCGAATACGAAAGCGCAATGGTCTGAGGGCGCGCTGTGTATCAAGCGCGCTTTTGCTGATAGTCGGGGAAATACTGCGCTGCAAGGCGCGCGCTATAGGCTACGATGTTGCCGTGCCCGCGCGCCAACAGCACCGAGGGCGCTTTGAACGGCGGGCAAAGAAGCACGTTCATAAACGCGAAAAGCGTTGCGTCAGCGCCGCACGGGGCGTCGCCCATGAGGAATGGCTTGTCGCCAAGGATTATAGCAATAGATTCAAGCCCGCGCTTTGACAGCTCATCGCGTTCCGCGTCGCTGTAGCGGCTTACGCCCTGCGCATCGCGCATCCGGGCGAGCTTGCGGCTCATGTAAAGTTCGACAACAGGCCGCGCCAGTTTCGGCACGCCCTTAAAGTAATTGGCGGGGCCGTTCGCGTACTCGTCGGGCAGCGTCCAGCGCTCATGCGTCCAGATCCAGACCAAGTGGTTTTCGAGCATCTTTTCCACAGACCACGCGATGGCGCGCTCGCGCGCGTCGAGGCCTGCATCGAAATCGAGCCCGTATTTTTTCTCGAGATGAAAGCGGATGAACGTGGAGTCCGCAATCGTCTCGCCGTCGTCGATGAGCACCGGCAGTTTGCCGCGGGGCGCTTTGCGCACGTCCGCGGGGATCGCCTCATAAGGCAAGCCCGCAAAGCGAAGAAGCGTGTGCGCCTTCGCAACGAACGGACTGGGGTCAATCATGTCGTGCTGCTTGCCGAAGGTATGCAGAACGATCATGAAATGCCCTCAGGGAATGTGCGGCGAGACCATCGCGCGAGCAACGCCTTTTGCGCCGGTGACGCGGAGGTTGTTGATCTTCAACGATCTACCCGCCGCAAGGTTCAGTGCGAGCGGATAGATGATGTGCTCCTGCTCCAGCACGCGCGCGCCAAGCGTAGCGGGTGTGTCGTCATCGAGCACAGTCACGGCGGCCTGCGCGATGATCGGGCCGGCGTCCATTTCGGCAACGACGTAGTGTACCGTGCAGCCATGGATTTTAACGCCGTCGGCGATTGCGCGCTCGTGCGTATCCAGCCCCTTGTAGGAGGGCAGGAGCGAGGGGTGGATATTGATGAGGCGGCCTTCCCAGTGCGTCACGAACGACGGCGTCAGCAGCCGCATGAAGCCTGCAAGGCAGATGAAATCGATGCGATGTGCCAGCAGCATCTTCTGTAACGAAGCTTCGAAGGCGGCGCGGCCTGCGTAAATCTTGTGATCGACGGCCGCGACATTGATGCCTTGGGCCTTTGCCGCGAAAAGGCCCGGCGCTTCGGGCTTGTTCGAAAGCACGAGCACGATTTCAGCCGGGAAGGAGGGCTCCTTGGCCGCCTCGATGAGCGAGGCCATGTTGGAGCCGCGCCCGGAGATGAGAATTGCGGTGCGCCGTTTGCTCACAGCTTTAGCTTTCCAGTCGTCACCACCGCTTCGTCGTCGCGCGGGATGATTTGCCCCACGCGCACGGGCTTTTCGCCAGCATTGCGCAGTGCGGTTTCAACTTCGCCCGCTTTGTCCTCTTGCGCAACGACGATCATGCCGATGCCGCAATTGAACGTGCGCAGCATTTCCTTTTCAACCACGCCGCCTTCCTTCGCCAGCCAGCCGAAGACGGGAGGCGGGTCTATGGCGTCGAGATCGAGGCGCACGGCGACGTTGTCCGGCAAGACGCGCGGAATGTTGTCGGGAAATCCGCCGCCCGTGATGTGCGCCAGCGCCAGCACGCCGTCCGTGGCTTTCAGAGCAGCAAGCAAGCCCTTCACGTAGATGCGCGTGGGCGTCAGCAGCGCCTGTGCGAGCGTTTTGCCGGGCGCGAAGGGGGCGGGCGCATCCCAGGCAAGGCCGGTGCGCTCTACAATGCGCCGCACCAGCGAGAAGCCGTTTGAGTGAACGCCTGACGAGGGCAGGCCGAACACGATGTCGCCTGGCTTCAGTTCTCCCTTGGGAAGCAGGCGGCCGCGTTCTGCGGCGCCGACTGCGAAGCCCGCGAGATCGTAATCGTTGTGCGCATAAAGCCCCGGCATTTCCGCCGTTTCGCCGCCGATGAGCGCGCAGCCCGCGTCAACGCAGCCTGCCGCGATGCCCTTGACGATGGCGACGCCGGCCTCGGGGTCCAGCTTCCCGGTGGCGTAATAGTCGAGAAAGAAGAGCGGCTCGGCGCCCTGCACCACCAGATCATTGACGCACATCGCGACAAGATCGATGCCGACAGTATCGTGAATGCCGCTCTCGATGGCGATCTTTACCTTGGTGCCGACGCCGTCATTGGCCGCGACCAGAATGGGGTCAGTGAAGCCGGCGGCTTTCAGATCGAACAGACCGCCAAAACCGCCGATCTCCGCGTCGGCGCCGCGCCGCCGCGTCGAGCGCACGAGTGGCTTGATCTTTTCGACCATCGAATTGCCGGCGTCGATGTCCACGCCGGCGTCGGCGTAGGTGAGGCCGGGCTTTTCAGGGGTCTGCATGGCGGTCCTTTCGCCAAGGGGCGTTTCGCTAAGGGGCGTTCCGGAAAATGGCGGGGGCGCTCCAGCGGAGCGGCCCGAAGATTGTCGCCAGCGGGGTTAGCCCGGGCAGGGGAGCGACGCAAGGAGCGATCCGCGTTGTTGAGCGCCGCGCCATGGCGCAGAGACCCGGCGACGGGTTCGGACAGCCCCTGAAGGGGTTCGTCTTGTTCAGGCCGTCTGCTAGCGCTTGGCGCGGGCCCATACTCGCGTCTATGTTGGCTTGCGGGCCGCTTGGCTGCGCCAATACAGGGAGGGGACCATGAGGGGCGTCATCAGGGCTTCTATGCGCGCAGTTTCGCTCGCAACCGTTCTATCGGCTGCCTTGATCCAGTCCGGACCGGGCAGTGCGCAGGAGTTTCCATCCAAGCCGATCACGATCATCGTGCCGCTGGCGGCAGGCGCGGGCATGGATACGATCGCGCGTCTTTATGCCGACAAGCTGCAACAATCGCTCGGCAAACCCGTGGTCATCGACAATCGTCCGGGCGCCGCCCTCATGCTGGGCGCGCAGGCGCTTGCCGCAGCCGCGCCTGACGGACACACGCTCGGCCTTGCGACGACGTCGTCCCTCGCCATCAATCCGAGCCTCTACAAGCAGATCAGTTATGACCCGGAGAAGAGCTTCGTCCCTGTCGCGCTCTATGTGAAGTCGCCGTTCATCCTCACGGTCAATCCCGCTCTTCCGGTAAAGAGCGTGAAGGAATTGATCGCCTATGCGCGCGACCGCAAGGACCTGAATTACTCATCGCCCGGCGCAGGCGTCGCGCAGCACCTCTCGATCGAATACATGAAGGCCAAGTTTGGCCTGCAGATCACGCATGTGCCCTATCGCAACACGCCTCAGTCGATCCTCGACATCGCATCGGGCCATGTGCAACTGGGCTTCGTGGAAGCGGGCGCAGGGTTGCCGCTGATCAGGGACGGCAAGCTGCGCGCGCTGGCTGTGTCGTCCTCGACGCCGCTGGCCGTGCTGCCGGATGTGCCGCCGTTCGCGATTGCTTCGGGCGAAAAGGATTTCGAGGCTGTGTCCTGGCACGCAATCCTCGCGCCTGCCGGCACCCCGGACGCCATCGTCCAGAAGCTGCATGGCGAGATGAAGCGGATCATGGCTGAGCCGCAGATCAAGGAGAAAGTTTCGGCGCTTGGCCTCATTCCCTTCGATACGCCCAGCCCAGCGGAATTGCGGAGCTACTTGCGCAACGAGCGCGAAAAATGGGGGAACCTTGTCAAGAGTCTTGGTCTTGAGGGGACACAATAGGCATTGCTGGCCTCTCGCTGACTTTATGGTAGTTCTTCGCATAACATGAACCCACATCCTCTTCTCGCCAGCCTGCCCAACCTCATAAGCCTTGGCAGGCTGGTGCTCGTTCCCATCATCGTGTCGCTGATCATCCAGCCGGAATGGGGACTGGCGTTCCTGCTGTTCGTTGTCGCGGGCGTTTCGGACGCGGTTGACGGCTGGCTCGCCAAACGCTTCAATTTGCGCACCGAGTTAGGCGCTTATCTCGATCCCATCGCTGACAAGGCGTTGCTGGTCTCAATTTATGTGTCGCTCGCGGTGATTGGCGTTCTGCCTGCGACCATCGTTGTTCTGGTCGTGTCGCGAGATGTGATGATCGTGGGCGCCGTGATGGTGTCCTGGCTCCTCGATAAGCCGGTGGCGATTCGTCCGCTTCTTGTCTCCAAGCTCAACACATTGGCGCAGATATCCTTTGCAGCAGCCGTTCTGGCCGCAAAGGCGTTCGATTTTCCACTTGGGATGTGGTTCACAATCTCGCTCTATGTCGTGGCGGCGTTGACGCTGGCCTCTGCAGCCGCATATCTGACCCAATGGGTCCGCCACATGGACCTTTGAGGCGCGCGCGCGGCCGCGCTTTGTCTATGGTGGGCGGGCGGAACTGACATGAGAGTCGAACGGCAGATCCAATTCTGGCTGGTGGCGGCGGCGATTACCGCGCTGCTTCTGTGGCTGCTGTCGGGCGTGCTGATGCCATTCGCCGCCGGCCTCGCGCTCGCCTATCTGCTGGACCCGATCGCCTCTCGCCTGCAAAAGTTGGGCATGAGCCGACTTGTCGCCTCCCTGTTTATTGTGGGGATAAGCGGGCTGTTGATTTTCTCGGCTGTTGTCGCGTTGCTGCCGGTGCTGATCAAGCAGGCGGCCCAATTCCTCGATCGCATGCCTTCCTACGCCTCGCAGCTCGCCGAACTTCTGGGCCGCTACGGCGACGAGATCAGCGGCCGCATTAAGCCTGCGCTCGAATTTTTTGGCATTCCCCCGCTTGGGGGCGAAACGGATACGGGCCTGCCCAAGACCGGCGATATTGTCAGACAGGGCGCAGGCTGGCTGGGCACGGTGTTCGCATCGCTCTGGCAGGGCGGGCAGGCGCTGCTCGGTCTCGTTTCGCTGCTCGTCATCACGCCGATTGTGACATTCTACCTGCTGCTCGACTGGCGCCGTCTGATGGTGACGCTTGATAATCTCGTGCCCGTCCACCATCGCGAAGTCGTGCGCGGACTGGCGCGGGAAATCGATTCTGCGATGGCCGGTTTCATCCGGGGTCAATCGTTCGTGTGTCTATTCCTTGGCCTTTGGTACGGTCTCGGGTTTACGATGGTGGGGCTTAACTTCGGCATGCTCATCGGCATCACCGCCGGCGTGCTGAGTTTCATTCCCTACGTCGGATCACTGACGGGGTTGATCGTTTCGGTTGCCGTTGCGTTGGTGCAGGGGCCTGGCTGGGGATTGCTGGGCATGGTGCTGGCGGTTCAGATCACGGGCCAATTCATCGAGGGCAACATTCTCACGCCGCGATTTGTGGGGGAGGCCGTCGGTCTGCATCCGGTCTGGGTGATGTTCGCGCTGCTCGCATTTGGCAGCCTGTTCGGCTTCACGGGGCTTATTCTGGCGGTGCCTATCGCCGCCATCATCGGGGTGCTGACGCGTTTTAGCGTGGGGCAATATATGACCAGTCCATTGTACACCGGGGTCGCGGCGCGTGCGCCCAAGGACGCGGACATTATTCCGTGAAAAAGCCCACAAGCCAGCTTGCGCTCACCTTGCCGCTCGAACCCCGCTTCGGGCGGGAAGACTTTCTCATCTCCCCGTCAAATGAAACCGCCTGGGATATTTTCGAACGCTGGCCAAACTGGCCGGGTCGGATGCTGCTGCTTCTGGGCCCGACAGGGGCGGGCAAGAGCCATCTTGCGGCCATCTGGGCGCAGCGAGCCGGCGCACGCGTTTTGACGGCCGCGTCTTTGCCGCTGGCCGACTTGCCCGCCATTGCCGGCGCCGGAGCGGTGCTGGTGGAGGATGCTGACCGCGCTCCATTGGCGGAAGCGGAGCTTTTCCATCTCATAAATCTCATCCAGAGCGGGCAAGGCTATCTCGCCATCACGGCTCGGGCATGGCCTGACGCCTGGGGCGTCCAGATCAAGGATCTGCTGTCGCGACTTCGGTTGGCGCCCGCCATCGAGATCGGCGAACCCGACGACGCGCTGATCCGTGCAGTGCTCGTTAAGCTTTTTCTAGATCGGCAGTTGGTCGTCGACACTTCTGTGGTTGAATATCTGGCGAACCGCATCGAGCGATCGCTGGATGCTGCGCGCAACGTTGTCGCGTTGCTCGACAAGGAGGCGCTGGCGGCCGGTCGGGCCATCACGCGCCCGATGACGGCGGACGTGCTGCGCAGAAGCGGCATCGACATGTGATTGTCACGTAATCGACATGCTTGGCAGGTCATGTGGCGGCGAACCGAGGGAGAAGAAGTTGAAGCCCGACGAAGAATCGCTGACCCGCGACGATGTGAGCCCGCCCGTGGACGCTGACTCGGCGGCTGCGCCGGCCAGCAAGCCAGCGCAGGACAGTAGGGCCGGGCCCGCCGCCAAGGCCGCGGCCTCTGTCGCCAAGGCCGCGTCGCTCGCCCTGCCGGCGGGACGCTACATTAATCGTGAGCTTTCCTGGCTCGAGTTCAATTGCCGGGTTCTTGAGGAGGCCTCCAACAGCAATCACCCGTTGCTGGAGCAATTGCGCTTCCTCTCGATTTCCGCGAACAACCTCGACGAATTCTTCATGGTGCGCGTCGCTGGCCTGCTCGGGCAGATGCGATCTGGCATGACGACCATGTCCGACGATGCGTTGACGCCGTCCGAGCAGCTTGTGCAGATCAGGCGCCGCGTTGGCGAACTTGTCGAGGAGCAGCAAAAGCGCTGGAGCGAATTGCGAGACGATCTTTCGCGTGAGCGCATCATCATCGCCGAGCTTGGTGATCTGGAGGCGTACGAACGCGAGTGGCTGGATGATCATTTCATGCAGCACATCTTCCCCATTCTGACGCCGCTCGCGGTCGATCCGGCTCATCCTTTTCCGTTCATTCCCAATCTCGGTTTTTCGGTTGCGCTCGATCTTGTGCATACGGGGGAGGCGCGGCGCCTCAACGCGCTTGTGCGTTTGCCGCAGAAGGTCGAACGCTTTGTGCGCCTGCCGGACACGGATAAACCGGGCGTGCGGCTCGTCTTGCTGGAAGCGTTAATTGCGAGCCAGACCGGTCGCCTTTTCCCCGGATACAAGGTTGTCGGGCAAGGCCATTTCCGCGTCATTCGCGACAGCGATCTGGAGCTTGAAGAAGAAGCCGAAGATCTCGTGCGGTTTTTTGAATCCGCGCTGAAGCGCCGGCGCCGTGGCCGCGTGATCCGTCTTGAAATCGACGCACGGGCGCCGGAGGAAATTCGCAGCTTCGTGGCCGCGCAGCTCGATGTGGGCGAGGACAATATCTATACGCAGCAGGGCATGCTTGCGCTGAACGATCTGTCCGAAATCGTGTCGCTCAATAGGCCCGATCTCAAGTTCGAGCCCTACAATCCCCGCTATCCCGAGCGCGTGCGCGATAACGCGGGCGATTGCTTTGCGGCGATCAAGCAGAAGGACTTCATCGTCCATCACCCCTATGAATCGTTCGACGTTGTTGTGCAATTTCTGATGCAGGCTGCGCGCGACCCCAATGTGGTTGCCATCAAGCAGACGCTCTATCGCACATCCTCGGACAGCCCCATCGTGCGTGCGCTGATCGAGGCGGCGGAAGCGGGCAAGTCCGTCACCGCGCTCGTGGAGCTGAAAGCGCGCTTCGACGAAGAGGCGAACATCCGCTGGGCGCGCGACCTGGAACGCGCTGGCGCGCAGGTTGTTTTTGGATTCATCGAACTCAAGACGCATGGCAAGTTGTCAATGGTTGTGCGGCGCGAGGGCGCAAGTCTGGCGACCTATTGTCATGTGGGCACCGGCAATTACCATCCGCTTACGGCGCGTATTTACACGGACATCTCGTTCTTCACCGCCGACCCCGTGCTTGCTGCCGACATCGGGCAGATTTTTAATTACATCACCGGCTATGCGCAGCCCGCCAATCTGAAACGGATGGCGGTTTCGCCCATCAGCCTCAAGAAGCGACTGCTGGATCACATCGAGGAAGAGATTGCGCACGTGAAGGCTGGCCGCCCCGGCGCGATTTGGGGAAAGTGCAACGCTCTGGTCGATCCCGTCATCATCGACGCTCTGTATCGCGCCAGCCAGGCGGGCGTGAGCATCGACTTCGTCGTGCGTGGCATTTGCTGCCTGCGCCCGCAAGTGCCCGGCCTGAGCGAAAATATTCGTGTCAAATCGATCATCGGGCGGTTCCTTGAGCATGCGCGCATCTTCGCCTTTGGCGCTGGCCACGGCCTGCCGCATCGCAAGGCGCGCGTCTACATTTCCTCGGCCGATTTGATGCCGCGCAACCTTGACCGGCGTGTTGAAGTTTTGATGCCGCTGGAGAACCCTACGGTCCACGCGCAGGTTCTCGACCAGATCCTGGTCGCCAATCTTATCGACAACCAGCAGAGCTACCGGCTCTTGCCCGATGGGGGCAGCGAGCGCATAGTCCCGCGCGCGGGCGAGGAGCCCTTCAACGCGCACAGCTATTTCATGACCAACCCGTCATTGTCTGGCCGCGGCAAGTCGTTGAAGACCTCCAGTCCGAAAACGCTGTTCAAGAGACCCAAGCCGGCCGATTCATGAAGCAAACTAACGAGGCGCAAGGCCGTCTGCCTTCACTCGACCCAATCGCAATTGTGGACATTGGTTCTAACTCCGTGCGTCTTGTCGCCTATGAAGGCCTGACGCGCGCGCCTAATCCAATTTTCAACGACAAGCTGCTTGCCGGTCTCGGCAAGGGCGTTGCCACGACTGGCAAACTCAACGAGGAAGGCGTGGTGCGCGCGCTCAAGGCGCTTGAGCGTTTCCGCGTGTTGTGCCGCAACATGAAGGTCTCCGAGATTCACGTTCTGGCGACTGCGGCTGCACGTGACGCCATCAACGGCCCGGAATTTCTTAAAGCCGCCTCGCGCGCCATTGGCGCGAAGATCGAGCTCTTATCGGGCGAGCGCGAATCGCAGCTGGCCGCGATGGGCGTCGTGTCAGGCTTCTTCAAACCTGATGGCGTTGTAGGCGATCTTGGCGGCGGATCGCTGGAGCTTGCCGATGTTTCGGGAGACAAGCTGGGCCGAGGCGTGTCTCTGCCGCTCGGCGGCCTCGCCCTCATGGACATCTCCAAGAATTCGCCCAAAAAAGCGCAAAAGATCGTCCGCGAAGCGTTGTCGAACGTGAAGCTGCTCCGCAAACTTGAGGGCCGCACGTTCTATGCTGTTGGAGGAACATGGCGCGCGCTGGCGCGGCTGCACATGAGCCAGCGCAATTATCCGCTCAACGTGATGCACGGCTATGTCATTCCGCCGCGGGACGCGTCAGACTTTGCGTCGCTGGTTGAGCGCGTAAACGCGGAAGCGCTTGTCGCCATCGAGAGCGTGGCTGCCGGGCGCAGGCCCTTGCTCGCCTATGGCGCCGTCGTGCTTGAAGAAATCATCCGCATCGCCAAGCCGAAGGAGATTGTCGTCTCTGCGCTTGGATTGCGAGAGGGGCTTCTTTATGAACGCCTGTCGAAAGCTGATCGCAAGAAAGACCCGCTGATCGAAGCCGCGCGCGATCTTAATATCCTGCGTTCGCGCTCACCCCGGCACGGCGAAGAATTGCGCGCCTGGACCGATTGTTTCTTTGAGGCCAGCCAGCTTGTCGAGACGGCGGAAGAAAAGCGGTTGCGACACGCCGCTTGTCTGCTCTCCGACATCGGCTGGCGGGCGCATCCAGATTATCGCGGCGAACAGGCGCTCAACATCATCGCGAACGCCGCGTTTGTCGCGATTGACCACTCCGGCAGGGCGTTCCTCGCATTGGCCGCCAGCTATCGACATATTTCCGATCACAACGTCGCGCCGCAATTGCGCACATTGACGACAGCTCGCCTGCTCGACCGCGCGCGCTTGCTGGGGGCGGCGACTCGCGTGGGCTATGCGATCAGCGCAGCAATGCCTGACGTTCTGCCGCGCACAAAACTCACCTGCACGCGCGCGAAGCTGACGTTGCATATGCCTTCGGATCTTGCGCCGCTCGCCAACGATCGCCTCGCCAGTCGCCTGAAAGCGCTGGCGAAGATTATCGGCCGCGAGTCGGAGATCAAGATCGGCGGTTGAATGAGGCTTCTCCTGCAGGCGCTTTTCGCGTAAGCCATTCACGCGTAAGACACGGCTTGACGCGTTTTCGTGTCGTGGATGGTCGGCCTTAGCCGACCATGACGGCATGGCGTGCGAGGACATAACCGAAGAATGAACGTGGCGTCGGATATCCTCACCACACCGCCTGCTACACGCCGCCGCCGGTGACCTGCTGCTCAAGATGCGCGACGAATTGCGGGGGCAGGCTCATCGCCTGCGCTAGCGCTTCGAGGAACGCCTTTTCCGATGGCTCGTCGGGATCAATGGCCAGGCGCGCGGCGAGATAGAGCTCAGCAGATTGCTCCATGCCGCTGGCCATTGACGCGATTTGTCGAACGCTTGGCGGGTTCGCCAGCGCGTCGAAGATAAACGCCTTGGCGTCCGGATCAAATCCAGCGCGATTGGCCGCGTCGAAAATCTGCTTGTGCTCTTCCGGGCCGATATGCCCATCCGCGTTGGCGGCGGCGATCATCGCCTTGATAAGAGCGAGCGCGAATGGCTGCCCCGTTGCGTCCGCCTTTGGCAAAAAGGGCGAATCCTCGGCCGGCGCATCGGCTGGTGTTGCGATGGGAGCGGCCGTCAACGGTTGGCCCGTATTCCAGTTCTGCCAAGCCCGATAGGCAAGCGCGCCAAGCGCGGCGGACGCGCCGACGCTCATCAGGCCGCCCGCCATTTTGCGCACGCTTTTCTGGCCGAGCAAAACGGCTAAAAGGCCCGCGCCCGCAAACGCGCCGGTGGCTCCACCGGGGATGTTGTTCATCAGATGGTCCAGACCGCCACCTTGCGAGGGCGCGTCGGCGCGGGATTGGCTCCCACCGGGTGCAGGCGATTGCTCCTGCTTGCCACCCAGCATGCCGCCTAATTGACCGAGCATGCCGGAAAGGCCGCCACCTTCTCCCGAGGCCCCGCGCAACATGTCCCTTGCGCGCTGCGCGTGCTGCGACAGCCCGCCGGGGCCAAGAAATTGTTCAAGAAGCTTTTGCGCGTCCATGAGCCGGGCTCTCCGAATGCAACCCACATCAAGTGGTCATGCGCTCCCGTCGCCGCAAGCCACGCGATTTCGCCCACAATTCCACGCGCAAAATTTACGGGCCTGTCAGGCGACCACGGCCTCTTCGCCCGGCGTATCCTGCCATTCGAGAGTCACGACGCGTCCGCGCTCAACGGTGAGCGCGAGTTTCCCGCGCTTCAGCTCCAGCGCCTTGAGGCCGAAAATTTCGCGCCGCCATCCTCGCAAGGCGGCGACGTCCGCACGGTCGTCGGAGGCGATGGCTTCGAGATCGTCCACGGTCGCAATCATCTTGGCGGCGACGCCGTGCTTTTCGCTGACCTGCCGCAACAGGACTTTCAGCAGTTCAACGGTCGCGCCGGTGGAGGCGCCGGGACGGCGGTCGCGCTCGATCTTCGGCAGCAAGTCAGGATCGCGCGCCAGCCCGCGCTCGATGGCGGCTAGAATGTCTGCGCCGGCGCGTGAGCGCTCCATGCCGCGCGGGAATGCGCGAAGATTTGCGAGCGCGTCGGCTGTGCGCGGGGCGGCGAGCGCCACTTCCAGCATCACATCGTCCTTTAGGATGCGCGAACGCGGAACATCCTTGCTCTGCGCCTCGCGCTCGCGCCACGCGGCGATTTCCATGAGCAGAGCCAGATCGCGCGGCTTGCGGGCGCGGTGGCGGAAGCGCTCCCAGGCGTTGTCGGGGTGCTGCTCGTACGTCGAGGTCGCGGTGAGGCCCTGCATCTCATCGACCAGCCAGTCGACCCGATTCGTGGATTCGAGCTTGCCGAGTAGGGCGCGATAGACGTCCCGCAAATGGGTAACATCCGCCAGAGCGTAGGTAATCTGCGCTTCTGACAGTGGGCGGCGCGACCAATCGGTGAAGCGCGACGACTTGTCGACGGCGACGCGGCAGAGGGATTGCACCAGTTCGCCGTAGGACACCTGATCGCCAAAGCCGCAGACCATGGCTGCGACCTGCGTGTCGAACAGGGGCGCGGGGATGGTCTTGGCGAGGTTCCAGACGATTTCGATGTCCTGCCGGGCGGCGTGGAAAACCTTGACCACCGCCTCGTTGCGCATCAGTTCGAAAAACGGTCCCAAATCGAGACCATCAGCCAGCGTGTCGATGGCGATCGCCTCGTCATCGGACGCGATCTGGATCACGCAAACTTTTGGCCAGAAAGTGGTTTCGCGCAGAAACTCGGTGTCAACGGTGACGAACGGGTGCCGGGCGAAACGCGCGCAGGCCTGCGCCAGATCTTCGGTGGAGGTTATGAGGCTCATCGGCGCCGATATATCCGAATCATTCCCGCAGGACGAGATACTTTCCTGAACGGGTTACGCCTCCTGCGCAATGTTGCCGAGCTTGAGGCCGCCCCGTAATGTGCCGGCGAATGAGAAATTCAGGAATGGCAGGAGGGGATTCATGACGACGCCGGTCGCCACGGCAAAGCCGGAGGCCAGTGCGGCGAAGCCCGCCTCGGTTACGGCCAAGTCCGAGAAAACCCCAGCGATTCTAGATCGGTGCCAGAATGTTGCCGATCTCCGCGAGGCCGCGCGCCGGCGTCTGCCGCGGGGCATTTTCGAGTTTTTCGATCGTGGCTCCGAGGACGAAGCGTCCCTGAAAGGCAATCGCAGCGCGTTTGCGCGCATCAAGCTGCGAAACAAAGTTCTTGTGGACGTTTCGCATCGCACGATGGCGACGACGCTTTTTGGAAAGCCGATGTCCATGCCGCTGGCGATTGCGCCAACCGGCGTCGCCGGCATTTGCTGGTTCGAGGGCGAGGCCGAACTGGCCCGCGCCGCCGCGAAAGCTGGCGTGCCTTTCACACTGGCCACGCCGTCGGTGACGTCCATTGAGACGATTGCGGCAGTGGAAGGGGCGCGCAAGTGGTTTCAACTCTACATGTGGCGCGAGCGCGATCTGTCCTATGCGCTTGTCAAACGGGCGCAGGACGCGGGCTTTGAGGCGCTGATCCTGACTGTCGATACGCCCGCCCCGCCAATTCGCGAATACAACCGGCGCAATGGCTTCTCGATGCCGTTTCAGCCAAATCCGCGGGCGCTTTTCGACATGGCGCTGCACCCGCGCTGGCTCATGAACGTGATGGCGCGCTACCTGATGAGAAACGGCATGCCGACACTGGCGCATTATCCGCAAGGGGCGGTGAGCCGCATGGCGCCGGGCGCGGCGGCAAGTGGCGCGCCCAAAAGCGCGGTGCCGAACCTGCGCGGCGATAATTTGACGTGGGAGGACGTGAAACGCCTGCGCGATGTGTGGAAAGGCCCCCTCATGATCAAAGGTGTCCATCTGCCCGAGGACGCCGCGCTGGCGGTGGAAGCCGGGCTCGACGCGGTCATCGTCTCCAACCATGGCGGCCGTAATCTCGACAGCGCGGTCGCGCCAATCGAAGTGCTCCCCGAAATCGTCGCGCAGGTGGCGGGTCGCATCCCCGTACTGCTCGATTCCGGTGTGCGCCGGGGCGGGGACGTAGTGAAGGCGCTGGCGCTGGGGGCGAGCGCAGTCCTGTCAGGGCGCCCGACGCTCTACGGATTGTCCGTCGCCGGGGAAGCCGGGGCTTCGCACGCGCTCTCGCTGCTGCGCCGGGAGATTGACGCAACCATGGCCTTTACGGGCTGCGTGAGCGTTGCGGACATCGGACCGCGCGCGGTGTGGTTGGGGCCAACGGCCGGAGAACGAAACTGATTGTCTTGAGCGCGCCGCTCCTTTAGCGAGGACGGCAACGAAGGTTGCGGGAGGAATTTGAAGCATGTCCGAGAAGGTCATCGAAAACGGCACGATCGCCGACGCCTATATTGAAATCCTCGCCGACCGCGGCGTTGATTTTCTGTTCGCCAACGCCGGCACCGATTTTGCGCCGCTGATTGAATCCCTCGCCAAGTTCGAGGCGCAGGGCCGCAAGATGCCCCGGCCGATAACCGTGCCGCACGAGAACGTCGCCATCCATATGGCGCTTGGCTATTACCTGCAGACCGGCAGGCCGCAACTCGTCATGGTTCACGTCAACGTCGGCATGGCCAACGCCATGTGCGGCGTGCTCAACGCGTGGCGCGGCAATCTGCCCGTGGTGTTCTCCTCCGGCCGCACGCCCTACAGCGAAGAGGGAGGTCTTCCCGGCGCCCGCAGCGGCGAAATTCACTGGCCGCAGGAAATGCGCGATCAAGCTGGAATGCTGCGCGAGATCGTGAAATGGGATTACGAACTGAAGAACGCGCAAGTACTCGAGTCCGCCATCGACCGCGCTTTCAATCTCACGATGAGCGAACCCAAGGGCCCGGTCTACCTTTCGCTGCCGCGAGAAGTGCTCGCTGCGCCCATCGAAAACTTCACGTATTCTTCGCCCTCGCGCCATGTGGCGGCGACTGTGCCTTATCCTGATTTGGCGGCCATCGACCGCGCGGCAGATATGATCGCCAAGGCGCAGAACCCGATCATCATTACCGCAAGCTGCGGGCGTGAGCATGACGAGCCTGCATTGCTTGGCGCATTGGCCGACCTGTTCGCCATTCCCGTGACGCAGCGCAAGCCGCGCTACATGGGTCTCGACACCGATCATCCGATGCATCTAGGCTTCGAACCCGACCCCTTCCTCGCCGACGCCGATCTGATCCTCATCATTGATGCTGACGTGCCGTGGATTCCGCACAAGAAGGCCCCGAGCAAAGATTGCAAGATCATCCAGATGGGCGTGGATCCCCTTTACACGGCTTATCCGATGCGTGGGTTCCCCTGCGATCTCGCCATTACCGGCGCCATCGGGCCCGGCATGGCGGCGCTCGCGGCGGCGCTCGAGTCGCGGCTTGGCCCTGCGCGTGATCGCATCGAGGCGCGGCGCACGCGCCTTGCCGAACGGCGCGCCAGCCAGCGCGAACGTTGGGCAGCCGCGCTTGAAAAGGCCAAGACGGAAACGCCAATCCATCCGGCGTGGGTCACGCATTGCCTGAACGAGATCAAGGATGAGAACGACATCATCCTCAAGGAAGGCCCGATCACATACGAACATCTGACGATGAAAAAGCCCGGCACCCTGTTCTTCACGGGTGCGGCCGGGGCGCTTGGCTGGAGCCAGGGCATGGCGCTTGGCATGAAGGCGGCGCAACCCGACCGGCGCGTCATTACGTGCGTTGGCGACGGCGCCTACATGTTCGGCAACCCGACGCCCGCGCTTTATGTCGCTAAAGCTGAAGGCTGGCCGACACTGACCATGGTGTTCAACAACGCCATGTGGGGCGCTGTGAAGCGCAATACGCGCGAGGTCTATCCCACCGGCTTTGCGGCCAAGAGCAACCGCGAGCCGCTGACGTATTTCACCGAGCATCTCCAATTCGAGAAGTCGGCGGAAGTTGCTGGCGGCTATGGCGCGACCGTGAGCGATCCGGCGGATGTGCCAAAGGCGCTGGAGCGCGCATTCAAGGTGATCGACGTCGAGAAGCGGTCGGCTACGCTCAACATTGTCTGCCGCGGACCGTAAAGGCTCGGCAGCACACACCAAGACGTGATGAGCGGCAGGCGCAGCTTCCCAGTTGCGCTCGCCGCGGGTCCGGCACATCGTAGAGGCGTCGCGCGCGGCGCCTTGTTTGCTTGAAGGGTGTCCGTAACCGGAAAGGCAGGTCCGCATGGGCGCCCCCTTAAAGCCTACTCGACGCGCATTTACGGCGCTAACTGGTGGCGCTCTCTCGTTGGCGGGCGTTGGGCGCCTTCGCGCCGAGGGCCCGGACGACGTGGATATTCAACTTGCGCTTGCGGTCGACGCATCTGGCTCGGTCAACGCGCATCGTTTTGAATTGCAGAAACAGGGATATGTTTCGGCGTTTCGCGACGCGCAGATCGTGAGGGCAATCACGTCCGGCATGCTCGGGTCAGTCGCGGTGATGATGTATCAGTGGACCGGCCCGCGCATGCAAGTTGTCGTCGCGCCGTGGACGAAGATTGATGACAAGGCGTCGTGCGACAAGTTCGCCGACATGATCGCTGTCGCGCCACGGAGGTTGTATGGCGGCGGCACGTCGATCGCGGGCGCTTTGGATTATGGAGCGCGCGTTTTCAAGGATAGCGGCTTTCGCTCGCTGCGGCGCGTTATTGATGTGTCAGGCGATGGCGTCAACTCAAGCGGACGTCCTGTCTCGCTCGCGCGAGATGAGGCCGTCGCTGCAGGCGTTATCATCAACGGCTTGCCAATTCTGTCGCTCGAATATGACCTCGACGATCACTACAAGACAGAAGTCATTGGTGGGCCCGGCTCTTTCATGGTGCCGGCAAAGACGTTTGAAGCGTTCGCCGACGCCGTGCGCCGCAAGCTAATTCTTGAAATTGCGGGCCGGGATATTTTGAGCGCTGGATAGGGCCGGGGCGTCATGCGCGGGCTTCAGCCGCGCATCGATAAAACTTGCTTCGCGCTCTCTGAATGGCCGGATCAAGTCCGGCCATTCAGACCAATTAGACCGCTCTCAAATCCAACCGCAATGGACTGCGGAATGTGGTGGAGGGCATCCACTTCAATTCGCTGTCCACGCGCTCGTAGTTAGGAATTCGCGCGTGCATCGTCTCGAAGAGAACGCGCGTCGCAAGCCGGCCGATCTGTGTGCCAAGACACGTGTGGACGCCTGATCCAAATCCCAGATGACCACGCGGTTTGCGAGCAATGTCGTAGATGTGCGCGTTGGGAAAACGGCGGTCGTCGCGATTGCCCGATCCGTAGGCCATGCAAACGAAATCGCCAGCCTTCATCGTTTTGCCGTGCAACTCGACATCGCGCGTGAGGCAACGGCGGAAGCGCTGCGCCGACGTGTTGAAGCGCAGCGATTCCTCGATCGCGTCCGCCGTGAGCGCCGGAGTGGCGACGATTTTGGCGCGCGCTTGCGCGTGGTCGGCCATATTGAGCGCGAACATCGTCATGAAGCCCGACAGCGATTCAACGCCCGCGAGGATCAACGTGACGGTGGTCAGCAGCACCTCGCGATCCGTGAGTTTCACGCCCTCCACTTCGGACTCCTGAAACGCGCTGAGGAGGTCGTCGCCGGGGTTTTTCTTACGCTCGGCCAGAATGGCGCGCGTGTAATCCTGCAGCCATTGAAACGCTTCGAGGTGCTGCGCGGTTTTCTGGCGCGTGACGGGGTCGGTCTGCACCGCCAGTACGGCCTTGTCGCGCACGGTGCGCTCGTTGGCGTCGCGCGGCAGGCTGAGCAGACTGAAGAGCACGTCGATCGTGACGCGCGTCGAGACCTCGGTCACGAAATCGAAGCTCTTCTTGCCGACCACGTCGTCGAGCGCAGCGTTCGCGGATGCGGCGATGGGCGCAGCGAGCCCATCGATTGAGCGGCGCGAGAACGCATACTGTATGCAGGCGCGCATCTGGTCGTGACGTGGCGGATCAGTGGTCCCGAGCGTGCCGCCGGCGCGGTTGGGCAATTCGTCCAGCAAATTGCCCTTGGCGGACGAGTAAGTCTTCCAGTCAGAGCAGGCGTTGGAAATGTCCTCGTAGCGCGAAAGAATCCAGATATTCGCGCCTTCGGACCAATAGCAGGGATGTTCGTCCCTGAGCGTTTTGTAGAACGGGAAGGGGTCTGCATCGACTAGCGGTGAGTAGGGATCGAACACGAACATCGTTTCCTCCGTCGCCCTAGGCTCTGCCCGTTTGCTGGCGGACTTGGAGCATACTCTTGCCTATCGCGGAGCCAATGTCTCGGGGAATGGACGGGCCGGGCCATAGATTGTACTTTTCCGGCGCATCGAAAGCCCGGAGGGATGCATGGAACGCGGATCAGACAAGGCGATGGCGAAAGCTGCGCGCGTTGCGGGCGTGCCCGTCTTCACGCTTTATGGCGAGGCCGAGACCGCAGCTGATGTCGAGTTTCTCCACATCGAGCCGATCAGCGCGCGCGGTGAACTTCTGGGGTGGGAAATCGACCGCCACACGCATCGCGGGCTGTTTCAGGCAGTGTTCCTGTTCGACAAGCCGGCGCGGGCGGTATTGGACAATCAGGTCGCGGAGGCCGTGGCTCCATGCGCCATCCTCGTGCCCTCGCGCGTTGTGCATGCGTTCAATTTTCAGCCCGGGACCGAGGGCTATGTGCTCACAATGGCCGCAGGTTGGGCCGCAGGTTGGGCGGCAGGCTGGGCGGGGCCAAAGTCTGTGCAGCGTGCGAGCGGCTTGTTCGATGGACTTATGGATGAGCCCATGATCATCAGCCTTGAGGACGACGCACAATCCTGCAGAGCGCTTCTCGATCAGCTGTTTCGTGAAACGCGCGACCGGCGCGCGGGATATGGCTTTGCCAGCGAATGGCTATCGGCCTGCGTGCTGATGATGCTTGCGCGTCGGCGCATGGGGGCCGGCGGCGCGATCCGTGGCGATGATCCCCACACGCAAGTTTTTGCGCGGTTTCGGTCCATGGTGGAGGATCATTATATCGAGCACTGGCCCGTGTCGCGCTATGCGCAGGCGCTGGCGACGAGCGAAAGTCGGCTCGACCGTATCTGTCGGACGTTTGCAGGCCATTCCGCGTTCGAAGTGGTGCAGAACAGGGTTCTGCTGGAGGCGCGCCGCAGACTTGTACACGTAGGCGCCCCGGTTACAGCTCTGGCCTACGAGCTGGGATTCGAGGACCCGGCGTATTTTTGCCGTTTCTTCAAACGCCACACGGGCGCGACGCCGACTCAGTGGCGGCTTGCCCAAAGGGAACGGCTCGCGGGCGCGATTCCCATCTGAATGGCCTCGCTTACACAAAATTGCCCGTTTTGGGGTCGACATGACGTCGGCGGGCCCGTCCATCCCGCCCGGTTAACGGACCGTCAACCATGTCCTGCTGAATTCAGCAGACTTGTTGGAGTGGTTTTGCGTTGAGTTACCTGCACCCGCCGCCGTCGCCGAACCTGCCTGTCGTGGTCCAGAAGGATCTTGGCGGGCTCGTCTCCGAATATCGGGCGGTCACAGAGCTGTATCGTCAGCAGAACAGGGAAGTGCGGCTGCATGAGTGCCGCTCTGCCTGCACGCTCGCGCTGAGCCTGCCGAACGTGTGCGTCTATCCAACAAGCGTGCTGCGCTTTCACTCGGCCTATCATCGCGATACGAAACAGGTGGATCAGAGCATTTCGCGCGAATTGCTTTCGGCGTATCCGGCCGCTGTTCGTGAGCGCCTCGGCAATCATCTCACACGCAATTATCGCTCAATCGGCGGCGCCGAGCTGATCGGCCTAGGCGTGCGCGATTGCACGAAACCGCCAAGCGAAACCATGATTGCGCGCGCAAGGCAGGCGCCCGCCGCGACCGTGGTCGCCAGCAATGCTCCGCCCTTGCAGGGGACGCCCGCTTCTCTCGTGGAAGGCGTAAGGTCGCTATTCGGCTTCGGAACGTCGCAGCCGATCGCGACGATGCCGCCGCAGCGCTCTGTCATGACAGCCGCCTTGCAGCCGCAGGATTTGCGCGCCATCACGCCGCCCTTGCCGCCGGCGCGGCCTGATGGGTTGGACGAAGGCGTACTGGCCGAGAACACCCAGATTGCGCTAGCGGACGCGCCGCTACCGCCGCGTCGGCCAGACGCAAGCGCTGAGGACGACGGCGCACCCATCCGCCTGCCGCGCATGATCCTTGGCGCGCAGCCGATTTTGCCGACGTTCTTTACAGCTTACGCGCCGCTGCGCTGAACCTGCTGATCCCTCATTCCTCGCCTTGAAAACCTCTCTCGCGCCGCCGGAACGGAGTGCGCACGGTCGCGTTGCCAAATTAGGCGCGGGGCCGCTCTGGGGGCGCAATTCAGCGGGAGAGAAGCAGATGGCTCACGAAGAAGACAGACGTTGGCGCGAGCGTAATTGGCGCGAGGGAAATGAACGCCGCGAATCTGACGCGAGCAACCGGAGCAATGAACGTTACAGGCGCGACGATGCAGCCAGCAAACGCTTTGGTGAAAACCGTGGCGAAGGCATGGATCAAAGCTCGCGTAGCTGGGAAATGTCTGGCGGGCGCAATCGTGACCGCGGCGACTACATGTCCGAAAGCTCAGGGGCCGATCAGGGCCGCGACCGGGATGATCAACACCGCTGGGGCGAACGTTCGGGGTCCAACTGGGAGCAGACAAGCTGGAGTGATCTTGAGCGCAACCGCGCACGCGAGCACAGTGGCGATCACGAGCGCCATTATTCAGGCCGCGACATGAACCGTGGCTTTGGTCAGGGCGGGGGTAATGACCATCGTCAGGATCGCGACTTTGGCGGCTCCATGCGCTCAGGAGATTCCGGCGCAGGGCGTTCGTCACCTTATAGCGGCTCGAGCCGCGGCTCTTCAGGCCGTTCAGGCATGGGCTACGGCGGCGGACACATGGAGTCGCAAGGCCGAAGCGGCCGCGACCAAGACTATTCCGGCAACCGCTCAGGATATGGCGGAGGCGGCGCCGGAAGCATGGGGCAGGGCTACGGATATGGCGGCCCGCGTGACTGGGGCCCCGGCTCGCGTGAGGACGAGCGAGGCTTCTGGGACAAGGCGACCGACGAAGTCTCATCCTGGTTCGGCGATGAAGAAGCCGAGCGCCGGCGCGAGATGGATCGCCGTCATACCGGACTGGGTCCACGCAATTATGCGCGCTCGGATACACGCATCAACGAGGATGTGTGTGATCGTTTGACGGAACACCCGATGGTCGATGCGTCGGACATCGAAGTGGCCGTCTCGGAGCGCGAGGTGACCCTGTCTGGAACCGTAAGCACGCGCGATGAGAAACGGCGCGCTGAAGACATCGCTGAAGCGGTGTCAGGGGTTTCCCATGTGCAAAACAATTTGCGCGTGAAGCAACAAGGCGAATCCGCCGCGAAGTCGACGCTGGACTCCTTCGCCAAAGCTACGTCTGGCGCTTTTGGGGAACGCGGCGGTTCGACAATGTCGAGCCGTTCAGACCCCGCAACGGGCGCTGCGGGCGCGGCTTCATCAAACCCCGGCGATACGCCCCCGAAAACCACAACGGGCTCTTCGCCCGGCGTCATGCGTGCAGACCCCAGCACGTCGCCGACGAAGGGTCTCTAAACAGCGCACGCGCGCACAAGTCGAGCCCTCTCCTTCGGGAGGGGGCTTTTTCATGTGGCGATCTCGCTCTCCCACGCAGCCGTCACCGGCGCCCCAGCCAGCGTATAGCGACGCATCAGTCGCCTCTCTGCGCGTGGAAAGTCCGTGCGCGCGTGGGTCGAGCACAGATTGTCCCACATCAGGAGATCGCCCGGCCGCCAGACATGCTGGTACTGGATCGCGGGATCTTCCGTGTAGCCGAACAATTCTTCGAGCAGCGCGTCGCTGTCGGCGTCCGACAAGCCTTCGATGCGATGGGACATAAGGCGGTTGACGTAAATAGCACGGCGGCCTGTGTCAGGATGGCGCAGAACAATCGGCTGGAAGCAGTGCGGAATCTGCGACAGGGGTCGTTCATTCAGCTCGATCCGCCGGTCCTCTTGTTCGTCAAACGCCTGCAGCACGCTGCGGCCTTCGATGCGGTCTTTCAGATGTTGCGGCAGACGCGCGTAGGCTTCGTACATACTGGCGAAGATGGTGTCGCCGCCGTGGCTCGGCACTTCGATTGAATAAAGAAAACTCGCGCGGTTGGGCTGCGGCGCGTAGCACATGTCGTGGTGAAACCACATCTCGCCATCCGGCAGCACGCCGATGGGTTTGCCGTTTTCGCGAATGTTTGAGACGAGCATGCTATCTGCGTTGTAGTCGGGGCCCGCTGTCGCCTCATCCGGCTTGCGGTAGTTTTGCGGCTCGACACGCGCCTTGCGTCCGCCCAATTCGCCAAAGTGCCGGACGAAAGCCCGTTGCTGATTTGCATCGAGCGACTGATCGCGAAACAGCAGAACGCAATGGTCCAGCCAAGCCTGCCGGATTGCGGCGACGTCCTGCGCATCAAGTGGGCCGGAGATGTCTGCGCCCCGGATCTCCGCCGCGATGGCGGGCGAGAGGGGGTGTACCGTGATGGGCATGGCTTCTCCCGGGGCCGTTTCCTGTTATTCGATACCCAAGTATAAGGGACCGCGCGGCGCCCGTCATCCAGACGATGGCGGACGCGGTCCGGGACGGAGACGGCGAGGATATGCAGTTCGGCATTTTCGACCATCTGGATAACGATCATTTGCCATTGGCCGACTTCTTTGAGGAGCGGCTCAAGATCATCGAAATGTACGACAGGTCCGGATTCCACGCCTGGCATGTGGCTGAGCACCATGCAACGACGCTTGGCATGGCGCCGTCGCCCAACATCATGCTTGCTGCCGTGGCGCAGCGGACAAGGAATTTGCGGTTTGGACCGATGGTGTATGCGTTGCCGCTTTACCATCCTTTGCGGCTTGCAGAAGAAATCGCCATGCTCGACCAAATGTCGCGTGGACGCCTGGAAATCGGATTCGGACGTGGTTCCTCACCAGTGGAAATCTGCTATTTCGGCGTCGATCCGGCGCAGACCGAAGACCAGTATCGCGTGATGCTGCCGCGCGTTCTGGAGGCGCTGGAGACAGGCGTGATGCGCGTGCCTGAGCAAGTCGAGCCCTACGCCGAGTTTGCGCTCAAGGTGCAGCCCTACCAGAAGCCTTATCCGCCCGTTTGGTATGGCGTTCACGCAGTCGAGAGCGCGCAGCGGGCGGCGACGCGCGGATGGAATACGATCAGCCTCGATGCGGCGGAAGAGGCCCGCGAGTGCAACGACGCGTTCCGCGCAACGTTTCGCGACGTGCATCGCGCGCGCCCACTGCCTCTGATGGGCTTGGGCCGGTTCGTGATCGTCGCGGAAACTGACGCCAAGGCGGAGGCGATCGCGCGGCGCGCGTATCCGCACTGGCATCAGGGTTTCACGCACCTGTTCCGTCGGCTGGGGCGGACGAACCGCCATCCTCGACCCGATAATTGGGACATGCTCCATGGGCAGGGAAAAGGCGTGGCCGGGTCACCTGCTACAGTTGCCGCGTTCTTGTCAGACCAATTGACGCAGTCGCGCAGCAATTATTGCGTTGCGCAGATCGCGTTCGGCGATCAGACATTCGATGAGTTGAGCACGTCCGTCGATCTTTTTGCGCGCGAAGTGATGCCGCATCTGCGATCCATCAATCACGAACTTGCAGCTTGAGGTCGCTTCATGGAAGGCGCTGACAATCAGTGGATCGGGCTCGGCTCGGTCTTTCTCCTCGGCTTGATGGTGATCTCGCCGTTTGTTTTCACCTGGAAATATTGCGACAGGCCTGAGGCCTATCTCAAGCGGTGTCTACGTACGACCATCACCAGCGCCATCGTAATTGCGGTGAGCGCCGTGCTGCTGCTGCTTTTTTTCGCGTCTCATTTTCCAGACGGCGCCGTGTTGGCGAAGGTAAAAGATACTGCGGGGCAGGGCCTCATCGCAGCGGTCATGGCGCCGCTTTTCGGAACGGACTTCCTGATGCGCATGAAACTAAAATACAGGTGGCATAAGGTTAAAGGCAGCACCGAAGTGTGAGTCACAAAAAAGCTCCCCCTCTCGCGAGGGGGAGCCATGCCGACCGCTTAGAAGCGATTAGCGATTGGTGGCAGGAGTGTTCGGTGAAGCGGCGCCACGCGGTGCGCTTGCATCCCAGTTAAACTCCGGCGCGTTTTCCAACTCAGCCTTCGTAACGCCCCTCAGCAGGATGCGCTCGGGCTTCCACGGCCCATCGGCCCGGGCCATTTGCTGATTCGGAGTCGTCGTCGTCGTTGTTGTGGTCGTGCCGCGCTGAGCGGCCAGCTGCTCGCGGCTCATCTGATCCGCACGCTGCGCCGTGGCGCGCTGGCGATCTTGATCGGTGGCGGCTGCAGTGTTGTTCGGAACTGCGCCTGTGGTCATGCCATCACGATTGGTCGTGGTGGTGGCCGTGCCTGTAGCGCCGGTGGTCGTGCCCGTCGCGCCGGTCGTGCCCGTCGCCCCAGCCATGTTGTTCTGCGCCGTCATGTCGAGAGCCTCGAAGGGAATCGCGACATTTTTCTGACCGATGCCGAGGAAGCCGCCAACGCCCACAACGACGGCGACGATGTTGCCGCGGCTGTCGAGTAGAATGTCGTCGATATCGCCAACGCGCTGGTTGTCGGCCGTATAGATATCAGCCGAGCGCAAATCAGCCGCGCGGATCTGTCCGGCTGCAGGCATAGCGAGGAACTTGCCAGCCATCTGGCCCTGCTGGACATTCTGCGGCGTGGCCTTCTGGGTTGCGGTCTGCGCAAGAGCGACCGACGGGATAGCTGCGACACAGGTCGCGAGAAGAAGATTGCGAAGCATATGTTTTCTCCGTGAAAGTCATTGGTAGCCCCAGGCGCGCGAGGCGCGCCCGGTCGCCCAATTGGCTGGCTGCATATTCAACGGCCAGGTACGGAGAAGGTTCACGCGAAACCGGCTTTAACGCGGCCTCGCTAGTTGGAACGACGCAATTCGATCATCGGACGTATCGAGCATGCGGCGTGCGTCAGGCGTGTATCGCCGACGCCAATTTGGATGTTCTCTGGTTGTGCCGGGTAAATTAGTTTGCTCGACTATGGCCATCAGATCTTCGACTGGCGCGAGCGCGAGTTGCGAGGCCGAACGGGCGAGAAACTGCATTGCGGCGTCTGTCGCGCTTGCGCCCGCGCTTGCGGGCGGAGTGGGCCCCCGTTCCACGACGCCCGCATCTTCAAAAGCGCGCCACATCGCATCACGATCTTGCGCGCGATTGTATTCCTCGCCTTCAATCGTCTGTCCGGGCCCAAATTGGTTAAGCTCCTTGCGCAGCTTGAGGTCCGCGCCGCCCCACCAGCCTGCGACAGAGGGAATGTCGTGGGTCGAACTCATGGCCGCGGCTGATGGCGCATACCATTCAGGTTTGTGGAAGCCGTCGGCGGCGCGTTCAAATTGCATCACGCGCATTCCGTACACACCTGCCTGCTCAAGCCGTTCGCGGAAGCCATGCGGTACGGTGCCGAGATCTTCGCCGATGACGATGGCGCGATGACGATGTGATTCGAGGCACACAAGTTTCAGCATGTCGTTGAACGGATAGGCCATGTAAGCGCCATGCGAGGCGTCTTCACCCTCAGGCACCAGCCACAGGCGCGCGAGGCCCATCACATGGTCGATACGCACGCCGCCTGAATGGCGGAATTGCGCGCGCAGTGTCGCCAGGAACGGCGCGTAGCCGTTGCGGCGCAAGGCTCGCGGCGCGAACGTGGTCAGGCCCCAGTTCTGTCCACGTGGCGCCAGCTGGTCTGGCGGCGCGCCGATGTTCAATCCAACAAGGAGATCGTTGGGCTGCATCCAGCCATGGCTGCCGCCGGCGTTCATGCCAACAGCGAGATCGCAAATCAGGCCGATGCGCATGCCCGCGCGGCGCGCTGTTTCCTGTGCATGCGCCTGTGACGCGTCCGCCAACCATTGCAGGAAGCTGTGGAAGCGCACTTCGATCTCATGCTCGCATGCAAAGCTTGCGACACCCGGCGCTCGACTATCGCGATGTTCGGGGTCCCACGAGCGCCAGTCCCAGAGCGCGTAGTCCCTCATGAAATAGTGCGCGTGCAACGCTTCGAACCGAGCATGAGCGGCCAGCGTCTCACCCCCGGAAGCGCAGAAGCCCTCGAAGACGGCGGCAAGCGGTGTGTGGTGCGCGACATCTGTCGCCATGAAGTCATCGAACAGCGCGCGCAGGAGGCGCATGCGCACAGCGGCGGCCTGCTGCCAATCAACCAGAGGCAACGCCTCGAGGGAGGCCATTTGCTGCGCAACGCCAGAGGCGACAATTGCCGCGGCGACACGCGCGGGCCCAACGATGCTCGCGCAGTCAGCATGCAGCGGATTGCGGAATAAGCGCGTCGAGGGCGAGTAGGGCGAATAATGATTCGCGTCGGCAGAAAACAACGCGTGCGTCGGGCTCAACGCGAGCGCGTCGGCGCCGCGCAATCCAGCCGCCGCGCAAAGCGCCTCCACACCTGCAAAGGTTCCGATCCCGCCATCGCCCTGCGTGCGCAACCCGTACAGCTGCGCCGTCAATCCCCATACAGGCGCGCCGCCTGATACGTCAGCAGAGGTGAAGCAGCGCGGCGGCGCTATTGCGAGCGTGGTTTGCGTGTTTGCAACTTGCAGGCGGTGATAGCCGATGCGATGCACGGGATCGGCGCGTAGATATCCATCGGCATGCTCGTGCAGCCAGATGTCTTGCGCGTCGCCCTCTTCAAAAACAATGCGCGCATGGCTGGGCTCAAGATTATCGCCCGGGATCAGCAGCGGCTCGCCTGCTGTTGCAACGATCATCGGGGGCAGGCCGCGCCCGCCGACTTCCTGCATCAACTGGCGCCGGCTATCGGCTATTTGCGAAACGTTCGAACAGGCGACGCCGCAGGATTCCAGGATGCGGCGCAGGTCGTCGCCGGAGACAGTCCGATCCTGACCGGTATGGTCTGTCCATGATGGCGAGAGGCCGGATGCGAATGCGAGCTTGCGGATAGAAGCGTCGGCGTCGAGATAATCGTCCATGTGGCCTGTCCCGTATCTTGCCAAGCCCTCCCGCGCGAAGGGCTGTCGTTTTTAAATGTCGTTTCGAAAAATAATAGCTCCGCGTGACGGAATAGTTATGTCGAGGAAGAAAGTTCCTGGACGGTCCGCGATTTCGAAAGTATGTGCGCCGCCATAATTCCCCACATCGCCGCCGCCATAGTGGCGGGAGTCCGTGTTCAGCAGTTCGCGCCAGTGACCTTCGCAGGGGGCTTCAAGTCGAACCCTGCGTGCTTCATCGGAGCGATTCATGGCCACAAGCAGTGGCGCCGCCGCCTCGCCAGAACGTACGTATGCGATGACGGGTGGCTCGGTCGGCAGCCAAGTGACGAGTTGCGAGACCCGGGACGAAAGCCTGATCGGAGCTTCGTTCCGCAAGGTGCTGTTGAGATCGCGCACAAGTTTAAGGAAGCAGAGGCTGTCCGGATTGTCCAAGATGTCCCATGCAACCACGCCGTCCGGCCATTGATGCTGGCCAAGTTCGGCGCCCATATGCATCAACTTCATGCCCGGCGTCAGCCACGCCAGCGCATAGACGGCGCGCAACAGCGCGAGCGGATCGCTGCTCCATAATGCCGGGGAGAAACGCGACAACGTTTGGGGCGTAATCGGCAGAAGCGCGCGCTCGAGCCGGTCGGCGCCTTCGCGCTGCAGAATATCCGCCGCGCCATCGAAGGCTGCCCGAATTGCGTCGGCGCGCCAAACTTGCGCTTCGCACCGGTCCGCCTCGCTGGCGTCTTCTACAATCAGCAATGCGCCTGGGGCGTTCTCGTCCATATCCTGGCGAAGACGCGTCAGCAGATTGGGCGTCACGCGCGGCGCCTTCATGCTCAGGCCATCGAGATGGAATCCTTCAAGCCACGCCATCGCGCTGTCGACCAGGATATTCTCGACGAACAGGCTGGCGCCGTCGGCTACTTTACTTTCATAAAATTCAGGAGCGTCCCAGTCCAGGATAACGCCCAGACCCGCGTCGTGACAGACATCAATAAAGTCTGCAAACCCGCTCGGTTCGCCGAGCGCGTCTGGCGGCGAAAACATCCACGCTGGCGCGCCTTTGCGGGAAAGGCCTATCTGGACATGCGAGAAGCCCAGCGCGGAAACGAAGCCGGGCAATCGTTCGCCCAACTTGCGCCAGTTCGCAATGCGCCCGTCCTGCGTCAGCCATGCGTCTGGCTCGATACGGTAAATGGTGACAGGCGCGGCGCAATCGCGGCGCGCGCGGCGGATCGCCAGAAAACGCTCGTCGCGCCATTCGTGTTGAAGCACGGCGCCGACGATCGCAGCGGGATGGGGAGTGGTTTCAGTGGCGCGCGCGAACGGGTCAATGATAAGCGCCGCCTCGTCGTCGTCGCTTTCGCGGACGGCGAAACTATAGCGAGAGCCTGAGCCGATCCGTGGAATGAACACTTCCCAGACGCCTGAATCTTCGCGCTGGCCCATCGGGTGTCGACAATCGCTCCAAAAGTTGAAGTCGCCCGCGACCGCGACGCTTGCCGCGTTCGGCGCCCAATATGCGAAGCGCACGCCGGGCACGCCCTCAAGATTGGTGACATGGGCGCCCAATAGTCCGCTGACGCCGCGCAACGGCGAGTCGCGCATCATTCGCAGTTCGGGCTCCCAAAGCGCCGAAGTGAAGGAGTAGGGGTCTTCATGCTCGTCGACGTGGCCTGGCCAATAGACGCGCAGCAGGTATGGCGCTTCACTTTCGAAGGGGGCGGCGAAAAGTCCCGGGGTCTGGCTTTGATCAAGGACTGCGAGGATTTCGCCGCTGGCCCGTGCCCGCGCTTCAACGCGCCACGCACCGGGGGCGTTCACTCGCAGCACTCGCCGCCCGGACGCGCTGTGTACGCCAAGAACGCTGAATGGAGCGGCGTGCGCGCCACGTTCGATGGCTTGCAAGCTGTCCGCGTCGAGCGCTGCAATGTGCTGTGCAACGGACAATGGCGCTATCCCGGTCGGCGAATCCTCTTCGCGCAACGCTTAAGTTTGATTGATAGCCGATTCGACGCCGCGCCGGTAGTTCAGCCTGCGTGGGCCAAACGATAGACGTCATCATAGCGGCGCGCCGACGCTTCCCAGCCGAAGCTGCGGGCCATCGCAGCGCGGCGCATGGAGGTAAACCGGCGGCTCGATGTGTATGCGTCGAAGGCCCGCCGGATAGCGCCGTTTAGATTGTTGGCTGTAGGCGTCGCAAAAAGGAAGCCGGTTTGGCCGTCTTCGATCGTGTCGGCAAGACCGCCTGTACGATGCGCGATGGGCAAGGCGCCAAACTTTTGCGCGTACATTTGCGAGAGGCCGCAAGGCTCGAAACGTGACGGCATAAGCAGAAAATCGCTCCCCGCGAACATGCGGCGCGCCTCCTTCGCGCAAAAGCCAATCCGCGCGCCAACCATCCCGCGGTGCCGACGGACCAGGGATTGGACAGCCTCTTCAAAGCGAGGCTCGCCTTGCCCTGTCACCATGAGCTGACCGCCGTGCGCGATGATCGTCTCCGCCGTTTCAATGGCGAGGTCCACGCCCTTCTGGTGAACGAGTCGAGAAATGATTGCGAAAAGGGGCCCACGCGTCAGGGCAAGGTCAAAATCCTTCCGCACCTGATTGGCATGGCCGCTCTTCCAGGCCTCAGCCCCCGCACCAGCGCTGTCGGCTTCCTCGCCCCAGCTTTCGTCGATGCCGTTGAGTATGCCAGTGAGGCGTCCTTGATTGCTTCGTTCTGCGAGCAGTCCGTGCAGGCCGCATCCAAATTCCGGCGTCGTAATCTCGTTTGCATAGGTCGAACTGACCGTGGTCAGGTGCGACGAATAAAACAATCCTGCCTTCAGAAAGGACAGCTTGCCGTAGAATTCGACGCCATTCACGTCAAAGGCGGAATCGGGAATGGCCAGCGAGCGCATGCGCGCCGTGTCGAAAAGTCCCTGATAAGCAAGGTTGTGGATCGTGAGCAGGGTGGGGACGTGACTGCCGCGCCACGCGAGGTAGCCGGCCGCCAAAGCGGAAGGCCAATCGTTGAGGTGCAGATTGTCCGGCTCCCAGCCGGATTCGCCAAAGCCGCAGGCAATGTCTGCTGCGGCGAGCGACAATCGGGCGAAGCGAATGTCGTTGTCGGGCCAAGGCTCGCCGAGCAAGTCGACGTAGGGCGTGCCGGGGCGGTCATACAATTCAGGACAGATGACAATATAAACAACAAGGCCGTCCGGGCGCGCGACGCGCCCGATGGCGCAGGCGGGGATATCACCGGCGGCGGGAAGGTTAGCAACCTTCTCGACCCCTGCATGTTTTGCAAGAACTTGCGGGTAGCCTGGAATCAACACCCGCACGTCGCATGCGCCGCGCAGGGCCCGGGGCAACGCCGCGGACACTTCTCCAAGCCCGCCGGCCTGGACGTAATCGGACATTTCGGACGTCACAAAGAGGATTTTGCGCTGGGCGGCGGCTGACGCGATTGCAAACATGTTTGGTCCGGAAAATGTCTGAGCGTCACAGGACATGACGAGAGACGTGAAGCAATCGGCGGGCCAGATGAAATTGACCTGATTAAACGCGACCATGTATGGTCAAGGTAAAGCATGGGTTAATGTAGCGTGACAGTTTAGCAGTTCTCGGCAAGAGGGAGCAGCCTAACCATCGCCATGTGCAAGATGTTGATTTTTGTGTAGAATATGTTGAACCGCATTTCACTGCGGTTTCCGGTTTGCTTTCCCGCCGCGCGTCCCCAACTCTTCCTCCGGGCCTTCACCCAGTGCGAATCAGCTTTTTTAGGCTGAGAACCTACGCCGACGCGTTCAGTTTATTTACCTCCGCGTGGAAAGCTTCGCCGTATCAAAGAATCGTTTGGAGAAAAAGATGAGCGTTGGCATCACGACATTGCACAAGCCTAGCACTGCCAATGAAGCCGCAACGTCGCTGCCTGTGGGCGGGCAGGGCATGTCTGCCGAAGACCTGCGTGCGCGCATCTTGTCCAAATTGGCGTATTCGGTTGGCAAGGACGTCGGCAGCGCGCGTGAACATGATTGGCTAACGGCCGCCATCCTTGCGTTGCGTGACGGGATTATCGATGGGTGGGCGCACACCATCCATGAAGCCAAGCGCAGTGGCCGCAAGCGCGTTTATTATCTTTCCCTCGAGTTTCTGATCGGCCGTCTCTTCAAGGACGCGCTTGGCAATATGGGTCTCACGGAGACCATGCGCGAGGCGCTGGACGGTCTTGGCGTCGATCTTGAAACCATTGCATCGCTTGAGCCTGACGCCGCGCTGGGCAACGGCGGACTTGGGCGCCTCGCAGCCTGCTTTATGGAAAGCATGGCGACGGTGGGCGTCTCCGGCCTTGGCTACGGCATTCGCTACGACCACGGCCTTTTCCGCCAGAAAATCGTGGACGGCTATCAGGTCGAAACGCCGGAGGATTGGCTCTCCTTCCGCAACCCGTGGGAATTCCTGCGTCGCGAGATTGTGCACGAAATCGGCTTTGGCGGCACGGTGGCCATGGCCAACGGCTGGGATGGCGCGGCGCGCCACACGTGGCAGCCGGCTGAGACGGTTCTGGCCGTCGCATACGACACGCCGGTCGTCGGCAACCATGCACGCATGATCAACACGCTGCGCCTCTGGAGCGCGCGCTCCACCGATCCGTTGCGTCTGGACACGTTCAACTCCGGCGATCACCTTGGCGCAATGGCCGAGCGCACGCGCGCCGAGAGCATTTCTCGCGTTCTCTATCCCTCCGACGCGACGCCTGCGGGGCAGGAGCTTCGCCTGCGGCAGGAGTATTTCTTCACCTCCGCCTCGTTGCAGGATCTGATCCGCCGCCACATGCAGCGCTTCGGCGACATTCGAAGCCTGCATGAGAAGGCGTCCATGCAGCTCAACGATACGCATCCTTCGATCGCGATCGCCGAGCTGATGCGTCTGCTTATCGACGTGCATGGCATCGGCTGGGATGAAGCCTGGCGCATGACGCGCGAGGCGTGCTGCTACACAAACCACACGCTTCTGCCCGAAGCGCTTGAGACATGGCCCGTGGGCTTGATGGAGCGTGTCTTGCCGCGCCATCTGCAGATCATCTTTGCGATCAACGCGCGTCTTCTTGAAGAAATTCGCGCCACCGGCGCCGCCAATGATCACGTTGCGCGGGTGTCGCTGATCGACGAAAACCATGGTCGGCGCGTGCGCATGGGCAATCTTGCCTTCGTGGGGTCGCGAAAGATCAATGGAGTGTCAGCTCTGCATACCGAGCTGATGAAGGAGACCGTGTTCCGCGATCTCAATGCGCTGCTGCCGGGCCGCATCACCAACATGACGAATGGCATCACGCCGCGTCGCTGGTTTCAGCACGCCAATCCTCAGCTTGCGCAACTTGTACGCGACTGTGTGGGTGACGCCCCGTTCGAGGATCTGGAAAAGATCAAGGCCTTCGAGACCTTCGCCAACGATGCAGGGGTGCGCGAGCGTTTTCGCGCGATCAAGCTTGCGAACAAGGAGCGCTTTGCCGACCACGTCGGCAAGTTGACGGGCGTGCACGTCGATCCAACGGCGATGTTCGACATCCATGTGAAGCGGATTCATGAATACAAGCGCCAGCTTCTCAACATCATCGAGACGGTGGCGTTGTATCAGGCGATCAAAGCCAACCCGACCGGCAACTGGGCGCCGCGCGTCAAGTTCTTCGCCGGCAAGGCCGCCGCCAGCTACGTGATGGCGAAAACCGTCATCAAGCTCATCAACGATGTCGCCAGGACGATCAACGACGATCCGGACACGCGGGACCTGCTGAAGGTTGTGTTCCTGCCCAACTTCAACGTGAGCCTTGCGGAAATTATCATTCCGGCTTGCGATCTCTCCGAGCAGATTTCGACGGCGGGGATGGAAGCGTCCGGCACTGGCAACATGAAGTTTGGCCTGAATGGCGCGCTTACGATTGGTACGCTCGACGGCGCCAATGTCGAAATGCTGGAGCATGTGGGGGACGACAATATCGTCATCTTCGGCATGACGGCTGCGGAAGTCGAAGCGCGTCGCCAGGCCGGTTATCATCCGCGCCAGGTGATCGAAAGCGATCCCATTCTGGCCGAGGCGCTGCAGGCGATCGCCGCTGGCGAGTTCTCGCTTGACGACCGCGCCCGCTATCACGGGCTTGTCGACACGCTCTACAACAGCGACTGGTTCATGGTGGCGGCAGACTTTGCGGCCTATTGGGACGCCCAGCGCAAAGTGGACGCCCTGTGGAGCAATCCCGACGACTGGAGCCGTCGCGCGATCATCAACACAGCCAACATGGGCTGGTTCTCGTCCGATCGCACGATCCGCCAGTACGCTGACGAAATCTGGAAAGTGCCGCATTGGCGCACCGCTTAATGGACGCACTCGCCCATTCGTTTACCCACAGAGATGCGGCGCCCCTCGAAAGAAGGGCGCCGTCTCATCTGGGCGCGCGGCTTGTTGCAGGCGGCGTCAACGTCGCGGTGTTGTCGCGTCAGGCCGATGCGATCTGCTTTTGCCTTTTTGACGATCGCGGTGAGCGCGAGATCGAGCGCTGGCGTCTTTGTGGGCGCGAAGGCGACGTGTTTTACGGCTTTGTTCCTCACGTTCAAGCGGGCGCGCGGTATGGTCTGCGTGCGGAGGGCCCATGGGAGCCATCGCGCGGGCACCGTTTCGATCCACAGAAGCTTCTTGTCGATCCTTATGCGACTCGCATTGACCGACCGTTCAGATGGTCGCCTGAGCTGGCTCTGCCGCGCTATCATGCGACGGACACCGCGCCGCTCATGCCGCTGGGTATCATCGAAGGCGAAGTGGCGATCGGGCCCCGTTTGGAGGGCTCTCGCCGCGCCCCGAACCTGATCTACGAACTCCCCGTACGAGCCTTCACGGCGCTGCGGGATGACGTTCCACACGAGATGCGTGGCACGTTGCAGGGCCTTATGCAGCCTGGCTGTATTGACCATCTTGTCCACCTTGGCGTGAGCCATGTCGAACTGATGCCCGTGACGGCATGGATGGACGAACCGCATCTTGTAAATCTGGGTCTCACAAATGCGTGGGGCTACAACCCCGGCAGTTATTTCGCCCTCGACCCGCGCCTTGCGCCCAACGGCCTTAGCGACCTGCGCGCGGTTGTGGCGAAGCTGCACGCGGCTGGCATTGGTGTGTTGCTGGACGTGGTGTTCAACCATACGGCGGAAAGCGATCTGCAAGGCCCCACGTTGTCGCTTCGCGGTCTCGACAACGCTACTTACTATCTACATGCGAACGAGGCGCCAGGCATTCTGGTCAACGATACGGGATGCGGGAATACGCTCGCGACCAATCGTCCTGCGGGCATGCGGCTCGTCATGGATTCCATGCGTTATTTCGTCGAGCGCGCCGGGATCGACGGATTCCGCTTCGATCTCGCGCCAGTCCTTGGTCGCAGCGAATCCGGGTTCAGCGCGCAGTCGCCCCTCCTTTCCGCTATTACGCAAGATCCTGTGCTGCGCGATGTCATGCTGATCGCGGAGCCTTGGGACGTGGGCCCCGGCGGTTATCAGGTTGGTTCATTTCCCACGCCTTTCATGGAGTGGAATGACCGCTATCGCGATGACGCACGCCGCTTCTGGCAGGGTGAGTTTGGCGCCATAGGGGCGTTCGCGACGCGCATCGCAGGTTCGCGCGATATCTTTGCGCGATCGCACCGCCCACCCTCTGCAAGCGTCAACTTCGTTGCTGCGCACGATGGCTTCGCGTTGCGTGATGTGGTCTCGTATTCGCACAAGCACAACGAGGCGAATGCCGAAAACAATCGCGACGGGTCCAGCGTTAACCATTCATGGAATTACGACGTCGAGGGTCCGGGCCCGGCCGATGTAGAGGCGCTGCGCACGCGCGATGTTCGCGCCTTGCTCGCAACAACAATCCTGTCGCTTGGAACGCCGATGATCACGGCAGGCGACGAATTCGGCCGCAACCAACAAGGCAACAACAACGCCTATTGTCAGGACAATGAGATCACGCATCTTGACTGGGCCGCGGCGGATCGTTCTCTCATTGATTTCACAGCTGCGCTGGTGCGGTTACGCGCGCGGCTTCTTCTTTATACTTGCGATGAACCCCTGCATGGAGATGCTGGAATCAGCACGAAGCCCAGCGCCGCCTGGCTTCGCCTTGACGGAAGCCCGAAACAACCATCCGACTGGATCGATGGCGATTGCCTTGTCCTCCTGAACGCGGTTGCCAAGGGCGAGACGTTGCATCGCGCCATCCTCGCAATCAATCGCGCTCATCAACCACACGCGCTGATGTTGCCGGAAACCCGCTCGGGTTGGCGATGGGTTTGCGCATTGGACAGCGCTACTGGAGAGTGCGGCGCCGACATGCCTGCGACACACACTCTCAACGCCCGTTCCGTGTGTGTTTTGATCGAGACGCATTGATCGCGGGAACGAAGTTACGCGTCTTCGGTTCATGACAAGCGGCCAAAATGTGGCCGTCTGATCATGTGGACCAATGTTGCACCGCCCGGGATTTTTTCAAGCTGCGGCTATAGCTTTTGCAAGCCGTTACACGCCCGCGACCCGCGCTCCCCGCACGTCGGCAAGCGCGGACGTCCGAACGCGTTTGGCCCCGCAATCAAACCAGACGCATCCGCCCGGCGGTGTCGCCGATAGAGACGGAGAGGCGGCAGATACCCCCGCACAAATACCCGCGCGCGGGTGGAAGGAAATTGCCGCTCGCGTTTGGACGCAAATCGGCGAGGATCGTGTTATCGCAGTCGCCGCCGGTGTGACGTTTTACAGCCTGCTGGCGATCTTCCCCATGATCACCGCGCTTGTATCTATTTATGGCTTTGTCGCGGACCCGGTTACGATCAATCAGCATCTGGGCGCAATGGCTTCGGTTCTGCCGGGCGGCGCAATAGAGGTCGTCGGCGAGCAGGTCACGCGCATAGCGTCTCAGCCGCGCGGCCAGCTTGGGTTTGGTTTCATTGGCGGTCTGGCAGTAACGCTGTGGAGCGCTAACGCAGGCATGAAAGCGGTCTTTGACGCGCTGAATGTTGCGTATGGCGAACAGGAAAAGCGTTCGTTCATCTGGCTCAACTTGCAGTCCATGGCATTTACTTTGCTCGCTATCGTTGGCGCTGTCCTGGCGATGCTCACCGTGGTCGCCTTGCCGCCAGCGCTTGCGCTTCTGGCGCCAGGCGACGCCATGCAAACGATTGTCTCAATCGCCCGGTGGCCGTTCCTCGTAGTCGGACTTATGGCGGCGCTTGCCGTGCTTTATCGCTACGGACCCAGCCGTGAAGAGCCGCAGTGGAAATGGCTATCGCCTGGCGCAATCGTTGCGGCGATTGTGTGGTTGGTAGCCTCACTCGCCTTCTCCTTCTACGCACAGAACTTTGGATCCTACAACGAAACTTACGGTTCGCTGGGCGCGGTCATCGGCTTCATGACGTGGATCTGGATCTCTGTCGCCATTGTGCTCGTTGGCGCCGAGATAAACGCAGAAACCGAACGTCAGACGGAGGCTGACACCACGAAAGGTCCCGAAAAGCCCATCGGGAAGCGCGGCGCGGCCGTTGCTGACTCCCCGCAACCGACCTGAAACACGGCTAACCAGCTTGGCCGTTAACGTGTGCGCTGCCTTCACCGGAACAAAGTGGGTAACGCAAGCATTTCACAGGCAATCAATTCGGAGGCTCCCATGACAGACACGAACACAACCCGTCAAAGCACTTCAGACAACGACGCGTCGAATCGCGCCAAGAAGGCTGCGAGCAGCACGGCCGAGAGCGCCTCCAATCTCGCCGGGCAGGCGACGGGGTTCGCGGGCAAGGCCGCTTCCGCGCTGGCCAGTGAGGCGCAGAACAAGGCGACTGGTTTGATGCATCAGCAGATGACCGCTGGCGCGGATTATGTGCATTCGATTTCGCAGACGGCGCATACAGCTGCGCGCGAACTGGAAGACCGGGCGCCTGAGCTTGCCCGTATGGTTCACGATGTTGCAGATCGCGCCGAGCATTTTGCTGATAATTTGCGTAACCGCTCGCCCGACGAAATGCTCGACGCGGCCTGGACCTACGCGCGAGGCAATCCGCGTATATTCCTCGGCGGCGCCATCACGATCGGTTTTCTACTCGCCCGTTTCGCCAAGAGTTCTGCCGAGCGCAGTGCGTCGGCCCGTCGTGGTCAGGAGCCCTTTAACAAAGCATCTCCTTACGCGTCGCAGGCTGGCAGTGTGAAGCGCGGCGCAACAGCCGGCCCAGGGCCAACCACCAGCACGTCTCAGTCCGATCTTTCGGCGCCTGTTCGTAACACCACCGGAGGAGCTTCCTATGCCGGATGATCGCTTCGCGCCACGCACAGGCGCGCCGCGTGCGCCGGAGCAAAGCCCGGGTGCGCTGGTCAGCGCATTGTTCACAGACTTCTCCGATCTCGTGAGCAAGGAAATAGCTCTCGCAAAAGGAGAACTCGCGGAAAACATGTCCGTGAAAACGTCGGGCGCCGCATGGATTGCGGTCGCTGGCGTGGTGATGCTTGCGGCGCTCATGACGCTGATCGCAGGGACGGTTTTTCTTATCGCTAGCTTTGGGTTGGCGTTGCACGGGTCCGCATTCATCGTTGGCGGTGTGCTCGTTGTACTAGGCTTGATCTTACTTTCAGCGGGAAAATCCAAGTTATCTGGCGATACGCTGCCGACGCGCAGCATGACGCAAGTTCAACAGGATGTCCGAGTCGTCAAGGAGCAGTTGAAATGACTTCATACAACGCACGCCCATCTCAACGCCGCCGTTCGAGCGGTTCGGACTGGAACATGAGCGCTGACAATATTATCGACATGGTTACGCGCAAGCCGGAGGCCCTTCTCCTCATCGGCGCCGGGCTGGCGCTACTTATGCGAAACGGTCGTGGCTTTAGCCTGTCAAGCTTGGGATTCCAGTCGAGTTCAAGCGACTGGCGTAGCAAATCCGACCGCAGCTCGCGCAACTATGGATCCCGCGCAGCGCGCGGCGGTTATCAGCCAACGGGCGAGGATGGAAGCTCGTGGGCGCAGTCTGCGCAGGAAATGGGCGATACCGCTCGCTCCTCCGTGCGTAACGCCAGCGAAAGCGCAGGCAAGATGGCCAGCGACGCTACCGAAGACATGACACGTTATGCTTCCGACATGATGCGCAGCGTCAGCGATACGGCGTCAAGCTACGCGTCCACTGCATCCAACTACGCTTCGTCTGCGGGGCAATGGGCGGAAGATGCGCGGGGCGGGCTAATGGATCGCTCGTATCGTCTTGCAGAGCGCGCACGCAGCTTGCCCGAGGAACTTGACGAAGCCGTGCAAGATCACCCGCTCGTCCTTGCGGCGCTTGGCGTCGCCGTTGGCGCTGCGATTGGCGCATCGCTCCCGTCCACCTCAATCGAAAATCGTACGATGGGTGAAGCAAGGGATCAGTTGTGGCAGGCTGCGGAGAACGCGACTGGCCGCATCGGCGATGCCGCTGAAGAAGCGTACGACGAAGCTTGGCGTACGGCGGAAGAGCATGGGCTTAGCAAAGATGGCTTGAAAGACATGGCGCGGGATGTCGGCTCGAAATTCGCGAGTGCGGCGACAGGCGACGATTCGCAAAAGCAATCCTCGCAGTCAACGGGTCAATCTCCTGGGCAGTCGTCAGGCCAGTCGTCCGGCCAGTCAGCCGGGCAATCGCCAGGTCAGTCGTCCGGGCAATCGCCTGGCCAGTCAGCCGGGCAATCGCCGGGGCAGTCTTCAACCAACACATCGCCAAAAACTCCTGGCGCACAGGCGGCTCCCTCGACCGGCGGGGCTTCTGGTCAGAGCGGCGCTGGCTCGTCATCGGCCGACAAGCGTCCCACCGGTCAGACTTGAGTAAGAGAAGGAACGCGTCGTCATGGCTCAAGCCAAATCAATTGATGAACTCGAGCGCGACGTCGTACAGGCGCGCGCGCGTGTAGCAGCGGACATTGCACTGATCCGGTCGCCGGAGACTTATGAGGCTGCCAAAAGCAACCTCATGAAAACCGCCTTTGGCTATCGTGATCAAATGACCGATAACGTTCGGGATCGCGCTACCAATTATAGCGACAGTATGATTGGAAGCTTAAAAGCTAAGGCTGCTGCGAATCCGCTGGCGGTCGCAGCGATCGGAGCTGGCATTGCATGGCGGCTTTATAAACATCCGCCGGTGATGACGGTTCTAGTGGGGCTTGGCCTCACGAGTCTTCTGCGCACGGATCCAAACGACGATTCCATGCATCCGCGCAAGTTGATGGAAGCGGCGACGGAAAAGGCGCTGGAGTATAAAGATCGGGCAGCCGCGCAAGTGCAGGACCTCCGAGAGAACGCCGTAGGCGTTCTGGAAGAGAAGATGCACCAGGCCACGGCTGCGGCTGAAGGAGCTTACGAGAACGTCAAAGAACGCGCCGTCGCTCTCACAGCTTCCGCTCGCGAATACGGCGAGTCAACGATCGATTCCATGAGCCCGTCGAACACGCAAAGCAGGCGTACGTCACTATTGAATGTCCCGGCGCCTGCCGATTCTATGCGCTCGCTTCGTGGACATTCCACTGCTGGTGACAAACGAGACGCGTACTTGCTCGGTATCGCTGCGCTCGCCGTGGGCGCTGCCGTCGGGCTCGCGCGGCGTGGCGCATCGGACGAAGCCGATGAAGTTGAATGGCGTGACGATGACGATGACGATGTGATTTGGCGGCGATATTGACGGGTTAACAAGAGGACGAACAGAAATGAGTATTATTTGGACCATCATCATTGGGTTCATTGCGGGCGTGATCGCCAAGCTCGTCACACCGGGACGTAACGAGCCATCGGGCTTCATTCTCACAACGATTCTGGGTATCGTCGGCGCGTTTCTTGCGACGTGGCTCGGGCAGGCGATTGGTTGGTATCGTGCGGACGAAGGCGCTGGCCTGATCGGCGCGGTCATTGGCGCAATTATCGTGCTCGTTATCTGGGGCGCATTTCAACGGCGGCGCTCAGACGTTTAATAATAAGAGTTCAAACGAAAACCGCCGGCTCTCGCCGGCGGTTTTTTTCGTCGTGGTGTTTAGCAGCGCCGTGTGCGCGCTCTCCCGGAGCGGTCAGTAAGGACGCGGCCCTGACGGTCAGTGACGTAACAACGTCCTGCGCCCAACGCGGCGCCGGGAGCGGTTACGACTGCGCCAATCGCGCCGCCGGCCACAGCTCCAACGGGTCCGCCGACTACTGCGCCAGCAACGGCCCCAGTCGCGGTGCCGGTTGTTTGGCGCTGGGTTGCACATGCTGAAAGGCTCAGCCCTGCAACGGTAACCAACAATATGCCGATTTTCATTTGTCTCCCTTTCCGGGATTAGTTCCCACAAAAAATTGCGGTCATGGGTGAACGTGCAAGTCACAATTACGTTCAGGGAGAACCTCCGCGCGCCGCCAGCGTTGGCAACACAGGCACGGGTGAAGGATGAAACATGGCGGACGACAAACTTAATCAGGCTATTGCCACCGCGCTTGTGGGAATGGACAAGACCTCGGATGAGGCGCCGCCTGATGCGCTCTCCGACGATGAGGCGATCATCCTGTCCTTGCTTGGCGCGGCCGTCGTTGCGGAATGGAACAATCTTGATCGCGAAACGCAGCGCACCCTGTTCGAGCGCGCTACGCAACTTGGTGCGCCAGGCGGTGACCTCAGTTTGCGGCAGGACATCGCCACGTTTTTGCACGACCACCACGAACGTACAGCCGTGAACAGCAAGCGAGAAAATTAGCGCGCTGCCCATGGCGAGCTACCGCCACGTGCGACATGTCGCATTTTTTGCGTTCTGACTTGCTACGGAGATGGTCCGATGACTTACGTCGAAACGCGCGACGGGACGAAGCTCTTCGTCAAGGATTGGGGGCAGGGGCTCCCTGTAATTCTTCTGCATGGTTGGCCGTTGTCCGCCGACATGTGGGACGCGCAGGCGATGGGGCTCGCGGAGTCTGGCTACCGCGCCATTGCCTACGACAGGCGTGGGTTTGGCCGCTCGTCGCAGCCGTGGGCGGGATATAATTACGACGCGCTCGCCGACGATCTTGCGGATGTCATATCCGCGACAGGCGCTGAAGATGCAACGCTCGTTGGTTTCTCGATGGGCGGCGGCGAAGTCGCGCGCTACATGAGCCGCCATGGCGGAGCGGGCGTGAGAAGCGCCGTTCTCGTCTCATCAGTCGTGCCATACATGCTGCAGACATCCGACAATCCAAATGGCGTCCCGCAGTCGATGTTCGACGATATTGGCGAGGGGATTGAAGCGGATCGCACCATGACGGCGATGATGGCGGGTTTGCACCCGACGCTGGCCTGTGCGGATGCGTTTGCGCACACTGATTTCCGCCCGGATATGGCCAGTTTTCGCGTGCCGACGCTCATTATTCACGGCACAGCTGACAAGACGGCGCCAATTGATGCTTCCGGGCGAGCGGCGGCGAAGGGGATATCGGGGTCGAGGCTCATTGAATACGAAGGAGCTCCGCACGGCCTCAATGTCACACACAGAGAGCGTTTGACGCGCGATCTCGTTGAATTCGTTGCCCGTTAAGGTTTTCCGAACAACGGTCGCTGCCCCAAAGCAAACTGACGCAGCCGCATCTGCTGGCCGCATGCTTCCCCCCGGGCGCTTTTTCCGGTACGCACGCGCGTCCTGAAGCGGCCGGCATAACCGGACGCCTGTTCACATTTTGTCCGGAACGCACATGCATCGTTATCGCACGCACACCTGCGGCCAGCTCCGCGAGTCCGACGACGGACAGACCGCGCGCCTTTCCGGCTGGTGCCACCGCATCCGCGACCACGGAGGCGTGCTGTTCATCGACCTGCGCGACCATTATGGCATCACGCAATGCGTAGCGGACCCGGATTCGCCGGCGTTCAAGATGGTCGAAACATTTCGCTCCGAATGGGTAGTGCGGCTCGACGGCAAAGTGCGCCGCCGCCCGGCGGGCACAGACAATGCCGATATGCCGACAGGCGTGATCGAGCTTTACATCACGGACGCCGAAGTGCTGGGGCAGTCGGCCGAGCTGCCGCTGCCAGTGTTTGGCGATCAGGATTATCCGGAAGAAACGCGCCTGCGTTATCGCTTCCTCGATCTGCGGCGCGAGCGCCTGCACAAGAACATCATGCTGCGCGGCAAGGTCATCGACTCGCTGCGCGGGCGCATGAAGGGGCAGGGATTCAACGAATTCGCCACGCCCATTTTGACGGCTTCATCGCCGGAAGGCGCGCGCGACTTCCTGGTGCCTTCGCGTATTCATCCAGGCAAGTTTTACGCGCTACCGCAGGCGCCGCAGCAGTACAAGCAGCTTCTGATGATGGCGGGGTTTGACCGCTATTTCCAGATTGCGCCGTGCTTTCGCGATGAAGATCCGCGCGCTGATCGCCTGCCGGGCGAATTCTATCAGCTCGATGTCGAGATGAGCTTTATCACGCAGGAAGATGTGTTTGCGGCGATTGAGCCCGTGATGTCCGGCGTGTTTCAGGAGTTCGCGAACGGCAAGACCGTGACGCCGAGCCCGTGGCCGCGCATCGCCTATGCGGATTCCATGCAGAAGTACGGCACCGACAAGCCGGACCTGCGCATCCGCAACCCCTATACGAGCGCACCGCTGGAAATCGGCGATGTGTCGGAGCATTTCCGGGGCTCGAACTTCAAGGTGTTCGCGCGTCTGCTCGAGGCCGAAAAGAATCGCGTGTGGGCGATCCCCGCGCCAGCTGGCGGGCAGCGCACGTTCTGCGATCGCATGAATTCGTGGGCGCAGAGCGAAGGCCAGCCGGGGCTGGGCTATATTTTCTGGCGTGAGACTGAGGGCAAGACAGAAGGTGCGGGTCCTGTCGCCAACAACATCGGGCCGGAGCGCGCTGAAGCCATCCGCGCGCAGCTTGGCCTGAAGGCGGGCGACGCGGCGTTCTTCGCAGCTGGCGATCCGGCGAAGTTCGCGAAGTTTGCAGGGGACGCGCGCATACGGGTTGGTCGCGAGCTTAACCTCGTCAACGAGAACGCATATGAGTTCGCGTGGATCATCGACTTCCCGATGTACGAGTGGAATGAGGACGAGAAGAAGGTCGACTTCTCGCACAACCCGTTCTCGATGCCGCAGGGTGGTCTTGAAGCGCTCGTCTCGCAGGATCCGCTCACCATCAAGGCCTTCCAGTATGACGTGGCTTGCAACGGCTATGAGCTTGCGTCCGGCGGCATCCGCAACCATCGTCCCGACGCAATGGTGAAGGCGTTCGAGATCGCGGGTTATGGCGAGAACGACGTGGTTGAGCGCTTCGGCGCGCTTTATCGCGCGTTCCAGTATGGCGCGCCGCCGCACGGTGGCATGGCGGCGGGCGTGGACCGCATCATCATGCTGCTGGCTGGCGAACAGAACCTGCGCGAAGTGGCGCTGTTCCCGATGAACCAGCGCGCGGAAGATTTGCTCATGGGCGCGCCCTCGGACGCCTCCACGAAGCAGTTGCGCGAGCTGCACATGCGGCTCAACTTACCGGAAGCGTAGTCATCAAAGTCTGGTGCGCGAGAAAATCGTCTTGGCCAGAAGGTCGAGATGATTTTCGCGCATCGGAGTGAGGGACATGAGGGCCAGGGCGAGCGACTGCGGGGTCGCATCGGCGAGCGGCAGGATGCGTAGATAATTGTCCCTCACCAGCGTTTCGACGGCCTCGTCATCCGCGTGCGGCTTTGTGTGCGCCGGCTGAAGCGCAATCGCGGGGCGCTGCGCCGCAACGGCTTCCGTAATCATGGACATGCTGTCTGAGGTGACCAACATGGCGTCACATTCATAGACTGGGCCCGCCGAGCCCGGCCCGGCTTTGCGAAAGTCGATGAAGCGCACATTGGCGCGGGCGCCAAGCGGCTCAAGCGCGTCATAGGCCTCACTTGGCGTGCGCGGCGATGTGGCCAGCCGCAACGATACGCCCGGTTGATCGGCGCACTCGCCCAGCAGGTCCGCAAGCCGTTTCCAGTCCAGAGCATCGAATGCGGCGTTGGCGGTTGGCCCGCCAATCAGCACGCCGATGCTTCGCTCGTCTTCGCTGGGAAAGCCCGACCAAGGGCGCGCCGCCGGCAACGCGTCGGGATCAATGGCTGCGGGCTTGATGAGGCAGGCGTGGTTGGGCAGATCGCGCGCTCGCGCATAGGGCAGGAGCGTCAGGCTCACGTCAGCGGGGTCGAGCCCGCGCAGCGAGCCCGCGATGACGTTGGG
>JAUXWZ010000062.1 GCA_030684835.1 Beijerinckiaceae bacterium
AACTAAGGCAAGAGCCGGCGCCGTGCTCCCGCACCCTTGCGGTAGCCGTAAATCCAGTCCACGCGGCGCACCATTCCGGCAGGCGTGACGCGGCGCATGAAGGCGTCGCGCGCCATCGCCATGGGACCGCTCATGTGATAAATCGCGCCCTGTCTGCGTGACGCCAGCGCAATGTCGCTCGCCCGCGGAATCCGCTCGTTTTCATACATCCTGATCGCGGCCTGCACGTTGCCGCCTTTTGTCGCAAACGCACGGGCAAGCGCTTCAGCGTCCTCGATAGCGAGCCCGGCGCCCTGCGCAAGAAATGGCAGGATTGGATGCGCGGCGTCGCCCATGAGGACCACGTTATCAAGGCTCCACCGCGGCGCAAACCGCCGCTCGAACAACGGCCAGCGGCGCCATTGCGGCGCCGCGTCGAGAAGGTCGTGCGCATCGCGCGCCCAATTCCCGAACAACCGCTTCAGATATTTCGGGTCGGCGTCGGCAGGGTCACGCCAGATGTCTGTGGATTCCTCGCCGCGCCATGGGTCTTCAATCACAGCGACGACGTTGACGAGGTCGCCTGCACGGATGGGGTAATGCACCAGATGCGCTCGTGCCCCGAGCCAGAGATTTGTCTCGACTCTTAGCGCATTGGCGGGCGCCGAGGCTGCCGGGATCAAGGCGCGCCACGCCGTGCGGCCAGAGTAAATGGGAGTATCGGCCAGACCGAGGCCAAGCCGCTCGCGCAAATTGGAGCGAAGGCCATCGGCGCCAATCAGGACATCGCCATCCACCCGGGCGTGCTTTCCCGCGTCGCGGACGCCGACCTGGACTGAAGACCGTTCGCCCTCAGTTACGGAAGCAAACCCGAGAACGTCCACGTCTGTCCTCAGCGTGATGAGGGGCGAGGCTTCGCACGCCTCCGCCAATACGCGCTGCAAGTCGGCCCGATGCGCCACCAGATGCGGTGCGCCCCATCGCGCATCCGCCAGCGGCCCAAGCGGCATGCGCGCCAGATCGGCGCCGTCGCGGGCGCGCCGGATGCGCAGGACTTCGGGCGCCAGCGACCACGGGGCGAGGCGATCGAGCACGTCCAGATCCTGCAAAATATTGCTGGCGTTAGGGGAAAGCTGCAGGCCGGCGCCGACTTCTTCCAGAACAGGGGCGCGCTCAAGTAGCGTCACCTGCGCGCCGGTGCGGGCCAGTGATAACGCAGCAGTCAAGCCACCGATCCCGGCGCCTGAGATAACGATTTTGAGCGGCTCGCTCATGGGGCGCCTGCCCCCGGCGCTTCGATCAAGCCGCCTTGGCGGTCAATTCGCACTCGGCCGGAGAAGCATGCGGGCCCAGGCCTGCCTGGTAGACAAAGCGCGTTGAACAATAGGGACAAATCGTTTCGCTATCCGCGCCCATGTCAATGAAGATGTGTGGGTGGTCGAACGGCGGCAGGGCGCCGATGCACATGAATTCCTTGACGCCGACCCGCACAACGGGAAGTCCCGGCTGGTTGTGGAAATGCGGCGTGGCGTGATCGGCCATGGGTCTCGTGTCCTCAATGCGTTCGCGGCGCAACATAGGCGAGACGTGGCTGCTTGGGTAGGCCCATTAAACGCCAACGACCGCGCCGTGGAGGGTGACGGCGCGGTCGGGCCAAAAACCGCCGGCGGGCCGGCGCCAGCGGCTCAGGTTCTGCGGATCGCGAAACTGGAAATGTATTCCTCTGGCTTGGCCGGATCGAAAGTCTTCCCCATGACTACGAAGGTCTTCGTGGTGCTGGCTGGCGGCGTCAGGCCTGCTTCCTTCATCGCCTTGGTGGCGTCGGTCGCCAGAAAGACGTCGCGTGCGATCTTCTGATAGTCCACGTCGCCCTTGATCTGGCCCCAGCGCTTCATCTGCGTGAGAATCCAGACAGCGAAACTTTCGTAAGGGAAGGGGTCGAACGTGACGCGATTGGGATCGCGTTTGATACCGCCAAGGCCGTCGGCATAGACGCCGGTCAGCACTTGCTCGAGCACCACGAGGGGAGCGTTGAGATAATTTGCTGGCGCAATGGCTGTCGCGATTTCTTTCCGGTTCTCCGCCTTCGATGCGTAAGCAGCCGCCTGCACGATGGCGCGCAGCAGCGCTGCATACGAATTTGGAGTTTCCGTCACAAAGGCGCGGCTGGCCGCAAACGCGCAACACGGATGACCATCCCAGATCTCCTTCGACAAAAGGTGAATGAAGCCGTCGCCGTCGTAGACGGACCGCTGCACGATATTATCCGGGGCGAGGTAACCGTCGATGTTGTCGGCGCGCAGGTTGGCGACCATTTCTGGCGGCGGCACCGTGCGCAACTGCACGTCGCGATCGGGGTCCAGCCCATGCTCAGCGAGGTAGTAACGCAGCAAATACGCGTGATTTGAATATTCAAAGGGAATGGCGAACTTGAAGCCCTTCCAGTTTTTTGGATCGCGGTTGTTGACATGCTTCTTGGCGAGACAGATGGCCTGACCGTTGACGTTCTCGATTGCGGGAACCGTGAACGGCATGGCCGCGGAGCCAAGACCCATGCTGATGGCGAGCGGCATCGGCGCCAGCATGTGCGAAGCGTCGAACTCCTTGTTGATCGTCTTGTCGCGTACGATCGCCCAGCCGGCGCTCTTCACGACCTCGACATCAAGACCTTCGCGCTTATAGAAGCCCATTGGATCGGCCATGATGATGGGCGTTGCGCACGTAATCGGTATGAAGCCAACCTTCAGGTTCCTCTTCTCCGGCGCGCCGCCTTGTGCGAAGACATCCGTCGCCATCGCGATGGGGAATAGCGCTGAGATTGCTGCGGAGATCGTGCCCACACCGACAGCTTGCAGGAAGGCGCGGCGTTGCATCGGGTTTGGCGCGATGGCGCGCAACACGGCGCGTTCGACAAGCCTACCATAGAGTTTGTCATCGTCCGGCGCACTGTCAGGAATAGCTGTGCAGGCGCGCTCATGATCGCTTTGCGAGGAATGCTCGCCACACTCGCAGCCTCCCTTCATGGGCCCGAAGCGTCCTGTAGAATTTCCGAAATTCGGCATGTGAAATCTCCGTAGAATTTACAGATGCGCAGGCCCGTTTTCAAATTATGCAGCCATCGCCTCGACGAGGGCTTCGTCCACAAAATCAAGACGATCTTGTCCGAAAAACATATCTTCGCCGACCACGAACGTTGGCGCCCCTACAACGCCAAGCGCAATGGCTTCGTCGGTATTCGCGCGGTAGATAGCAAGCGTCTCTGGCGCTTGCGCCATGGCGAGCGTGCGATCCGGGTCTAGTCCGCAATCGCGCGCTAGCGCCTCAATGACGTCAGCTCTGGATATGTCGAGATCGCGCGACCAGACCGCCGCAAGAACGGCTTCTGCGAGCTTCGATCCATCCTCTTGCGCAACGATAATGGCGCACGATGCAAGCGTTGCGTCGATAGGCCAATGCTTTGGTTTCACATTAAGCGGAAGGCCGCGCCGAGCCGCCCAGCGCATCATGTCCGCCTGCCGCCACTTCATTCGCGCCTGCGATTGTTTTGCAGGCGGCACTGCATCCACAGCCGCGAACAGCCGCATCACGTCGATAGGTTTATGAACGACCGATGCCCGTCGCCGGTCCGCCAATTCACACAGCGCGCCAATGCCGAGGTAGGAGTAGCCTGACATTGGGGAGAAGTAATGGACGATGCGCATCGTCGTTGCACTTATGCCGCAGCCTTGAAAGGCGCGCCGCTATCAATGGGGAGCGCGGGGTCGCGCGACCACTCGTTCCAGGAACCGAAGTACATGCGTACGTCCTTGACGCCGGCATTCTTCAACGCAAGGAAGGTGTTCGATGCGCGCGCCCCCTTGAAGCAATAGAGATAAACTGACGTATCTGGCGTCACGCCGACAGTTGCGCATTCGGCGAGGATCTCATCCTTCGACTTGAAGCGCTGACCTTCAGAGGTCGGCTTCATCATGCGATACCATTCAAGCCAGCGGGCACCGGGAATGCGGCCCTTGCGCGGGCAAAATTCTTTGCCGTACGGCGAGGAAGAATCTGCGATCCATTCATCCACATCGCGCACGTCGACAATGGCGACGTCCGGCGTATCGAGGGCGGCAAGCATTGTCTGCGCGTCAATGAGAATGGATGCGCCAGATGCGTCACTCGGGAAGGTTGCGGGAGTTGGCGAAGCCGCTTCCGTCGAAACCGGAAGCCCGGCGGCGGTCCACGCGTCGAAGCCTCCGTGCAGGACTTTCACGTGCGGATAACCGAGCACACTCAGGATGTAATAACCACGACATGATTGGCCAAAGCCGGTGTTCATCGATTGCTCATAGATGACAGCGGTTTCCTTTCCTGAAAGGCCTGCAGCGCCGAAGGCGTTTGAAAACTTTGCTTTCATCTCCGCGATGCCTTCGGGCGTCGATGTGGCGAGGTAGGTGAAAATTTCATGCATGTTGACCGCGCCAGGAATATGTCCGGCGGCGTAAGCGTCGGGATTGCGCGTGTCGATGATGACAATTGGCGACGTCTTCGACATTTCCGAGAGTTCAGCTGCGGATACGAGAACTTCAGACATGCTTCGCTCCTTACGTGCTGCGGGGACTTTCACTTTCAGTCGTTCATCTCGGCGAGCATTTTGTGCAATTGCTTCGTCGCCGGGGTGACGATTCCAACGAAATAGGCTTCGCGCATGCGCCGCTGCGCGCGATTACTCATGAGGTAGCCGCGCGCGCCGGTGTGCAGCATTGTTGCGTGCGCCGCCGCCATGGTGAGATCACCCGCGTCCAGACGCGCTTGCACGACACGCCTCCAGAATGATGCGCTTGTCTCGTAGGGCATGCTGGCGAGGTCGCGCACTTCCTTGTCCAGCGTCATCAGGCTTTGCGTGAAGTCTTCCGGCTGCTGCATATTGAGAAACTTGTTCACATGGCCCAACGATGACTTCGTGCGTTCCATAATGGAGATGCAGTCGCGCGTGACGCCGACAGCCATGCCGGCTTGCAGCAAGATGAAGCCCGCGCGAATTTTCTTCACGAACGGCATCGCCGCATGCGCAAGCACGAGAGAATCCGGCACAAACGCGTCCTTGAAATGGATGCCGTAGGTGCCGGTTCCATCCATCGCGAGAAAAGGGTCGCAGGGCAGCAGATCGATATTTGGGTTCGCGCAATCGGCGATGAACATCACCTTCTCGCCGTCCTCACGCTCGAAAATCGTGCCGAACATGTGATCGTCGCCAAGATTGGAAACCCATGGCAAGGCGCCGCTGACGGAATACCCGCCATCGACCCGTTTGCCTTTGAGCTTCAGCTTCTCGATGCCAAAGAAGCTTTTCATGGGATTGGAAAGACCTGTGCCGCCGAGCTGTGCGCCGCTTGCGGTCTTTGCAAGAAGTGCGCTCTTCAGCTCGTCGTTTTCCGTATTTGCAATGTACCAGACCAGCGTGTCCTGGCACCACGTCATAAAACCGGTTGCGCCGCAGACTTCGGAGACTTCGCTCATCGCATCGATCGTTGGGTTGAGATCAACGCTTGCGTCGGCTTTCGTATGCCCTGCGAAGGCGCCCGCCGCGCCAATCGCGCGCAGAAAGTCGGCAGGATAAAGCGATCCCTTGTCGATGGCGTCAACAAGCTGGGGCAGTTCTTTCTGCGTTACGTCGCGCACGCACGCGGCGATAGACGGTTGCGCGGCGATATTTCGATCAGCGAACGCCAGCGACATGATGTGCTCCATCATCTTGATGCAAGAAAGAGGGGCGCGCGTTCAGCGCGCCCGCTCGCGTCAGAGGCCGACCTCAAGGTTGACGGGCCGGGTGAACGTGTTCGCCACCGGCGACCACTTCTTCACATGCGTGATGAGCGCATCGATCTCTTCCTTCGCGATGCCGTCGCACTCCATGTCCACTTTCACGCGAACATCGGTGAAGCCGACAGGCTTTTCGCTCATGTCTCCTGTGCCCCAAACGCCGGTGATGTTGAGATCGCCTTCAAGTTGCAATTCGAGCTTGCGCACGGTCCAGCCGCGATGAACGGCGTTGGCGTGCAGGCCCACCGCAAGGCAAGAACCGAGAGCTGCAAGCGAAGCCTCGGACGGATTCGGCGCCGTGTCATCGCCCAAAAGCCCCGGCGGCTCGTCGACAATGTAGGGTGGCAAAGTACGGATGTAGTTGAGGTGGCGGAAACGGCCTTCCGCCACGGTCTTGCACTTGAGCGTCTTAATCACTTGCGGATTGGCCTTGCCCGCTGCGATCAAGGCGTCGAGGCCCGCTTTGTCTATCGGGGCGAGGCATCCTGTCAGAGCCGTGGCTGGCTCTGGGGCCAGGCAATCAGTCACCACTGTTGCGGTTGTTGTCGTCATTTAGTCCCTCCATTCACGCTGCAGATCGAATGCGCATTCGGTCTGCAAATCCATCAAAGCATCCGCTGTGCCAGTCGGGCTGCGACACGCTGGCAGGCTTGTTTTCAATGGTTTGCAGTGTGGCGAGAGCAATGCTCAGGTGGGTCTGGCGATGCGGCGCCGAAAAATACGGCGGCGCGCTGTCAAATTCATCGCAGCTTGCGCTTGCCTCGCGCGTCTGCCCGCTTAATGTGCGGCTTCACCAGGACGCGATAATGCAATTCTTTTCTTCAAACGGCGTTCGCATTGGCTACGTTGATCTTGCGCCAACGAGCGAGGATCGCGGCGAGCCGATTTTGCTCATCCACGGTTTCGCTTCGAACCATTCAGTGAATTGGACCAATACACTCTGGACAAAAACACTGACGCACGATGGTCGGCGCGTCATCGCGCTCGACAATCGCGGTCACGGGCAAAGCGAAAAATTGTACGAGCCAGCGCAGTACACCACGTCGATCATGGCGCAGGACGCTGTAAATTTGCTTGATCATCTTGGCGTCGCACGCGCGGATGTGATGGGCTATTCGATGGGCGCGCGCATCACTGCCTTCATGGCGTTGGAGCACCCTTTGCGGATGCGCCGCGCAATCCTCGGCGGGCTCGGCGACAGGCTTGTGCGCTCGGCGGCGCTACCCAGCAATATCGCACAAGCCATGGAGGCCGACACGCTAGCGGATTTGACTGACCCCATTCAGCGCATGTTCCGCTCCTTTGCTGAATCCACGAAAAGCGATCTGCGTGCGCTTGCCGCCTGCATCCGCGGCAATCGGCAAAGTCTGACTCCCAAGGGTGTCGCCGCCATTACGTGCCCGACGCTTATCGCTGTGGGTGACAAGGACGAAGTGGCCGGCGATGGACCAGCGCTGGCGAAGCTATTCACGGATGGACGCGCGTTGGTTATCCCCGGCCGTGACCATAACCTTGCGGTAGGGGACAAGGTGTACAAAAATGGCGTTATCGCTTTTCTCGGCGAGGCTTGAGCAAAGCGGGATGCGCGAAGGCTGAACGACCTTTTCAGCCGCCCTTGATGGGCTGCCTCGCAAGGCTCATATGATGGTCGCGACCTGCAAGGCTGGGTCGGGACGAAGGAACAGGACGCGGCGCATGCCTATTGCCCAATCAGCCAAGGTCGTCGGCTTCGGCGCGGTCGATCCCATCTTCACGCAGATTCGCACCGAGGCGGAGGAGATCGTCCGCCGCGAGCCAGAGGTTGCCGGCTTCGTGCTCGGCACTGTGCTCAACCAGAGCAGTCTGGAGGGCGCAGTGATCCAGCGCCTTGCGGAGCGTCTCGACAAGCAGGAATTGCCCGGCGACCTGATCCGCCAAGCCTATCTCGATATGGCCGCGCGCGACCCCTCGATCGTTGACGCTTTCCGCGCTGATTTGATTGCGGTGGCAGACCGTGACCCCGCCTGCACGCGGTTCATCGAGCCGCTGCTTTACTTCAAGGGCTTTCACGCCATCCAGGCGCACCGCCTCGCTCATGCGTTGTGGAAGGCGGGCCGCAAGGACTTCGCGCTTTATCTACAGAGCCGCTCGTCTGAAGTGTTTCAGTGCGACATTCACCCGGCAGCGATCATTGGTACGGGTATTTTCCTCGACCACGCGACCGGCCTTGTCGTGGGCTCCACCGCCGTTATCGAGGACGACGTGTCGATTCTGCACGGCGTCACGCTCGGCGGGACCGGCAAGGAGCGAGGCGACCGCCACCCGAAGATTCGCCGTGGCGTGTTGATTGGCGCGGGCGCGAAAATCATCGGCAACATTGAGGTTGGCCAGTGCGCACGCGTTGCGGCTGGCTCTGTGGTGCTCTCATCGGTCGCCGCGCGCACCACGGTGGCGGGCGTTCCCGCGCGGGTGGTAGGGGAGGCGGGTTGCGCCGAGCCCGCGCGCTCGATGGACCAGATCCTCGCTGAAAAATCCGAGATCTGACCTTCCTGCGGCGGCTTGCTCCCGGACCCCTTTTCTGGCAAGCCTCCGCGCCTTGAACACACAGCGCGGAGCGGGACGTTTGGATAAGTCGGAACTTCGCAAACTTCAGGGGTTTGTGCGTCATTCGTTCGGCAACGAGGACATGCGCGTTGGCCTAGATCCCAAAAACACCGATGCCGCTGGCGTCCAGCTGGGTGAACGCATGATCGCGTCGATCACGGTTGATGATGAGGATGGCGACCGCTCCTTCGCGCTCGAACTGAAAATCCCGGTCGGACGCGAGACGCTGCAGGAATATCTGCAAGCCTTGTTTGAGAACAAGGAACTCAAGATTGTTGCGCGCGGCAAGAAGATGGATTCTGTTGAACTCAATAATGGTCCAGACTTCCTTGGCGTGATTTCCGCGGACGATGCGCGCGGTTCTGCGTTCACGCTTCAGATGGCGATCCTCGATTTCGATCTCGACGATTTCTGATCCCGCCGTTCGTGGGGTCGCGCGCGGCGGAGCCTGCGCCATGCGCGCCTCGACGCTGTCGGACGGTGAAAATCTATAAGAGGGAGTTCGCGACGATCCCGGCGCTCAAGGACCCCATACGTCCCGCAAGGAAGTATCGAGGACGCCATGCCGATCTACGCCCTGGACGACGTCGCTCCTGTCTTGCCGGCCGATGGCCGCTATTGGATTGCGCCTGACGCCAACCTCATTGGCAAAGTTCGGCTGGAAGAAGACGCCAGCGTCTGGTTCGGCTGCACATTGCGCGGCGATCGCGACTGGATCGTGATCGGCGCGCGCTCCAACGTGCAGGAGCGCACGGTCATTCACACCGATTCGGGCTTTCCGCTTGAGATTGGGGCTGATTGCACAGTCGGGCATGGATGCATTCTGCATGGTTGCACCATCGGAGCCGGATCGCTGATCGGCATGGGCGCAACCATTCTCAACGGCGCCAAAATTGGGCGTAATTGCCTGGTGGGCGCAAACGCGCTTGTGACGGAGGGGAAGGTGTTTCCCGACGGCAGTCTCATCATCGGCGCGCCCGCAAAAGCGGTGCGGGAGATGAGCGCGGAGGAAATTGCAAAGATGCAGCGCGGCGCATCGCACTACGTAAACAATGCGCGCGCTTATGCGGCTGGCCTTCGCCGCCTCGATGAGCTTTAGAGTTTAGCCCGGTTATCGAACGTATCGAGGGGCAGAAGGCGCAGAAACTCGATGGCAAAACCATCGGCCGAGCGGCGAACAACACGGCCCTGCGTTGAACCGATGGTTACTGTCTCGCCAAAGTTAGGCTGGATTCCGCATTTGACATAGGCGCCCGAGAGCGAAACGTCGACTAGCATGCCGGGGTGAACCGAGCCGTCGCCAAGCTGTACCTGAACACGCTTGTGAATGGGCTCGATGCGCTCGTGACGGCGATCTTCGCGCAGGCCAAGCTCGCTGCGGTTGACAAGCCATGTCAGCGTATCGGCGATTTTGTCCCGCTTCAGCGGCGATAAACGAAGCTGGATAGCAAAACCATCCTTGAGAGGTCTGACGATGTCGCCTTCAAGTCGGCCAAGATGTTCAAGATAAACGACAACCCGCTGACCGATGTGGCCGATGACTGGGGCGGCAAGGGCGAGACCGCCTGCCGAGACGTCGATCGTCTGGCACGGAAGCTCCCGTCGGTCGGTGAGCATGTACTTGCCGAACAGAGAAATCTTCAGACGCGCGTGACGTCGGCGATCCTCATGAGGCGCCGAAACTGTGGTCAACGCCGACTGCCGTGCCGAAATCATACACTTGAGCTCCGCTGGACAATTGGAGCCTAGCCGGGCGGGGTTAAGGTCGTCTTAAACGGAAGCGTTCATAAACGCCCCCCGTCAATGACTCGAAGGCGAGCGCTGGTTTCCCGCAGTGCAGACGCCAAAGCCTGTGCCGTGCGGGTTTGGGGGGGCGCGGACATCGCCGCGGACATGGGCGCAGACGATCCGTGCGCGCTAGTCATTTCCATTGCGACGACGGGATTTCGGATAGCCCGGGCCGACGCGATCTCCAGCGGAAAGACGCTACCCCGGCGGCTTAGCGGCCCGCTGGGCGCAACGCCGCCCAGTATGCGCGGCTTGCCAGACTGGCCGGCGGCAAGCGGCAGGAGCAGACATTCGACAGGGAGCCGTCCACCATCGTTTGTGCGCGCCCTCGCGCCCAGAACGACCGGCAGCCGTTCGTCGTGGACTACCTGCAGCATGGCTTCCAGCAGCTCGCGACTTTCCACCTCCCAGCATTCAAGAAACGATGCGCCCAGACGCGCGTTCGCTGTCAGGCGCGCAAGTGAGCCGCCAATGACGCGTAGCGGGTAAGCCCTCCGTTCGTCGACTTCAACAAGGAACGTTCCGGCGAGCGCCGTCCGCACTTGTGCGGTCGAGACGTCAAGATGCGCCTTGTTGCAACCTGCGCGCAGCGAGTCCCAATACGAGAATAGCTCGATGGTCGCTGCCTGTTTCATTTTGTGACGCTCCGACCGCCGTGTGCGCCGAATTGAACCGGCAACCCTCGTTTTTGTTGCAACCGTTAACTGGGGTAGCGGATTGCGTGCCAGTTCACGCGTCAGTCCTCGCCCTTGCCCTTCGTCACCAATCCATTCATGGAGGGTAGGGTCGGCGGGTGTTCGTCGCGCTGGGGAAATCAAGATGGCTGAGGGCGCCCGCGAGCCTGTGTTCAATCTGCCGGGAATTGTTCTCGCGATGCTGGGCCTGTTGATCGCCATCCACGCGCTACGGGAATATGGCCTGTCCGGCACGGAGGATTCCTACCTGCTGCAGGCGCTGGCTTTCGTGCCCGGCCAGTTCACCTTCGCCATCGACCCGGACGCGGTCGCGCAAGAGCTGACGCGTCTGGCGGAAGAGGGCGATCGTCAACGCCTGATGATAGCCCAATTCCTGCTCGGGACAGGGCGGCCCAAATTCTGGACCCCTCTCACCTACGCTTTCCTTCACGCGGATTGGACGCATCTTACTGTCAACGGCCTCTGGCTTGCCGCGTTTGGGTCGCCGGTCGCGAGACGATTTGGAGCGGGCAGGTTCCTCGCTTTGTTCGCGGTGACTTCACTTGCCGGGGCGTTGGCGCATTATCTGACGCGTCCTGTGGATCTTGTCCCGGTTATTGGCGCCTCGGCCGCCGTGTCCGGCCTGACAGCGGCCGCGCTGCGGTTCATCTTTCAGCCCGGCGGGCCGCTTGGCGGCCGATCCTGGCGCGGGCCGCTTTCGCCCAACGACGCGGCCCGTCAACCGGCTCTCAGTCTGGGGGCGGCCGTCAGGGACCGTTGGGTTATCCAGTTCGCCGCGATCTGGTTCGCGATTAACCTTGCAGTTGGATTCTTGGCAGTCCCGCTTGGAATTTCCGAATATGGCGTCGCGTGGGAAGCCCATATTGGCGGTTTCGTCGCCGGCTTTTTGCTTTTTTCCCTGTTTGACCCGCCGCAGCGGGGCATTACCAGCGGGACGGGATATTAGATGCGCTAAATGCGCTGCTCCGCTTGCAGGAACTTGAGTCGGCGCGCATCATTTCACTCCTCATCAGGCAGGGCGTTGAGCCCGGTGAGATGCAGGAGGACGCCTTCATGACTGTTAGGCGCATATTGGCGGCCAAGGGCCGCGACGTTTTCACGGTTTCTCCTGAATGCAAGGTGTCTGAAGCCGTGAGCATCTTGTTTGCACGGCGTCTGGGCGCGCTTGTCATCACGGACGAGTCCGGCGCAGTTGCGGGTATCGTGTCCGAACGCGACATTGTCCGCATCATTGCAACGCAAGGTCCATCGGCGCTCGATGAGCCCGTGTCGCTTTGCATGTCGAGCAATGTGGTCACCACGGTCGAGTCGGCGACCATTCAATCGGTGATGAGTGAGATGACGGAAGGGCGTTTTCGCCACCTTCCTGTCGTTGATCACGGCAGGCTGGCGGGCATCGTCTCCATCGGAGACGTGGTAAAGCACCGTCTTGCGGAAATGGAAGATGAGCAACAAGCGCTGCGCGAATACATCGCGACCGCCTGATCAGCCCTCGATCTTCTCAAGTCGCAGCGCGCCATCCTGTTTGACGGCGCGTCTGTAGAAACAGGAGCGTCGGCCGGTGTGACAGGCTTTGCCGTCGCCCCCAGCTGCAACTTTGAGCTGGATTGCGTCCTGATCGCAATCGACGAGAAGATCGACTACGCTCTGCACCTGTCCGGATGTGTCGCCCTTGCGCCAAAGCGAATTGCGAGAGCGCGACCAGTAATGTGCGACGCCGGTCTCCAGCGTCAGCCGCAAGGCTTCCTCATTCATGTAAGCGACCATGAGGATGTCACCACTCTCAACCTCGGTGGTGATGCAAACGATCAACCCGTCGCGGTCGAACTTGGGCGCAAAGCCGGCGCCTTCCTCGATTTCGGTCTTGTCGCCGCGCGAGGCGAAGTCTGATGACGTCATGCTGCAGATCCTCTGCACGACCCTTTAGCATCCGCACCGTGTGTCCGTCACACGCCGATGCGACCGTAGCCTGGAATTTTTACGCCCGGCCTGCGGATGTCGAATCCGGCGACGAGGCCCATGAAGTTAAACTCCACGCCCTCGACCCAAGCGACCGTGGCGCCGAGATAGCCGCCGAGGTTCACCTGAAACCCGGTGCGCGACGGCGCGAAGCCAATCCAGTCGCCGTTAGTTGGAAAGTCCTTGCCAATTGCCGTCGAGGGAAGCGCCGCGCGAGCTTCAGGCACCGCCGCCAACACGCTCGCCACGAACGTGTTTGAATTGGGCCCCGGCCAGGCGTGGTAGTCGCCGCGGTTCCTGTAAGCGTAGGCGTCAACCGCCGCGCGGATGCGTGGGATCAGCTTTTCGGCGTCGTCTCCGTCTGCGGCGAAAACAGGCTCGATGTCATTGCCAAACCAGCGACCATCGGGCGCATAGCCGTTTACCCGAATCGGCGATCCCCATCCCACCTTGTCAAACCGCTGATAGCTGGACGCGCCCCGATCCTTCACGACGATCCAAGAGTGCGTCGCGAAAATGCTGCGCCAGCGGCCCACGCGGGAGGAGTAGACTCGGACCATGGCCGGTTCGTGCGCCTGCGGGTCTGGCAGAATGCGCGTGCTCGACCAGTCGGCGCGGGACCAATGGCTGTCGTCCTCGCCAGCCCAGTAGATTGCGGCGCGCACAGCGACAGGCAGCAGGAAGACGATGAGGCAGGCGAGCGTGATCAGGCGGAAGATATTCATTTCTTTCAGATGTGGATCAATTCTGGCGAAGGAAGGGCGGCTTGCTCGTGCGCGTGTCTGTCGTTATCAAGTTCCTGTCATTGGGGAGTAGGCGCCGCCGATTTGGCGGAGCGTTGTCAACAAACTGAGCGAGCGCGTCACGCGCAAACTCTGGCGACGCGGGTGGTTTTAACCACTCTGGCGAGACCGATGCGAGCATTCCCGCCGGGAATCCGCAACGTCAGAGGCCTGAATGATCCTCCAGTCGACTGTTATCGCCTTCAGCCTGTCATCGGACGCGTTCGCGGCGTCCATCGCAAAGGGCGCCCGATTTACGAACCTCTCCTGGAGTCGGTCCGTCTGCATTGCGCTCGGTTTCGGGTTTCTTGAGGCGCTCGCTCCGCTGTTCGGTTATCTGCTCGGCCAGCAGTTTTCGTCGGTCATAGCTGATGTCGATCACTGGATTGCGCTGATTCTTCTGGGCGTTCTGGGTGGGCGCATGGTGTGGCGCAGCTATCACGCCGATGACGAGGAAGGATCTGCCAGCGCGCCGGGATGGGGGGCTGTCTTCGTGACCGCTCTGGGCACAAGCGTCGACGCGACAATCGTCGGCGTGACGCTTGCTCTGGTCAGCGACAACATTCCGCTGACGCTGTTCCTCATTGGCGTCGTCACGTTCGTCATGACGCTGATCGGCCTTCGTCTTGGGGGGATCATCGGGGCGCGCGTGGGAAAATGGGCGGAATTCCTCGGTGGACTTGGCCTTGCCGCCATCGGCCTGAATATATTCGTGACGCACACGATGTTGTGAAGCGAGGGCTGTCGCGTAAGCTGACTTGTTCCATGTTAGTTTCCGTTCGGAACGAGACAGGGGAGCGCACGCTTGACCCGCCTTGCCTTTGTAGCCTCTGCATGCGCCGCCATTTTGGCTTTCGCAACGCCCGCAGCCGCACAAGCCTCCAAGCCGGAGGGGTGTCCACGGCTTATCTCACGCGATCAGCCCCGCATCATTCCGGCGTCATTGCGTGACGACGAACTACTCATTCGCTTTGTCGGACACGCGACGTTTCTGATTGAAACGCCCGGCGGCGTGCGTGTCGCCACGGACTACAACGATTACGTGCGGCCACAGACGCTGCCTAACGTCATTACGATGAACCGGGCGCACTCAACGCATTACACCAACAATCCCGATCCCGGCATTGCGCACGTGCTGCGCGGCTGGAATCCAGCCGGCGGCGCAGCCGAGCATGACGTCACCATTCAAGACATGCGTATCCGCAATGTCGCGACCAATATACGCGGCTGGGAGGGGACGGAACGCGGCGGCAACTCGATCTTCGTGTTCGAGGCTTCGCAACTTTGTGTGGCGCATCTGGGCCATCTCCATCACGAGCTGACAGTGGAGCACCTGAGCCAGTTGGGCCGTATAGATATTGCGCTCGTGCCCGTCGACGGAAGTTACACGCTGTCCAAAGAACAGATGCTGGAAGTGGTGCGGTCGATCCAGCCGATGATCGTCGTGCCAATGCACTTCTTCAGCGCACACACGCTGAACCAGTTTCTTGACCTTGCGCGCGAGCGTTTCCCCATCGAGACAATGGGCTCGCCGATCGTGACAATGTCGCGCGATAAGCTGCCACGACGCACAACGGTGATGGTGCTGCCCGGACGGTAACGCGCTGATCAATTTCCCCGCGACGTCACCAAGACGACAAGCGCCTGTTGCGCGATGGCCTCACGCTGGCACGCTGTGGTGTCGTGATCGCCGCGCTCGAAAGTTCCACTTGCGACAGCGTTGGAGCCCCAGGCCGAAACAGCCGCTGCGGCATGACAGAGGGCGCGGGCCTGTTCACGGATGCGGTTGATCGCGGTTAAATAAACTTCGATGTTGCGCCGGGCAAACCGCTTGCGATTCTCGCCCGATAATTTGAGTGCGTCGATCCACGCCTGACTTTCGCGTCGATTGCAGGCGCGCGAATCCTTGGACGCCTTCATGCACTCGTCGTAAATGAGGCTGATGCATGCCTGCGGTCCACCCGCCATCTGCGCCAGGAGCCGATCGCGCACCGGTCCTGCAGGAGGGAGGTCGCCTTCTGGCCCCGCTTTCGTGTCGACGCAGAGGGCGAGGCGTTCAGCGTCATTAGGCGGTTGCGCGGCGGCGGGCGCAGTCGCCAGGGCGAAACAGACGAGCGCTAAAGCGATTTTCATGGTTGGGCTCATACCGACGACGTCAAATACGTGACGCCGAGCACATTAGCGAAGCCTCAGTTGGCTGCAAAACAAGCTGTTAATCTAGACGCCGCCTTCATATCCCGCGATCACATCCGGCGTTCGCCACGCCAGTCGCTGCCCGCCGTCGACGTAAATTGTCTGCCCCGTAACGCTGCGCGCATTGATGAGATAGGCGACGGCCTCCGCGATATCGTCAGGGTCCGCCGACGCCTGCAAGGGAACGGCTGCGGCTTCCCCCTCAAACGCGTCCGAACCGTCGTTTACGTTTGGCATCACCGGGCCCGGAGCGACTGCATTTACGCGAATATGGGGAGCGAAAGACTGCGCCAGCGTTTTTGTTGCGGCCCAGAGCGCGGATTTCGAAAGTGTGTACGAAAAATAATGAGGCGTCAGTCGCGCGACGCGCTGGTCCAGCACGTTAACGATGACCCCGCTCGCGTGGGACGGCAGCGCATCATGAAAAGCGCTGGCGAGCGCCAGAGGCGCGCGCACGTTAACAGCCATGTGGCGGTCGAATATGAGCGGATCGAAGGGCGCCGCGGAATCGCGCTCGAACAGGGAAGCGTTGTTCACTAATGTTGAGACGAAGCCAAATTGCCGCTGCGCTTCAGCGACGAGATTGGATACGTCGTCAGACGCAAGATCGCAGGTGACAACGCAGGCGCAGGCACCCATCAACGTCAGCTCATCGCATGTCGCTTGCGCTTCTGCGCGTGAGCGTTCTGATGAATGAAGCGCGAGGGAGAACCCCTCGCGCGCTAATCTCATCGAGATTGCCCTGCCGATGCGCTTACCGCCGCCAGTGACGAGCGCGGCGCCGCGCTCCTTGGTCATTTGG
>JAUXWZ010000085.1 GCA_030684835.1 Beijerinckiaceae bacterium
GATAAACTTTTCGGCGGTCAGATCTGGCCGGCCGAGATACCCCATCGCGACGCCGGGGCCGCCGATGAGAAGCTCGCCCTCCTGCCCCGGCGCCAGCAAATCAAGCGACTCGCTGGCGACGTAGCAGGTGTAATTGGGAATCGGCTGACCAATGGTGACGGGCTCGCCGACGCGCACTTCGGCAATCGTCGCGACGACGGTGGCTTCGGTGGGACCATAGGAATTGAAGATGCGTCGGTCCGGCTTGCACCAGCGCGCGGCGATGGATGGCGGGCAGGCTTCGCCGCCCAGAATGATGACGCGCAAAGTCGCGATATCGCGCGGGAGCATCGACAGGAGCGTCGGCACCGTGTCGAGCACCGTGACGCCAGCCTGCTCCATCACTTCGGGAAGCTTGTCCGCTTCGCCCATCGTCTCGGGCGTGGCGACGAAGAGACGCGCGCCAACAAGATACGGCACCCAGATTTCTTCCATCGACAAATCGAAAGCGACGGAGGCGCCCTGGAAGACAACGTCGCTGGCGACGAGGCCATAAATCTCATTTGCGGAGCGCAGGTAATGACAGATGTTACGGCCGGTGATGACGATGCCCTTGGGCTTACCCGTCGAGCCGGACGTATAGATCATGTAGGCGGGATGATCGGGCGTGCAGCCAAGCGCGCGCGCGTCCACGCCGCTGAAGTCGCTAGGGTCGACGAGCGGCTGCGGCAGAACAGTTTCGCAGGGCATGACGCCAGCGGCCTTGGCGGCGTGGTTATCGTCGGTGAGCAGAACGACGGCTTCGCAATCGCGCAAGCATTCGGCGACGCGTTCGGCCGGCGCATCGGAATCGAAGGGCAGCCACGCGGCGCCCGTTTTTGCAATGGCGATCTGCGCGATCAACAGCTCTGTGCCGCGCGCCATCCAGAGGCCCACGACCTTGCCGGGCGCAGCGCCCTTGCGGCGCAGGCCGCGCGCGACCGAAAGCGCGCGGGCGTCGACGTCCGCATAGGTGAGACGCAGCCCACCGGACACCATGCAGACAGAAGTTGCGTGCTCGCGCACGCTCGCGGCGAAAATCTCGCCCAGCAATTCGTCGCGCAGCAAGTGCGGCATGCGCGGCCCGCGCAACACGGCGTGCTGCGGAAAAGCCGGCGCGCCCTTGTCTTCCCGATGCTCGTCCAGAGCCATGTCCTGAATATCCGTCATGCCGTCATGCCCGCCGAACTGCGTATCGGAAAAGACGCGCATTGATGCGCTCCCCGCTTCCGCACGGCCAAATCCGCGCGGTCTCCCCCCGGCTGCAGTTCTGACGAGCGCCCCTCAGCGAAACCGGCAGCTTTGGCGCCGGCGCACGTCGTTACCACAACACAGCCTCACAGTCTCGTGAACTGCCGCGACTGAACGGCGGATGAACGTACGTAATGGCCCGTCCCTACGGCTCAAATCCAGCTCATTTTGCCGTTAAGGAAAACGAGCACCCGGCCCTGCCAGATGTCGGCAAGCGCCGCCTGTTGCTCGGGCATTCCGCCCAGCATGGCCATAAGCGCGCGCGCGACCCCACCGTGGGAAACCACGACTGCGTCACGGTCGAGGTCGGCGATCCAGGGACGCAGCCTCTCCGCCAGCATGGCGTAGGATTCACCCTTGGGCGGCGTGAAACGCCATTTGTCGCCTTCCCGCCAGGACGCAGCCTCCGGCGCACGGGCCTTCACCTCCGGCCAGGTCAAACCCTCCCATTCGCCGAAGGTCAGCTCCACAAGCCGGTCGTCGAGCGCGTAATCGTGGATGGGCAATTTCATGGCGGCGAGCGCGATTTCCATCGTCTCACGGGCGCGGCTCATCGGAGAGCACAAAAACTGAAGATTGGGCGCGCTCAGGCCCGCGGGGCCAAGGATGCGCGCGACCGTGCGGCCGGCCTTTTCGGCCTGATAGCGGCCCTTGGCGTTGAGCGGAATATCCTGCCTGCCCTGAAGGCGGCCCTCGGCGTTCCAGTCGGTCTCGCCGTGGCGCAGGAAAACGAGACGATGGCGCAGCATGACGCGCAAAACCTCCGGGCGGGTGGCGCGCCTAATCCTTGACGACGGAAATATCAGGCGCCGCCGGGTTCTTCATGCCCACGACGTGGTAGCCCGCGTCAACATGGAGAATTTCGCCCGTGATTCCGCGCGACATCGGCGACAGCAGAAACGCTGCTGTTTCGCCAACTTCTTCAATCGTCACGGTGCGGCGCAGGGGCGAATTGTACTCGTTCCACTTGAGGATGTAGCGGAAATCGCCAATACCGGAGGCTGCGAGCGTCTTGATCGGCCCGGCGGAGATCGCGTTCACCCGGATGGCTTTTTCACCCAGATCAGCGGCGAGATACCGCACGCTGGCCTCAAGCGCCGCCTTGGCGACGCCCATGACGTTGTAATGCGGCATCCACTTCTCGGCGCCGTAATACGTCAATGTCAGCATCGAGCCGCCGTCGGTCATCAGCTTCTCCGCGCGCTGCGCGATGGCCGTGAACGAATAACAGGAGATCAGCAGCGACTTGGTAAAGTTGCCTTCGCTGGTGTCGAGGTAGCGGCCGGTCAGTTCGTCCTTGTCGGAGAAGGCAATGCAATGAACGACGAAGTCGAGCTTGCCCCAGGCCTTTTCAATCTCGGCGAAAACGGCGTCCATGGTTGCCGGATCGGTGACGTCGCAATGGCCCGCGACAAACGCGCCAAGGCTCTCGGCCAGCGGACGCACGCGCTTCGCCAGCGCATCGCCCTGGAAGGTGAACGCGAGTTCGGCGCCCGCGTCATGCGCCGCCTTGGCGATGCCCCAGGCAATCGAACGGTTATTGGCGACGCCCAGAATGAGCCCGCGCTTTCCCGACAGAATGCCCGCTCCCGCCGCGCTTGTTGTCGCGTCTGCCATTAGCCGATCCAACCCCTCAGAAAGCTCTCTCGCGACCCTGTCGCGGTTTCCGGCTTAAGGGGTGCGCAGAAACAAGGCAAGGGACTGCGACTTAACTTGACGTTTGGAACACAGACGCCCTCAACCGCATTTATTCTTCTGGCAAACGAATTTCGTCTCGTCCGAAGGAAAAAAAACGATGTCGGCGAGTGCGTTACTGCAACAAGACCACGGGGAGTTCGTCACCTCCCTCACAAATTTTGCCGAAGCCCTATTCGGTCCGCCGACCGTCGGCGGGCAGGAAACAGCGTATCCACGGGGAAAAGCCGTCGCCGACGCGATTAGTGCTGCGAGTGCTTCACAAGAGGTCGGGCAGGCGCGAATTTTGGCTTATCGGGCGATAGTGGGGCGCTTTCTTCGAGCAAGTGTCGACTCATTGCCCCCCATGGCGTCCGAGCGGCAGGACCACCTTGCATTAACCGACGCCGATCTCACGATTGTGGCCTTTCATCAGCTTGCGCCCTTCGAAAAAGCATCTTTGCTTCTAGTTGTAGTCGAGAACTTTTCTTATGCCGACGCCGCGACGGTGATGGACCTGGAGGTCGGCTCTCTCATTGACGCGCTAGCCCGGGGACGTGAAGCCTTTGCGGCGCGCCTTGCGTGCTCGAAATTTGGCGGACGCTCGCATCTGCGGATCGTGGGGTGACACAAATGGCCTTAGAAGTTCGCAACAGCGATTTGTGCGCTTACGTTGATCAAGAATGCGACGATGACGAAAAGCAGCGTATTGTTGCGGCTCTCGCCGCCTCTCCGCAATTGACCGACCGGCTATCCCTTTGGCGGCGTAACGATGCAGCCCTGCGTCTGGCGCTGGCGGGTTTGGAAAACTCCGCGCCGCTGCAGATAGCAGAAATGGAAGCAACCGGAACGCGCTGGCGCGCAGGACGTCCTGGCACAGCGCCCTCCGGGCTCAAGGTCGCGGCGCTCGCCGCCCTCGCAGGGGGGAGCGGGTTCGCAGCCCTCGCATTCGTGACGTTCGTTCTGACCGCTCGTTGAGTCGTCGGGTAGCGGTCCTTTACGAATCGTAAGATTTGTGGCGGATCTGCTTGTGCACGCTAAGCTTTGGCCTTATTAGGCCGATCTCAATTAAGGATTTCGATGCGCCGTCCAGTTAGGCCATTCACTGTCGAACGCAAACGAGGCGCCCGCCCGGCGCCCGTTGCCGACACCCCATTGCTCGAAACGCCGACGCCGATGGCGATGCCAGAGCCGGCGCGGCAGTGGGCGCCGGAGCCAACGCGATGGGCCGCGGCGGAAGCGTTGTTTTCAATCCCCCCCGCGGACGCGCCGGAACCCGTTTTCGCAGAGCCGACAAACCTCGGGCGAATTTTGCCCAGTCTCGACGAGCCCGCCGCCCCTGCTTACGAGTTTGAAGCCGCACCCAAGCGGCGCGGTCGAAAACTTGGCTCACGCAACAAGACGTCGCGGGCGACGCGCGAAGGCCACGGACCCAAAACGCTCCAAACCGTCATGCGCAACGTCTTCGAATTCTGGGTGCGCGACGAGGAGGCCGAAGCGCGGGCGCCGGAAGCCGAGGCGGCGCAAATCAGTGCGGGGCACGACGTAAAAGCGGCGCATATGCCATCCCCTTCCGCCCCGGAGTTTTTCTCGGCGGGCGCAGTCCTCACGCGGGGAGCCTTGAACCGGCGCGGTCGTCTCGTGCGCGGGGATTTACCGCGCGCACTCCGATGGCAGGCGCGCCTTCCGCGCTTCGCTCGCTGAAGGGCTAAAGCAACTCCACTGTCAGCGGGTTGTAGGAATAGAGCCACGCGTTGCGCTCCTCGCCTTCGTCACGATTGGCGAACGCAGCGCGTATCGCTTCCTGAGATCCCAGATGAAACAGCGTGCGGTTAGCCGTTGACTGACGCACGATGCGCGCCGTGCGGTCGATGCGATTGCGCTGATAAATCTGCAAGCCTTCCGCGATATCATCGGTTATGGCGAGCGCGCGTGTCAGCACCGCGCCGTCCTCAATCGCCATTACCGCGCCCTGCGCCAGATAAGGCAGCGTCGGATGCGCGGAATCGCCAAGCAGCGTGACGCGCCGGGTTGACCAATTCATCGTCGGTTCACGCCGATGCAACGACCAGCGGTAACATTCGTCCTTATTGGCGCAATCGATGATGGTCTGAATAATTGGATGCCAGCCGGCATAATCGGCTTTAAGCCTCTCCCACGGGTATTTCTGCGTCCACGATTCTTCCGATACTTCGTCGGTTTCGACGAGCCCGACGAAATTGAGAAGCGAGCCCGAGCGCAGGTAATAGCAAACCACGTGGCCACCTGGCCCCATGAACACTGACATCACCTGCGGGAGAATATCCTTCGGTAAATTCTCGATCGGCACGACGATGCGCCACGCGCCATCGCCGGTGTAAACGGCGGGCGCGGCGCCAAGCATCTGCGCGCGCACGGCAGACTTGAGGCCATCCGATCCAATAAGCAGATCGCCGGTGGCCGACGTTCCATCATCAAAGTGCAATTCGACGGAGTTTTCACTTTCCACATAACCGCGCACGCGCTTGTTCAGGCGGATGACGTCGGGACGAAGTTCGCGCGCCTTGTCGACCAGGATTTGATGAAAGTCGGCGCGATGCATCTGCGTGTAAGGCGCGCCATTCTTGCGCTCGTGCTCTTCCGCGAGCGAAAACTGCTGGATGACTTCGCCTGTGTCGTGCAAGCGAAACACGTAGGCGCCGGGACGCACGCCTACGGCGTCTATGGCGGGCCCAAGGCCCAGATCGCGCAGCACGTGCTGGGCGTTCGCGCTGATCTGGATGCCAGCGCCGATCTCGCCCAATTGCGCGGCCTGTTCGTAAATTTCGACGTCGTGGCCGGCCTTCATCAGGCAGCACGCGGCGGCAAGGCCGCCTAATCCCGCGCCAGCGACGATGATCTTTCGTTTTTTCATGGCGTGTGCCTATGCCCCCCGGCGCGAACGGCGCCAACATTGCGACGTTCTAGCGCGTGAGGGCGGCCGGGCATAGACCACGACAGACGCAGCCACGTGTCACGTGCCCTCGTTACATGCCCTTGCGCGGGTTGTAGGGTTTCTCGACCTTCAACTTGCGCATCAGCTCCTCGAAGTCGGAATCGAGTGGTTCGGGCATCGCGGCCCGCAACGTGACGAGCAGATCGCCAGCTGGTTTGTCGCCCGTTTTGGGCAGCCCCTTGCCGCGCAAGCGCAGGGTCTTGCCGGCGCAATTGGCGGGAACGTTCATTTCCACCGCGCCATCAAGGGTGGGCACTTCCACCGCCCCGCCGAGCGCCGCCTCGTATAGCGTCACGGGCAGGTCCATACGCAGATCGCGACCGTCGATCCGATAGGTGGGATGAGGCGCAATGTTGATCGTGAGGATGACGTCGCCCGGTCCGCCGCCCAGTGGCGACGGCTGCCCCTGCCCGCGCAGTCTGATCTGCTTGCCGGATTCGATCCCGGCCGGAATATTGACGTCCAGCATCCGGCCCGTGGGCAGCGCCACGCGGATCTCGCCGCCTTTGACGGCTTTTTGAAGCGGAACTGTCACGCTGGCGGCCGTGTCGTCGCCCTTTTGGGCGCCTTGCGGGCCGCCGCCTCGCCCACGGCCCATGCCAAAGAGGTCGGAAAAGATATCGCTGGGGTCGAAGCCGCCCGGATTGCGACGGCCTGCCTGAGCGCCGCCGTCATACTCGTAGTGCTGCCAACCGCCGCCAGCGCCCGGCCCGGCGCCCGCGCCTGCTCCGCCCCGCCCAAATCCTTCAAAGCCGGTATAGCGTGGCTTGCCCTCGGCATCGATTTCGCCACGGTCGAATTTCGCCCGCTTTTCGACGTCGCCCACGATCTCATAGGCCTGATTGGCCTCGGAAAACTTTTCCTTGGCCTTCGGGTCCGATGTGTTCTGGTCGGGGTGATGTTTCTTGGCGAGCCTGCGATAGGCCTTTTTGATCTCGTCCGCCGTTGCGGATTTCGACACGCCTAGAATGGTGTAAGGGTCGCGCATGTGTTTATGAGCCCAGTCGGTCGGCCGCCCCTCAGGCGCGGCCGCATTTGTCTCGGCTCACATTTGGGGATGGCCGCTCCGCAATGCAACGGATTTAAGCGCAACCTTTACCGAAGCTCCAACCGAGACAATTATCATCAGGCTGTTTTGCATCATCAGCCTCGATTGCATCATCAGCCCGTTTTGCCGCCTGTCCAGGGGGAAACTTCGCCAAGCGTCCAGTCGCCATCCTTGCTGCGGCATGCAGAGCCCTGAAGTGAACGCTGCGGCAGCGAGCCCCCAACGGAAGTGAGAAATGAACGGCAAATTCGGTCATCCACAGGCTTTGCAGCCCCCACCGGAGTGAAGGCGCCCCTGGCGCCCGATTTCGGATTGTCCCAGGCGACCGCCTCGCCGTTGCCTTGCGGATCAAGAGCCAGGCCAAGCGCGCCCTTGGCGCGGCGCCAGTCTTCGGCGTCCATCGAGGGCGACAGCGGGTTGGCCGGCGTGATTGAGCCGGTCACATCTTGCCGCGCCCCGACGAAGGACGGCAGCGGGATCGCCGAGCAAGAGCAAAGCGCCATTGCGAGCAGGATTATGAGCGAGCCGGATGCGCCGCGACTCCAGGTGTCATGCCGGGGGGGCGCGACACGGTAGCGGTTGGAGGCTATATTACCGTTCGCGGGGGTTACGCTATTGTACAAGATATACGACCCGTGGAATTGCAATCACAGCCGGGATCAAACCATTGAACGAGTTAACGCTACGTGACTTCACGGACGCATCAGAGCCTTTCGCGCTGTTCAAGGCATGGTTTGCGGAAGCCTGCGAAAAGGAAATCAATGATCCGTCCGCGATGGCGCTTTCAACCGTAGATCCGGACGGAATGCCCAACATTCGCATGGTGTTGATGAAAGATTGGGACGAGCGCGGCTTCGTCTTTTACACCAACCGCGAAAGCGCCAAGGGGCGCGAGCTTGACGCGAGTTTCAAGGCGGCGGCAAATTTTCACTGGAAGTCGCTGCGGCGGCAGTTTCGCGTGCGCGGGCCCGTCGAACAGGTGACGGACGCAGAGTCGGACGCCTATTTCGCCTCGCGGCCCCGCGATGCGCGCATCGGCGCCTGGGCGAGCCAGCAATCGCGGCCCGTGGAGTCACGGTTTGCGTTTGAAAAGGCGATTGCGGGCTACGCGCTGAAGTATCCCATCGGTGACGTGCCCCGGCCGCCCCACTGGATCGGCTATCGCATCAAGCCAGTGGAAATGGAATTCTGGCACGACCGGCCGTACCGTCTGCACGACCGGGTCGTTTTCCGCCGCGAGACGCCAGAGGCGTCGTGGGCGAAACAGAGATTGTTCCCGTAGAACTAACCCGCCGACTTGACCCGCACGATGATGTCAGCGCCCAGAATTTCCATTCCTTCAGGCGCGACCGGCAGCTTGAGCACAGCCACCATATCGTCGGGCACGTCGAGCAATTCGTCGCGGTCCTCGACATAAAAGTGGCAATGAGGTCCGGTGTTTGTGTCGTACCAAATCCGCGAGCCGTAGACCGCAATCTCGCGCAGAAGAGCCGCTTCCGAGAACTGCCGCAGCGTGTTGTAGACAGTCGCCAGCGACAACGCGGTTTTGGCGCCGCGCGCTTCTTCATAAAGGGCTTCAGCGGTTACGTGACGGTCGCCCTTGCCAAACAAAAGCCAGCCGAGCGCCATGCGCTGACGGGTCGGGCGAAGGCCTGCTGAGTGAAGGCGATCCCGAACATTGCGGAACGAACAACTGGCTTCCGGCGAACGCACCAGAGTTGCAGATGCAGGGCGAACCGAACCAGGCCCCGTCTGGACTCCTGACGCCGCGATTGCCATTCCGCTGTCTCCTGACTTCTAGTTGAGAAACATTCTCATCAATATATGTACTATCTCGCAGGAAAAATCAAGTTTCCTTGATATGGATCAATCAAATCGTTGACTCACGCTGATCATGACGTCTCGCATCGGCGCTTTTTGCCTGAAGCTGAGAGTGCTAGCGTGCCCTTGACCCTGGAAACATTTGCATGAAACCCTCACGAGACTATCCTGATCGCCCGATCTTGTGCGCCAGCGCCGCCGTGTTCCGCGATGGACGCGTGTTGCTGGGGTCGCGCCGCAACCCGCCCTACGATCAGGTATTCAGCCTGCCGGGCGGGCTTGTTGAAAGCGGCGAGACGCTTGAGGAGGCGGCAATCCGGGAGGTCGAGGAGGAGACGGGCGTTCGTGGCGAAATCGTCTGCTTCAATGGCTGGCGCGAAATCATCCATCGCGACGAGGACAACCGTGTACACCGCCATTACGTGATCGCGTCCTTTGTGGCGCGCTGGGTGGCGGGAGAAGGCGCGCCCAGCGAAGAACTTGGCCGCGTCATGTGGGCAGACGACGAGGAGATGCGCACGCTGCCGCTCACCAACGGGCTCGCCGAACTTCTGCAGCACGCCCGAGGCCTGCTCGGCTCCCCATGAGCGCGCGATGAGCATCCCATGAGAATGCGCAAAGCTGCTGCGACACAACGCCTGAAGCTAACGGCGCGGGTTGCCTGCATGGCGCTTTGCCTTGCCGCATGGCCCGCCAACGGCGCTTTCGCGCAAACGCGCACGGCGCCCCCGCAGGGCGCAAACGCCGCTCCGCCCCTGCCCACGCCGGAGCCGCTGGAATCGCCCCCGCCCTACGAGCGCCAATTGCTTCGCTTGGCCGAAATACTGGGCGCGCTGGCCTGGCTCACCGAATTATGCGGCGACCGCCCCGGCGATCAATGGCGCCAGCAAATGGCCACGCTTATGGAAGCTGAAGCGGCGACCACGCGGCGACGAGAACGCCTTGCAGGCTCGTATAACCGGGGCTTTCGCGGCTACAGCGCCATGCACCGACGCTGTACGCCCAGCGCACAGCTTGTGATCACCCGCTTTCTGGATGAAGGCGGGCGGATAGCGCGCGATGTAGCCAATCGCTTCAGTGGCTAACGCATTAACCTTCGCTAACGACTTTCCTCGCGAAGGGCTGGCGTTTTGATAGGTTGCAGGCATGAAAGCTGAGGCGCCCATCTCCATCGACGAATACAACGCAGCCGAAGAACAGCGCGCTGCATCGAGCTTTGTCGCCGAGTCGTTCGCCGAGGGAATTCTGTCGGGCATCGAGCCGGCGAATCTCGCCCATGCAGCCATCACGGCCGCGCTTAACGAGCTGATCGCCTGGAACGGCGAGGAAGCCGTCGCCAAATACGCCGAAGACCTCGCCCGTCGCATCAGGCTTGGCGAATTCTACGCGCTGAACCGGCATTGAGCGGACGGGAGCTTCACCTTTAGCCTCGCTCGCTAGCGCATCGCGCAGCGTCCGGCTGCGACTGCTATAAGGCGATGATGGCCAAACCACCTCAATCTACGCGTACGCAGCCGCGCGAAACGACCTCTGCGCCATCGCGCGATCTCGCCGCTTTGCCTGAGCGCGTGCGCGCCATGCGCGAACTTATTCTCGAAGCGGTCGAGTCCGGCGACATCGAAGACCTGCGCCGCCCCATTGAGCGCAATGAAACGTTGCCAATCTTCGCCACGGGCGCCGAGAGGCCGCGCACGTTTGCCGACGTCGTGGGATTTTTGAAAGCGCAATCGTTTGACGCGCAAAGCCGCGAGACGCTTGCGATCATCGCGGCCATCTTCGATCAGGCATATGCAAAGATTACGCGCGGGCCTGTGGTGACATACGAATGGCCAGCGTTCGCCGCGCGCTCGATGGGCGAGGCTGGCGATGAAGAACGTCGCGAGATGTGGCGCTGTGTGCGCTTTGCGGATTTCGCATCATCAAGCGACAAGGCGCCCGCCATCGAGCGCATCGGCATCGGCGCCGATGGCACGTGGCATTATTTTGTCGCGAACAGTTAGGCCTACAGCGCCTGCACAAAACGCACCGGCTCGCCCTGTGCTGGCGTGACTATTTCGCCCTGCCACATCACCTGATGGCCGCGCACGAATGTGCCTACCGGCCAGCCCGTCACCTGCTTGCCGTTGTAGGGCGTCCACCCCGCGCGTGAGGCGATCCACGCGTCGGTGATCGTCTCGCGACGCTTCATGTCGACGACCGTAAAATCACCATCGTAGCCCACCGCGATTCGGCCTTTACGCGCAATCTGGAAAATGCGCGCAGGCCCCGCGCTCGACAAATCGACGAACCGCTGGAGCGACAGACGACCCGCATTGACGTGATCGAGCATCACGGGCACGAGCGTTTGCACGCCTGTCATGCCGGATGGCGAGTCGGGGTAGGGCTTGGCCTTTTCTTCCAGCGTGTGCGGCGCGTGATCCGAACCAAGCACATCAACGATTCCCAACTGCACGCCGCGCCAGATCCCATCGCGGTGGCGCGCCTCACGCACAGGCGGATTCATCTGCAACTTCGTGCCGAGCGTCGCGTAGAGGCTTGAATCAAGCGTGAGGTGATGGGTCGTCGCTTCCGCAGTCGCAACATCCTTGTGATGGCTGAGAAACTCGATCTCCTCTTCCGTCGAGATATGCAGCACGTGGATCGCAGCGCCCTTCTCGCGCGCGATATGCACAAGGCGTTGCGTGCATTGAAGCGCCGTCGTCACATCGCGCCAGACATGATGCGAATTGGGATCGCCCTTGACGCGCAGCGGCTTGCGCTCCTCCAGCCGGAACTCGTCTTCGGAGTGGAACGCGGCGCGGCGCGATGTCTTTTCGAGGATGGACGAAACGCCCGGATCGTCGGCGACCAGCAGTGAGCCCGTGGACGAGCCCATGAACACCTTGATGCCCGCTGATCCCGGCAGGCGCTCGAGTTCGGGCACGTCCTTCGCGTTCTCGTGCGTGCCGCCGACCCAGAACGCGAAATCGCAATGCATGCGATGTGTGCCCAGACGGACCTTTTCAGCCAGTGTTTCGGCGGTGGTCGTCAGCGGGTTCGTGTTCGGCATTTCGAAGACGGCGGTGACGCCGCCCAGCGCTGCGCTGCGCGACCCGGTTTCAAGGTCTTCCTTATGGGTGAGACCGGGCTCACGAAAATGCACCTGACTGTCGATGACGCCGGGAAGCACATGAAGGCCCTTGCAATCGATCCGCTTGCCCGCGGACCAATGCGAGAGATCGCCGATTGCGACGATGATGCCGTTCGTCACCGCCACATCGCGAACGCCCTCGCCATCCTGATTGACGATTGTGCCGCCGGTGAGGATGAGATCGCAGGTCTGGGCCATTGAGAAGCCTTCCATGTTCGCATGTGGCGCTTGTATGCCGACGGCGGGGGCTTACCTGTATGCTGGACCGTGAGCAAGCAAAGACCTGCTGGCAAAACCTGCTGGCACTACGTGCGGACACGCGGGCAATCAGGATTGGCGGGCAAAATGCCAGGTGCGCAAAGCGAAGCAAAGGTGGCTCTGCTGGGAGCGCGCGCGGTGCTGCGCATCAGCGGCGCCGACGCGCGCACGTGGCTGCAGGGCCTCGTCACAAACGACGTGGAGCATATTGCGGCGGGCGAGGCTCGTTTCGCCGCGTTCCTGACGCCGCAGGGCAAGATCATCGCGGACTTCTTCATCGTCCCGGATGGCGACGGGCTCCTTCTGGACTGCGCCGCAGATGCGGCGGCCGGGCTCGCGAAGCGGCTCACCATGTACAAGCTGCGGGCGCAGGTTGCGGTCAGCGACGTCAGCGGATCGCTTGCCGTAGCCGCCGGCTGGGGCGGGCCCGGACCGCTTGCGACACAAGGACGCATTTTTGACGATCCCCGCGATGCGCGTCTCGGCTGGCGAGTGATCGCGCCGCCGAGCGAGATCGAGAAGCTGGGCGAACCGGCGTCTGAAAGTGAGTGGCAGGCGCACCGGATCGCGTGCGGAACGCCGGAAGGCGGCGTTGATTTTGTCTGGGGCGACACGTTTCCGCACGAGGCGAACATGGATCGCCTGAACGGAATCGACTTCAAGAAAGGCTGCTATGTGGGCCAGGAAGTCGTCTCCCGCGTACAGCATCGCGGGCTGGCGCGAAAAAGAGTGTCGCAGGTCCGCATCACCGGCGCGGCGCCACCGCCGGGGACGGAAGTCTTTGCGGGCGACATTGCAATCGGCGTCATGGGCTCGTCGGCGGGCGGCGCGGGGCTCGCGCTCCTGCGGCTCGACAAGGCGGAGGACGCGCGCGCGGGTGGACGGGCGCTGACAGCGCAGGACGCCACACTCTCCGTGATTACACCACCCGTGACTTGACCTTACGCGGCGCTGACTAAATTGATAGGACAAGTCTCAACCGGCGGCGGATCGGACATGCTCGCGACTCAAGACCTTGAAGAAAAAGCGGAAGAGGTCGCCCAACTGATGGGCATCATCTCCAATGCGCGCCGCCTGCTCATCCTGTGCAAGCTCGCAGACGCTGGCGAGATGAACGTGTCCCGGCTCGTCGAAGAGGTGGGCCTCAGCCAGTCCGCGCTCTCCCAGCATCTCGCCATCATGCGCGCGTGCGGCCTTGTGACGACGCGCAAGGAAGGGCTGAACGTCCATTACCGGATTGCCGACCCGCGCGCGTATGAACTCATGCAGGCGCTGCAGAAAATCTACTGTCCGCCAGACGCATGAACTTGGCGTCTCAGCCGGGCTCGCGCCGCGTCGGATCAAAGCGCTTCTGCAAACCACTCCAGCAATCAGCGTAGCTGTCATCGAGCGTGGGAAGCTCTGACGCCCATCTTGTCACGCGCTGGGGAAACCGCGTTTCAAACATAAACGCCATGGTGCCTGATTGCTTCACGGGCTTCAGGTCGGCATTGCTGGCGTGCTCGAACGAGGTGTCGTCCGGCCCGTGCGGGAGCATGGAATTATGCAGGCTCATGCCGCCGGGTCGGAAGCCCTCGGGCTTGGCGTCATAGACGCCATAGATGAGACCCATGAATTCCGACATGATGTTTCGGTGATACCAGGGCGGGCGGAACGTGTTCTCCGCCACCATCCATCGATCTGGAAAGATCACGAAATCGATGTTCGCCGTGCCAGGCGTTTCCGATGGCGCCGTCAACACCGTGAAGATGGACGGATCGGGATGATCGAACATCAATGCGCCCACCGGCGAAAACCGGCGCAGATCATATTTATAAGGCGCGTAATTTCCATGCCAGGCGACGACATCGAGCGGCGATTGCGCAATCTGGCTGCAGAACAATTCCCCGCCCCATTTCGCAAACAGCATCGACGGCGCCTCACGATCCTCGAAGTCCGCTACGGGGGTGAGAAAGTCGCGCGGATTTGCGAGGCAGTTTGCGCCGATGGGACCGCGATCGGGCAGCGTGAACGAGGCGCCGTAATTCTCACAGACATAGCCGCGCACCGGCCCACCCAGCAATTGCGCGCGAAAGATTACCCCGCGGGGGATAACGCAGATTTCACCCGGCGCCACATCAATGACGCCAAATTCCGTCGCGAGGCGTAATTGGTTTTCCTGCACGACGATCAGCATTTCGCCATCGCAGTTCATGAAATATTCGTCACGCATCGAGCCCGTGACGAAGAGATAATGCGCCGCCATACCCGTGCGCGTATCCGCATCGCCTGCCGTGGTGACTGTGCAGAGCCCGGTAATGAAACTGAGATCACTCTGGGGAACTGGAATCGGGCCCCAGCGCAACTGGCCGAGCGGCAATTGGCTCTCATCGCGTGCGAGGGGCGCGGTGCGCAACAGGCCTGCATCGACGCGCGTAAATCGCCCCGCATGCTTGACGCCCGGGTGAATGCGATAAAGCCACGAGCGCTGATTGGAGGCCTGCGGCATCGTGAAGGCGGTACCAGACAATTGCTCAGCGTAGAGGCCGTAATTGCACTTCTGCGGCGAGTTTCGTCCAACCGGCAGCGCGCCAGTCAACGCCTCGGTTTCAAACGAATTTCCAAAGCCGCTCATGTACGAAAGCGCGTCTGACATTGGTCCGCCTCCAGCCTCCCCACATCGCCCGGCCTTTAGCTGCGGACGCAGCATGCATGGCGCATGGAGTGGGGCTGGTCAATCCGCGCTCTTGGCCGCCTTGCGCGCACGCGGAGCGCGCCGACGCGCGGGCGTCAGATCGAGGTCAATTGTGCAGACCAATCCGCCCGGCTCGTAACGCCGGTCAACGCGGGCGCCCGGCAAACCGCGCTCGATAAGCGTCGAGCCAAAACCGGACGATGTCGGCCGCTCAACGGGCGGGCCGCCGCTCTCGCGCCAAAGGATGGAAAGCTTGTCGCGTGGGCCCCGCGTATAGGTCCACGTGAGATCGACCTGCCCTGTGGGCGAAGACAGGGAGCCGTGCTTGGCCGCGTTGGTTCCCAACTCGTGCAGCGCGAGCGCGAGTGGAACGGCAAATTGTTGTGGGAGGCGCACGCGTGGACCGTCCATGTGCAGGCGCTTCTCCTGTCCGCCCAGATAATGCGCGAGCTGTTTTGCCAGGAGTTCGCCAAGGTCTGCGCCGCGCCAGTGCATCTCGCTCAAAAGATCATGCGCCGCGGCCATGGCCGATAGTCTGCCAGAGAGGGACGCGACAAATTCCTCCAGATTGCGCGCACGCGGCGCGGTCAAACGCACCAGTGACTGGATGACCGCAACGGAATTTTTCACACGGTGCAGCAGCTCGCGCGTCATCAAGCGCTGGACGCGCGCCCATTCCCTTCTCTCGGAGATGTCGCGCACAAGGCTCAGCACCATGAGCTCACCGTCCATGGTCATGGAGACAGCGCTCACCTCCACGGGGAACGTCGATCCGTCCCGCCGTTTATGAATGGTCTCGAACAACGTGCCCTCACCGACGCGTGCGAGGTCTTCACTCAGCGCGCCAACGGTTTCTGGCGAGCGCAGATCCGCGATGTTCATCTTGAGAAGCGTTTCGCGATCATGACCATATGCGAGCACGGCAGCTTTGTTCGTCTCGATGATGGCGCCGTCGCGCAAGCGCAGCACGAAAAGAATGTCGCGGGCGTGTTCGGCCAGAAGGCGGTAACGTTCCAGCGCACGCTGCGCGGACAAGCGCGGGCCAATATCGTGCGCAAGTGACGACACCGCCACCACACGGCCCAAAGCATCGCGCACGGGCGATGCGCTGATCGCGACGTCGACCAGGGCGCCGTCCTTGCGGCGGCGTCTGCTCTCCAGCCGCACGTGACCGCCGCTTGCAACGTCAGCTATTTTTCGCCTTGCTTCTTCGCGCTGGTCGACCGGCAAAATCAAATCGATTTTCTTGCCGAGCGCCTCTTTGGCCGAATAACCAAAGAGCCGTTCTGCGCCGGGGTTCCAGGACAGGATTGTGCCATCGAGCGCATACGACTTGATCGCTTCGCTTGATGATTCCACCACGGCCGCCAGATGGGCGTTGGCAATCGTGGTTGAGAAACGATCCGTCATGTCCTGATTGACGCCGAATCGGCGCGCGGGGGCGCCTTGCGCATCGTAAACGATCCGCAATCTTGTCGAGATCCAGCGAACCTCGCCGTTGCGGAGAATGCGGTACTGGAATTTTACGTTCGTCGCGCCGTCCGCCGTGGCGACGCGCAAGGCGTTCTCCACCTGTCCACGGTCATCAGGATGAATGCGATTCATCCATGCCTTCTCGGACGATTCAAGCGCCGCGCGATCAAGGCCGAAAATACGGCACATCGTGTCGCTGACGCGAGCCTTTCCGCTGCGCAGATCGCGGTCGAAACTGCCGATCTCGCCAAGCTCTTCCGCCATGCTCCAGAGCTCGCCAGAGACGGGGTCGGCATGGCTTACGCGCATAGGACCGCCCGCCCCCTCGAGCGGAGGTCTAACGGTTATTGCGGACTCATGGGGCATGAGCGCCTTCTGCGAAATTGTTTATCGCCGCACGTGCGACAGCGCCCCCGCTGGCGGCAACTATACGCACGATCGCGGCCGGCACAAGACGCCAGCGAAGCCGCAACTCCCAAACGCAACTGCGCTTCAGGCCACGCCAGCGCTTGGGTGGGCACATCAGACAATGGCTCCGCTCGCATCGACGATAACGTCAACGCGTTGAAGGGCCTCGGGCCGGGAGCTTGCGCCGACAAAAATCTGAATAAGGCCGTCGTCGAGACGACTTTCCATATTTTCATCGAGGTAGGAAAAGTCATTGGCGCGCAAGGTGAATTGCACCATCGCCGTTTCGCCCGCGCGTAGCGTGATACGCGCGAAATCTTTCAGTTCGAGCACAGGGCGCGTGACGCGCGCGACCGGATCGCGAATGAACAGAAAGATGGTTTCGATAGCTTCGCAATCGCCTGTGTTGGCGACGTCGACCGAGACGTTCACCACGCCCTCTCGCGACACGCGGGCGACATCCGTGCGTAAATTGCTGCGCTCGAAACAAGCGTAGCCAATGCCCTCGCCAAAGCGCCACCGTGGGGCGTAGGGCGCGTCGAGAAAACTCGTGGACCACCCGTTGTTCGGATCGTGGGGGCGCCCTGTCGGCCGCATGCCATAGAAGACCGGCATTTGGCCCAGCGTCGCCGGCCAGGAAACACACAGTTTGGCGGACGGACTGACAGCGCCGCTCAGCAGATCTGCGAGTGCGGGGCCTGTTTCCGAGCCTGCATGCCAGCAGATGAGAATGGCGGCCGCGCCGTCCACAAGCCAGTCTGGCAAAACGAGCGGACGGCTGACAGCGAGAACGAGCACGACAGGTTGTCCGCTCTCATAAACCAGGCGCGCAAGATCGAGCTGGCATTGCGGCAGTTCGGGCCGTGTGCGGCTGCAGGCTTCGCCCGTGGTGAAACGCTCCTCTCCCAGGCATAGAACAATCACGTTCGCATCGGCGGCCGCCAGCCTTGCTTCCTCCGCACCGCCATATATCGCGCTCTTCAGGTCGCAACCCTGTGCATATACAATACGGGACGACGCGAAGCCCGCGCGCATGCCGGCAAGTATCGTAATTGAGTCTTCGGCGGCGCCGGCGGAGGCCCAGGCGCCGAGCTGATCGGCGGGCGCATCGCACATGGGGCCGATCAGCCCAACTCGGGCGGGATTGCGCAGCGGCAAAACCGCATCGTTCTTGACGAGCACCATCGACTTTTGCGCCGCCTCGCGCGCGAGCGCCCGACGCTTTACACGCCCGTTCGAAATGTCCCTGCCGATGCCGCGATAGGGATCGTCGAACAGGCCGAGCTGCTCTTTGAATGCAAGCACACGCACGAGCGCTTCGTGAATTTCGTCAAGGGTGACGTCGCCGCGCGCGAGCGCCTCCGGCAGGCCCTTGTTGTAAGCGTCGCCCATCATGTCGATATCGACGCCAGCCTTCAGCGCGAGGACGCCAGCTTCGCAAAGATCGGCGGCGACTCCGTGATTCACCAGTTCGGCGATGGCGTTGTAGTCACTGATGATGAGGCCTTCAAAGCCCCATTGCCCGCGCAAGACGTTGCGCAGCAGGCGTTTGTGCGCCGTCATCGCAACGCCGGCGACGTCCACGAACGCGGGCATGATTGCGGCCACACCCTCTTCCACCACAGCGCGAAACGGCGGCAGATAGATTTCTTCGATCGCGCGCTGAGAGACATCGACCTCGCCGTAGTCGCGGCCAGAGATGACGGCGCTATAAGCGCAGAAATGTTTCGCGCACCCGGCAATGCGCATAAACCCGTCGTCGCCGGGATTTTGATAGCCGCGCACGCGCGCACGGCCGTATTCAGCGTTCACTAGCGGGTCTTCACCCGCGCTTTCGACGATGCGGCCCCAGCGCGCGTCTCGCGACACATCTAGCATCGGCGCAAAGGTCATGTGAATGCCGTCTGTCGCCGCTTCGATGGCGTTGTCGCGAGCGGTTTCTTCCCACAACGCGCGATCGAACGAACAGGCCTCGGCCAGCGGGACGGGATGGATGGATTTGTGGCCGTGCACCACGTCGAGGCCGAAGAACAGAGGTATGCCCAGCCGGGTCTCTTCCAGGGCCTTGCGCTGCGCCTCACGAATGAGATCCCGGCCCCACACATTGAGAAGACTGCCGACGCGGCCCTCCTCGATCATCGTGAAGGGATTATGGGGGCCCGGGGGGCCGGTTTCGATGAGGCCATCCGCAAGCATGGAAAGCTGACCCAGCTTTTCCTCAAGCGTCATGCGCTCCATGAGCGCGTGTATGCGCGCCGAAGGGCGACCCGTCCTCATGCCTTGCTCTCCCCGCTTGCGATACCAGCCCTCGCCGCGACCTTCTGCGGCGGAACAAGCGCGGGCGCAAGTCCGAGGTGGAGAGTTCAGCGCAAGAGGGTGGAGCGCACCCACCATCCCGGATGATCGCGACGGATCACTCGGGCGGCGCGGGCCGCGGCATGGCAGGTTTCAAAGAGGGCGAAACACGTGGCGCCGGAGCCCGACATGCGCGCCAGCTTGGCCCCGCGCGCGGCGCCAAGAACGGCGAGGACGTGGACGATCACAGGCGCCAGCACGCTTGCGGCGTCCTCCATGTCGTTTCTGCCCTTGCGAACTTTGGGGACGAGGACATCAAACCGCTCGCTCGCTTCAATGACTGGATGGGCGCCCCAGATGGATCGCTCGCCCCGTTTGTAGCCGATCTGCGCGAAGACGTCGGGCGTGGATAACGCGACACCAGGATTGACCAGCACGGCAAAGATGGGCGGCAGCGCCAGCGGTGGTCCCACGATCTCGCCGCGACCCGACATCATGCGCGCGCGCGGATCGAGGCACACGGGAACATCCGACCCGGTGTCGCGCGCCGCCGCGATGACGCGCGGATCGTCCATCGACACTTCGTTCAGCCGGGCGAGCAGGCGCAGCGCTGCAGCGGCGTCCGACGAGCCCCCGCCAATGCCCGCGGCAGCGGGCAATCGCTTGGTGAGATGGAATGCGCCAACGCGCAAACCATCGACTTGTGCGGCGAGCGCGCGCGCAGCCTTGAGCACAGAATTGTCGTGGGCTGGGCCAGCGGCTGCCGCTTCGGGGCCATCGACCTCAATCGACAAATCGTCGCCAGGTTGCAAGGTCAGGCGATCATGAACGCCCGCGAAGACGACGAGACTTTCAAGGTCGTGAAAACCGTCTTCGCGGCGCCCACAAACGTGGAGCGTGAGATTGACTTTCGCCGGCGCTCTTTCGTCGAGCGCCCCGGGCGCTGCCGCCTGCATCCGTCAGCCGCCGCTGAGCGCCGGAACAACCTCGGCCGCAGGCTTTGGCGGCGCATCTTCGAGACCGGCCTCGATCTTGCGCAAGATCTTCGGCAAGTCCTCGGGTTCGGGGTTAAGGTCGCGGGCATGGTTCCACTGGAACCGCGCCTCAAGCTGGCGGCCTACTTTCCAGTAGGCGTCGCCCAAATGATCGTTGATGACTGGATCAGCGGGCTTCAATTCGATGGCGCGTTCAAGTTCACGCACCGCGTCGTCGTATCTGCCAAGTTTGTAATAGGCCCAGCCAAGGGAGTCGACGATATATCCGTCCTCTTGGCGCAAATCGACCGCCTTGCGCAACATGCGGAAGGCTTCATCAAGATTGATGCCCTGATCGACCCATGAATAGCCGAGATAGTTCAGCACCAGCGGTTGATCGGGATACAGTTCGAGCGCGCGCTTTAAGTCTGCTTCGGCTTGCGGCCACCGCTTGGAGCGTTCGTAGGACACGCCGCGAAAGTAATATGTCGTCCAATCAGCCCGGCCCGCCTTCTCGGAAAGCTCAAGCGCCTTGGAATAGGTTTCGGCGGCTTCAGCGAAGAGCTTGCGCGAACGTTGCAGATTGGCGAGCGCGAGCAACGCGTCGGGATCAGTCGTGTCGCGCGCGACAAGCCCTTCCAGATGCTTCTGGGCTTCGTCCTTGCGCTCCAGAGACTCGAGCACAAGCCCGATCTGAAGTTCCGCATTCGAGCGTAGCGGCGATTTCGCGGGGATAGACTCGTAAACTTCGATAGCCCGCTCGCCCTGCTTGATGCGCTCGTAGAGATCGCCAAGGCTGATAATTGCGAGTCCGTGATTGGGCGCAAGATGGATCGCAAGACGCAGATAGATGATCGACGCCAGTTCGTCGCCCTGACGTGAGCCAGCGGCGCCAAGACCGTAGAGCACTTCGCCCGCGCCCTCGATGGCGTTTTCCACGAGCGGCGCCAGCGTTTGACCCTTTTCCAAACGCTGGATGGCGTCAGTGATGACCGGATGACGGGGCAGAGCCTTGTCGAATTCCCGCAGAACCTGCAACGCCTCCTTCGGGCGTCCCTGGCGCGATTCAAGCCGCGCAAACGCCTCTGCAAGACGCAGCGTGTTCTTGTCCGCCTGGAAAGCAGAACGTATGCGCTGGCTGGCTTCCCGCGGCCGGCGCAATTGCTCTGCGATGAGGCCGGCGTGGAAGTCGCGGAACAGGGCAAAACTGCGCTCGTTCAATCGGTCCGCAGCTTCAATCGCTTTTGTGGCGTCGTTGCTGCCGGCCCACGCCCAGGCTGTGAGAAGGATGGCGGTGATGTCGCCGCGCCGGGTGTTGCCGCCCTTGGCAAGGTGCGAGCGAGCGGTCGCAAACTGGCGCTGTTTCAGCGCACGAACGCCAAGCGACAGGTGCGCGAGGCCGTTCTTGGGGTCAGTGCGCACCAGCCGTTCGGCCAGCGCAAAAGTCTGCGCCATGTCCCCGTTCGACAACGAAGCAACGAACGCCCGCTCCAGGAGCACGGCGTTGCGCGGATCAGCCCGCAGCGCCTCCCGGAAGAAAACAGCAGCGCCGCGCGTGTCGCGCTGAGAGCCAGCCACGAGCGCCGACAGATAATTGCCCGCCTGTGTCGTGCCGATCTCCACCGGAGCCTGGGCGAAAGGGGCCTCGCGCGCCAACGCCGCGCCGGGCGCATAAAGGATGGTCGCAGAAAAACACGCCGAAACACCGACGATCATCGCACGGCGAAGCCTTTTGACCATGGAATATTGCGACAGCTTGGTTGAAAACACGCGTTCTTCTCTCTCGATAGCCGTCTTATGGCCAGGCGCGCCAAAGCGAAGTGCGGCGTTAAGAATCCCTGAAGAACATGGCCTTTTTGCGCCGCGCAGGCAAGCGTTGCAGGGTGTGCGTTTCCTCGCCTTGACGCTTGCCACACCAGCGGCGCACAAGCCGTGCGAGCGGTCGAAGCACGCCGATTGATACTCAGGAGTCGCCAAGTCCAATGTCCGCGCACGACCCCGCTCGCAGGATAACGCGTCGGATCACGGCTGGCCCGGCGGCTGCCGCCGAAGCAGCTTTGCTTTTGCGTGCGGGCGGTCTTGTCGCCTTCCCCACCGAGACGGTGTACGGGCTGGGCGCCGACGCAACCAGCGACGCCGCTGTCGCTTCGATTTATGCGGCCAAGGACAGACCAAGCTTCAATCCGCTGATTTCGCACGTGCCAGACGTGAGCGCTGCCGAGGCGCTGGCGCATCTCGATAGCGATGCGCAACGGCTGGCCGCCGCCTTCTGGCCCGGCCCTTTGACGATTGTCGCGACCGTCCGGAGCGATTGTCCCGTAAGCCTGCTGGCTCGCGCCGGCCTTGATAGCGTCGCCCTGCGCGTGCCTGATCATCCTGTGGCGCAGGCGATTCTTCGCGCTGCGGCAAAGCCGATCGCTGCGCCGTCCGCCAACCGGTCGGGCCGCGTCAGCCCGACAAATGCCGAGCACGTCGCTGGCGATCTTGATGGTCGCGTCGATCTCATCGTCGATGGCGGACCGTGCGCGGTGGGCGTGGAATCAACCATTGTTTCCTGCCTGTCAGACGGCCTACGAATCCTTCGGCCCGGAGGCGTTTCGCGCGAAGACATCGAGCGCGCGCTGGGTCGGCCCGTCGCGGCATCCGCTATTCAGGAAGGGGCAGCGCCGCTGGCGCCGGGAATGCTGGCGTCGCATTATGCGCCCCGGTCCGCTGTCCGGCTTGATGCAGTGGATGTGGCGGGCGACGAAGCGGCGCTCGATTTCGGCGGTCAGCTTTCCGGCGGGGTCGCACGGCTTGATCTGTCGGCGGCGCGTGATCTGAGTGAAGCGGCGGCGAACCTGTTCGGCTACATGCGGCGCCTTGACGCTGCCGGCGCACGCGCCATCGCCGTCGCGCCCATCCCGGAGACCGGGCTAGGCGCGGCGATCAATGACCGGCTTGCGCGGGCCGCTGCGCCACGGGCGTAACCGGTTTGCCGGGGCGGGCAGGCAGCAGATAATCGGCCGTGCGATAGATGGGTTCAAAAAGCGCGGCCACGGCATCGTGGGGTTCCGTCACCTCGTCGCCCAGGCCGAATTTGCTCACTTCGCGCTCACGCGCCGGCACGTAGAGCGTCCCAAACAGCCAATCCCAGATCGCAAGGCAGGCGCCCATGTTGCGGTTGTGATGTTTTGGATCGACCGAGTGATGCACCTGGTGGTGTGCGGGGCTCAGCAGAATGCGGCCCCAGACGCCGGTGAACGCGATCCACGCCTGCGAATGCTGCAGATGGACGAAGGTGTAAACAAAGAAAACGAGCAGAATGTAACGCCGGACATCGCGTAAACCTGCGCGCCGCCGCCCAGAAAATAGCGGCCAAGACCATCAGCTGCGCCGACGATGACGGCAAGCGTATTGATGAAAATCACCTGCTCGACGGGATGCACGCGCCACACTGTCAGAGGCGTCAACACCTCCGCCGTGTGGTGAATCTTGTGAAACTCCCATAGCAGCGGATAGGTGTGCGCGGCCCAGTGAAACAGCCAATAGGCGAATTCATAAGCAAGAAAGCTGGCGAGCGTGATGACAGCCACAGCCAGCACCGGATGAACGCTGGCCGGGCCTGCCTCGCCAAAGAGCGAGATCATGCCGCTCGTCACACGCTCCGCGATCCAGGGTTGCGAAAAATAAGCCCATCCCAGAACCGCCCCGAAGACCATCGTCTGCAGTACGAACAAGAGCGCATCGGCGCGGGTGGAGGGATGCAGCAAAAGACGAGCCGGAACGGCAAAGCGCCCAAGCCCGCGCAACGTGATCCTGCGTCCGCGCGAACGACGACGCCACGCATAGAACGCGATGCAGAAGAGGCCGGCGCTCAAAAGCGAGGTGAGCGAAAAGCTGGAACCGGGGGACAAAAATACCTGCTTCAGCGCCTCAATGCGGCTCGTCAACGACGCTTCAAGCATAAACGCACACAAACCCAACCTGCCCACCTTGCGGACGGGTTTACCTTAGCCGCACGCTGTAAAGGATTCGTGTAGGCGATCGCGGCAATTTCACTGCACCCCACGACTGGCGACCAGTACTTGGCGTCTAGTGGTCTTCTTAGGGTTTTGGCTCCCAGGTTTTTGTCTAGGTTCTTGCTTCCTAGGTTTTTGTCTCCTGGGTTCTTGGTCCCGCCGGTCGCATGCGCAGCTTGCGCGCCAGTTGCGCGGCGCGCGAAGTGTCGGACCTGTCCGGCGGACTGTCCGCCTCCACGAGATTGCGCAAGATCAGGCGCGCTGTGTGTTCATAAGTGTCGACTCCATTGGCGGTCGAGCAAAGCTCACGCGCCTTCGCCCCGCAAAACGGGCACGGATAATCGAGCGCCTCATGCAGGCGCATCACGCGGCGCGTTCGGCTTTCTTGCCTCGGTGATTTCATAAGGTGGCGCGCTCTAGTTTGGCTTGCGTATTCGCGAACAGACGCATGGGCGCAATGCGTGTCCGAATCTTCCCGCGTGAGGAAGGTCACGAACGTTCGCGTCAATCTGCGTTTTGCATGTCTGCGTTGAAGTCTAAGCAGGGGTTGGGCGCGCGCTCAACAGAAATGATCTGGAACTATTCTAGTCAAAACAAGCCGGCGTTTGTTGAAGTGTCGGCAGGACGCTCGCATTCTGCATTCTGGAGGCCCTGATGAGCGCCCAGATCATGACTTTGCAACAATATCAGGCGCTCGCACTTAGCTTGCGGGACGTGCAAGTTATAGAAACTGACGGGCTGCTCATTACGCGCGGGTTGCTTCCCGAAAGCGGCTATGTGCTTGCCCTGCAACCCTTCGCCAGCACGAACGTGACGCTGATTCACGAAAGCAAATCTCCCGAGCGTTTGGCGAGCGTCGCCCCCTGGATGCGATCGTCTTGGATGCTCTGGTCCTGGCTGAGGCGGCTGTATCAGGCAGCATGACCCCGCAGCGTGCCCCCAGAGCCTTGCGGCTGAAGCCTGTGGTATAAGGGAGACGGCGCGCCGCAGCCATGCAACCGCGGCGGTTCACGATTCCCGCGGGAGGCAACGCCAGATGCCGACGTCGATTTCATGGGATGAGTTCAGACTCGTCAAAGCCATCGCCGACGCGAAGTCTCTCGTTGGCGCCGCAGATAAACTTGGCATCAACCATTCCACGGTTTTCCGGCGTCTGGGAGCGCTGGAAGGGGCCATCGGCGCACGGCTATTCGAGCGGTCCCGCACTGGTTATTCCCCCACGCCAGCGGGCGAAGAGATGATCGCCCTTGCCACCAAGATGGAGCAGGACGTTGTGGGCTTCGAGCGCGCAGTGGCTGGCCGCAGCACAAAGCCCGCGGGCGAATTGCGCCTCACGACAAATGACGCGTTCCTCATCTGGCTCATCGCACCGATGCTCGCCTCGTTCCGCAAGGCGTATCCCGACATCCGGCTCGATGTGGTTGTCGGTCACGAGAACCTCAATTTGTCCCAGCGCGATGCGGACGTGGCGCTGCGTGCGACGCTGGAGCCGCCAGAAACGCTGGTGGGGCGTAAGATCGCGCGTATTGGCTGGGCGGCGTATAGCCCGGCGGACTGGCGCGGGGCCGATCACGAGCGGCCATGGGTGGGCTTTGGCGAGGGGCCGGGCGTGGCGGGGCCGCGCCGTTGGTTTGAAGACAATGTCGCGCCCGAGGCCATCGTGTGCCGCATCGACAGCGTGGCGGGCGTCGCGAGCGCGGTGCAGGCGGGCATCGGCTCGGGTCTTCTGCCCTGCCTGATCGGCGAAAAACTTGCGGGCGTCGTTCGCGTAGGCGACAAACTGCCCTTCGGCGACGACATGTGGCTGCTGACGCATCCAGACCTGCGTCATTCAGCGCGCGTGCGCGCCTTCATGGAGCACGCCGCCGTGGAGCTGACAAAGCTGCGGCGGGAGATAGAAAACGGCGCGTAAGTCGTCGCAGGGGGAGTGAACATGCCCAAACGCCAGAGCATTTATTCGGACGCATTCAGCCACGGCAATCCGATTCCGGCGGCCTGCCGCGTCGGCAATTTGCTGATGACGGGGATCATCAACGGCGCCAACAAAGGCGAGCCGCCGGGCGACCTGCGCGACCAGTGCCGCCTCATGTTCGAGCGCGTGCGCGCCATTATGAACGACGCGGGCGGCAGCACCGACAACATTGTCAAAGTGAACGTCGCATTCACCGACGTGACGCGGCGCGAGGAAATCACCGACCTTTGGGTCGACTTGTTTCCAGATCCAGCCAATCGGCCCGTGCGCCATTCCGTGCAGAGCGAGCTTGATCGAGGCAAGTTGATCCAGTGCGACATCATCGCGATGATGGATTAAGAAGCCGCACCCTTGCACACAATCCGCAACCACAGATAAAATGGCGCTACGCCGCAGAAGGAACATCCTGAATGGACCGCAGACGTTTGCTCGCTTCGCTTGCCGCTTCCTTCGCCGCCGTGGCGACCGGTTCTGCGTTTGCGAACACAAACGCAGCAGCGCCCAGCCGCACGGCGAAGCCGAAGGCGAGGCGTAACGCTGTTGGCGGCTCCTGGCCGCGAACCGTTGCTGCGCCTGTGCAGCGCCCGGGGACGATCGTGGTCTCCATCAACAAGCGAATGCTCTATCTCACCCGGGGCGACGGAACGGCGCTGGCGTGGCCTGTGGCCGTGGGCCGCTCGGGCATGTCGTGGAAGGGCGAAACGCGCATCGTAAGCAAGCATGTGCGGCCCGATTGGCAGGCTCCCTCCTCCATCCGCGGCGGTCGTGGCCCCGGCCCCATTATCCCCGGCGGCGCGCCCAACAACCCCATGGGCGAACGCGCGCTGGTGCTGGAAAAGCACGAGATCGCCATTCACGGCACCTCTCCCTCCATGCGCGGCTCAATCGGCAGCGCGTCGTCGGCGGGCTGCATCCGCATGCTGAATGAGCACGTGGTGGATCTCTACGAGCGCGTGCGCGTGGGCACGCCGGTCATCTCCATCGCCTGATTGGCGAAGCGCGCCTTGCGGCGGGCGGCGCGAAGCGCAATATCTGGGCGATGTGCGGACGTTTCGCGATCACCCTTCCGCCCGAAGCTGTGCGGGCTTTCTTCCAATACGTCGAGCGGCCGAATTTTCCGCCGCGCACGAATATTGCGCCGACGCAGCCCGTGCCAATCGTACGGCTGCAACGCGATCCCGACGGTGCAAAACGCAAACACTTCGCGCTGGTGCGCTGGAGCTTTCTGCCCGCGTTCGTGAAGAACCCGAAGGACTTTCCGCTCGTCATCAACGCGCGTTCGGAAACCGTCTTCGAGAAGGCGAGTTTCCGCAACGCGATGAAGCGCCGTCGCTGCATCTTCATCGCGGACGCGTTCTATGAATGGCGCCGCTTTCCCAAACCCGCGAAGGGAAAGGCGCCTCCCTCGCAACCGTTCCTCATCAAGCGGCGCGACGGCTGCCCGATGGCGCTTGCTGGCGTGTGGGAAACCTGGACCGGGCCAAACGGCGAAGAGGTGGATGGCGCATGCATTCTCACCACTGACGCAAATGGCCTCATGGCCTCCATTCACGACCGAATGCCCGTGATCCTTGAACGCGAAGACTTTGACGCGTGGCTTGAATGCGACGAGAGCGACATGACACCCGCCGCGCGCTTGCTGAAGCCCGCCCACGACGATGTGCTAGAGGCCTGGCCCATCTCGACCGAAGTGAACAAGGTGGCCAACGATAACCCCGCCGTACAGACGCCGGTCGGTGAGGTGGTGTGCGCGGACAGAGTCACCGCGTCCGGGCAAGACCGATTAGCCGCGCCTGCTGCGCAAGAATCGCCACGGCAGCGCGATCTGTTCGGTTAGGCGTTAATGCGCGAGCTAAACGTGTCGGCGATTGTCGCTTTGACGTTTGCCGAGATTAATACCAAGTAAAAGGTACGTATTCATTGCTCGTGGATGCTACTATAACAATAAATAAATGCATGACGAGCCTGATAGTTTGGGCTATTTCGATTTCCATATGTTAATATCATGTTTAGTTCGTCTATCGGTGAGCGCGGAACGCAGACCGACTTAGGAGGCGACGAAAGCACAGCCGCCGCGCTCGAGTTGCGCCTTTTTGCGCGACATCTGGCCGGCGCGTTGCTGCGTGCGGCAAAACGCCCCTTGAGCCCAGTATATGGAGCCCATTTATGGCCGTTCGTGTGCTTGTTGTGACCGATGCATGGCTGCCGCAAATCAATGGCGTTGTTCGCTCCATCGAGGCACTGATCGCCAAGGCATCGACACAAGAAATGGAAATAAGTCTTATTTTTCCAGGGATGTTCCGAACCTTTCCCTTGCCGACCTATCCCGAAATTCGGCTCGCGTTTAAGTCCGCGAAATCTATTGCGCACATCATTCGGGAACGGGAACCCGACTGCATTCACATTGCAACAGAAGGACCACTGGGCTTTGCGGCTCAGCGGGCGTGCAAAAAGAATGGTTGGCGATTTTCCACCGCGTATCACACACGATTTCCTGAATATATTGCAGAGCGCAAATTGGCGCCTGCGAGTTTGATTTATCGTTTTTTGAATCGTTTTCATTCGGCCAGCGAGGCTGTTCTGGTCGCCACAAAGGCGTTGGAGACCGATCTTCGCGAACGCGGTTTCCAAAACCTCGTCCGCTGGACGCGCGGCGTTGACACCGCCCTCTTTCGACCTGCGACCAATCGGGTGCGGGACCGAGCCGCGCCGGTCTTCATTTATGTTGGCCGCATCTCCATTGAAAAAAACATAGAGCAATTCCTTCGGCTTGAGCTTCCAGGCAGGAAGGTGGTGGTCGGCGACGGACCTGACCGCAAGAGGTTGCAGAAAGCCTACCCATCCGCATGCTTCACCGGCGCCCTTGAGGGCGAAGCTCTGGCGGCAGCCTATGCTTCGGCAGACGTTTTTGTGTTTCCGAGCCGCACGGACACCTTTGGCCTTGTGTTGCTGGAGGCGCTTGCGAGCGGGCTCCCGATAGCGGCCTTCCCGGTGATGGGTCCGCGGGATGTGATCGGCGATTCAGGGTGCGGCGTCATGAGCGAAGACTTGCGGGCGGCCGCCATCGCAGCGCTGGCAATTCCATCGCAGCTTTGCGTAGACCACGCCGCGCGGTTCAGCTGGGACGCCAGCGTGCGCCAATTCGCAGTGGCCGTCAGGCTAGGACATCCTGCCCTTGAAGATGCAATCTCCGCGAGCGCGCAGTGCGACAAGATTGCCGCAGAGTAATCGCGCGCGGCGCGCCCTAGATCACTTTCCCCGGATTCAAAATATTCTGCGGGTCCAGCGTCTTCTTGATCGCACGCATCACATCGAGCGCGACGGGATCTTTCACGCCGGGCAGGAGATCACGCTTCAGTGTGCCCACGCCATGCTCGGCGGAGATTGATCCATCAAGCTTCGTGACGATGGCGTGGACGACCTCGTTCATCTGATACCACTGGTCAAGGAACGCCTGCTTGTCCATGCCTTCGGGCTGGCTGATATTGGCGTGAATGTTGCCGTCGCCCAGATGCCCGAACGGCACGGGCCGCGCGCCGGGCATGAATTTTTCGACCGCGACGTACATCTCTTCCAGAAACTGCGGCACCTTCGCCACGGGTACTGAGACGTCGTGCTTGATGGAGCCGCCTTCGTACTTCTGCAATTCCGACAGCAACTCGCGCAGGCGCCAGAATCCGGCGCGCTGATCGAGCGAGGCCGCGATGGCGGCGTCGTCGACAAGTTCGCCCTCCATGCCAGCTTCCAGAACCTTCATCAGCGTTTCGGGTTCGCCTTCCTCGTTCGAGCCGATTTCAAGCAGCACATACCAATCATGCTTGCCCTCCAGCGGATCGCGCACGCCGTCGCCGTGCTTCAGCACGATGTCGAGCCCGAAGCGCGAGAGGATTTCGAACGTCTTTACGTTCGTGCCTGCAATCGACTGCGCGAGATTGAGCAATCCCAGCGCGGCCTGCGGCGATTTCAATCCGATGAAAGCCGTCTCCAGCACTTTGGGTCGCGGATAGAGTTTCACGACCGCTGCGGTGATGATCCCGAGCGTGCCTTCCGAGCCCATGAACAGGTGCTTGAGATCGTAGCCGGTGTTGTCCTTCTTGAGCTTCGACAGGTTCGACAGGACGCGCCCATCCGCCAGCACGATTTCGAGGCCTGACACGAGATCGCGCGCGTTGCCGTAAGCCAGCACCGCCGTGCCGCCCGCGTTGGTCGCAAGATTGCCGCCGATGGTGCAGGAGCCTTCCGACGCCAGCGATAGAGGAAACAACGCGCCGACCTTCTCGGCCTCTTCCTGCACGCGCAGAAGCGACAGGCCGGCCTCCACAGTCATTGTCATGGACGCCGGATCGATTTCGCGAATACGGTCCATGCGCTTGAGGGAGAGAAGGATCTCGTTCTGCCGTCCCTCCTGCCCCGGAATCTGCCCGCCCACGAGGCCCGTGTTGCCGCCCTGCGGCACAACGGACGTGTTGGTCTGTGCGCAAAGTTTCAAAACGGCGGCGACCTCCTGCGTCGAGCCCGGACGCACGATGGCGCGCGCCTTGCCGTGGAACAGCTCACGCGGCTCGGCGAGGTAAAGCGCCGTGTCGTTGGGGTCCGTGAGCACGTTCTTGGCGCCCACGATGGCGGCGAGGCGGGTGAGGAGGGAGTCGGTGGACAGATCGTCTGGCATGGCTGTTTCCGTTTGCTATCCGGACATTAGCGCGACTGCCGCGCGGGCGGCAACGCGTGGATAAGGCTCACCCCAGCAATCGCCCCTTGCGCCGGCCCTTGGGCTTGGGACGGCGGAAGACCGCCACAAGCTCTACATGGGGCGAATGGCGGAATTGGTCCACCGGCGTCAGGGACTCAAGCGTATAGCCACCGTCGATCAGAATCCGCGCGTCGCGGGTGAAAGTTTGGGGATTGCACGACACGCCCACGACGACGGGCACGACGCTTTTGGCGATTTCGCGCGCCTGCGCTTCGGCCCCCGCGCGGGGCGGATCGAACACGATTGCGTCAAAGGGCGCGAGTTCGACGGCCGCCATGGGTCGGCGGACGAGATCGCGCGCCTCGATGGATACGGGTTTCAGCGCCGGGGATGCGTGACCGGCGGCGCGCGCCAGCGCGGCGAGCGCGCCTTTTTCGGACTCGACGGCATGAACCTGCGCGCGTTCTGCAAGGCGCAGCGCGAACGTGCCAACGCCCGCAAACAAGTCCGCCGCGCGGCGGATGTCGCCCGCGCCATCGGCCGCAAGGCGCGCCAGAACCTCTTCGCCTGCGCGCGTCGCCTGCAGAAATGCGCCCGGCGGCGGCGCGATGATGGCGGCGCCCATGGCGAGTTGCGGCGCGCGCCGTTCAATCACGATTGCGCCGTGGTTCGACAGGCGCGCGAGATCGAGCCGCTCGGCCTCGGCCACCAGCTTGCGCACATGGGGCGCGTCAAGTTCGCCGGTTCCGCGAAAGTCCACATCGAGGCCGGTGTCGGTCGCGGTGATCAGAATGTCGAGCGGTTTGTTGAGGCCCAAGAGCGCCAGCGCAAGCGCGTGCGCGGCGCGCGGCGCGGCCGCCATCTGCGGCGAGAGAATGGGGCACGCGTCGATGTCGACGATGTCGTGCGCGCGGGCGCGCATGAAACCCACTTCGATGGTCGGACGCGCCAGCGCATCGCGCTTCACGCGCGCATGGAACGTGGCGCGCCGGCGCCCTTCGCCATGCGCGTCAACAAGCTGGCCAACGTCAACGTCGATCTTCGCATGGCCCAGCGCTTCAACGACAATGTTGCGTTTCCACGCGGCGTATTTTTCAACTGACAACGCCTGCACGGCGCATCCGCCGCAATCGCCGTAATATTTGCAAAACGCGGCGATGCGATCAGCAGAGGGCGACACGACTTCGAGCAAGCGTCCCCGCTCGCCCTGCACTTCCACGCGCGCAACATCGCCCGGCAAAGCATAGGGAACGAACACCATTCCACGATCGCCGTGCGCGACGCCCTCGCCACGCTGGCCGAGGCGTTCAATCTCAAGCAACGTTCCTGTAACTGCACTATCTGTCATAACGTCTCGCCGCGCTTGTGGGCGCACATGAGGAATTCTTTGTTGCCGTCGCCGCCTTCAATGGGCGACGGGCGCACGCCCTGAACGCGCCAGCCGAGTTGCTGCACCAGCGACACGATCTCGTCGCACACCCGCGCGTGGATCGCTTCGTCTCGCACGATGCCGCCCTTGCCGACATTGTCACGGCCTGCTTCGAATTGCGGCTTGATCAGAGCTGCCAGAATTGCGTCGGGCGCCGCCAATGGCAGCACCGCAGGCAGGATCAGTTTGAGTGAAATGAAACTCGCGTCGCAGACCACGATTGTGGGCGGCGCGGCGAACATGGAAGCTTCCAGGGTGCGGGCGTCCTGCCCCTCCAGGGAAATCACGCGCGGATCGGCGCGCAACGTCGCATGCAATTGATGGCGGCCGACATCGACCGCGTACACTGTCCCGGCGCCGCGCGCGAGCAGAACCTGCGTAAAGCCGCCCGTGGACGATCCCACATCAAGGCACAGCGCCCCGGCGGGATCGATGGCGAACGCATCAAGGGCGGCGGCAAGCTTGACCCCGGCGCGAGACACCCACGGATAAGGGGCTTGCGCCTCGATCGCCGCGTCCTGCGCGAACGTCTCCGACGGCTTTTTCACCACGCGCCCGGCCACCTGCACGAGGCCCGCTTCAATCGCCGCGCGCGCCCGCGCCCGGCTGTCGAAACGGCCGGTGGAGACAAGGAGTTGATCGATGCGCTGGCGCTCGGACATCCGCGCCTTGTAGGGGATTTGCGACCGCCGCGATATGGGGCCCTCGTAGAGCCCGGCTCAGGTCATGCCGGCTCGACAATCCGCCGATACAGCCGCCACGTTGCGTGCCCCAGAACCGGCAGCGCCACAAACAAACCCAGAAAGAAGGGCGCGCTGGCCAGCACGACAATAATTACGATGGCGAAAGCCCAGCACAGCATCACCACCGGGCTTTTGACGACCGCCTGCACGCTCACGATCATCGCCGTAATGAAATCGACATCGCGGTCGAGCAGCAGCGGAAAAGACACCACCGTCAGGGAGAACACGAGGGTCGCCATCACCGCGCCAACCAGGTGGCCGACGGCAAGAAACGCCAGCCCCTCGCCCGTCGTAAACACCATATGGATAAACGCGCCAAAGCTCGCGAAGGACTGGAAGCCCAGAAACAGCGCCAGCAGCAGACGCACCTGATACATCCAGACGATGAACGCGAAGATGGAGACAAACGCCATCCACGCGAACTCGCGCCCGCCCTGTGCGAAGATGACGCCCAAAACGACGCGCCATTCCAGATTCTGACCGCACTCCAAACGCCGGCTGACTTCATAAAGACCGGCGGCGATAAACGGGCCGATGAGAACAAACCCCGCGGCCAGCGGATAGGCGAGATAGCCCATGCCAAATAACGCGACGGTTGAGACAACAAGCAGCCCGCCGAGCGCATAGACGCCGCCCAGGAACAGGCCATAGGCGGGCGCGCTCACAAAATCGCCCCACCCCTGCGCCAGCGCAATGCCGATATCTTCGAAGGTCGCCGCACGGACGACGGGAAACGCGGGCGGCGCGCTGCTGCCCGATTGTGCGATGTCTCCCATGTGCGATCTCCCGCTTGATGAGTGGAGCTTCGCAATACCCTGCCAGCGCTGCATTCGCACGTATCTGACGCAGATCAAACTATGCGGCGGCGCCGGGTCAGAAAAGGCGGCAGCGCGACCAACAGGCCAAGAACCGCGCTCAGGCTCGTGACGAGGACGATGGGCCACACCGTGCCGTCTGCGAAGAAGCCATAGAGCTGCGCAAAGATGGCGCCGACGATGTTTTGCGTGAACACGCCAACGCCCGCAGCCGTGCCGGCGATGCGCGGGAAGGTCGCCATGGCGCCAGCCTGACCATAGGGCAGCGAAATGCCCTGCGCGAACGTGATGAGAAACCCCGGCGCGAAGATGGTGAGAGGCGTAATGAATCCAGCGATGAGGAGGCCGCAAAAAAGGCCCACCGAAAAAACGCCGATAATCGCGCCCAACAGCACCATGAACTCATTCGACGCCCGCCCGCCAACGCGGCTGGAGACAAAATTGCCTGCAAAGAAGCCGATTGGAAACAGCACGAACCAATAGCCAAATTCAGACGCGGGACGCCCCAGCGTCTCTTTCATGAGGAACGCGGCAGCGCTGGCGGCAACGAAAAAGGCGCCGGTGTTGAACCCCGTTTGCAAGACAAAACACGTGAAGCGCATGTTGGAGAACAGAGAGATGGAATCGCCGATGAAGCCTTTCGGGATAACGCCCGTTTGCGCCCTCGGCCTCGTTTCCCAGATGATGAACCACGCCCCGGCAAGGATTGCGGCGCCCACCAGAAGCGAGAAGCCGAACACGGCGCGCCACGAGAAATAGTCAATCAGCAGGCCGCCTGCGATGGGCGAAATCATCGGGCCCAGCGTGTAAAACATCGTCAGGTAAGCGATGGCGCGCACGAGCTTGTCAGGGCCATAGGCGTCGCGCGCTATGGTGCGCGCCAGTGCGCCGCCGACGCCAGCCCCGAAGGCCTGCAACAAACGGCCGAGGATCAGCGTGACGATGCCTTGCGCGAGTGCGCAGGCAAGACTGCCAAGAAGGAAGATAACGAGCCCGGACAAAAGCACCGGCCGGCGCCCGAACCGGTCCGACATAGCCCCCCAGAACAGCGTCGCGAACGCCATGGCGGCCAAACTCAGTGCAAAAGTCGCCTGCGCCAGCGCATCCGAAAGACCCAGAGACGCCTTAACCGCCGGGATCACCGGCAGATAGATGTGGATCGCTAGCGGCCCGACGAGCGAAATCGAGGCGAGCGCCAGTGCAAAGGCAGGACCGGGCTGGCGAGACATGGCGACCTTTGGGCATGGGATGAGGCGCGGCGCGCCTTCGCGTGTCTAGCAGACGGAGCAGACGCAGCAAGCGATGCAGGCGCCACTGTGAAACAATGCCGTGGCTTGATACATAAAGGATCAGAACTTTGATCAGAACTTGCGCCGCGCCGGCTTGGCGGCGTCGCAAGATGCGTTTCAGGAGCGCCCACGATGAAATGGGAAGATTACCGCATGTCGGAAAACGTCGACGACCGCCGAGGTGGCGGCGGGAGCGGCGGTGGCGGCGGCAGTGGTTTTGGCGTATCGGGCGGCGGCCTTGGCATCGGCACGATGGTGGTGCTCGGGCTTCTGGGGTGGGCGCTGGGCGTTGATCCGCGCGTTCTCATCGCGGGCGCAGAAATGGCGGGCGGCGGACGCGCGCCCTCAAGCGGCTACACCGAACAGCAACGACCGCGCCAATCCACGCCGCCCTCGGACAATAGCGGACGCTTTGTTTCCGCCATGGTCGCCATGAATGAAGATGTATGGAAAGAAGTTCTGCCACAGCAAGCGGGCGTGCGCTGGAAGGCGCCGACACTCGTCATGTTCGACGGCGTAACAAACTCCGCCTGCGGCACAGCGCAATCTGCGATGGGGCCGTTCTATTGCCCCCGCGACCAAAGGATTTATCTCGACACCTCTTTCTTCCGCGACATGCAGCGCAAATTCGGTGGCGGCGGCGACTTCGCCTATGCGTATGTGATCGCGCACGAGGTCGGCCACCACATCGAGAATTTGATGGGGATTTTGCCGCGCGTGCAGCAGGCGCAACAAGCGGCGGGCAACCGCGCGGAAGCCAATAATTTATCCGTGCGCGTGGAATTGATGGCGGATTGTCTTGCGGGCGTCTGGGCGGCGCACGCCAACCAGAAATGGAAAATCCTGGAGCCGGGCGACGTCGAGAAGGCGATCCGCACCGCGCAGGCGATTGGCGACGACCGCCTGCAACAGGCTTCGGGCGGACGCGTCGTGCCCGACTCCTTCACGCACGGATCGGCGGCGCAGCGCACCGAATGGCTCAACCGTGGGCTGAAGAGCGGGCGTGTCGACACCTGCAACACGTTCGCCAACGCGCGGAGATCGTAATGCCTGGAATTGACGAGACGCGGTCGTTCGTGCCGCTCAACATCGCCGTGCTCACCGTCTCCGATACGCGCCAGCTCGCCGACGACCGATCCGGCGATACGCTGGTCGATCGCCTCGGCAAGGCCGGACACATACTCAGCGACCGCGCCATCGTGACGGACGATGTGGAAGAGATTCGCGCGCGGATTCGCGCGTGGATCGAGCGCGCCGATGTGGACGTCATCATTACGACGGGCGGCACTGGCTTTACAGGGCGCGACGTGACGCCGGAGGCCATCGAGCCGCTGTTTGAAAAGCGCATGGAAGGCTTTTCGAGCGTGTTTCACACCATCTCGTTTCCCAAGATCGGCACGTCCACAATCCAGTCGCGCGCAACGGCGGGCGTTGCGGGGGCGACTTACATCTTTGTGCTGCCCGGATCACCCGGCGCCTGCAAGGACGCGTGGGACGGAATCCTCGCGCATCAGCTTGATTACCGCTATCGCCCCTGCAATTTCGTGGAGATCATGCCGCGGCTCGACGAGCACATGCGGCGCGGCGCCAAGGGCTGATCAGTCAGCGCCAATCGCGCGCGACTTGAAGACGATGGGCGAAGCCACAGCTTTAGCAAGCGCGGCGATGTTAGGCTTTGCGCCCGCCAGCGCCTGACGCGGCGCAACGACGCCGGAAGCGCGCGAGAAGCGTGGCATTATGCGCGTCAGCAGTGAGTTTGGGGCCTCGAGCAACAGGCCACATTGTTGCGCGCGATAAGCGGCGAAATCGGCTAATTCCCTGACGAAGCCGTGCTCGGGCACGCGGCCAGCGCGCAGAATGAAAATGCGCGACTCTTTCAGGACCGCCAGACCCGCGCCGATGAGGTCGTCGCCTGACGCCTCGACGTATTCGCAACCTGCATGGTCCGCGATTCGCGACAGATCATCGTTCCGGGATTGCGAAGCGAGCGCAACATCCCGCACGACGCCCTCGATCGCCGCCGGCACAAGGGCCGACAACGTCCGTACGATCGCCTCGCTGGAGGGCGCGCCATTGGAGCCGTGCTGAATGAGGACCAGAGCGGAAAACATGCGCGCTCTATAGCACGCTCGCTGCAACGCACACATACGGTTTTGAACAGATCTGTCCACAGGCGTTCTTGACCGCGAGGTTAATGTTCCTTATTTGTTCTTTATTCACGGTTCGTACTTCTTTAACCGCGGGACGAATGATGATCACGGGTGCAGTGAGGCCGAAACGGCAAGCGACCATAAAGGCTCCCGCGACCGCCAAGCCGAAAGCGGTCCCGAAAATTGCGCCCGTGGAGCTGGCGACGCTCAGGCTGCCGGATGCGCTGGCCGACCGGGCGCGCGGGCGAGGCGCCCGTTCGAACGAAAGCGGGCGATATGAGCGCGAGGCGCGCGAAATCGTCGACGACGGCTGGGACTCGCTGGCGGACCTGCCGCCGCTGCAAACACAGATCACCCACGAGCGGCCGCGAACAATCATCACCCGCAACGACTCGCCTGATATCTCGTTTGACCGCTCCATCAATCCCTATCGCGGCTGCGAACATGGCTGCGTTTATTGTTTTGCGCGACCGAGCCACGCCTACATGGGACTGTCGCCGGGGCTGGATTTTGAAACGCGCCTGTTTGTGAAGGACGGGGCGGCGGATTTGCTGGAGCGCGAGCTTTCCGCGCAGGGCTATCAGCCCAGAACCATCGCAATCGGCACGAACACCGACCCCTATCAGCCGATCGAGCGGCGCCATCGCGTGATGCGCTCTATTTTGGAGGTGTTGTCGCGCGCTAACCATCCCGTCGGGATTGTCACGAAGTCGGCGCTGGTGACGCGTGATCTCGATCTGCTGGCCCCGATGGCGGAGAAGGGCCTCGCCAAAGTCGCGCTTTCGATCACAAGCCTCGACCGCAAGCTGTCGCGTATCATGGAGCCGCGCGCCGCCCAGCCCGACAAACGGCTGGACGCCATTCGCCAGCTTTCAGAAGCCGGCGTGCCTACCAGCGTGATGGTCGCGCCGATCATCCCGGCTCTCAACGACTCAGAGGTCGAGGCGATCTTGGCCGCCTCATATGCGGCTGGCGCGCGGGAGGCCGGCTACGTCATGCTTCGCCTGCCGCTGGAACTTGAAGACCTTTTCTCAGAATGGCTGCTCGCGCATTTTCCGCACCGCTACCGACATGTCATGTCGCTGGTGCGCAGTACGCGCGGCGGCAAGGCCTACGATTCCACGTGGGGCAAGCGCATGGTGGGCGACGGCCCCTACGCGTGGATGACGGGCCGCCGTTTCGAGGTCGCCGCAACGCGGGCGGGCTTCAACATCCAACGCCGCAAACTGCGCACAGACCTTTTCACGCGGCCGCAGCGCGCGGGAGAGCAACTGAAGCTTTTCTAACGCCGTCGCGTTGAGAGGATGCACAGCGCAGGAGAGGCAAATGTTCTATCCCGGTGTCTCGATTATCACTCTGAGCGTAAGTGATGTCGCTCGATCCCGCGCTTTCTACGAACGTGTAGGGTGGCGATGCTCCGGGCAAGCCAGTTCGGACGAATGCGCCTTTTTCCAACTCAACGGCTTGGCTCTGGCGCTTTATGATCGCCGGATGTTTGATGCAGAGCGCGGCGCCGCGCCCTCGCGCAACGGAGGCGCGTCTCTCACCGCGCTCGCGCAGAATCATGCATCCTCCAGCTGCGTTGACGAAGCGCAGCGCGATTTCATTGAGGCGGGCGGTACAATCGTAAAGGCCGGCAACGCGACGCATTGGGGCGGCTACACTTCTATTGTCGCCGATCCGGATGGTCACCTGTGGGAATTGGCCTGGAATCCCGCGTTTACACTGAAACCAGACGGGAAAATCGAATTGCCGCTCTGATGTGCGCTCAGACCGGCCTAGCCGCCTCCCGGCAGGCCAAGGCGTGTCATAAGATAGGCCAAAGTAACCAGCATCAACATGATTGCAACGCCGAGCAGTTTCGTGTTCAGCGAGGAGACGTCCTTGACCGGCGCCTTCTTCGCGCCGCCGGGAATGGCGGGCGAGTCCGGCCCGCGCCCGTCCAGCGTCGCTTGGGCAAGGTGGCGGAAGATGGCGAGGCGGCGCGGCGTCGACTCGCCCATCGTATAGGCGCTCAATTCCGCTTCGTTGGGCTCGCGGCCTTTCGTCTTTGAAAAGGCGACAAGGAAATCGTGCTTGTTCTGCTTGTATATGGAATAGGCGACAAGCCCCACAACGTCGCTGTCTTCTGTCACAAGACTGCCGAACACAGTGTTGCGATCACCGGGCTTGTCGAGGCCGCGGTCAGTAATGGACGCCGGCGTCACCAGATCCGACGAGGCCGGCAGTTTCGGGCCGGACGGGGTTTTGGTCTCGCTTTTTGACACTTCAGTCACGCTCATGTCAGCATTCCTGCATTGGCTCAGCCCCTGCTGTTGTACCGGCAGCGACCCCGGGCGCACAAGCGGCCCGAATCGGGTAGAAACGGAAATGTGCCGACCGACGCCCTGCGCGCCGTCAAGGTCCAGCAAGATGGGACTTCTGTATGCGCCCGACGTCGCCACCCGCCCATCCCCACTTCCGCCGAGAGCGCGCCCTTATTCGCGCCGGCGTCTGGCCGGTCGCTGGCGTCGACGAGGCGGGACGTGGCCCCCTTGCCGGGCCGGTCGCCGCCGCCGCCGTAATTTTAGACCCAGAGAAATTGCCGAGGGGGCTCGCGGACTCGAAGGTTCTCAGCGCAGCAGAGCGGGACGATCTTTACGAAATCATCCTGTCGCGCGCGCTGGCGGTTGCGGTCGGTTTCTCGCCCGCTGGCGAGATCGACCGCATCAACATCCGGCAAGCCACATTGACGGCCATGTGCCGCGCGCTTCATGCCTTGCCCATCCGCGCGTCCCACGCGCTGGTGGACGGCAATGATCTTCCGCAAAAATTTCATTGCCCGGGCGAAACGATCGTGCGGGGCGACGCCACATCAATGTCCATCGCAGCGGCCTCGATCATCGCAAAAGTCACACGTGACAGGCTGATGCAGCGCATGCACGCTGCCTATCCGCAATATGGTTTTTCCGCGCACATGGGATACGCGACGCGCGCCCATCGCGACGCCATCAGCACGCACGGCCAATGTGCGATTCACCGGCTTTCGTTCGCGCCGTTCAAGCCCCTGCCCCTGTTCGAACAGGCGCCTTGAGGCGAACGCCACGCTTTTTCGCGCGCGCAACCCGCCCTCTTTGCGGCAAATCCTAGCATTCCGGTTAACCAAGATGTTCTGAAAAGGGACACTCGAAAAGGCCGCTCCAACACCCCGTCTTTACCAAGCGCTGCGCATGGTTATCCGGTCAGTTGAGTAACCGGTAAGTGTCCATGCGTATTGCACGAGCCGGAGCGGCCGGCGCGAAATCCCGTATTCAAGTCACGCGTAACGGGTTCGCGTCCGGCGGCGTTCCCGCCATTTCGAACGGCCTGCCGTTGAACGAAATTTCAATCGGCGACAGCATCGAACTCTTGAGCAGGCTGCCCGACGCCAGCATTGATCTGGTGTTCGCGGACCCGCCCTATAACCTTCAGCTCGAAGGCGCACTTTCGCGCCCCGATCAAAGTCTCGTCGACGCGGTTGACGATGACTGGGACAAATTTTCGAGTTTCGCGGATTACGATTCCTTCACGCGCGCATGGCTCGCCCAAGCGCGCCGCGTGATGAAACCAGACGCAACGATTTTTGTGATTGGCTCGTATCACAACATTTTTCGCGTCGGCGCCATCATGCAGGATCTGGGATTCTGGATCCTCAACGACATCGTCTGGCGCAAGGCCAACCCGATGCCGAACTTTCGCGGCCGCCGCTTTACAAACGCCCATGAAACCATGATCTGGGCCTCACGCAGCGCTAGTGGAAAAGCCTACACGTTCAACTACGAGGCTTTGAAGGCAGGCAATGAAGATTGTCAGGTCCGCTCGGATTGGTATCTGCCGATCTGCACTGGCGCCGAGCGGCTGAAGGATGAGAACGGTCGCAAGACGCACCCCACGCAGAAGCCGGAAAGCCTGCTTGCGCGCGTCATCATGTCCGCGTCCAAGCCCGACGACGTCGTGCTCGATCCTTTCTTTGGGTCAGGCACCACCGGCGCGGTCGCCAAGCGTTTGCGCCGCTCGTTCATTGGCCTTGAGCGCGATGAAACCTATGCGAAAGCGGCGCGTGTGCGCATTGCGGCCATTGAGCCCCTGCCCGCCGACGCGGTGGCCATTGCGCCGACGCGGCGAAGCGAACCGCGCGTCGCCTTTGCGTCCGTTGTCGAAGCAGGGCTCATCAAGCCGGGCGCCATTCTCGTCGATGAGAAACGCCGTTTTCGCGCCGTTGTGCGCGTCGATGGGTCGTTGGCGCTCAACCAGATCGTCGGCTCTATTCACAAGATTGGCGCGCTTGCGCAGGGCCTGCCGGCTTGCAACGGCTGGACCTTCTGGCACGTCGAGAACCGCTCAGGCATGGTGTGCATCGACGACATGCGCGCCACGATCCGCGCGCAAATGAAGGAAGCGGCTGAGTAACAGGCGCTTCTTGCTTACGCGATCATGCTCTGGGTTTCGTCGCCCCGGCCCAGCGCCTCGAGCGCTTTCGTGACGATTCCCTGCGCGTCCAGGCCTGCCTGCGCATACATGCGCTCGGGCTTGTCCTGATCGATAAAAACATCCGGCAAAATCATCGCGCGCAGTTTCAGGCCACCGCGATCAAGCGCGCCATCGTCGGTGAGCAATTGCATCACCTGCGAGCCGAAGCCGCCGATGGAGCCTTCCTCAATCGTAATCAGCACGTCGTGATTGGCGGCAAGCTCGCGCACGAGATCAGCGTCGATGGGTTTGGCGAAACGCGCGTCGGCTACCGTTGTCGAAAGTCCCCGCGCTGCAAGGTCTTCCGCCGCTTTCAGCGCTTCGGCCAGGCGGGTGCCGAGCGACAAAAGCGCGATCTGCGCGCCGCGCCGCAGCACGCGGCCCTTGCCGATGGGCAGGACTTGCCCGCGCTCGGGCATTTCGACGCCCACACCGTCGCCACGCGGATAACGCAGCGCGATGGGGCCGGAATCGTGGGCGGCGGCAGTGGCCACCATATGCACGAGTTCCGCTTCATCGGCGGCGGCCATGATCGTCATGTTGGGCAGACAGCCAAGGTAAGCGACATCGAAGGCGCCGGCGTGCGTTGGCCCGTCAGCGCCGACGAGGCCCGCGCGATCTATGGCGAAGCGCACGGGCAGGTTCTGGATTGCGACGTCGTGGATGAGCTGATCGTAACCGCGTTGCAGGAAGGTCGAGTAGATTGCGCAGAATGGCTTGTACCCTTCGGTCGCAAGGCCCGCCGCAAAAGTGACCGCATGCTGTTCGGCAATGCCGACATCGAACGTGCGCTTGGGAAATGCCTGACCAAAAAGATCGAGCCCCGTGCCCGACGGCATGGCCGCCGTCACTGCGACAATCTTGTCGTCGCGGCGCGCCTCGGCAACGAGGCTTTCGGCAAACACGCGCGTGTAGGAAGGCGCGTTGGCCTTCGGCTTGGATTGCGCGCCGGTCACAACGTCGAATGTATTGACGCCATGATATTTGTCGGCGGACGCTTCTGCGGGCGGATAGCCCTTGCCCTTTTTCGTGACGACATGCAGCAGCACAGGGCCCTTGTGCTTGTCGCGCACGTTGCGCAGCACGGGCAAAAGATGGTCAAGATTGTGCCCGTCGATGGGCCCTACGTAATAGAATCCCAGCTCTTCAAAGAGCGTCCCGCCGGTGAAGAAACCGCGCGCGAATTCTTCCGTGCGGCGGGCTTTCTCATAGAGCGTGCGCGGCAACAGGGCGGCGAGCTGCTTTCCTGCCTCGCGCATCGTCTGATACGTGCGGCCCGTCACGAGCCGCGCAAGATAGGCCGACATTGCACCCGTCGGCGGCGCAATCGACATGTCGTTATCGTTGAGAATTACAATCATCCGCGAATGCAGATGGCCAGCGTTGTTCATCGCCTCATAAGCCATGCCCGCCGACATCGCTCCATCGCCGATGACGGCGATGACATTGTTGTCGCCGCCGGACAGATCGCGCGCGACCGCCATGCCGAGGCCGGCTGAAATCGACGTCGAGGAATGAGCGGCGCCAAACGGGTCGTATTCGCTTTCGGCGCGTTTGGTGAAGCCCGACAGGCCTCCGGCCTGCCGCAGCGTGCGGATGCGGTCGCGTCGCCCGGTGAGAATTTTATGTGGATAGGCCTGATGCCCCACGTCCCAGATGACGCGGTCGCGCGGCGTGTCGAAGACATAATGCAAGGCGACCGTAAGCTCGACCACGCCCAGTCCGGCGCCCAGGTGGCCGCCGGTTACGGAGACGGCGTCGATGGTTTCCAGCCGCAGTTCATCGGCCAGGCGGCGCAGATCGCTTACGGGCAGTTTGCGCAGGTCTTCGGGCGTCTTGACCCGGTCGAGGAGCGAATGAGGTTGGTTGTTGATCAAGAGCTTTCCCAGAAACGGCCTGCAGCACGGATACGGCCACGCCGACCCAACCACATGTAGTGCGATGGCGCCATTACACCAGAATGGCGCTTCCCGCCAAACGCGCGGATTAAGAATCAGCCCCCCAAGGGGCTACCAAGCGCGCGCTAGGCGTGCTTTACCATCCATTCGTCCGTCCTGAAAAATGAATGTCAGTCATCATATGAGCCAGCAGACTGAACCCCAAGCGCCCAAGATCAACCCGGAGACAGTCGCGGCGCTAGAACGGCTCGTGCCGCGCTCGCGTCAGCTTTTGGTTACCGGCGTGACGCTCATCGTGCTCGGGACGGCGGCAATCACCATTCTCGCGGTTTCCAGTATCATTTCGCTCGTCCCGATCGGCCTCATTCTCCTTCTCGGGGCACTGTTAGAAATAGGGGTTGGCCATCACGCGCGGGCCGAGGACGGCCCGCTCACGCCCTGGCTCAAGTCCGGCATGCTGCTCGGTTTCGTCGGGCTCTGCACGGTAACGGCCCCGCTCCTTCACTCCATTCTGTTCACGATATTGACCGGCATGGCCCTGATGGCGGCGGGTTGGGTGCGTCTGCGCGCGACCTCCTTCAGCCCCCTTCAAAAGAAGAGCGCCGTCGTGCCGGTGTCCGCCTCGCTTAGTATTCTGATCGGTGTCCTGCTGATCACGCGCTGGGCAGGCGACAACATCACCGCGACCGGCAATCTGCTGGCCCTTGAGCTTGTTGCGACCGGTTGGGGGCTTGTCGGCCTCAGCATGACCCTCAACAGATACCGCCGGAACTAAAGCTTTACCGCAATTGCTGAATTGCGGGCTCTTAGCCGCGTGGGTAATTGATTAACGCGGGGGCATTGTGGTCTTTGAAAGTTGACTCGGGCGGTTGACGCGCGAATGTCACTCCGCGTGGGCGGAGACGGCGTTCCACCCGCGAGCAAAAAGGCGAACTTTGATGGCGAAATGGGTCTACAGCTTCGGTGACGGACAGGCCGAAGGCCGCGGCGAATTGCGCAACCTGCTGGGCGGCAAGGGCGCCAACCTCGCAGAAATGGCGAATCTTGGCCTGCCTGTTCCGCCCGGTTTCACCATCACGACCGAGGTCTGCACCTGGTTTTACGCCAACGGCAAGACCTACCCGGACGAACTCGTCACGCAAATGAACGAAGCGCTGGCAAACGTCGGCAAGCTCGCCGGCCGCACGTTTGGCGATCTCGAAAATCCGCTTCTCGTCTCCGTGCGCTCGGGCGGCCGCGCTTCCATGCCCGGCATGATGGACACCGTGCTCAATCTGGGACTCAACGACAAGACCGTTGAAGCTGTGGCGAAAAGCTCTGGCGACGAGCGTTTTGCGTGGGATTCGTATCGCCGCTTCATCACCATGTATTCGAACGTGGTGCTCGATATCGCCCATCACAATTTCGAAGAGATCCTCGACGAGTTCAAGGACCGCAAGGGTTATGAACTCGACACCGATATGACGGCGAGCGACTGGAAACATGTCGTCGTGGATTACAAGAAGCGCGTTGAGGCCGCATCCGGCAAGCCCTTCCCGCAAGATGCGCACGATCAATTGTGGGGCGCGATTGGCGCCGTGTTTTCATCATGGATGAACCAGCGCGCGATCACCTATCGCCGCCTCAACAACATCCCGGAAAGCTGGGGCACCGCCGTCAACGTGCAGGCGATGGTGTTTGGCAACATGGGCGAAACGTCGGCGACGGGCGTCGCCTTCACCCGCAATCCCGCAACCGGCGAAAAGGAGCTCTACGGCGAGTTCCTCATCAACGCGCAGGGCGAAGACGTGGTGGCGGGCATCCGCACGCCGCAGAACATCACCGAAGTCGCGCGCATTGCAGCGGGCTCCGATAAGCCGTCGATGGAGACGGCTCTACCGGAATGCTACGCGGAATTTGTCCGCGTGTCGCAGCTACTGGAACAGCATTATCGCGACATGCAGGATCTGGAGTTTACGGTCGAACGCGGCAAGCTTTGGATGCTGCAGACGCGAAACGGAAAACGGACGGCGAAGGCCGCCCTGCGCGTCGCCGTTGAAATGGCGAACGAGGGCCTGATCTCGACGGACGAGGCTATCCTCAAGGTCGATCCCGCCGCGCTCGACCAATTGCTGCATCCCACCATTGATCCCAAGGCCGAGCGCAAGATTGTCGCGACGGGACTTCCCGCCTCGCCCGGCGCCGCACGCGGCGAGATCGTGTTCAATTCAGAAGACGCGGAGACCGCGAAAACCGCTGGCCGCAGCGTTATCCTCGTGCGCGTGGAAACGAGCCCCGAAGACATTCACGGCATGCACGCGGCCGAGGGCATCCTCACGACGCGCGGCGGCATGACCTCGCATGCGGCAGTCGTGGCCCGTGGCATGGGCAAGCCTTGCGTGTCGGGCGCAGGCCAATTGCGCATCGATTACAACGCCGGAACGATGATCGCGATGGGCAAGCAGTTCCGCAAGGGTGACGTCATCACCATTGATGGGTCGACCGGCCAGGTTCTCGAAGGCGCGGTCGCGATGCTGCAGCCGGAACTCTCCGGCGAATTCGCAACACTGATGGTTTGGGCCGACAAGGCTCGCCGCATGAAAGTGCGCACGAACGCGGAGACGCCCGCAGACGCTCGCGCAGCGCGCGCTTTCGGCGCGGATGGCATTGGTCTTTGCCGCACCGAGCACATGTTCTTTAGCGACGAACGCATCGTCGCCGTGCGCGAAATGATCCTCGCCGATGACGAGAAAGGTCGCCGTCTCGCGCTGGCGAAACTTCTGCCCATGCAGCGCAAGGACTTTGCGGAATTGTTCGAGATCATGTCGGGCCTGCCCGTCACGATCCGCCTGCTTGATCCGCCGCTGCACGAATTCCTGCCGCACACGGAAGCGGAAATCGCGGAAGTCGCGCAGGCGATGGGCGCGAGCGCTGAAAAGTTGAAGCAGCGCGCCAGCGAGTTGCACGAATTCAACCCGATGCTCGGCTTCCGCGGCGTGCGCATCGCCATCGCGTATCCAGAGATCGCGGAAATGCAGGCGCGCGCTATCTTCGAAGGCGCGGTCGAGGCAGGCCGCAAGACCGGTCAGCCGGTGATCGCGGAAATCATGGTGCCGCTCGTCATGGCGCGCGCAGAACTTGATCTGATCAAGGCGCGTATCGATGCGATGGCGCAGGCCGTGATGCAAGAAACCGGCGTGACTGTGCCCTATCAGGTCGGCACGATGATCGAACTGCCGCGCGCCGCGCTGTTGGCCGGGCAGATTGCAGAGAGCGCCGAATTCTTCTCCTTCGGCACGAACGATCTCACGCAAACGGCGCTTGGCATTTCGCGCGACGACGCGGCCTCGTTCCTCGGCCCCTACACCGCGAAAGGCATTCTGGCGCACGATCCTTTCGTGACGCTCGATCAGGAAGGCGTGGGCGAACTTGTGAAGATCGCCGCCGAGCGCGGACGCAAGACGCGTCCCAACCTGAAGCTGGGAATCTGCGGCGAGCATGGCGGCGACCCGGCCTCGATCCACTTCTGCGAAGGCGCCGGGCTCGATTACGTATCGTGTTCGCCCTTCCGCGTGCCGATCGCGCGACTGGCTGCGGCGCAGGCGGCGCTGGGCAAGCAGGCGTCGAGCACGGCTTGATCCGCGCCGATGCATCACACGCTAGGCATAGCGACGCACGGTCCGGGCCTCGTTGAAATTACGAACGAGGTCGCGGACTGGCTTGCGCAGCACAGCGTGCAGCATGGATTGCTGACTCTCTTTTGCCGACACACATCAGCGTCCTTGCTCATTCAGGAAAACGCCGACCCATCAGTTCTGCGCGATTTGCAACGGTTTTTCGAACGCATCGCGCCACATGCAAAAGGCTTGTGGGAGCATGATGCCGAAGGCCCTGACGACATGCCCGCGCATGTGCGCGCTGCGTTGACGCAAACAAGCTTGTCCATCCCCATAATCAGCGGGCGCATGGCGCTGGGGACATGGCAGGGTGTTTACGTTTTCGAACATCGCGATCGCCCGCACCGTCGCGAAATCGTGCTGATGCTGACCCGCGCATAAGCCACGCCTTCGCTGTCCCGTATTGGAACACGCGGTCACTGCCCCTGCGTAACGTCCCCTAAAGCATAAAGCGCGATCATCCTGACATGTTGCATTGGCGTGCGTGCGCGCGTTTGTTGTAGGGCGTCATGGGTCATTCCCGCGTTGGTTGGATGTTTGGCGCTGTTGCGCCCTGGTGCCTGGGCGTTGGGCTGGCTGTATCCGTGCCTGCCGATGCGGGCGTCGATTCTGTTATTGGCGCCAGTTTTTCTCCCGACATCTTGACGCCGCGGCTGGACGCGCCGGACGATCTCGTGCCCCCTGCGTCGGGCCGCATTCATCTGGCGTATGCTGGCGGTCAGATGCCGTTTCGCGAGGCGCGCCTCAGCATTGGCGAAACGCAAGATTTCGCTGAACGCCCGCCGGCCGAACACGAGCCGCGCCGCGATCTCAAGCCGAAAGCATCCAGTTTTCCCGAAGCCAACATCCAAGCGAAAGGCGACCCCTTTGTCGGCTTGCGGCCGACGTTTGACGCGCGCCTGCGGGCCAACGGCGTCGACGGCTTTCGGCAGGCCGCACTCACGTCCAGCGGGCGCTATCTCGCGTTCGAGGGGCTGCAGGAGCGCGGCGACCCGTTTCAACAGATGGACGCCGCGCAGAAGCTCACGCCAACCGCCTTGCCGGAAGGCGACACCGGCCGCTCCGCCCGGCCCGGCCGCACCGGCCAGTCCCCCCGTGTCCAGATTGCAGGCCTGCGCGCAGGCGGAACGCGCCGCAGCGCGGACGGCTCGACGCCACAAATCGGCCGCGCCATCGCCATGTCTTCGACTACGCCCGCGCCATTCGACGAGCGTCTGCAGGTCGTCTATGCGCCAGCCATTCTGGAGGCGATAGAAAAGGGCAAGCACGGCGACACTATCGCACGGCAAGGAGCCCAGGACCGGCCTGATTACGCATCGCTTGTGAATCCGTCGAACGGGGAGCGCGAGGAGCGCTGCCTTGCCGAAGCTATTTATTTTGAAGCGCGCAGTGAACCTGCAGCCGGGCAAGCCGCCGTCGCGCAAGTCGTGCTCAACCGCGTGAGGAGCGGTCTCTATCCGGCGTCCATCTGCGGCGTCGTTTATCAAAACCGCCACCGCTACATGGGTTGCCAGTTTTCCTTCGCATGCGAGGGCAAGTCGCTGCGCATCACAGAACCCGAGCCGTGGAAAGTTGCAGCGCGCATCGCGAAAGAAGTGCTCGACGGCAAGACATTCCTCGCCGATATTGGCGGCTCCACCCACTACCACGCAAACTATGTGCGCCCGCGCTGGGCCAAGCGCCTGAAGAAGATGGACACGATTGGCAGTCACATCTTCTACAAGCTGAAGCCGGGACAAACGTGAGCCCAACCGGCGCCAAAGCGCGTTACGTCAGTCTTTTGACAAGCCCTTCAGCGGCGCGTTGAGACGAACGACCACGCCTTCTGGAAAATACGAAATGCTTGTGGCGCCGTTGACGTAACTTGTCAGCACGCGCTCGATCATCTTGGAGCCAAACCCTTTCTTTTTTGGCTCCTTGACCGGCGGGCCAAGTTTTTCTGCCCAAACCAGTTCAAGCGCGGCTTCATCACCTGTGCGATCAAGTCGCCAACTCAGCTCGACGCGGCCGTCTTCATTCGACAGGGCGCCATACTTGGTCGCATTGGTCAGCAATTCATGCAGCGACATGGCGATTGCGATTGCGCTACGCGAGGACAAAGCAACATGCGGCCCGCTCACAATAATTCGACCCGGCGACTGACTGGCCGCTGTTTCCACCACGGCGGATAAACTTGTGCGCTCATGCGTCTTCTGGATCAGAAGATCTTGCGCTTGCCCAAGAGCCGACAACCTCGCCATAAACGCGGGCTTGGCTGAAACCATGTCAACATCATCGCGCAGCGTTTGGTTGGCGACTGCCTGAACCAGCGCAAGAATGTTTCTTATCCTGTGCGACAACTCATGGCGCAACAGCTCTTGCTGCTCTTCAAATTCTTTCATCGCTGTCACGTCGCGTGACACGGAGAGAACACCCACCACTTCGCCGTTGGCGCCCAACACAGGCGAAACCTTGACATGCCAGTAGCGTGGATTGCCTTTTGCAGTCTTGGCTGCAGCAGTGAAGCTGGACGACCGACCTTCGCGCGCTGACTCTATTGACGAGACAGCGCTTGCGTTACCCTGCCCTTGCCAAAAGTCGGGCCATGGGCACCCTTTATGCTCTTCAAAATTGTCCACTTCCATCACACGCTTGCCGCCCTCGCTCATGAATTGGAGCGTGCCATCGAGCCCGATGATTTTGATGCAATCATCCGACTCGCTCAGGATGGCTCGTATAAATCGAAGATCTTGATCCGGTGAAAATGAAAACACGGCAAATCCGCATGAGTGACGAGCTAATGTTGGTTACTCTATCATCGAACAAGACGAAGAATAGCCCCTTTGGCGCCCTAAGCTTTGACGCGACTACAGCGCGACGCGCAGTATCTTTACTGCCAAATCAGTTGAGTATTTGGGCAGGGCTGGCCGCCAGTTTTAAATATTCCGCAAGCCTCGTGTGAGGCGGTGATTTGGGCACCGCCTCAAGTTCGCAAATAGCGCCGTCAGGCGCACGCCTCGGCTTACTTTCCCGATGGCTTCAGAATTTCCTTCAACCGCGCAATGACAGGCGCTGGCGTCGCGTCAATGTCGGCCAGCAGCTTCTGCATATCCTCGCCATTTGTGGGCGATGGCGCCTCACCCATGAGCTTGGTGAACTCACCCTTGTAGCCGGGGTCGTTCATCGTGTCGGCAAACGCCTTGCGCATCTCTCGGGCGCGGTCGGCGGCGACGCCGGGGGGCGCGAGATAAGGCCGCGTGATGTTTTGTGGCGTGACGAGCACTCTCATCAATTGCTTGCCGGCCTGATCGGGAATCAGATCAATGGCGAGCGGCACGTCCATCGCCTCGGGGTGCTTTTCGAGTGCAAGCTGCACGAGAAAATTGAGTTTCTTGTCGCGCACCCAGTCGGGCTTGGCGGACTTGAGACTGGACCAGCCCCAGCCGCAGCGGCCGTCTGTTTCGCCGCGCTCGATAGCGATGACGGTTTCCTGCGTGCCGACGTAGCCGCTGATAAGCCGGAACTTTGTCCCCAGCGTTGCATTCAGCGCCAGCGGGAAAATATCCGTCGATGATGCGGCGCCCGTGCCCGCCACTGTCGCCTCTCGCTCCATCGCGTCCTTGATCGTCTTGATGGGCGAGGCGTGCCACGTCGCGCAGAAGCTCGCGTCCTTCTCCAGAGCGCCGATCGCGGTAAAGTCGCTGATCTTGTAGTCGACATTGCGGGTCGAAATCAGCGGCTCGATGATCGGCCCCGTCGCAAAAGCGCCGATATACGTGGCGTCCTTTGGCGCGACCTGACGCAGATGTTCCAGCAGGCGCACGCCGCCCGCGCCCGGCATCAGTGCGACAATGACCTGCGGCTTGCCGGGGACGTGGGCGCTGAGAAAGCGCGAGACCATGCGCGCGCCAATGTCGATACCGCCGCCGGCGGTGCCGCCAACTGCAAGGGTAACCACCTTGCCCTTGAAGTATCCATCCTCCTGCGCGTGCGCTGCGCCGGACGCCATAATGGATACTGCGCCAAGAAGTATGGCGCGCAATGTTCCGGTCATTTTTTCCCTCCCTTGTTTCTTGAAGACGTCTCCATCTTGCACAGGCGCGCCCCATCGCCAAGAGGCGCAGGGCGTTGCCAGATCAAGCGCCGGCGCCCAGCGGATCAATCGCCGCGCGCGTGCGCCGCGACCTTCAACATGACGCTAGGCAGCGCTTCCATTTGCTCCAGCTTGTCCTCAGGGCGCCAGCGGCAGCCCTCCGGCGCGGCGGCGTCTGCAGCAACATCGGCGCGAAACACGACAAGCGACAGCGCGAAATGGGTGAACACATGCTCCACCTCCCCCGCAAGCCTGCGCCACCGCGCCGCCAACGGCGCGGATTCGCGCGCCGTGTTCATGTCGAAGTCCACGCTCCACACCGCGCCGGGGAACTCGCTCATGCCGCCCAGCAGGCCCTTGGGCGGCCGTGTGCGCACGAGGACGCAGTTATCCGCGCGCCGGGCGTAGAAAATGGCGCCGAAGCGACGCGGACGCTCCACCTTGGCCGCGCGCACGGGAAAACGTTCCTGATCGCCGCTGGCGCGCGCGCTGCACAGATCCATCAGCGGGCAGATGGCGCAGGCGGGCTTTCTTGGCGTGCAGATCGTGGCGCCCAGATCCATCATCGCCTGGGCGAAATCGCCCGCACGCGCCCCCGGCGTCATCTCGTCGGCCCGCGCGCGGATGAGCGGCTTGGCTGCGGGCATCGCCTCGCTGATGGAGAACAGCCGCGCAACGACGCGCTCCACGTTTCCGTCCACCACCACGGCGCGCTGGCCAAACGCAATCGCCGCGATGGCCGCTGATGTGTAGGGGCCGATGCCCGGCAGCGCGCGCAGGCCCGCCTCGTCGCCCGGAAAAACGCCGCCGAGATCGGCCGCGACCGCTTTCGCGCAGGCGTGCAGATTGCGGGCGCGGCTATAATAGCCAAGTCCCGCCCATTCTTTCATCACATCTTCGACGGGCGCCGCCGCCAGATCGGCGACAGTCGGCCAGACGTGCAGAAAGCGCAGATAATACGGCTTTACCGCCTGCACTGTCGTTTGCTGCAGCATGATTTCCGACAGCCAGACCGCATAAGGGTCGGCGCGTTCGCCCGGCTCGGCGCGCCATGGCAGCCTGCGCCGTGAGCGATCGTACCAGGCAAGCAGCAGCGGCGCCGCCTCCTTGCGCTTTGCGTCGCGCGAGGCGCGGGTTAGCATTGCGTCAGAGCGAGGCGACATCAGCGCCCGCGCAACGTGGCCTGAGGAAAAGGGCGAGCTTCATGCACAACAGCTTTATACCCCCGGAAGTGGTCGAGCGCGTCATCAAGCGGCGCGGCCGCGAGCATATTCACGACGATCTGACGCCAAGCAAGACGGCGCTTGTCGTGGTCGACATGCAGAACGCCTTTATGCCCGGCCCCCTCGCCCACAGCCCTTGCGAAATGGCGGAAAAGATCATCCCGCAGATCAACCGGCTTGCGCAGGCCGTGCGCGAAACGGGCGGGGTCGTCGTGTGGATCCAGACCGCCTGCACGAAGGGCGACATCATCGGCTGGTCCAACTCCATCAAGATCACGCGGCCCGAGCGCGCCGCGATGCGCGCCAAGGCTCTGGCGCGCGGCTCCGATGGTTACGCGCTGCACCCGGATATGGACGCCAAGCCCGATGATCTCTTCATCGAAAAACATCGCTTCTCGGCGTTCATTCAGGGCTCGTCCGATCTGGATTCAGTGCTGCGCGATCTGGGCGTCGACACGGTGCTTGTCACCGGCACCGTGACGAACGTGTGCTGCGAATCGACGGCCCGCGACGCAATGATGCTCAATTACAAGGTTGTGATGGTGAGCGACTGCAACGCCGCCGACAACGACGAGGAGCATAACGCCAGCCTGCGCGCGATCTACCTCACGTTTGGCGACGTGATGGATTCGAACATGACCATCGACATTTTGAAGCGGCGGAGTAACGCGCGGGCTGCGGAGTAGCGGGGAAAAGACGATTGCGTTTGCCGGCCACAAGCGCAATCAGGTTTCCCACCCGTGCGCCAGCCGTCGCCGCGTGCTAACCTCTCGTCATGTCCCTGCCCCCAAAGCGAAAGTCCTCGCGTCCGACGTCGCTTGCCGAACTCATCGGCAAGGCGCTCGATCCCGTGATCGCCAAACAGGGGTTTGGCGAGAGCGACGTCATTCTCCACTGGCGCGACATCGCCGGCGCCCGTCTGGCGGCCGTGAGCGATCCCATACGCCTGCAATGGCCGCCGCGCCCGCCGGGCCGTTCGCCCGAGGCGCCGCCGGATGCGGCAACGCTGGTCGTGCGAATCGAGGGCGCCTTTGCGCTGGAGCTGCAGCATCTGGCCCCCCTCGTCATCGAGCGGGTCAACGCCCGGCTGGGGTGGAAATGCGTAGGACGCATTAGCATGCGGCAGGGGCCGTCCCACCGCCTGCCCGTGCGGCCGGTGCGCCGTGCGCCAGACCCGCAGGCGGCGCGGGAGGCGCAGGAAGCCGTCGCATCAATCGAGGATGAAGGGCTGCGCGCCGCGCTAGCGCGGCTGGGCGCAGGGGCGCTGACAGCGACGCGCAAGCGCTGAATTTGTCCCTGGGGCGATGACATTCGCGCGAGGAGACGAGTTTCGCGAAGGCCCCGCTTGCCCGTGACCCTCGACTTGCCACAATGTGCGACTTATTCAGCCTCCTAGACTCAGCGCAGCCGGATTACTCCGGCCCAGTGCTCCAGAAACGGGACACGATATGACGACTTTTCCGACGACCCGCCGCCGTTTTCTCGAAATCGCAGGAACGTGCGCCGCGATCGCCTCCTTCCCCGGCCTCATCGCCCCGGCCTTTGCGCAAGCGGCAACGGTCTCGCGGGAGGCGCTTTTGAAGGAAGGTCCGCTGCCAGACCTTTGGATGGGCTCGAAGGACGCGCCGGTCACCATCGTCGAATATGCCTCGACCACCTGCTCCCATTGCGCCGCCTTCCACGGCGGCACTTTCAAGGAATTGAAGGACAAATACATCGACACCGGCAAGGTGCGTTTTGTGCTGCGCGAGTTCGCGCTGAACCCCGTGGACATGGCCGCCTACATGCTGGCGCGCTGCTCGGACGACCGTCGCGACGCAGTGGTTGGCCTGCTGTTCGCGCAGCAAAAGGTGTGGCTGACGGATAAGCCGCTCGGGGCCCTCAGCCAGATCCTTCGCCAGACCGGCATGTCGCAGGAGCGGTTCGAGACCTGCCTGAAGGACAAGGCGCTTTACGACAAGCTGGCGGAAGCCCGCGATCTGGCGGCCAAGGACTACGGCGTCAGCTCGACCCCGACGTTCTTTGTCAACGGGACGCGTCTTGTCGGCAACGTGACGCTTGCCGAAATGGAAAAGCTGATCCTGCCCGCCATCAAGACTTGAGCGGAGGCCCCAAAGCGGGCGTTTCACACAGGAAAATAGCCTCCACGGCTTGCGTCGCGCGGACGTTTGTGACGGCTTAGGAGCCTGCTTCCGGCAGGCTTGGCCAGCGTTACGGACAAGGTGCGGGCAAGCGAATCGCAGCGGTTCGGCGCGCACTTGCGCAGTCTGCCGCCCGTCGTTCCATGGACCCTTTGCGCGAGGGGTCCGCGTGGGGATGTAGTTAAATGAAATTCAACCGGTTGAGGCTCGTCGGCTTCAAAAGCTTTTGCGAAGGGACCGATTTTCAAATCGAGCCGGGCCTGACCGGCGTCGTGGGCCCCAACGGTTGCGGCAAATCCAATCTCGTCGAAGCCATGCGCTGGGTGATGGGCGAGAACTCCTACAAATCCATGCGCGCCTCCGGCATGGACGACGTCATCTTCTCCGGCTCGGGCAATCGCCCCGGGCGCAACATGGCCGAAGTGGCGCTCGTTCTCGATAATTCCGACCGCACGGCGCCCGCCGCCTTCAACGACGCCGATCTTCTGGAGGTAAGCCGCCGTATCGAACGTGAGCAGGGCTCCGTCTATCGCGTCAACGGCAAGGAAGTGCGCGCGCGCGACATCCAGTTACTCTTCGCCGACGCCTCCACCGGCGCACGCTCGCCCGCCATGGTGCGGCAGGGCCAGATTGGCGAAATCATTTCCGCCAAGCCGCAGCAGCGCCGCCGTATTCTAGAAGAAGCCGCCGGCGTCGCGGGTCTTCATTCGCGCCGGCACGAGGCGGAATTGCGCCTCAAGGCTGCGGAAGACAATCTCAATCGTCTTGAAGACGTGATGAAACAGCTCGACTCGCAGGTCGACAGCCTGCGCCGTCAAGCCCGTCAGGCGGGACGCTACAAGAATCTCGCGTCCGACATTCGCAAGAACGAAGCGTTAGTGCTGCACATTTCGCATCGCGACATCGTGCGCCAGCTGGGCGAGGCCGAGCGCAAGCTGCAGGAGGACGAACGGGCGGTCGAGGACCGCACGAAAGGTCAGGCGGAAGCCGCACGCATGCAGGCCATCGCGGCCTATGAATTGCCGCCGCTACGCGATGGCGAGGCCAAGGCTGGCGCGACGCTTCAACGGCTTGTGCTCGCACGCGAACAGCTGGAAGGCGAAGAGCAGCGCGCCAAGCAGCGCGAAGCCGAACTCGAACGCCGTCTCGCCCAACTGGATCGCGATCTTGCGCGCGAAAAGGCGATGATCGCGGACGCAGCCGGCGTGCTGGCGCGACTCGACGCGGAAAAGGCCGATCTCGACGCGGCCGCCGAAGAATCCGAAGAAAGCGACTGGGCCGCCAAGGAACGACTGGCTGATTCAGAAGGCCGCCTCGCCGAATGCGAGCAGGCGCTGGCGCTGGCGCAGGGCGCGCTGGCCGATCTGAACGCGCGGCGCGGCGCGCTGGAAAGCGGACTGGCGGCGGAAGACCAGCGGCTGCGCCGGTTCGAGGCCGATCTGGCAAACGTCATGCGTGAGCTGGACGCGCTGCGCGAACAATCTGGCTCCGACGACGACTTGATGGCCGCGGCCGAGCGGCTCGAAGACGCGCAGGCCGCGCTCGACATGGCGGAAGAATCCGCGATGGGCGCCGAGGAGGCGCATGCGCAGGCCCGCGAACGCGAAACTACCACGCGCACGCCCCACACCGAGGCCGAACGCAAGGCGCAGCGGCTCGAAACCGAAGTGCGTACGCTCTCCAAAATGCTCGCGACCGCAGAGAGCGACCTTTGGCCGCCAGTGGTCGAAGAGATCGCCGTCGAGAAGGGCTATGAGGCTGCGCTCGGCGCGGCGCTGGGCGACGATCTCGACGCGTCCACCAACACATCCGCCCCCGCTCACTGGAGCCTGGCTGGTCCGCAGGCCGACGACCCCGCCCTGCCGCCCGGCGTCACGCCACTGGCGGAGATGGTGGCGGCGCCGCCCCAGCTGGCGCGCAGACTCGCGCAGATTGGCGTCGTCGTGCGCGGCGATGGCGCGAACTTCCAGAAATTACTCAAGCCCGGTCAGCGGCTCGTTTCGAAAGAGGGCGATCTCTGGCGTTGGGACGGGTTTACCGCCGCCGCCGAAGCGCCGACGCCCGCCGCACGCCGCCTTGTAGAAAAGAACCGGCTGGGCGATCTGACAATCGAAGCCGAAGTGGCGCGCGAAACCGCAGAGGCTCTGAAGCGCGAGAACGAAATTGCCGTCGCCAAAGTGCGCGAGGCGGAAACCGCTGAAACACAGGCCCGCGCGCATCTGCGCAACGCCCAGCGGGCGCTAACAGAGGCGCGCGACGCCTCCAGCGCCGCCGAGCGTAAACGCTCAGCCAACGCATCCCGCGTGTCGGCGCTTGAGGAGGCGGCAAGCCGCCTCACCGTGAGCCGCGATGAAGCCGCTCGCGCCCATGCGGAGGCCGATGAGGCGCTGCATACGCTCAGCGCCACGCAGGCGCTGCAAACAAAATTGGAGCGCGCCCGCGCGTCCGCCGCCCATGCCCGCGCGGAAGCGGGAGAAGCGCGCGCCGCCGTGCAAGGCCTTGCACGCGAAGCGCAGATCCGCGCCCAGCGCAGGCAGGCGATTGAGACCGAGCGCCAGTCGTGGGAACAACGTCAATCTGGTGCAACTCGCCAGATTGATGATTTCGAAGAGCGAATCGCGGAAGCGCGCGAAGAGCAGAGCGAACTCGCTGAGGCGCCCGAACTGTTCCTGCAGCGCCGCCGCGCGCTAATGGGTGAGATTGATCAGGCCGAGGAAGCGCGCAAGCTGGCGTCCGACAAACGCGCGGAAGCCGAGACGCGCCTTGCCGAATCCGATCGCGCCGCGCGCGGGGCGCTGGAATCCATGAGCGCGGTGCGCGAGGCGCGCGCCCGCTCCGAGCAACGGCTGGAAGGCCTGCGCCAGCGCCGCGAAGACCTTGAGCGCACCATCGCGGCCGACCTTGAATGCGAGCCGCACCAGCTTGCCGAACTCGCTGGCGTCTCCGCCAATGACGATAATCTTCCCGACGCCGACGTTATCGCGCGCAAACTTGAAGAACTGAAGCAGGATCGTGAGCGCCTGGGCGCCGTCAACCTGCGCGCGGACGATGAGTTGACCGACGTCGAAACGCGCCGCGACGCGATGGCCGCCGAACAGCAGGACCTCACCGACGCCATTCGTAAACTGCGCACGGCGATCCAGAATCTCAACAAGGAAGGCCGTGAACGACTCGTCGCGGCGTTCGATGTGGTGAATGGCCATTTCAAAGAGCTGTTCACGACGCTGTTTGGCGGCGGCTCCGCCGAGTTGCAACTGGTGGAAAGCGACGATCCGCTGGAAGCGGGCCTCGAAATTCTCGCGCGCCCGCCCGGCAAGAAGCCGCAGACGATGACGCTGCTGTCAGGCGGCGAGCAGGCGCTGACCGCGATGTCGCTGATCTTCGCGGTGTTCCTCACCAATCCCTCGCCAATCTGCGTGCTCGACGAAGTGGACGCGCCCCTCGACGACGCCAACGTGGAGCGCTTCTGCGATCTGCTCGAAGAAATGCGCAAGCGTACCGACACGCGCTTCGTCACCATCACGCATAACCCGATCACGATGGCCCGCATGGATCGCCTGTTCGGCGTGACGATGGCGGAACGCGGCGTGTCGCAGCTTGTGAGCGTCGATCTTGGTCAGGCTGAGCGCATGGTGGAAGCGGCGGAATAAGCTTAAAACACCGCTCCTGTCACAGACCTTCCGAAAGCCCGCCTGCTACCCGCTGGCGGGCTTTTCGCTGCCGCAGCCGCATCGCCCGCCTTGCGTCGCTGGCAATAATGTTATAATATTACAATCATCGATCGGCTCCCATCCAGCCGAATGACCCAGGTCAAACGCGCTAGCTGGCGCACGTACTTGTGGGCGCAGGCATTTGCGCGTGCGTGCTTGTAGGCGCGCGCGGTCGGGACAAACCCAATAACGAGGCGCCCAAGTCAATTGGCGCCTTCCATTTTAACGGATGCGACGCGAGGTTGGATTGATGAGCGACAAGCTGCCTGTAACGGTTATCACCGGGTATCTGGGCGCGGGAAAGACGACCCTGCTCAACCGCATCCTAAGCGAGGCGCATGGACGCCGCTACGCAGTCATTGTGAACGAGTTCGGGCAGATTGGCATCGACAACGATCTCGTTGTGGGCGCCGACGAAGAAGTCTTCGAGATGAACAACGGCTGCATCTGCTGCACAGTGCGAGGCGATCTTATCCGCATCTTCGACGGGCTGATGCGTCGCCGAAACAAGTTCGACGGAATTATCGTCGAGACAACAGGTCTTGCCGATCCGGCCCCTGTCGCGCAGACGTTTTTCATGGATGACGATGTCGCCAACGCCACGCGACTTGACTCCATCATCACTGTCGCCGACGCGAAATTCCTTCCCGGCCAGTTACGGGACGCGCAAGAGGCGGCGGAACAGATTGCGTTCGCCGACACGATCCTGCTCAACAAAACCGACCTCGTGTCAGCTACGGAACTTCGCGCGCTCGAAACCCGCATGCGCACGATCAATCCTTACGCAAAAATGCATTTCACGCAGAAGTGTGAGATCGATCTGGCTGACGTGCTCAACCGCAATGCGTTCGATCTCAACCACATTCTCGAGATAGAGCCGAACTTCCTGTCGGGCGAAGACGATCACGATCATGACGACGGCATTACTTCGGTGTCGTTCGAGATCGAAGGCGACGTCAATCCAGAAAAGTTCATGCCGTGGATTCACGGCGTCGTGCAAAAGGACGGCGTCGACATCCTTCGCTCGAAGGGCATAATCGCCATGGCGAACGACCCCTTCCGTTTCGTCTATCAGGGCGTGCACATGCTGATGAGCGGGGACAAGCAGCGTGCGTGGCGCGAGGGCGAGAAGCGGGTGTCGCGTATCGTATTCATTGGCCGAAATTTGGATGAAGAAAAACTTCGCGTTGGGTTCCATAAATGCAAGGCGTGAGAGCTATCGTTATCGCCGTCGGTGCGTTTGCAAGTATGAGCATGCAAGCGCGAGCGGAACACGAAACTGTCGCGGGTCCTTGGGGTGAACTGAAAGATCATGTCAGTCCTCTTGTCCTCAAGGATGAGGCTGCGCGGGACACACATTACAGAAGACACCTCATGCGCACGCTATCCGGTCACTTGCGCGCCATTGAAGCTGTCTTGCGGTACGATGCGGATTACGCCGGCGCCCTCAAAGTTCACGCGCGTGGGATTAGCGATCTGTCGCATCTCGTTCCCGCACCCTTCGCGCAACCTAGTCCCGCAGACGCGGGGAGGCCGGGAGCCAAGCCTGCACTCTGGGCAAACGCCGATAAGTTTCAAGCTCACGCCGCCGGCTTCCAGAAGGCGGCCGCTGCGCTTGGCGATCTGCCTGCCCTAGAAGGCGCAAACATCGAGGCGTGGCGGGCTTCTTTCACGCTCGTGCGTCACGAGTGCCTGGCCTGCCATCAGCAATTCCGCACCTTTGCGCCTCAGCGCTGAGCACGTCGCATCCGATCAGATCACGAAAACTTCTCGCGCTTCCACAGCGCGGGGAAAATCTTCACCCACGCCACCGAACAACCCACCGCCGCCACACCCCCGAACACAACAGTCGGGATGACGCCGATCAGCCGCGCGACGAAGCCCGACTCGAATTCACCCAGATGATTGGCCGATCCAGATGTGACGGAATGAACCGCGACGACGCGGCCACGCATGTCATCGGGCGCCTCAACCAGGATGAGCGTCTGGCGAATGACGACGCTGATCATATCAACCGCGCCCATGACGATGAGACACAGGATACCCAAAAAGAAATTGCCGGCGAGGCCGAAGATGATCGTCGCCACGCCATAGATCAGCACGGTGGCGATCATCGTGCGGCCGACATGAAACTGGAATGTGAAATTGGCCAGCGCGAGTGCGGCGAGCACAGAGCCAACCGATGAGGCCGATCGCAGAATGCCCAGGCCCCATGGACCCGCATCGAAAATATCGCGTGCAAAGATTGGCAGCAGCGCTGTCACGCCCGCAAACATCACCGCGATCAGATCGAGTGTGATGGCGCCGAGGATGACGGGGTTGTGCCAGATGAATTTGTAACCGGCGACCAGCATTTCAAACGTCACGGGTGGTTTGCCGCCAGCCAGCAAGCGCGCAGCAATGAACGTGGCGAGCAGCGCCGACGCCGCCAGCCCCACAAACGCGACGAAGAACGGCACGAGCGTGCCGAAGGGAATGAGCAGGCCGCCAATGGAGGGGCCAATGATTGTCGCCGACTGGTTGATCGTGTTGTTCCAAGCAGCCGCCGACGTGAATTGTTCTTTTGGCACGAGCGACATGACAAAGGCCTGTCCCGCAGGACCGGCAAAGGCGCGCGCGGCGGCGAAGACGGCGGTCGAAATATAAAGCGGCCAGGTCTGGTTCTCGTTGATGAAGCCGGAGGCGATCATCGCGATCATCACGATGGAGGTCGCCGCCATGACGACGCTGCACACAATGATGATGGACCGCCGGTCGTAGCGGTCGGCGGCGGGGCCGGCGACCAGCGCCAACGGCACGGCGGGGCCGAAGGCGACAAGCCCAATCAAGCCGAGTTTCAAGGGATCATGGGTTAGCTCGTAGATGAGCCACGCAATGGTGATGGTCTGAACGTGATGGCCGATCCCCCAGAGGAATCGCGACAAGCAATAAAGCGAGTAATCACGAATACGGAACACGGCGCGCCCGCCGCTCATCATGCCTTCAGCCATCGGTGATTGAGCCTCCTTATCTTCGTTTAACGCAATGGCGCCGAGGTGCAAGGGCGCGGCGCCGCTCCGCCATTGCGGGCGATCTGATGCGGTGGCAGTCTGGCGTGACGGAGCGCCAATCAGAGCGCCCGCAAGGAAACGCAAAGGGGCGCACACATGACGCCGTTCAGACACATCACGTTCGCAGCCGCGATAGCATTGTGCGTTCCACTCGCGCCCGCCTGCGCGCAAACTTACCCGAACCGGCCCATTCGCATCGTGCTGGGCTTCGCGGCGGGATCGGGCGCGGATATTCCCGCCCGTTTTTATGTTGAGGAGTTACGCAAGATTTCCGGTGGAGCGAACTTCTTCGTCGATAATAGGCCCGGCGCCTCGGGCAATTTGTCCATCGACGCGGGGGCAAAGGCCAAGCCGGACGGCTACACGGTGCTGCTGGCGTCCACCGCCACCACCGCAGGCAATACCGCGCTCTACAAAAATGTGCCGTTCAACGTGGAGAAGGATCTGATCCCCATCGCTGCACTGCACGAAAACGGCTTCGCGCTCACAGTTAATCCAGCGTCGCCAGCAAAGGACGTGGCGGGGCTCACGGCGCACCTCAAAGGTAAGGGCTTGAAGGCGACATATGGATGGGCGACGACAATCGCGCTCGCAAGCTCCGTCATCTACACCACAGGCGCGGGCGTTCAGATGACGTCCGTGCCCTACAAGATCACGCCGCAGGCGATTTCAGATCTTGCGGCCGGCGATCTGGATTTTGCGTTTGCCGATGTTCCATTCGCAGTCGGCCAGGAAAAGGCCGGGCGGATTCGGCTTCTCGCAGTCACGACCGACAAGCGTGTTCCAAGCCTGCCGCACCTGCCCACGATGGACGAACTTGGTTACAAGACGTCTGGCACGACCGCGCTTTGGGCATTGTGGGCGCCAAGCGGCACTCCGCAACCGATCATCGACACGCTTGGCGAATGGGCGAAGACGTTGAGCGAATCGCAGGCGGTGAAGGATTTTCTCTCGCCACAGGGCGCGACCCCTGTCACCGGCGACACCGCCTTCATGCGCAAGAAGCTTGCTGACGCAATGGCTACGTGGCGCAAAGTCCAGCAGGATGGCAAGCTCGATCCGATTCAGTAAACGCGCAGCATTTTTGGAGAGGCGCGGCGAGTGCCGCGCCTCGTAGGCATTGTGATTCACCCACCCTTTTCCCGCTGGGAGAAGGGATGGCGCAGAGCCTTTGGCGCTTACTTTGCGAGGGCCTTATTGTACCAGGTCGCGTCATAATACTTGTCCGGCGAGCCCAACTTCTTCTGCGGCTGGCCATATTTTTCACGTAGCGCGATGACGTTGCGAACGCCCTCGACGTTGATCGCGCCCTTGCGGTCGATCGCGGCCTGTCCGCTCGTCACGCCGTTGACGCTGGGCGCGGCCGCAGCTTCAGGAATCTTCGCGTTCGTGGCGAGGATCTTGACCGCTTCGGCCTTGTTCGCGGGATCATAAATCCAGTCGATGGCGGCGAGCATCGCGCGGATATAACGCACGACGGTATCCTCGTTCGCCTTCGCCCATGGCCTGTTGGCGATCTGCACGTTCGCCTGATAAGGCCCCAGCTCCGACACGATTTCGCCAAGCATTGAAAAGCCTTCCGCCCGGGCCTGCGTTGTGAAGGGCTCGCTGATCATGGCGGCGGCCGCTTTCTTTTCGCGCAGCGCGGCAAGGCGTTCGCGCGTGCCGCCGAACGGCACCCACTTCGTATCGTTAACGCCGATGCCGTGCTTTTCGAGCACGTTACGCAACACAAAAGCAAAACCCGTCGAGGGCGAGTCGAGCGCTATGTCCTTGCCCTTCAATTCGGCAATGGAGTTGAACTCGGGCTGCGCGACAATGTTGAGCTCGGTCGAAGACAGACCCATAATCGTGATGAGGTCCGGCTCGCGGTCGATTTTCGCCGTGCCCTGCCCTTCCATGTAGGCGATGAGGTTGTCGATGGCGGTTCCAGCGATGTTGAACTTGCCGGAAATCAGGTTCGACATCTGAAAGCCGGAATTGGGCGTTGGCGTTATATTGACGGTGACGCCTTCGCGCTCGAAGAAGCCCTTGTCCTTCGCGACATAAACCGGCAGCGCGCTGGTGCCGGCGAACAGAATGACTTCAATGTTTCGCTGTTGCGCAAAGGCGGCGCTGGCGCCGGCAAGAGCAATAAGAACGCCTGCCGCAAGACTCTTTATTATCATGCTTCCCTCCCGATTAGGATGATCCGAGCCCGACATTCAGTCCGGGCGCCAGATGATGTCGTCGGTGATCTCCGACGTTCTTTGCAGGCCGACATAGGCCATGGTGCGTTTCATTTCATTCTTGAGGATCGCCAGAGCCTTTTCGGCTCCGGGCTGGCCGCCCGCCGCTGTGCCATAAAGCGTCGCGCGGCCGGTGAGCACGGCCTTCGCGCCGAGCGCGAGACATTTCACGATGTCGCTGCCGCGGCGCACGCCCGAGTCGACGATCACGTCCGCCTTGTCGCCGACAGCCGCAACAATGCGGGGCAACGCATCAATGGTTGCAGGCGCGCTGTCCATGTTGCGCCCGCCGTGGTTCGAAACGACGACCGCGTCGGCGCCGTGCTCCACGGCAAGCTGCGCATCGTCCGGGCGCATAATTCCCTTGATGATGAGTTTGCCCGGCCACATGTCGCGCAGGCGATCAACGTCTTCCCACGACACTTTGTCAGCGCGCATCGCGGTGGACTTGCCGCCGCCCTTGCGCTCGCCGCCCTTCAGGATGTTGGTGCGATATTGCTCGGGATAATTGGCGTGCTCGGGCATGCCGCCATTCATCATGTAGCGGCCCATGACCGTGGCGAGCCATTCTGGATGGCGCAGCATGTCCACGATGCTGCGGGAGTTGATCTTGTAGGGCGTCGAAAAGCCGTTGCGAAGGTTGTGTTCGCGATTGGCGCCGTGGCCGATGTCGACCGTCCACACCAGCGCCTCGAAGCCAGCCTTCGCGGCGCGGCGCACGAGTTCGTAGGACAATTCCTTCTCGCGCCACATGTAGAGCTGGAACCACGCGCGCGCGCCCGATTCCTGCGCCACTTTTTCCATCGGCGTGTTGGAGCCTGTCGCCAGGGTGAAGGGAACCCCTGCCGCAGCCGCAGCCTTGGCGAGTTCGTATTCGCCCTCAAACCAGGTGAGACCGGCGATTCCGGTGGGCGCAATCACGAGCGGCAATGCCGACGGCTTGCCCAAAATCTGCGTGTCGAGACGCACATCGGACACGTCAACCAGCACCTTGTTGAGTAGCTTGGTCTGGTCCAGCCGCTGGCGGTTGTTGCCAAGCGAAAGCTGGTCCTCGGTGCCTTTGTCGAGGTATTCGAAAACACCCTTGGGCAAGCGGCCTCGGGCGACGTCTCGAAGGTCGGCGATATTGTAACAGCGATCGATCCGACCCATGCGACGACTTCCTCCAAAATGGCCCCGCTTTCGAGCGAGCGTTGCCGAACGGTAGAAGCGAGCGCGGCCAGTGTCCAGAACCGTATATTACTTATTTTTGTTGTTGATATCTTTGGTCATCGATGGTTTGACGATTGCGCTTTCGAATCGCCGAGCCAATGCCGCGCGACGAGCGACTTCCCCGGGCTGGCCGAAAGACGGGAGCCGAGATCCGGCTCGAATCGACTTTGCGCGCCGCGCAATTGCGCGATCTTCCCTGCGGCGTTTGGATGCGGCGCAACATACCTGCTAAAACCTCTTTAAAATCAACTATCTATGAAATAAGCGCCGCGCTTGACACACTTTCGTGTGGCGCCTATGTTGCGCGCGCTCGCAGGGTTGTTCTGACGACATTTCCGTTCGAAACGCGGTCCGGCTCAAACCGGATAAAATCCAGCCTGCCATCGGGGTTTCTGGCATAAGGCATAGCCCGTGCGCCTAGTGGGCGCAGAGGTGAGAGCCATGACCAATTCCGACGGTGGGAAGGACGACGACAAGGCGCTTAAGGCGCGTCTTGAGCGGCTCTCGAGCGCGCTCGAGGATCGCAAAGGGCGCCCGGAGGCGAACGGTAATGACGTCGACGTTTCGGCGAGCAGCACGGGGCGCGCGCTTTCTCTTGGAATGCGCGTGCTATCGGAGTTTACGGCGGGTGTAATTGCAGGCGCTGGCATCGGCTGGATCCTGGACAAACTACTCTCGACGTCTCCGGCGTTCCTGATCGTTTTCATCGGTCTGGGTACGGCAACGGGCTTCTGGAATGTTTATCGAATGGCCGTCGGTTCGACCGGCGCTCGTAAGACCGGCTCGAAATGATGCGCGCGCGGCGCGCGGATGAAGGGTAAAGACGTGGCTGCTCCCGGCAAGGCGATCGATCCGATCTCTCAGTTCGAACTTATCCCCATCATTCCGATCAGGATCGGCGGTCTGGACCTGTCGTTCACCAACGCCTCGTTGTGGATGGTGATCGTCCTGCTGCTGGCGCTCGGTCTCATGGTGTACGGCACGCGCAACAGGTCGCTGGTGCCGGACCGTCTGCAATCGGCCGCAGAGATGATGTACGAGTTTGTCGCCTCCACGGTGCGCGGCTCAGCCGGCAACGAGGGTATGCGCTTCTTCCCCTTCGTATTTGCGCTCTTCCTGTTCGTCCTGTTCTCGAACCTGGCGGGCCTTATCCCTTATTCTTTCACCGTCACCAGCCAGATTGTGGTGACGTTCGCCTTCGCCGCGATGATCATTTCGACCGTCCTGATCTATGGCTTTTACAAGAACGGCATGCATTTCCTGCATCTGTTCGTGCCGTCGGGCCTGCATCCGGTGTTAACGGTGTTCGTGACCTTTATCGAGGTCATCTCGTTTCTTTCGCGGCCCATCTCGCTGTCCGTCCGTCTCTTTGCGAACATGCTGGCGGGCCACATCACCCTGAAAGTTTTCGGCGCGTTCGTAACCATGCTGCTGGGCGCTGGCGCCTGGGCGGCGTTGTCTCCGCTCCCGCTGCTCGGCGTCGTCGCGATCTATGCGCTCGAACTGCTGGTCGCGCTACTGCAGGCTTACGTGTTCGCCATCCTCACTTGCGTCTATCTCAACGACGCAATTCACCCGGGCCACTGATAAATATTTAACAACAGACGGTCGCCCTTACACTCGAACAGGAGTTCGAAAACATGGATCCCGTAGCAGCTAAGTACATCGGCGCCGGCATCGCCTCCATTGGCATGGGCCTTGCGGCTCTGGGCGTCGGTAACATCTTCGGCAACTTCCTTTCCGGCGCCTTGCGCAACCCGACCGCCGCCGACGGCCAGTTCGGTCGCGCCTTCATCGGCGCTGCGCTCGCGGAAGGCCTCGGCATCTTCGCGTTCCTCGTCGCGATTCTGCTGCTCTTCGTGGTCTGACTTATCGCGCCGCGCACGGGGCTGACCCGCGCGCGGCGTTTTCGCCCTGGGATACAACATCCGGGATCAAGCCATGTTCATCACCCAAGCCTTCGCCGCCACGGCAGCCACTCCAGGCGCTGCGGTCAACAAGGTGTTTCCGCCCTTCGATTCATCGACGTTCGCATCGCAGCTGTTCTGGCTCGCGATCACGTTTGGTGCGCTCTATTATGTGCTCTCGAAAATCGCTTTGCCCCGCGTGACCAAAATATTGGAGACGCGGCGCGCCCGAATTTCCGGCGATCTCGACGCAGCAATCGCAGCCAAGAAGTCCGCCGACGAAGCTGGCGCCGCCTACGAGAAGTCGCTCGCAGACGCCAAGGCGACCTCGCAAAAGAACGTTCAGACCCTGCGGGACAAGCTCGCTGCTGAAGCCGACGCCCGTCGCAAGACGCTGGAAGCTGACCTCAACAGCAAGCTCGCCGCTGCCGAGGAGAAGATCGGGGTCATGAAGGTGCAGGCAATGTCCAATGTCTCCGCCATTGCGGCCGACGCTGCCGCCGCCATCGTTCGTCAGATCAGTGGCCGCGATGCGGATCGCAAGCTTATCGAAGACGCCGTGAAGGGCTGAGGAAAAACCCATGCATTTCGACTCGAGCTTCTTCGTCGCCGTCGGCTTTGCGCTGTTCCTCTTGCTGCTCGGCTATTTCGGCGTTCACACGCTGCTAGCGGGAAAGCTTGACGATCGCGGTCGTCGCATCCAGGCCGAGCTTGACGAAGCCAGCAAGCTTCGTGCGGAAGCTGAAAGCGTGCTCGCATCCTACAAGGCGCGCGCCGCTGCAGCTGAGGCGGAAGCTGAGGCCATCGTCGCGCAGGCGCGCGAGGAAGCCGAAGCTATGGCCCGTGAATCCGCCATCCGCATGGAAGAGTTTGTCGCGCGCCGCACCAAGCAGGCCGAATTGAAAATCGCCATGGCCGAAACGCAGGCGACCAACGAAGTGCGCGCCGCCGCCGCCGACGCCGCAGTACTGGCCGCCGAGAAAGTTCTTCGCATCCAGACGAGGGGCGAGGCTGCCGCCGAGCTCGTCGTTCGCGGCATTGAGGATGTGCGCAAGAACCTCGCGCACTGACGATTCGCCAGACTGCTGCAATTTAAAACCCCGGAGCACCGCTCCGGGGTTTTTGTTTTGTGCATAAATGGCTAGCGCAATCCTGGGCCGTCATGCGCGGGCTTGACCCGCGTATGCAGACGCTCGGCCTGCTGAACGCTCTGCGTTATTGGATAGCCGGGTCAAGCCCGGCGATGACGCTGTTGGAGGCCACGCGCCGTCGCCGGCATGACGCGAAGAGTGACCACCTCCGAGTCTTCGTTATCCCATATCAATCATGCGCTGCACGGAGCGGCGAGCGCGCACGGCGAGCGCTGGATCGATCGTCACTTCCTCGCGCATGTACACGAGGCTCTCAAGGATCTTCGGCAGCGTAATGCGCTTCATGTGCGGGCAGAGATTGCACGGGCGCACGAACTCGGTGACGCCGTTGGTCTCCGCCGCCACGTTGTCCGCCATCGAACACTCGGTCACGAGCAAAACGCGCTTGGGCTTCTTGGTCTTCACGTAGTCGATCATCGCCGCAGTCGAGCCCGCAAAGTCGCTGACCTCAACCACTTCGGGCGGGCATTCGGGATGCGCGATAATCGTGATCGACGGATCGTCGGCGCGATAGCGCAGCATTTCCTGCGCGGTGAAGCGCTCATGTACTTCGCACGCGCCAGCCCACGCGATGATCTTCACCTTCGTCTGCGCTTGCACGTTCTTCGCCAGATATTGGTCGGGCAAGAAGATCACGCGATCCGAGCCAAGGCTCTCGACGATTTTCAGCGCGTTGGAAGACGTGCAGCAGATGTCCACCTCCGCTTTCACTTCTGCGGATGTGTTCACATAAGCCACAACGGGCACGCCGGGATATTGCTGGCGCAGAAGGCGCACGTCGGCGGCCGTGATTGACTCGGCAAGCGAGCAGCCGGCCCTGGAGTCCGGGATCAGGATCGTCTTGTCCGGGTTCAGGAGCTTCGACGTCTCCGCCATGAAGTGGACGCCGCCCTGCACGATAACGTCGGCGTCGGACTGCGCGGCAAGCTTGGCGAGCTGCAGCGAATCGCCCACGACATCGGCAACGCAATTGTAGATTTCCGGCGTCTGGTAATTGTGCGCGAGAATCACGGCGTTGCGAACCTTTTTAAGGTCGTTGATCGCCTTCACGTACGGCGCGTGGAAGGGCCATTCCACCGACGGCATGACCGCCTTCACCTTCTCGTAAAGGTGCGCGGTTTCGCGCTCGACCTCGGGGGTCCAGGCAAGGTTGGGCATCGGCAGCACACCAAAACGGCGGGCGGCATCGGACAAATGTCCGCCTGCGGGCGAAACCGGCGGCCGAGGGGTCTCGACATTCAGACTGCGGAAGTCGTCCATATCAATCTCCCCTTTTACTCACTACGAGCATAAGCAGGGCCCAAAAATCCGGCCACACGGCCGGCTCACCTTCTTATACTCGTCTCGAGCATAAAGATAGGGTGGCCCGGCAAAATTAAAACATCCAATTTTCAGAAAGATTGCGATGGCGCTCGAACGCTTCAGGTTCCGTCGCCGTTATTGAAGGCTGGCCATGCCAGAGCCCGGCGTTAGAGGCCCCCTGCGCATGACACGTCCAACCAGCGATATCCCCGTGCACGAGGCGCCAGCGCCGCCGGGGCCACGGGCAGGCCGCGCCATCCGTTTTTTGCGTTTTTCCATCGGCTACTGGAAGGGCGACAGCCGCAGGCAAGCCTGGCTGCTCTCGGCCGGGACGATGGCGTTTCTGCTCGCCACAGTGGGCGCGGCCTTAGCGGTAAACGCGTGGAACAAGTATTTCTTCGACGCCCTCAGTCGCAAGGATGTGGATGCGCTTTGGTACGGCGTCGGACTGGTGCTCGCCCTTGCGGCGATTTCCGCACTCACCGCCATGGGCCTGCTGCAAATGCGCATGCTGCTGCAGGTGCGGTGGCGGCAATGGGTGACGCGGGCGCTGGTCGCGCGCTGGCTCTCGGAGCGCCGATTTTACCAGCTTAACGTGGTGGGCGGCGATGCGGAGAATCCTGAAGCCCGGATGACCGAGGATACGCGGCTCGCCACCGAGCTTTTCGTCGAGTTCGCCGTGGGCGCGTTCAACGCTGTCATTTCAGCGGTGACGTTTGTTGGCGTCCTTTGGTTTGTTGGCGGCGCGATCAACATCGGCGGCACGCATGTGCCCGGCTATTTCGTGATCGCCTGTCTTCTCTATTCGGGCCTCACAACCGCAGCCATGCTGTGGCTGGGGCGTCCACTTGTTCGCACCGTCGAGGACAAGGCCGCCGGGGAGGCCCAGTTTCGCTACGAGCTAACCCGCGTGCGCGACAGCGCCGAAAACATCGCGCTCATTGGCGGCGAGAGCGAAGAGCGCGCACGACTGTCGGACACGTTTCGGGATCTCATGGGCCGCTGGCGGGCAGTGATCTGGAAGCAGGGCCACATGACGTGGATCACTGGCGCCAATTACGTGCTGGCGCCCGTGGCGCCGCTGCTGCTGGGCGCGCCAAAATTCCTGTCAGGGGAAATGTCGCTGGGGTCGTTGATGCAGGCCGCATCGGCCTTCGTGCAGGTGCAGATTGCATTGAACTGGATGGCGAACAATGCGCTCAGGCTGGCCGACTGGTTCGCCTCCGCGCGGCGCGTGAGCGATCTCACAGACGCGCTCGACAACCTTGACGCCACCATCGGCAAGCGCGGCACGGACGACACCGTCAGCATCGGCGTATCGCCCGATGAAAACGTCCGTCTTGTGAATGTCAGCATCGCTCAGCACGATGGGACCATCATGATCGAGGACGCGGACACGAGCATCGCGCCGGGCGAAAAAGTGCTCGTGCGCGGAGAGTCCGGCTCGGGCAAAAGCACGCTCATCCGCGCCATTGCTGGCCTCTGGCCCTGGGGCGCCGGCGAAGTTCTTATCCCGAAGGACGCACGGGTGACATTCATGCCGCAGCGGCCATATTTTCCTCTGGGCACGCTAAGGGGCGCCCTGCTCTACCCGAATACCGACCGCGAGGAGCCGCAGGAGCGGATCGAGGACGCTTTAAAAAGATGCGGGCTCGCACATCTCGCCCCCCGGTTGGACTCAGAGGAGAACTGGTCCGCCGTGCTGTCTGGCGGCGAACAGCAACGCACGGCATTCGCACGCGTTCTGCTCGATCCGCCCGATGTCCTCATCATGGACGAGCCGACATCCGCGCTGGATGAGGCGAGCCAGGAGAAGATGATGAGCTTCTTCCGCGACGATCTCGCGAAGACGTGCGTGATTCATGTCGGCCATCGGCCGGGGCTCGAGGTCCACCATGATCGCGAAATCCATCTGCTGCGGGAGGCAGGCGGCCCGGCCTTCGCAGAGGAGCGGCCTTCGGGGATCAGTGGTCGCCTGTGGCGATACCTGCGCAAACGGCGTCCGCAGAGGGCGGCCGCCTGAGGCCTTGCGAGCATGCGCGCGTGATCAACCTGCACGCGCCGGGGTGACATCGGCCGCGCCAGCGACTAACAAGCCGCAACTCCTTTTCGCACGCCAGGTTCGCAAGTCAGGCCATGCCCGATCTTCTCCTCGAATTGTTCAGCGAAGAAATTCCGGCCCGCATGCAGAAGCAGGCGTCGGATGACCTCAAGCGGCTCGTCACGAATGCGCTCGTCGAGCGCGGCCTGACCTATGAGGGCGCCATCGCGCTCGCCACGCCCCGGCGACTGGCGTTGCACATTGCAGGCCTGCCCGCGCGCAGCGCCGATGTGCGCGAGGAAAAAAAGGGCCCGCGCGTTGGCTCGCCGGACGCCGCAGTGCAGGGCTTCCTGCGCGCCGCGGGCCTCGCCTCTCTCGATCAGGCGAAGATTGAGCCAGACCCCAAAGGCAAGGGCGAGTTTTACGTCGCAGTGATCGAGAAAGCAGGCTCGGCGACGCTGGACGTGCTGGCCGACATTTTGCCGCCCATCATCCGCTCGTTCCCCTGGCCAAAGTCCATGCGCTGGGGCGCGGCCTCCACGCGCTCGGACAGCCTGCGCTGGGTGCGTCCGCTCCATTCCATCGTCGCGACGTTTGGGCCCGAAACCGAAGACCCGGACGTGGTTGCCTTCGACGTCGACGGCATACGTGCGGGCGACGTGACTTTTGGTCATCGCTTCATGGCGCCCGACGCCATTCGCGTGCGCCGGTTTGACGATTACGGCCCCGCGCTTGAGAAAGCGAAAGTCGTTCTCGATCCCGAACGGCGCAAGCAGATCATTCTTGCGGACGCGAAGGATCTTGCGCTGGCGCAGGGGCTGGAGCTTATCGAGGACGAAGGCCTGCTCGATGAAGTCGCGGGCCTTGTGGAATGGCCCGTCGTGCTGATGGGCGAATTCGAGGAGGCGTTCCTCGACATTCCCGCCGAAGTGATCCGCGCCACCATCCGCGCCAACCAGAAGTGTTTTGTGCTGCGCGGCGCCGATGGCAAACTCGCCAACAAGTTCATTCTTGTGTCGAACGTCATCGCCAGCGACGGCGGCAAGGCGATTGCGGCCGGCAACGCCCGCGTGGTGCGCGCGCGCCTGTCCGACGCGCTGTATTTCTGGAAGACCGATCAGGGCCCCCTGCCCGATTATGTGAACGACGCCAACCGCGACAAGCCGCTCGACCAACGCCTTGCGAAGCTGCAGGCGCTCGACATCGTGTTTCACGAAAAGCTTGGGACGCAGGGCGAACGCGTCGCGCGCATCAAGGATCTGGCGCAGGAGATCGCGCCGCTCGTTGGGGCCGATCCCGCGCTTGCTGGCCGCGCGGCGGAATTGGCGAAGGCTGATTTGACGACCGAAGTCGTCGGCGAATTTCCCGAGACGCAGGGCCTGATGGGCCGCCGTAATGCGCAATTGCAGGGCGAGCACGCGGACGTGTGCGCGGCAATTGAAGAACATTACAAGCCGCAGGGGCCCAGTGATCGCACGCCGACAAATCCGGTGTCGGTCGCTGTAGCGCTGGCGGACAAGTTGGATACGCTGGTTGGATTCTGGGCGATTGATGAGAAGCCAACGGGATCGAAAGATCCTTATGCGCTGAGAAGAGCGGCGTTGGGTGTGATCAGGTTGGTGTTGGAGAATGGGGTTCGCTGCAATCTAGCTGAAGTCTTCGAAGCTCAGGTTCCCCGCGTAAACGCTTCGAGGCAGGCCGCCCATGCTCGCGCAAACAAAGACAAGCCTGGAATTCAGTTAGGGTTGGTGATGTTGCGAGTGACGAAGCAGGTCGGCGGGCGAGGAATCGGTCTAGATGTTCTCGACCTCCTCTCCTTCATCCACGACCGCCTGAAGGTCTATCTGCGCGACAAGGGCGCGCGGCATGACCTCATCGACTCCGCATTGGGCGCTACCCCTCTCCCGCGCGCGGGAGAGGGGGGCAGGCGGAGCCTGACGGGTGAGGGACTCTCCACGGCATCGCCCTCTTCCGACCCTGCTGCGCAGGGCCACCTTCTCCCGCAAGCGGGAGAAGGAAGCGCCCAACCGGCGGACGGGAATGGCGCGGATGATTTGTTGATGGTCGTGCGCCGCGTCGAAGCCCTCGGCCTCTTCCTCGACACCGACGACGGCAAGAACCTGCTCGCGGGCTACAAGCGCGCGGCCAATATCGTGCGGGCGGAGGAGAAGAAGGAAAAGGGCGCGGACTTTGGCGTCAGC
>JAUXWZ010000092.1 GCA_030684835.1 Beijerinckiaceae bacterium
GATTCGCGCGGCGACTGTTCAAGATGGCGGCGCGCCGGGGCGACGTCGACGAGATAGCCAAGGATCATTATTTCATGAGCGATACGGTTGTCGAGATGGCCGACATCGCCTGCGAGCTTGCAGCAAATGGAAAAGATGGACAATTTACGGTGATCGGCTTCAGGGATCGCCTCGACAACGGCCGCAAGGTTGCCATCCAGATTCTCGAGTACTTCGACAGGCAGGGGCTGACCATGCGCCGCAGTGACATTCGCCGTATCAATCCGCATAAGCGGGAACTATTCTCGCGCTCGACGCTCCCCTTGGAGACGCCGCCGCGTGAGGGAGGAGAAACGTTCCCGGTGGAACGGCCGGACTTCAAATCCGGAGAGGGTCGCGAGACGGTCCTCGGTGGGTTCGACTCCTGCCTCCTCCGCCAATCCGACGCCGAAGCAGGCTCATGAAGCTATCAGAGCCAATGTTTCCGTCGCCTTTTGAACAGGCTGCCGCCGCCTGCATCGCCACTGCCCTCAACGACAGTTCAGGCTTCGCATTCACGACGCGTTGTAAACGGGACTGGACGACCGAGAGCGCCTTTCCTGGCTACGCGCGGGAGGCGTCATGAATGCATCGGACCCGGCATCGCGGCATGTTGTTCTGGTAGGCGGCGGGCATTCGCATGTCACGGTCGTCAAGTCTTTCGGCATGAAACGGGAGCCCGGTGTCGTTGTCACGCTGATAGCTAAGGAGCTCCATGCCCCCTACTCCGGGATGCTGCCGGGACTGATCGCGGGGCACTATACCTATGATGAGTGCCACATCGATCTTGTGCGGCTCACAAGCTGGGCCGGTGTACGTTTGATCCACGGCTCTGCTACCGGCATTGATCGGGCCAGCAAACGCGTGCTGATCGAAGGCCGGCCATCTCTCGGGTATGATCTGCTTTCCATCGATGTCGGGATCACGCCGAAGCTCGATAGCGTGCCGGGCGCTGCTGCGCATGGCATTGCTGTCAAGCCGGTCTCAACATTCTTCCGCCGTTGGTCGGAGCTGGAGCGGGCCGCACTGACGCCCGGTGGCCCTCGTCGCATCGTGCTGATCGGCGCTGGAGCCGCAGGCTTCGAGTTGATCCTCGCAATCCGGCATCGCTTCCTGACACGCGCATCAAAAGTAGGAATCGATCCAACCGAGTTCGCGTTCTGCTTGATCGGTAGTGGCGGATTGCTTCCCACGCACAACAAGCGAGCGCGCAAGCTTGCACGTCGATTCATCGCCGAACACGAAATCGATTTCGTCGAAGGCGACCGCGCCGTGCAAATCGAGCCCACGCGTGTGGCGCTCGCCAGCGGCGCCGCTATTGATGCTGATGCCGTGCTTCTGTCCACTGAGGCGGGGCCGGCTGAGTGGTTCGGGACGACTGATCTACCCAAGGATGAGCGAGGCTTCCTCGCGGCACGTCCCACACTCCAGCTACTCGACGACGACGACGTCTTTGCCGTCGGCGACTGCGCGACGATCTTGGAGCACAAGCGCGAGAAGGCCGGTGTATTCGCTGTCCGTCAGGGTCCACCATTGACCGAAAACCTGCGGCGACGGGCGCGGGGAGCGACCGCCGAGCCTTTCGTTCCGCAGACGGAATTCCTGACGCTGCTCTCCACAGGCGGCAAGCACGCGATTGCTGCCCGAAATGGTCTCGCCTTAGCTGGCAAGTGGGTCTGGAAATGGAAAGACCACATCGACCGAACATTCGTGGACAAGTTCAACGTCCTGCCATCGATGGCCGATAGCGGTTCGCAAGGCCACGCTGACATGCGCTGTGCCGGCTGCGCAGCCAAAGTGGGCCCCGTGACACTGTCGCGTGCTCTCGACAGGCTCGGTGGAGAGGCACGCGAACGCGATGACGTCGCCATCATCGACGATGATGGCACGCACCTGAGACTCGAGACGCTTGATTTCTTTCGTGCGTTTTGGCCGGAACCGTATCTGCTCGGCGAAATTGCAGCCGTCCACGGCATGAACGACGTGCTCGCGAAAGGCGGAAGACCGACGCATGCACTGGCAAACGTCGTGCTCCCCTACGCCAAGCCCGCACGCGTCGAGGAGGATCTCTTTCAATTGCTCGCCGGCGCGAAGTCATCGTTTGGCAAGGAAGACATTGTGCTCGTTGGCGGTCATTCCAGCGAAGGCGCCGAACTTGCGGCGGGCTTTTTCGTATCCGGATCTGTCAAACGCGACAGGCTCATAGGCAAGCGCGGCATGAAACCCGGCGACAAACTGATCCTCACGCGGCCTCTCGGCACCGGCATTCTATTTGCGGCTCTGATGCGCGGACAGGCGCGCGGGGAAGACATCGTCGTCGCGCTGGAGACCATGCGACGAACAACTGGCTCAATTGCAAGAGCCACCTTGGAGTTCTCACCTACGGCGGGAACAGACATCACCGGTTTTGGCCTTGTGGGGCATCTATCGGAGATGCTCAACGACGACGCGGGCAGCATCGAATTGGATCTGCAATCGCTACCACTCTATCCAGGCGTCCTGCGGCTGGCGCGATCTGGTATCACGTCGACGCTACTACCCGAAAACCTCCAGTGCTCATCATCGATTACAGGCGCCGCTGCAAACGATGCCGCCGTAATGGCGATTTTGTTCGATCCTCAAACGGCGGGCGGGTTCGTTTTTACAATAGCCGAGGATCTGGCCGAGGCATGCTTGACCGCGGTCCGACATGCGGGGGCCGAGCACGCTGCAATTATCGGGCGTGTAGTGAAGGGCTCACCGGCAGCGACTTCGTGCATCGTCGTGACAGGCGAACTCAACGGGTGACCAAGCTCTCCTTTCCCTGCCGAGGAGACCATGAGAAAATACTCGTTTCGACCGATCCGGTTTTCGGTGGGCAGGTTAATCCAGTTTACCCGATTGAGGTGCTCAGCGTCTCTCAATGGTAAGATGCGCAATCTCGGAGATGGACGCAAGTTGATCGCGTAGTGATCCGTGTGCAACATCCCCCTGGACAGTAACGATAACTGCATGGGCGCCGGGGCCAATTGGCCAGACATGCAGATCTGTGACCCGCACCGGGCCCGACTGCTCCACGACGCGCTGAACCTTAGCGCGCAAAGTCAAGTTCGATCCACCAACCAAAACGAATGCCGTCTCTCCCATCAACCGCCATGCCCAAATAGCAATTACAATCGCGCCCAATATCCCAACCGCCGGATCAAGCCACGCCCACCCAAGAAAACGCCCACCAACGAGCGCAGCAATGGCAAGAACCGAAGTCAGGGCATCCGTCACAACATGAGCGAACGCCACGCGTAAGTTGTTGTCGTGTGTCCGTCCGTGATCCACATGATCGTGGCTCAAAGTTTCAGCATTGTGCTCACGGTCACCCCCTGCTCCGTGCAAGCTCGAGTGCCCATGATCATGTCCGTGGTGATGGCTCCTTCCAAGCAAGTAGGCACTGATGATATTGATCACCAAACCTACGACTGCGACGATAGCCGCTTCTGTAAATGCAACCGACCGAGGATCGAACAAGCGCCCGACCGACTCCACAAAGATGACTAACGCGACGATACCGAGCACCAGCGAAGAAGCAAATCCAGCTAGATCGCCAAACTTTCCGGTTCCGAAACTGAAACGCGGATCTTCGGCATGACGGCGAGCAATGGCGTAGGCGGCAGCCGCCAGACCCAGCGCGCCCGCGTGGGTGGCCATGTGGACGCCATCAGCAAGAAGCGCCATGGAGTTATAGACATAGCCAGCGACGACCTCCACAACCATCGTAATGACAGTGAGACCGACCACCCACAACATACGGCGCTGATTTTCGTTGTGGTGGTTGCCAAGATAGATGTGCTTGTGAGCCAAGTCTGCGGCCACGGAGGACTTTTTCATTTCAGATGTCCTGTTTCTCGCTCTGTCGGATGACGATCAGCAGGTCGCCCAGTCCCAACGCTCGTTCCACTTGCTTCATCAAGGCTTCTTTGCTGACATCATAAAGTAATGCCAATACCAGTAGCCAAGACTGAGCCGATCCTTGAAGTTCAGGTGCTTGACTTGTTCATCCCAAATACGTCCAAGTGAGCTCTGCTTGACATCGATAAATCCAGCAGCCTGAAGCATTCGCGATAGCGTATCTGCACGCAAGCCTTCCTTGAAATAGACTCGTGAAATGATGCTGTCATGCGCGTCAGCATCGTACTTCGGTTGCGATCCGTTCCAGCGATCCATCGCATTGACAAGTCCCCGCGCGATACGCGCGCTCAGGCGCTTCGGGGCGTTGACCCAATCGCCGTCTATGACAACAACACGGCCACCGGGCTTAAGAACACGCAACCAGTCTTGAAAAGCCGCTTCCGGATCTGGTAATGTCCATACGAGATGCCGCGATACAACGGCGTCGAATTTACTATCCGGCATCATCGTGTTCTCGGCATCCCCGAGATGAAACTTAACCCGGCGCCCAATCGCATCCCGATGCTTGCTAGAGGCCTTAGCTATCATCGGTTCACATAGATCGATAGCTGTTACCTGCAAATCCATCGACAACAGAACTGCCGTCACCTGTCCGGTGCCAGAAGCAAGCTCTAGGACGTCGCGAACTTCATGCCCCTCAAACTGCTCTTTGAGAAGATCAGCCCAGGCGCGGATTTCGCCGTCGGACCGCATTCCGTGGCCGGGCGATTGATCGAACGTTTCTGCACGCGCCGACCAATAAGTTCGGATTTCGTCCTTTAATGCGTAGTTTGACA
>JAUXWZ010000087.1 GCA_030684835.1 Beijerinckiaceae bacterium
GCTGACCTGCTCCCCTGAATTCCGGCCACTGATAAGTTTGGTCCATCTGTTGGAGATGGACGATGCGACGCAGCCGATTCACTGAGGAACAGATCATCTCGATCCTGGCTGAACAGGAAGCCGGGGTTCGAACCAAAGAGCTCTGCCGCAAGCACGGAATCAGCGACGCCACCTTCTACAAATGGAAGGCGAAGTACGGCGGCATGACGGTGTCTGAGACCGCCAGGTTGCGGACCCTGGAAGAGGAGAACCGCCGGCTCAAGAAGCTGCTGGCCGAGGCGGTTGTCGACAACTCGTTGTTGAAGGATCTGCTGAAAAAAAACTGAGATCGCCTGCGGCTCGGTTTGCGACGGTGAAGCGCGTGATTGAGGATCATGGGTTCCCGGAACGTCGGGCCTGCAGGCTTATCGGAGTTGATCGAACGGCCTTTCAGTATCAGCGCTCACGCCATGGCGACGCGACGGTGCGTGCGCGCATGCGCGAACTGGCTAACGAACGCCGCAGGTTCGGATATCGGCGGCTGGCCATCATGCTGAAGCGGGAGGGTCTGGCGATGAACCTGAAGAAGGTCTATCGGCTTTACAAGGAAGAGCGTCTGACAGTGCGCAAACGCGGTGGACGTAAGCGGGCCTTAGGCACGCGAGCGCCTATGACCATGCCGCAGAGCGCCAACCAGAGGTGGTCGCTGGACTTTGTGCAGGATGCGCTCAACGACAGTCGTCGCTTCCGCATTCTCAACGTCGTCGACGACTTCACGAGGGAGTGTCTTGCGAGCGTCGTTGACACATCTTTGTCGGGCGCCCGGGTCATCAGGGAATTGGATCGACTTTGCGATTTGCATGGCAGGCCATTGATGATCGTCTCGGACAACGGAACCGAGTTGACGAGCAGAGCTGTGCTGAGCTGGGTCGAAGAGACGGGCGTCGAGTGGCATTACATTGCGTCGGGCAAGCCGGTTCAGAACGCCTTCGTTGAATCCTTCAATGGGAAACTGCGGGATGAATGCCTCAACGAGCATGTCTTCACTTCGCTCTCGGAGGCCCGGCGGATCGTCGAAAGCTGGCGGATCGACTACAATACGGTGAGACCCCATTCGAGCCTCGGCGGACTACCTCCGTCGGTGTTCGCAAGCCGGCCCCTCACGCGGGGCCATTTTGAAGCCGGACCGAACCTATAGCTGGCGGGAAAATGGGGAGCAGGTCA
>JAUXWZ010000097.1 GCA_030684835.1 Beijerinckiaceae bacterium
CTCCTTCGCTGCGATCCCGGCTTCAACGAGAGCGATGTAGACCTTCGACAGATCGCCACCCGTCGCGCGGAAGACTTTCGCGATCTTAGCGACGCGAGCGACGTCCGGTTCATCCTCGATGAAGTGGCGGACAAGTTTCCAAGCAATGAAATTTGCGGTGGATGGATGACGAGCAAGGTCGTCAAGAATATGCTCGCCCTGGGCGAGACCTGTATCCGCATAGGTCCGACCGAGAACAGTCTTCTGTCCCGGCTCATGGCGGTGGGCGTTGAAGTGGAACGCCCCCAATTCCCCCTCTTCATCAATTTGGCGGCCAACCGTCCAGCCCGTCAAGGCCTTCGCCAATGTCGTGACGTCGTCCTGGGTGTAACCGCCGTTGACGCCCATCGTATGCAGTTCAAGAAGCTCGCGCGCATGGTTCTCGTTGAGCCCCCTTCCCCGTCGGGCGCCCGCTCTCGATTTTGGGCCGACGGACAAATGGTTGTCGAGATACATGAGCATGGTGGGATGTCGTTCTGCAGCCTTTAACAAGGAGTTAAAGGCGGCGAAAATATTTGGCCTTACAGCCTCACGCTCGAACGCTCCAACGGTGATCTCAACATGATTGCCTTTGCTCACTGCGACGGAGAAGTGATTGGACCAGAACCAGACAAGACGCTCAGTAAAGCCAGTGTCGGCCTCGATTGCGGCGCGAAAGCGGAATGTGGCATCCGCATTGAAAATACGCCGAGCAGGCGGAAGATAGCCGGGTGGAACGCGCTCACCCTTCAGCATGGCCTCTTTCCGGGCGGCCTCGATGGCGCGCCGGGCTTCCGCCTGCTCCTTGATAGCTGCAAGGCGCTTTGCTTCTTCCTGAAATGCGTCATGTTCGCTAAGGGCTTGCGCCACAGTAGGCAGTTTCTCGCCCACGAGTGGATGATCGCCGCCGCCGGCGATCTCGCCCAGTAGGAGCTCGGCGAAATCGGCGGACCTGTCTCGACGCGGAGTAATCCGTGGTCCGAAGCCGAACCGGCGGCTCAAAAGAAATTCATGTTCGATCACGGGCATCACCGATGGCTAATCGCTACTCGCCGGAAGCCCTCATCATACCACACGCTGTGGTTCAATTGAGGCGGCGCCAGCGTCAAGGGTGCCTATTCATGGGTGTGAACGCGGCGACGGTCGCTAGCGTGGCCAACCAGCTTTGGGAGGTCGCAGACATTGTGGCTGGTTTTAGGCGCGGTCCTGAGGGACGGCTAGATCGCCTATGATCGAGTGCGGTCAATCCTGGTCAGAGACGATTTCGCCGAAGAGACACATCGGCGGATTTTCGACGTGATTGCGAGGCTTGCTGAGGAAGGCGAGTCGCCCAAGATCACTCACGTTAAGCCGTGGTTGTTCACGACGCCTCTCAGCCCGTTCAACCAGACCGCATATTTTGTTCCGATCTCGCGGAACGAGGCGCTGCGCTCATTGGTGAATTCCAAATAATGCGGAAAATGAACGGTGAACCCTTGCGCCGACAGGGCCGCTGCGGCGAACTAGTATTGGGGGAGGCGCGTAATTAGGAACGGAGCCAACTCGGACCCCCCTGGACCAGAGCCGTCCTCGTGGCGAAGCTAGCCGAACTCGCAGGATCGCAGCTCCAGCATGTGGTAAGGCCGCGCCATGACGAAAGACCGGTCGGCTAAGAAGCTGCCATCGAAATACGGAGTTTGCTTCGCGGATGGGTTTACCTCGCGGCTACGCCAACTTTACCGCGACCGACCATTCAGACGCGATGTCGACACTCGCGACCAAGTGCCGGATCGACTTCATGGTCATAGATGCCGATGAACCGAAGGTCTGTCGCTGAGCCACGGAGTGGACGAGCAGATCCCAACGTAGCCATCGTCTGAAGGTCCACAGCGGATTGCAGTAAATAAATTCGTCAGTGGCTCACCGCTCCTGAGATCCCCCTTCGCGCCTCATTTGCTTGCTGGCGTCGCTTCCGCGCTTGGTAGACGCATTCCGGTAGAAGAGCTGGCGTAAATACTGTTGTCGTGGCTCCCGGTCGATTGCGCCAATGCACAGCTTGGAATGCCAGAGACTACGCGCCCGGCGCGTGTGACGCTCGGTAACGCATATTTGTTTCATACTTTAAAAGAGCGGTTGCGCTCCTGAGGTATCGTTGTGCCCAAGTACCAAAAGTCATATCGTTGGATTAGTCTATGTCTTGTGAAGCTTGCAAAGTTGGAACCGATTTCGATGTGGCGATCACAATGGCTTTTCAGCCGATTGCTAACCTTCAGAATGAAACTGTCTATGCCTATGAAGCTCTCGTCAGAGGTCAGGACGGCAGTGGTGCCGGCGCGATTCTCGCTCAGGTCTCCGACGACAATCGCTACGCCTTCGACCAGCGTTGCCGCACGACTGCAATCGAACTCGCCGCGCGGCTCAACCTGGCATCCAGTGGGGCAAATCTCTCCATCAACTTCTTGCCTAACGCTGTCTATGAACCCAGAGCTTGCATAAGAGCGACATTGGCAAGCGCGTTGCGTACCGGCTTTCCGCTTGAACAGATAATTTTCGAATTTACGGAAGGAGAGGCTCTCGATACGGACCACATTCTGCAAATTCTGCGGTCGTACCGAGATATGGGATTTAAAACTGCGATTGACGACTTCGGCTCGGGTTTCGCCGGGCTTGGGTTGTTGAGCAAGTTTCAACCCGACATCGTGAAAATCGATATGCAACTTATCCGGGGTATTGACACAGATCAAACGAAGCGAACAATCATCAAGCACACGATCAGCATGATGCACGATCTCGATATTCAGGTGATCTGCGAGGGCGTGGAGACCGTCAGCGAACATGACGCCCTGCGTGATTTAGGCGTGACGCTGATGCAAGGGTATCTCTTCGCCAAGCCCGTGATTGAAGAGCTTCCCTCGGTTAGCTGGGTGCGGCCCATGCTTGACCCGGCTCAGGTGGCTTGATCGGGCCCATTGAAATGAAAGTAGCCGAAAAGAGTGGTCACCTCCCTCCGCTAGGCAACTACCGGCTTTTGGGGCGTCCCAACGACTACGGGGGGAACGGTCCGCTAAGCAGCCCTCGTTTCTTCAGCTATGGCCAAGTCGCGCATGACGCGGAATACATGTTCACCCTCTAAGCGCTTGGCCTCGAAACCACTGCCCTCGCCGATATGAGTGAACAGCTCTTTATCTCCGCATGAATGACCGACAAATCCCATCGACCAGGAGGGAAAGCCGCGGCTCGAGGCCTCGTCGAAGGCGAGAATCTCAACCTCGCCGTGACGCTCGTCGCGCTGAATTCGCTCAAATGTTGCTTCCAGGTCATTGCGCGCACCTTCCAGCACTTGTGCGAACATGCCCGCGTTGAAGATGAGCGCACCGGTAACATCGATCAGTAAATTGTTGCGCTGCGACGACTCCAATATCTTGTTTACTTCCACTGAGACCTGTTCCGGCGTGCCCGAAATAAAGTTGCGGCTGTGATAAACGAGACGGTACAGTTGAGAGGTCATTGGGATTTCCTTCCTTTGGTTGTGAGATTTAAGCTGCCGCAGCGTCTGCGCGTCCGTCGCGTAGGTGCAGAAAATCTTCGATGAGCTCGGGATTAAGCGGCCCGCTAATCAGGTAACCTTGAACATCAGTGCAGCCATCGGCAATGACGCGAGCCAATTGACCTTCAGTGTCGACGCCCTCTGCCGTCGTAGTCATGCCTAACGCCCTACCCAGCGCAGCTATCGCGCGGACGATAGCGATGTTACCGGGATCATCCGGATCGCCTCGCACGAAGGACTGATCAATCCTGATTTTGTGGAAGGGAAAGCTGCGCAAAGAGGCCAGTGACGAATAGCCCGTGCCAAAATCGTCCATTGATACGCGGACGCCGAGGGATCGGATTTCTTGAAGCATATCGAGCGTCACAGCATGATCTTTCATGAGTACGCTCTCCGTAATTTCGAGTTCCAGTCGGCCAGGATCGAGCCCAGTTTCGGCTAACACCGCCCGGATTACCGGCAGCAAGGTTAGGCTTGCAATCTGCACCGCCGACACGTTGACAGAAACGCTAAGTGGTTGCTGCCATCCTACGGCTTCCCGGCAGGCGGTACGGATCATCCACTCGCCAATCTGCACAATAACTCCGATCTCCTCAGCCAGCGGCATGAACTCGGCGGGAGCAACGAGGCCCCGTTTCGGGCATTGCCAGCGGAGCAGCGCTTCAAAGCCGGTAACCTGCTTCGTGCTGAGAGTTATTTGCGGTTGATAGACAAGTTTGAGTTCACGCATGGCCAGCGCGCGGCGAAGATCAATTTCCAGGCAGCGGCGAGCCTGCATCTGTTCATCCATCGAATTCTCGAAGAAACGGAAGGTTCTGCGCCCATCCTGCTTGGAGCGGTAAAGAGCCAAATCCGCGTTCTTCAAAATCTCGTCATCATCGACGCCGTCGGTAGGAATCAAAGCGACGCCGACGCTGGCGCCGATATTAAGAAGATTGCCATCGATGATGTAAGATCGGCCCAAAAGATCGACGAGACGCTTTGCTAACGCGGCAGCTGAGTTTGGTTGAGGACCACCGCTCTGAATTACTGCGAATTCGTCGCCGCCTAAGCGGGCCACAACGTCCTCTCGTCGCACCACCGACTTAAGTCGAGACGCGACGCTTCGCAAAAGAGCGTCGCCAACAGAGTGACCGAGTGTGTCATTTATAGCCTTGAACCTGTCCAAGTCTATACTCAACACTGCCGCCGTATCCTGAGCAGGATCAAGATTGGCCATGAGGTCGCGCAGGCGCTCGCGGAACATCCGCCGATTGCCAAGGAGGGTAAGCGGGTCCGTGCGCGCCTGCTCGGCTGATTGCGCAAGTTCTGCAACGCGCTTGGAAATATCTTCCGCAGAAACGAGAAGGCCGTCTGGAAGATTCATTGTTTCGATGCGCAGCGTGCGACCGTCGTCAAAGGCGGTCTCGCACGACTCAAGATTTTCTGTTCCCCGCGCCAGGGAATTCAGACACTCGCGTAAGTGTGGTGACAATTCACCGCCGCCAAAGAGCTCGTCGAAAGCTCGATTCTTGTAAAGAATACCGTTTTCAGGGCCGATCACTGCAACAGCACGATTTAGACTGTTCAACGCAGTGAGCGATAGGGCCGCCTCGTGTTCCGTATGCGCTAAATCGGGTTCGCGATGGAGGGATTTTTGATCGTCGCAGATAGGTGTCGTGGAGGTGGCGATTTGCATAGACATATCCAACGCTTCTATCTTCAGAGATAAGATCGCACGTCCGAGGTTATACACTCGGCCCTTATGGAAGGTTCTCCGTTCTCCCATTCAGGGTGAATTTTGCGTTACGTATCCAAAAAGCCGGTCAGTATTCCTCCGCCAGCATCACCGTCAGCACACGGCAAGTGACGGACGGATCGCCAGCGTCCGGCGAGTACCATTGCAAATCGAGACTGTAATAGTCGATGTTGAAGAACAACTTCGACCCTTCAACATCGACGCAGCCGAACTTGGGATCCGCTGCTTACCGCCGATACATAGGGGTCGCTGACCGCGACAGTGCGGAGGCGTGAATCGGGGAACCCCATAGGATTCAAACCTGTGACTCGAATCTTGCGGCGCCAGCTGGGTGGGATGTGAGGGAGCCACCTTAATGTGTCGGCGGGGTTCCCGCTGGGGAGAAAAAGCTTCAGCCGCGGCTATACCTTTAGAGACCACAATAGCGCTGGGCGTTGAATGTCTGCTTTCTCTAGGGCGTCATCAACAGCCGACAGATCGCTGCCGGCCCCAAGCGGCCATTCGTGATAACCGCTGCGAACGTCTCCTCCTTGCGCAGATCAGACTCTGGAGCGAGGGGCGACATCGTGCAGCGGCTGGCAATCGGCTCAATCTGCGCAGAGGCTTGCTAGCACCGCTTCAGCCGTCGCCCGATTGCAGGCAAAAGGAATATTCGCCAGGGTCGCCATGCGGATAAGCGCTTTGACGTCCACGTCGTGGGGGTGCGGCGAAAGCGGATCGACGAAGAATATCAGGGCGTCAATCCGCCCCTCCGCGATCATTGCGCCAAGCTGCTGATCACCGCCGAGTGGACCGCTTTTGAGCCGAATAACCTCTAGTTGTGGCAAAGCGCTTGCGATGCGATTGCCGGTCGTGCCGGTTGCGTAGATGAGGAAGCGGGCGAGGTCCGCGACGCGCGTACTCGCCCATTCTACCATCAGGTCTTTTTTCTGGTCGTGCGCCACCAGCCCGAGGGTAAGCCGCGTCATGCTTCGCTCCATCTCTAGTCGCTGATGAAGTAACACGATTACCTCATGCGAGCTCCGCGACGGAACCACCCGCACCCCCGACGACCTCCCCCGGCCAGCGGCGCATTACTGTCATCAGCTCTGAACTTGCGAGCGACAGGCTATAGTTTCCAGGTGATTTCTCACTGCTGAAAATGGTCGGAGGCGCTTCTTCAAGCCGCTGCAAGCGACCATCGTCCACGCGGACTTGACATGCGTTCGTACAATAAGCCAACCGAGCTCACTCGACATTCCACTGGCACATGCGATAGCCGCCGCGCCGCTCGGCCATGTCAACATGGATATGGTCCGAATGGAAAGGGTCAGAACCAGGCCCCAGCACGGTGGTGAATCGCGCGCAGACAGATGTCCTCATATCTTCCCGCAGCGCCTTCGTTCCCGCATCGGCCTTCGTGAGATCAATCAGCCCGGCGCTGGTTTGCAATGCGCGCACATCGAGCGCCGCCCCACGCGCGTGCTCGCTGATCTTCGCGTTCGGTTGATGATTGCGCGTGCGGCACTCCAACCCACCGATCCCTGAAAGCCCTTGCAGCGCATGGCCATCCGTTTCGACGCGCGGCGCGACGTCTTCGCGCACCCATTGCGCGATGCTCGCCGCAAACGCGCAGCGCACAGTCACGCCGCCGGCGAGCGAGACTTCCTTGCCGTCAGTGAGCTTCACCGCTCGAAGAGTCACGCCGTCCGCAATGGCGCAGGCGTTCTTCTCGCCGGGCTTACTTGATCGCTCAGCGCGCACGTGGCCTGAGTCGAACAACGCCACGCAGGCGCTTTCGTCGGGTGGCGGCGGAGGCGCCTGGGCGAGAGGAGGGACCGGCGGCCCGAGCACCTCGGGCGTCGCCACAGCGGGCTTGTCGAGATCAGCCGGTCGCGGGGGCGGTTGGGGCGGCGCGGCCGGAAGTTTCGTCTGGGAAGCAAAACCCGCGGGCCGCCGCGGCGGATCCGGTGGCCAATCGGTCGGTTGCGCCCGCGCGACGCTGCATAGTGCGAGCGTCAGCAGCGCGCTTGCCACAAGCTGGCGCGCGTCAGTCAATGAATCGAACGATAAGACCGGGCTTCACCATCTGCACGAGCCAGGCGGCATCCCAATTGGTCAGGCGCACGCAGCCGTGCGAAGCCGTCTTGCCTATCTTGGACGGCTCCGGGCTGCCGTGGATACCGAACGTTGGCTTCGAGAGGGCGATCCATGTCGAGCCAACCGGGTTGTTCGGGCCCGCCGGCAGCGTCAACCGGCCCTTGTTCGAGCCCTGTTGGAAATTCTTTTCCGGATCGTAATGATATGTCGGATTTCGCGCGACGCGCGTCACCGTGAGTTCTCCGGTGGGCGTGGGCGTCCGCTCACTGCCTATGGTGGCTGGAAAACTCGCCAGCACGGCGTCGTTCGCGCCATAGACGATCAGTAGGCCCCTGCGCTTGTCGGCGTCGAGCCGCATTGCTTGCTGTGGCTTTGGGCGCTGCGCGGCAAGCACTTTGACATTCGCGCCTTTCACATCAAGTGCGACGCCCGGGTTGAGCGCGGCCAGCAGGTCTGTGTCCATGTGGAAGCGTTCGGCCAGCATTTCCTGCGCGCTCACGTAGCCAAGCCGCTTCAGCTTTGCCTGCTCTGCGTAGTCGGGCGGTATGCCCGGCGCAAACTCGTAGGCCGCGTCCTCCGCACTTACCGTGTAATTGACAATTACCTCCGCCTCGGCATCGCCGCCCAGCGCGCGCCAGGTCGCCTCATCCAGAGCGTCTCCCTCGCCCAACCCTTCGACCTTGCGAAAAATCGAGACCGCCTTGCGGAAATTGTCGCCGTCAAACCCATCGACGACGCCCGGCGAAAACCCGCGGCGATCAAGCAGCGCCTGCGCCTTAACGATCATCGGATCCGGCCTCTTGCTGGCGAACCCTTCTAGCGGACTCCATGATGCGGCGTTCACCTCGTCGGCGCTCAGCGCCTGCGCGGCCGTGGAGAGAAAGGCGACGGATACGGCGGTGAGAAGGAAGACGGTGAACCGCGCCATCATAGGTCAACCTCGGTTTCAACGACACTGCGGCCGCCCGCGCTCACGTTCCATAGGTTGCAAGCGCCCGCGGCTCGCCCGCGCTGACAAAAAGAACTCTCTCAAAGTTCAAGTTCCAGAGCAGATGTCCGCGTGGAAATAGTGAGCCAGGGGCTTGCATATCCGAATTTTATACGAGCCGAGACGTAACCGCTACGTTGTCGATTCGGCAAGCTTGAAATCTGACATTTTACACTTTCGAGTGAGCATCGCGCGTGATTCCCTCCGCAACCCAGATGATCCACTTACGGTATCTGTAAATCGCTCGGTCATAAGCAACGGCGGCTTCGTGCTGAAATCCGAAAAGGCGAGATAATCGGGGAGGAACTCGCGCACTAACGTTAGCAGCGCAGGGTTAGTGCGCGGTCAGTGCTTGCAGCTGCTCACTCCACTCCAACGGAAACGGACGCATAAGCCTTGCCATCGTATGTGAGGCGTCTTGGCGGCCAACGAGTATGGCCTCGACAATTCTGGGCGAAAGGAACGTGAGACGCAGGACCCGGCACACGTACGAAGGATTGATACTTTCAGCCGCCGCGATCTCCTCAATTGTTTGGACCTTCCGATCTCGAGCAGCTTGCGCCACCGGTAGGCGCGGGCAATCGCCTTGACAATGGTGTTGTCGACGCGGGCACACGCCTGGCCCCGACTTGCGACCGCGGGCATTGCCCCCTCCTCCGCCCGCCGCGCTTCCGAAGGGTACTGGGTCGTCATCGCCGAAGCCTATCCGGTGGCCTGGAACGGCACTTCCAACAAGTTCGACATCTCGGGCCCCGACCAACGTCCGATTGGCAACGCGATCGAGGCAGCCGACAAGCACGGCAGCCGGGCGCGTTCGGCTCGACGACAAGTCCACGGCGGCGGCATGACGGAGGTGCAAACAAGCACTATTCGTCCTCAAGCTCCTCGTCACGCCAATAGGCGTAGTTGAAAACGGCGTCGAGTTCGCTGAGATTATCCAAGCCGAGCTTCGCGCGAATGGTATCTGCTTGCTTGCAGAATTCCGCGTAGAGCGAACCGGAGACACTGCTTCTGCTTGGCCGATCGGGGAAACCTGTGACCCCAGCTAGTTTCATCCCCGCCACGGAGTTCTGGTTCATCACCGCGAACCTGCCATTGTCGTAGGTGTGAAGGAGCTCCGTTAGCACGTTCGGGCCAATGCCGGATGCTTGATTGGCTAACGTGCAGAGCTGATCGAAAGTCTCCGCGATAGGCTTGCCGTCTGACGCCTGCGCTACTTTCACGATTTGCCGAAAAATCTCCGGTGTCTCGGCAATTCGTGTCTTTCCGCGATGCAAGCCGCCAGAGTGCCAAAGACCGCTGACAAGGCGGTTGTAGAACTTGAGGAATGAGTCTCCGGTCAAGCGCCGAGCATCCGCAATCTTCGACAGGACACCTCTCGCGGTTAGTCGGCTCGCCTCACGAACACCAACTTGCCTGGAGAACTCCGAAGCGGCGCTTCCGTGCTTCATTTCGCGCAATATCTCGCGCAGCGCCTCTAAGCCCGGCTCCGCCATCTCAAAGGAACGCTTAATACGTTTCTCAGCTAGGCGACGAAGGACGTGATAGGCATCGTAGTGCGTCCGATAGGCAGCCAACATTGATCGTGTCAGCCGAACCACGTCCTTCTCGCTTACCAAGGCGTCTAGATATGCAGACACTCGTCGTTCGCGCTTGAAGTCGAGGACGGCAGAAACCTCGTAGTTCTGAGAAAGGCCTCCCTGGGTGAGATTGGCTGATCCGATCATCATCGAGATGTGGTCTCCGTGATCAAACCGGTAGATTTTGGGGTGAAACGTGCAGGAATCCTGCGTCGCGCCAACGTGCACCTCGATACCGTATTTTTTCCTGAGCAACAGGAGCCGTTCAAGCACCTTCGGCTCGCTTTGGCAGAAATCCAACCCCACCATGAATCGCGCGGTCATCCCATTTTCTAGGCGATCGATTATCGCCTTCTCAATGGGCTCGAAGCCGGACCACTTTGCGAAGGCGACCACGCAGTCAAATTTCTCTGTGGTCTTTAGAAGCCGCCTAATGAGCCGCCCGTGATCCTGACGCTCGTCGTTCCAGACTACAGAACTTTCTCGATCCATTAGCTCCGCCCCGTTTCCGACGGCAATATTTCATGGGACACGTCAGGTAGCTACGGGCAAGGCGAACGGCGCGATGATCGCCGTTTCGCGTCAATCGCCGCCGCCCGTTTTGTCGGCTTATTGTTGACTTGCGGACCGGAGCGGGATTCAGAAAAGGAAACACAAGCCAGTTTTTTTTGCTGGAAAATTGGGTTGTGGGGGTTAGATTCGAATTGACGACCTTTAGGTTATCCGCCTGACGAGTTTTCGCTGTTGTCTCCAATCTGTAGGTAATGGCTTCAGCAGAACGTGCAGTTGCAAATCAGCCGGTGCCTTCCTTCGAGAATCGCCTCAACGAGGTCCGGAGCGAGCAGGGTCAGCCGCAGGACCCTGCAGAGATAGGACTGGTTGATCTTTTCAGCCTCCGCCACCGCGGTTACCGACGCGGATCGACTGCTCTCCAGGAGGCGCTTCCACTGGTGGGCCCGGGCGATCGCCTTGACCATAATTTGCGGGTCTGGATAAGCAGCGCGAGATTGCCGGCAAGGGGGGAAGCAGCGTCGTGGCCGATCACCAAACATCGGGGCGCACGAACAATGTACAGACACCTGTCCATCTCCGCTAGGGCTAACAGGGTAAGCGTCCGTCAAACTGGGCGCTCACGCCCGTCTGTAAACTTAGGCCGCGTTCCCAAGGGGCGGTCTTTTCTTTGCGCAGGTGAATCGGTGGATTGCGCTACTGTGTAACGCCCATGTCGGTGGTGCCAACTTGTTCGCGACGAAGCCCACGCCCGCGCTCAAGAATGTCGCCGTTCGCAGAGGAAGTTGCGTCTACCCAGCTTGCGCGCGAGAACTGGTACTACCTCGCCGAGCATTGGGACCAAGCGGCTCAACTGGATTGCAATCTGGATCAGCATCGCCAATGGCAGGAGGAGCCGCATAACAACCCCGAGGTGGCTAAAGAAACACGAAAACAGAAGGCGAGCTAGGCGATCAATCTACACGGCCCCGTCTCCGGGCAGATCGTCACTAGCGCGACAAGGTCGTCTACGGAAGGGACACTCAGTTGCGTGAGCTTGAGCAAGGCTCGATGCGCGCGGGCCCGCTCCTCCTCATTCGCGGTCGCGTCACACAGCCGAGCAAGCAAATGACTCTGGCGCGCGCCTTGATTTAATCTCGAGCAGGTCGCACCCCGAGAACAGGTCGTCCTGCGGCGCGGCTTTTTTATTGAACCCCGGGCGAACCCCATGCGCAAAACATCGAAGAAAAGGGCCAATCGACGCGGCCCTTTTTGCAATGAATTCAGCAAGATAGATGGTCGGAGTGGCGGGATTCGAACCCACGACCCCTTGTCCCCCAGACAAGTGCGCTAACCGGGCTGCGCTACACTCCGACTGGCGGTCTTATAGATGCGAGGCGGCTTCGGCGCAACCGA
>JAUXWZ010000102.1 GCA_030684835.1 Beijerinckiaceae bacterium
TACGTCGGCGTGGCGGGCGAGCTTCAAGATGCGCGCGCGCCCTTCCGACGTCTCGAAATCGGCTGTCACACAACGCTTGCCGCGATTGCAGGAATGAAAATAAGCCGCGCCGAGATTGGTCCCGTCCTTGCCTTCAACAAACGGCGGGCCCCATTGACGCGTATCGTCGCCGCCGCCTGCGCGCTCCACCTTCACGACATCGGCGCCGAGATCGGCAAGCAATTGCCCGCACCACGGCCCCGCCAGAATACGGGCAAGTTCAAGAACGCGGATGCCGGTAAGGGGCGCTTGCGCCATCAGAAAAACGCCTGCAGGCCAGTCTGCGCGCGCCCCAGTATGAGCGCGTGCACATCGTGCGTGCCCTCATAGGTGTTCACGGTTTCAAGATTCTGTGCGTGCCGCATCACGTGATATTCGCCATGGATGCCGTTGCCGCCGTGCATGTCACGCGCCATGCGCGCGATGTCGAGCGCCTTGCCGCAATTATTGCGCTTGATGATCGAGATCATTTCCGGCGCCGCGCGCCCTTCCGTCATCAGTCGGCCGACGCGCAAGGCCGCCTGCAGGCCAAGCGCAATTTCGCTCTGCATGTCGGCGAGCTTTTTCTGCACCAGCTGCGTGGCGGCGAGCGGCCGGCCAAACTGCTTGCGGTCCATCGTGTACTGGCGCGCGCGCATCCAGCAATCTTCCGCCGCGCCCATCGTGCCCCAGCCGATGCCAAAGCGCGCCCGATTGAGACATTCGAATGGGCCCTTCAGGCCGGCGATGTTGGGGAGCAATTGCTCCTCGCTCACGATAACGCCGTCCATCACGATCTCGCCGGTGACGGAGACGCGCAGCGACAGCTTGCCCTCAATCTTGGGCGCGCTGAGGCCTTTCATTCCCTTCTCCAGAATGAAACCCCTGATGGCGCCCTTGTGCGCGTCAGACTTCGCCCAGACGACGAACACGTCCGCGATCGGCGCATTGGAAATCCACATTTTCGAGCCGGTCAGGCGGTAGCCGTCGGCCACCTTCTCGGCCCGCGTCGTCATGCTCCCGGGGTCTGAGCCTGCGTCCGGCTCCGTCAAACCAAAACAGCCAATCAGTTCGCCGCTGACCAGTTTGGGCAAATATTTTTGTCGCTGGTCCTCGGATCCGTAAGCGTAGATCGGATGAATAACGAGGGAGGATTGCACACTCATCATCGAGCGGTAGCCGGAGTCGACCCGCTCCACCTCTCGCGACACGAGCCCGGCGGCGACATAGGACGCGCCCGACCCGCCGTATTCGCTGGGCAGCGTCACGCCCAGCAACCCGAGTTCGCCCATCTCGCGAAAGATGGAGGGGTCGGTGCGCTCGTGCGCATAGGCGTCGACAACGCGCGGCAGCAGCTTGTCCTGCGCATAGGCGCGCGCCGTGTCGGCGATCATCCGCTCGTCTTCGGTCAGCTGATCTTCGAGGAGAAACGGGTCGGCCCAATCGAATTTGGCGCGGTCCCCGTCCTGGCCGTGATTGCTCGCCTGCATCGGTCGCCTTCCGTTATTTGGTCCGATTATTGGGATATGGCGGGCCGCGTGCGCTGGCAAGACGTCTGCGATCTCAACAATTGCTTGAACAGAGGCCCCGCGTTGGCCATGTTAGGGCCATGGCAGCGCACAACGGCAAATTCATTCGCCCGGATCACTCCGCGCTCGCCGCCATGAACGAACGGTCCCGGGAGATTTTCCGCCTGGTGGTCGAGAGTTACCTGGCGACTGGCGATCCCGTCGGCTCGCGCAATCTGTCGCGGCTTTTGCCGATGACATTGTCCGCGGCCTCCGTCCGCAATGTGATGCAGGATCTTGAGGAGTCCGGCCTCATCTTCGCGCCGCACACCAGCGCCGGGCGTCTGCCGACCGAGCTTGGCTTGCGCTTCTTTGTCGATTCTGTGATGGAAATCGGCGACGTCGCCGCCGATGAGCGCGCGCGTATCGATGCGCAGGTGAAGGCGGCGGGCGCGGGCCAGACCATGGAAAGCCTGCTGTCGGAAGCCTCGTCGCTGCTCTCGGGCGTGTCGCGCGGCGCGGGCGTCGTCCTGACGTCCAAGGACAATGTGGGTCTCAAACAGATCGAGTTTGTCCGGCTTGAACCTGAAAAGGCGCTCGCGGTGCTGGTCGCGGAGAACGGCACGGTCGAGAACCGCATCCTGAATATTCCGCGCGACCTGCCACCCTCCGCGCTCGTGGAGGCGGCGAATTATCTCAATGCGCGCGTGCGCGGCCGCACGCTGGCGGAAGTGCGGCTGGACATCGAAGGTTCTCGCAGGGCCGCCGAGCAAGAGCTCGATCAACTCACCGCGCGCCTCGTGGACGCGGGGCTTGCCAGCTGGACGGGCCCGGAGGGCTCCTCGCAGCAACTCATCGTGCGCGGACAGGCGAACCTGCTTGGCGATCTGAAGGCGGTGGAGGATCTGGAGCGCATCAAATTGCTGTTCGAGGATCTCGAAACGAAGAAGGATGTGATCGACCTGTTGGCCCGCGCCGAAACTGGAGAGGGCGTGCGCATTTTCATCGGCTCCGAGAACAAACTGTTCTCGTTGTCGGGCTCTTCGATGATCGTGGCGCCCTTCCGCGACGGCGGGCAGAAGATTGTCGGCGTCGTCGGCGTCATTGGCCCGACACGGCTGAACTATGGACGCATTGTGCCGATGGTTGATTACACCGCCCGCGTCGTCTCGCGGCTGATGGAGCGCGGCTAAGTTCCGCGCCCGATCAGGTGATGAAAAAATCCACGATGTCGCCGTCCGCCGCAGCGGTGTTTTCAAAGGCGATGCGTCCGCTCTCCACAATCCCGGAAGCTTCGCGCAAAAGTAATTCGCGCAAAGGAACGTAGGGTCGCTGGGCGCCAATCATCAGCGATTAATCGCACCGCGAGCGTCAGGCGTTCCTGGTCTCCCGTCGCGCCAGGTACGAGACGCCGAAAGCGGCGCCGACCATCGCCAGCCCGGTGATCGTGCTCGCGATGAATGGGGTCAGCATCAGCAAGCCGCCAACTGCGAGCAAGAGACGGGTCGCGTTATTGTGGACCCACTTGCTGTAGTTTTCGATCGCGGCGGACACGAAAATGAGCCCTACGCCAGCCGTGACGAACGTGACCGCCGTCTTCCAAAGAGGGCCCTGCCAGAGAAGTTCGGGGCCGAACACAAACACAAAGGGCACAAGGAACGCCGCGAGAGCGAGCTTTACGGCATGCGCCGCAATCAAAATCGGGTTGTCCCCCGAGATTGATGCGGCGGCGAAGGCGGCCACCGCAACGGGCGGCGTTATTGCCGAAAGCACAGCGAAATAGAGAATGAACATGTGCCCGGCAAGATCGCTGATGCCGACCTGCTTCATCAAGGGGCTCATCAGGACGGCGGCCAGAATATACGCTGAGGGCGTCGGCATTCCCATGCCAAGGATAATCGTAAGCATCGCCGCAACGATGAAGGTGAAAATCTGATCAGCGGCCGTCAGCGCATAGACGAGATGCGCAAACTTCGCCGCCAGCCCCGTCATCGTGATTCCGCCAATCACAAGCCCGGCGGCGGCGGTGGCGCCCGCCACGGCGACAGAGCGCACTGTGGTTTCCGCAAGCGCCTTGTACATGCCAACGGGTCCAAGGCGAGTGTGGCTGCGCAGCATCGCGACGGCCAGAACCGCCAGTGATCCGTAAACGGCAACCATCGTTGGCGTGTAGCCGGCCAAAAGCGCCCACGTCAGAACGACAAGAGGCACGACGAAAACGCCGCCGCTTTTGAGTGTCGCGCCAACTTTGGGCAGGCTTTCCCGCGGCAGACCACCGATGCCGAGACGGATCGCGCGGAAATGAACCTGCGAATAAACGCAGACATAATAGAGCAGCGCCGGCAGCAGCGCCGCGATGGCGATTTCGCGATATTCGATACCCGTATATTCGGCCATGAGAAAAGCTGCCGAGCCCATGACAGGCGGCATGAGGCTCCCGCCAGTCGACGCCGCGACCTCAATGCCGCTGGCGACCGGTCCCTTGAAGCCGGCCTTTTTCATCATTGGGATCGTCACCGACCCCGTTGTGACGACGTCTGAGGTGGGGCTGCCGGAGATCATTCCGTAAAGCCCGGAAGAAGCCACGGCGACTTTCGCCGAGCCGCCGTGTCTGTGGCCCGTGAACGCCGTGGCGATGTCGTTGAAAAAATCGCCGCCGCGCGAGTGATAAAGGAGCGTTCCGAACAGAACGAACATGAAGGCGTAGGTCGCGGCCACGCGCGCTGGAAGACCCATAACGCCGTCCGTCGTGTAGATAATGATATCGAGGAAATGGTCGAGCCCGATGTACCCGTGGCCAAGCACGCCCGGGATGAGATGGCCGAACAAATTATAGGCCATGAAAATAAGAACGACGGCGAGAAGCCCAACGCCCGTCGCGCGACGTGTGATCTCCAGCGTCAGGAGAATCATCAGAAGGCCGAACCAATATTGTGCGGGCGTAAGTTCAGTGAGTAGCGCGATACGGCTGCTCAGTTCGTTGGCTTCAAAAAAGAAGAAAATTCCGCACGCGAGGCTCGCGCCTGAGAGAATGTAATCAGGAATTGTTGGACGTGTTTGATCCGATGTCGCGTTGGCCCCGATGACCAGAAAGGCGATCGTCATCGTACCGGTCAGAAACAGCGCGGTGAGAACCCATGGATCAATGAAGAGATAGGTTGCGGCAAGGACAACATAAACAGCGACGACAAAGGCAAGAAACGTGATCGCGTGACTAAGCCAGCCGGTGATTTTACGCGGCGCGCCGACGGAAAACCAGAAGGCCAACTTGAAAATATTGGGCGTCGCCATGGAGCAAGCTTTCCAAACCAAACACGGCGGCGTGTACGCCGCCGTGCTTTTCGTTTTGACCGGGTGTTGTGATTACTTCTTCAGAATACCCACTTCGCGCAGATATTTTTCCGCGCCGGGATGGAAAGGCGCTGCGCCAGATTTCGCCAGCGATTCTTTCGTTGTCGCAGCGGCAAGCAAGCGGTGTGACGCCTTATATTTCTCAACCTGTTCGAACATCGCTTTCGTTACGTTGTAGGCGGTTTGCTCGTCCAGGCTGGCGTTAGCCAGCACAGGCATGCCAACGCAAATGGACGCGGAGTCCACCGGCAGGAAGTCGTATTCCTTCGCCTTGACCTCGCAGAGCTCCGCGCCAGTAGCCGCCGCGGCCTTCTGCGCGGTGTCCTTGGACATCGGCAGCATGATCAATTCCACACCGCTGGCGACTTCCAGAACACGCGGATGCCGGTAGGAAATGCCAAAGCTGATGACGTCGATGCGGCGGTCGAGGAACAGGGATGTCTGTTCGGCGGACGCCGCGCGGATCACCTGGCCGCCCCACTTGCGGATGTCGTCCAGCGAGACGCCAATGGCGGTCAGCGTTGCGATGGAGGCGTCGCCGTCCATGTTTCCAGGACGATTCACGGCGATGCGCATCGGCGGCCTCTTCGCCGCGATGTCCTCAAATGTCTTGATGCCATGCTGATCGGCCCAGGCCTTGGTGACCAACGTATGGGTCATCTGGAAGCGGCTTTCCGGCGTGTAGGCGTTAAACAGCATCCGAAGTTCTTTGATCGGCCCCTTGAAGGGCGCCTTGCCTTCGAGCGCGACCCGCAATTCGGTATCCGAGACGAAGCCGAGCGGCACTTTGCCCTGCTGCAGCAAGAGTGCGTTGGCGAGGCCGCCGCTGGATGTCTGGTAGGTCACTGTTGAGCCGGGATAGGCCGCCGCCAGTGACGCGTCCATGCCGGCGCCTGCTGTCGAGACCAGGCCTCCGGGGCTGTAGCCAGCGATGGTGAGATTGTATGGCTGGGCCGAAGCCGTTCCGGCGAGACAGGCGACGGCGGCTGCGGCAAGCAGAAATCTGCGCATTATGTTTCTCCCTCCTTGGAGTGGCTGCCGTCGTTCCGGCTGATCCGTTTGATCCCACCCTCGAACATTGAACGTATTCAGAAAAGCGAAGAAGGGTCAATGACGAGCGCGTGAGTGTCCGTGGTTTCAGCGAGCCCGATTTTAAGAACCCGCGAAGGATCCCGGCGAGGCCCTCCAACCAGACGGGAGAAATTACTTCAACGGCGACATCTTCAGCGCGCGGCGCAGGTCGGTCGGGGATTCCGCGCCCGACAAGATGCGGTAATTGCCGATCACCCAGCGCCCATCGACGAGCCGGAAATCGAAGATCGAGTGCATGGAGCGACCGAAGCTGACGAAGCGCGCCTCCACAGCCGCCGCATCAGCCGTGCGGGAGATTTCGCGAAGCGTGAACTGCTTTACGTCGACGTCCTGCGCGTCGAGGATGGGGTCGGCGCCAAGGTTGGCGTTGCGCATCCGGGCGCGGACCGCAGGCGACCAGGGCGGAACGGGGATATCGTCAGCGCGATAGGCTTCGAAAATCTTGCGGACAAGGGCGGTTGGCTCTTCCGTTTGGGCGAAAACGCCGGAGCCCCCCAGCGGCAAAACCGCCAGCGACGCCAAGAGGGAACGGCGATTCATTGCGACTTTCATCATTTTTCCTTGTCCCGCTGACGAAGCGGCTGAAACGACTGCGAATCGAACCGGTATAAACCGCCTGGGCAAGCGCAGTCCAAGCCTGTTAGCGTGGGCAAATCCTGTCCAGCGCCGCTCGCCCCTTTCCGTTCCGCCCCGGCGCTGCTATTTGCAGGCAATGACAACGCACGCTTTCGACAATATTCGCAATTTCTCGATTGTCGCCCATATCGACCATGGGAAATCGACCCTGGCCGATCGCCTGATTCAGCAAACAGGCACGGTCGCCGCGCGCGATATGGAGGAGCAGATGCTCGACTCGATGGACATCGAGCGCGAGCGCGGCATCACCATCAAGGCGCAGACGGTTCGCCTCGAATACACGGCGCTGGACGGCAAGACCTATATCCTCAACCTCATGGACACGCCCGGCCACGTCGACTTCGCCTATGAGGTCTCGCGCTCGCTGGCGGCCTGCGAGGGCTCGCTGCTGGTGGTGGACGCCTCCCAGGGTGTGGAAGCCCAGACGCTCGCCAACGTCTATCACGCGCTCGACGCGGGTCACGAGATCGTGCCGATCCTGAACAAGATCGACCTGCCCGCCGCAGAGCCTGACCGCGTGAAGGAGCAGATCGAGGACGTGATTGGCATCGATGCGTCCGACGCGGTGCCGATTTCGGCCAAGACAGGCATCGGCATCGACCTCGTGCTTGAGGCCATCGTGAAGCGCCTGCCTCCGCCCGTCGGGGATGAAACGGCGCCCTTGAAGGCGCTGCTCGTCGACTCCTGGTACGACCCCTATCTCGGCGTCGTCGTGCTGGTGCGCGTCATCGACGGTGTCATGAAGAAGGGCCAGAAAATCATGATGATGGGCACCGACGCCCATTATGACGTGGACAAGATCGGCGTCTTCCGCCCCAAGATGCAGGACGTCGAAAAGCTCGGCCCCGGCGAGGTCGGCTTCATCACGGCGCAGATCAAGCAGGTGGCCGACACCCGCGTTGGCGACACGATCACCGAGGACAAGCGCCAGTGCGCGACGGCGTTGCCGGGCTTCAAGCCTGCGCAGCCGGTCGTCTTCTGCGGATTGTTTCCCGTCGACGCCGCCGATTTTGACGATCTGCGCGCCGCGATGGGCCGGTTGCGGCTTAACGACGCCAGCTTCACCTACGAGATGGAATCATCCGCCGCGCTGGGTTTTGGCTTTCGCTGCGGCTTTCTGGGCCTGCTGCACCTGGAAATCATTCAGGAGCGCCTGCATCGCGAGTTCAATCTCGATCTCATCGCCACCGCGCCTTCCGTCGTGTACCGGATTGGACTGACGAGCGGCGAGAACATCGAATTGCACAACCCGGCCGATTTGCCGGACGTGATGAAGATCAGGGAGATCGAGGAGCCGTGGATCAAGGCGACGATCCTCACGCCCGACGATTATCTCGGCTCGGTGCTGAAGCTTTGTCAGGATCGCCGCGGCGTGCAGGTCGATCTCAACTATGTCGGCAAACGCGCGATGGTGATCTACGAACTGCCGCTCAACGAAGTGGTGTTCGACTTCTATGACCGCCTGAAGTCGATTTCCAAGGGCTACGCCAGTTTCGATTACAACATCACCGGCTACAAGGAGGGCGATCTCGTGAAGATGTCGATCCTCGTCAACGCCGAGCCGGTCGACGCGCTCTCCATGCTGGTGCACCGCGGGCGCGCCGAATCGCGTGGCCGCGCCATGGTGGAAAAGCTGAAAGAGCTGATCCCGCCGCACATGTTCCAGATCCCGATTCAAGCGGCCATCGGCGGCAAGATCATCGCGCGTGAAACCGTGCGCGCCTTGCGCAAGGACGTGACGGCGAAGTGCTACGGCGGCGACGTCACCCGCAAACGCAAGCTGCTCGAGAAGCAAAAAGAGGGCAAGAAGCGCATGCGCCAGTTCGGCAAGGTGGAGATTCCGCAGGAAGCCTTCATCGCCGCGTTGAAGATGGACAGCTGACGCAGCGCGCCGCCAACGTCACGCCTTAGGAGGAACGCACATGATCATCAACCGCTCCGGCCGCCCCACGTTGCGCGCCTCTTCCGACTATTTCACCGGCACGGTCTGGCAGGACCCGATTGTGGAAGCCCCCGCGCCGGCGAACCTGCGCGCGTTGCGCGTGTCGTTTGAGCCGGGCGCCCGCACCGCGTGGCACACCCATCCGCTGGGCCAGACCATCTACATCACCGATGGCGTTGGCCTCGTGCAGCGCGAAGGCGGGCCGGTGCAGGTCGTGCGCCCGGGCGACGTCGTGTTCTTCGAACCGGGCGAGCGGCACTGGCATGGCGCCTCGCCAAAAGTCGCCATGGTCCACATCGCCATGCAGGAAGCCAAGGACGGCAAGCACGTCGACTGGGCCGAGCAGGTCACCGACGCGCAATATCTTAGCGCGCCGGAAGCCTGAATCGAGGCTCGACCCTTTTCCCGCGCCGCGCTACACATAGGGTGATCGCGCCTCAGAGGTGGCGCGGCAGGGGGAGGGGATCATGCGGAATTTTGCGCACGCTATCGTAGCGGCGTTTCTTGCAGGCGTAGCGCTCGCGCCCGGCGCCGCCATCGCGCAAACTCAATGGCCCACGCGCACGGTCAAGATTATAACCCCGCAACCGCCCGGAACCGGCATCGACGTGTCTTGTCGCGTGTTTGGCGACAAGCTTTCTCAGAAATGGGGCCAGCCTGTCATCGTCGAGAACCGTCCGGGCGCGGATGGGGCAGTGGGCGTCGGCGCCTTTGTGTCGGGAGGCGACGATCACTCGCTTCTGTGCTCGTTCGGCGCGCCGATCACGATCCTGCCCTTCACGACCCAGTCGAAACTTTCGTACGATCCCGTGAATGATCTCAAGCCAATTTCGCCTATCGTGGACTTTGTTCAGGTGTTCGCCGCCTCTTCCACATTCGGCGCCAATGATCTCGACTCGTTCCTCAAGAAGGTTCGCGCTGAGCCCGGCAAGTACAACTGGAGTTCGACGCAAGGCATCCCGCTCCTTCTGATGAGCAGCTTCCTGCGCAGCGCCAACCTCGACATGGCTTATGTGCCCTACACCGCCTTATCGCCTGCCCTGCAGGATCTGGGACAAGGCCGCATTCAGGTTTACGCAACGTCCTACGCGAGCATGTCGCCTCTCCTGCAGTCAAATGAGGCCCGCATCGTGCTTGTGCTGAATGGCGAACGCGCGCCCCAGGCGCCGAACATCCCCACAGCGAAAGAGGCGGGTTACCCGCAATTGACGATCGTGAGCTTCAACGGCTTCTTTGGTGGCCGCGCCATGCCCGATGTTGTGCGCGAACGCGTCGCCAAAGAGATTCAGGAGATTGGCAAGGAGCAGGAGATCGGCAAGCGCCTGCAAAATCTTGGCATCGCCATTCGCACATCGTCGCCGGCGGAATTTTCGAAGATGATTGCCGAGCAGAGCGCAACGGTGCAAAGCATTCTCAAAGCGACAGGCGGCTTGCCGGGGCAGAAATAACGCGAGTTGGCGATGGCGGACGAGGCAAAAGGCGAGCCGGCGGCCCAGAGCGGGGAACGTCAATTCCCGCTGCCTGAAGGCTACGACGCACTGGGCGAGGCCAAGCGCTTGTTGCGAGCCATTCGCGTCGGCGCGTTGGCGACGCTTTCGCAGGACGGCTTTCCGTTTGCCTCGCTCGTCAATGTAGCGACTGACTTCGATGGCGCGCCGCTGCTCTTGATGTCGAGCCTGTCCGCGCACACGCGCCACCTCGATGGCGAGGCGCGCGCATCGGTGCTTTTATCGCAGGGCGGCAAGGGCGATCCGCTCGCCCATCCGCGTCTCACGGTAACTGGCACGTGCGTAAGGGTCGAAGAGGAAGCGCAGCGCGCCAGCGTCAAGGCGCGTTTTCTCGCCCGCCATCCAAAGTCTGCGCTGTATGCGGATTTCGGCGACTTCGCCTTCTGGCGTTTAGACATTATGCGCGCGCATCTCAACGGCGGCTTTGCCCGCGCCGCCACCTTCGACGCCAGCCAGATCACGACGGACCTGACCGATTCGGGGCCGCTGCTCGAGATCTCGTCGTCGGCGATCGACCATATGAATGCGGATCATTCCGAAGCCCTGCGACTTTATGCCGTGAAACTCTGTGGTGAGCCCGAGGGGCGTTGGCGCGCTACCGGCGTAGACCCTGAAGGTATCGACTTGGCATGCAAGGATATGACTGCCAGACTTGCGTTTTCCGCTCGCGTCAAAGACGGCGATGAGCTTCGTCGGAGACTTGGTGAACTCGGGAATGCTGCATGTGCGAAGTGATGCTGCAATGCAATTAAACTTGGCGGGTAGGCAATTCTTCAGCAATACCGCTGAGAAAGGAACGCCCGCGCTTGCCCTAGGGGTCTGCGAGGACTAAACAGCCCGCCACTGACGGCAAGGGCGGAAGCCGTGGCGCTCAATGCGCCACCTGATAAGCAAGGCGGAGTGAGCGATGAACCAGACTGGCGCGTGGAACACAGCGAACGGCATCGATAAACAGGGTTTCGGCGGCGCCCGCAGCGTCTCCTACAATCTCGAAGCGCCGATGCTCTACGAAGAGTCAATCCGCCGCGCGGAAGCAGTGCTCATGCCCGGCGGCGCCATCAACGCCGAGACCGGCATCCACACCGGCCGCTCCCCGAAGGACAAGTTCACTGTCCGGGACGCGACCACCGAGAGCAAAGTCTGGTGGGGCAACAACAACTCCATGACTTCGGAGCAATTCGATACGTTGCTGGGCGACTTCCAAAAGCATGTCGAGGGCAAGGACCTTTTTGTTCAGGATCTCTTTGGCGGCGCTGACCCGACCTTCCGCGTCAAGTCGCGCGTCATCACCGAATTCGCCTGGCACTCGCTGTTCATTCGCAACCTGCTTATCCGCCCGGATCGCTCGGAGCTGGCCAGCTACGTCAACGAGCTGACGATCATCGACCTGCCGTCGTTCAAGGCCGATCCCAAGCGCCACGGCTGCCGCTCCGAGACGGTGATCGCGCTCGACTTCACCCGCAAGATCGTCCTCATTGGCGGGACCAATTACGCCGGCGAAATGAAGAAGTCGGTCTTTACGTGGCTCAACTGGACGCTGCCGAACGCCAACGCGTTGCCGATGCATTGCTCGGCCAACGTCGGTGATGACGGCGATGTCGCCGTGTTCTTCGGCCTCTCGGGCACCGGCAAGACGACCCTTTCGCAGGACCCCAACCGCATCCTCATCGGCGACGACGAGCATGGCTGGTCGCGCGACGGCGTGTTCAACTTTGAAGGCGGCTGCTACGCAAAGGCCATTCGCCTGTCGCGCGAAGCCGAGCCGGAAATCTATTCGACGACCGAGCGCTTTGGCACGGTGCTTGAGAACGTCGTGTTCGATCCGGTGACCCGCATCCCCGATTTCGACAGCGAAGAGAAGACCGAGAACACCCGCATTGCCTATCCGCTGGATTTCATCTCGAACTCCTCGACAACGGGCCGCGCCGGTCACCCCACCAACATCGTCATGCTGACGTGCGATGCGTTCGGCGTGCTGCCGCCCATCGCCAAGCTCGATCCGGCGCAGGCGATGTACCACTTCCTCTCCGGCTACACCGCCAAAGTGGCCGGCACCGAGAAGGGCGTGACGGGTCCGGAAGCGACGTTCTCGACCTGCTTCGGCCATCCCTTCCTGCCGCTGCATCCGTCGGTTTACGGCAACTTGTTGCGTGAGCTGATCGCCAAGCACTCCGTCGATTGCTGGCTCGTGAATACGGGCTGGACGGGCGGCAAGGAAGGCGTGGGCCGTCGCATGCCCATCCGCGTCACGCGCCGCCTGCTGACCGCTGCGCTCGATGGTTCGCTCAACAAGGCGACGTTCCGCACGGACCCCTATTTCGGCCTCGCGGTTCCCACGTCTGTTCCCGGCGTCGAGCCCCACATTCTGGAGCCAGTGAAGACGTGGGCCTCGAAGGCGGAGTTCGCCAAGACTGCGAAGCACCTCGTCGAGATGTTCCGCAAGAACTTCGTCGAGTTCGAAAGCCACGTGGACGCCAAGGTGCGCGACGCCGCCCCGACCATGCGTATCGCCGCCGAATAAGGCGGCGCTTCCTGATCCATCCTTGCGAAGGCCCCCAATTCGGGGGCCTTTTGCATTTGATGGGCGTCTTCCGTGGCGTTAACCTCGCATTCAGCTAATCTGTACAATTCTCGTTAACGAACGCGCAGAAGCGCCTCCGCGGAGATGAAAGCGCAAAACGAATGTGCCGCTGGATCGCCTACAAGGGCCAACCGATCTTTTTGGAGACGCTCGTCGCGGCGCCCGAGCGATCCCTCATCGCCCAGTCGCTCAACGCCGCCGAAGGCGTGACGCCCACAAATGGCGACGGCTTCGGGCTGGGCTGGTACGGTGAACGGCCCGAGCCCGGCCTCTATCGCGAGCTGCGTCCGGCATGGTCCGACGAAAATCTCCGCCACATCTGCGCGCAGGTGCGATCAAGCCTCTTCTTTGCCCACGTGCGGGCCTCCACCGGCACGGCAAGCACAAGGGCCAATTGCCACCCGTTCGTCCATGGCCGGCAAATGTTCATGCATAACGGGCAGGTTGGCGGCTATTCCACGCTCAAACGCCGGCTCGAAGCGCTCATCCCGGACGAGTTCTACGATGCGCGCGGCGGCACGACCGATTCCGAGGCGCTGTTCCTTGCCGCGCTTGGCTTCGGCCTTAAGGACGATCCAATCGGCGCCACCGCCAAAATGCTCAAGCGGGTGCGCGAGGTTATCGACCGGGCGGGAGCGGGTGAGCCCTTGCGCTTCACATCGGCCCTCACCGACGGCGAGACGCTTTGGGCCTTCCGCTGGGCGAGCGACGACAAGGCGCCCTCGCTCTACTGGCGCGAAACGCGCGAAGGCCTCGTCGTTGTGTCAGAGCCGCTCGACGGCGAAAAGGGCTGCTGGCGCGAAGTCCCGCAAGGCTGCACGCTCGTGGCGGGCCCCGGCGGCGCCGAAATCCGCTGTATGAACGCGGAGATCAAAAAGGCGGCGTGAGGGGGCTTGCCTCCTCAATGCGCCTCGTCCCAGTTCTTCGCTGCTTTCGCATCCACCTGCAAGGGCACGCTCAATTGCGTGGCGGGATGCGGCGCATCAACCATCACACGGCGCACGAGTGAAATCGTTTCATCGACCTCCGCTTCAGGAACCTCGAATACAAGTTCGTCGTGCACCTGCAGCAGCATCTGCGCGCTGAGTTTCGCGACCTTCAGCGCGTCATCCATACGCGCCATCGCGCGACGAATAATGTCTGCCGCCGAGCCCTGAATAGGCGCGTTGATCGCGGCGCGCTCGTTGAACGCGCGTTCGGACGGGTTGGACGCGGTGATGCGCGGGTAATGACATTTGCGCCCGAAAATCGTGGTCACAAAACCCTGTTCGCGACAGATCTTTTTTGTCGCGTCCATGTATTCGCGGATGCCCGGGAAGCGCTCGAAATACTTCTTGATGTAGGCGCCAGCCTCCTCGCGCGGGATGCCAAGCTGATTGGCGAGGCCGAACGCGGAGATGCCGTAAATAATGCCGAAGTTGATCGCCTTCGCGCGGCGGCGCACTTCGGACGGCATGTCCTTCACCGGCACACCGAACATCTCAGACGCCGTCATCGCGTGGATATCGAGCCCGTCAGCAAAGGCTTTCTTCAATTGTGGAATGTCAGCGATATGCGCAAGCACGCGCAGTTCGATCTGTGAGTAATCCGCCGAGATCAGCTGATGGCCGGGCGTTGCGACGAACGCAGTTCTGATCTTGCGACCCGCCTCCGTGCGGATCGGGATGTTTTGCAGATTGGGTTCTGACGACGACAGCCGTCCTGTTGTTGTCGCGGCCAGCGAAAACGACGTGTGCACGCGCTGCGTGCGCTTGTTGACGTAGCCGGGCAGGGCGTCGGTGTAAGTTGATTTGAGCTTTTGCAGTGAGCGCCATTCAAGAATGCGCGCGGGCAATTCGTGGCCCTGTTCTGCAAGTTCATCAAGCACGCTTGCGGTGGTGGACCATGCGCCGGTAGCAGTCTTTTTGCCGCCGGGCAGACCCATCTTGCCGAAAAGAATGTCGCCCAATTGCTTGGGCGAACCGGGATTGAATGGCTCGCCAACGATCTCCTGAATATCGGCTTCCAGCCGCGCCATGCCTTGCGCGAATTCGCCTGATAAACGCGAGAGAATTTGCCGGTCGATGGAGATGCCACGCCGCTCCATGCGCGCCAGCACGTCGATGAGCGGACGCTCCAGCGTCTCGTAAACGCGCGTCATGCTTTCCGCCGCAAGGCGCGGCTTCAGCACTTCCCACAAGCGCAGCGTGACGTCCGCGTCCTCGGCGGAATACTCGGTCGCCTTGTCTATGGGCACGCGCGCAAAGCCGATGAAACTCTTGCCCGTGCCTGCAACTTCACCAAACTGGATCGGCTTGTGCCCGAGATGTATCTGGGACAATTCATCCATGCCCTGGCCGTTCTTGCCCGCGTCGAGGACGTAGGACATGAGCAGGGTGTCGTCGACCGGCGCAACGTCGAGGCCGTTCTCGCGCAGGATTTCCAGATCGAACTTCATGTTTTGCGCGATCTTGAGCACGCCCCGGTCTTCAAACAGCGGCTTGAGTTTGCGGATGACGAGATCGCGTGAAAGTTGGCCTTCCACAAGGCCGCCTTCCTGAAACAGATCGTTGGGCGATCCCGATTTGCAGTGGCGGATCGGGATGTAGCACGCGCGCCCCGGCGCGGTGGCGAGCGCGACGCCGACGAGATCAGCGTCAAACGGGTCGAGCGACGATGTCTCCGTATCGATGCAAATGCGCCCTGCCGCGTATGATTCCTCAATCCACGCGTCGAGCGCGGCTTCACTCGTCACCGTCACGTAGGATTTCACGTCGATCTTTTTTGCAAGCTCGCGATGCTCATGCAGTCGCGCGTGCGCAAGCGCTTGCGGCGAATCGGGCGCGTTGGTCATTGTCGCTTGTGCGTTCGCCGCGTCACTTGCTTTGGCGTTCGGCGCCGCGCCATCCGCAGGCGCGCTCGCGTCGGCGCCCTGCGGCTTTCGGCCGGGCTGGCCGTTGCGTAATCGCCAGCCGCCCGCGCCCATCAAGCTGGGCTCCGGCTCGATCTCCGCAGCGTCTGCGCCAAAAATTTCGCCCGCGCGTCGTGTGATCGTGGTGAACTCCATCGCCTTTAAGAATGCGACGAGCGTCTTTCCGTCGGGCGGCGATAGTCCGAGGTCGTCGAGCGGACAATCGAGTTCGACATCGCAGACAAGCTCAACGAGCCTTTTCGAGACCCGCACCTGCTCGATGATTTCCGGGTTCGTCAGCGTCTCGCGTCGCTTTGGCTGTTTGATTTCGCCGGCGCGCGCCAGCAACGTGTCTAGATCGCCGTATTCGTTGATGAGTTGCGCAGCGGTCTTCACGCCGATCCCCGGCGCGCCCGGAACGTTGTCGGTTGAATCGCCCGCCAGCGCCTGAACGTCGATGACTTTGTTGGGCGGCACGCCGAAATAGTCGATCACCTCGGCTTCGGAAATGCGCCTTTCCTCGCGCGCGCCCGCAGAGCCCGCGATGCCGGATGCAGGATCGTACATCGACACGCCGGGGCCGATCAGCTGCATCAAATCCTTGTCGGCGGAGACGATCAGCACCTCGGCGCCGCGCGCGCGCGCCTGACAGGAATAGGTTGCGATGAGATCGTCAGCCTCGTAGCGATCCTGCTCAATGGGGATGAGGCCAAAGGCGCGCACGGCTTCGCGCATAAGCGGGAACTGCGGGATCAGGTCTTCCGGCGGCTCGCTGCGGTTGGCCTTGTAGGGCGGATAGATTTCCTTGCGGAACGAGTTTTCAGACTTGTCGAAAATGATGGCGAGATGGGTCGGCCTGATGCCCATCGCCCCTTTCTCGATGATCTGGAACAGCTTTGTGCAGAACAAGCGCACCGCGCCGGTCGGCAGCTTATCCGTGCGGTAATTGTATTTCGGGTCCTGCCGCATGGACTGGAAGAAGGCGCGAAAGATGAAGTTTGAACCGTCGACGAGGAAGACGGTGTCGCCTTTCTGGACGGGGCGATGGACGGGCGTCATGTTTTGCTCGGTTGCGTGGCGTGTTGGCGCGGACCATAGAGCGCCATGGACGCCAAGGGAACGGGGCGCCAAAGGAACCGGACGCCAAGGGAACGCACATCGATCCCGTCATTGCCTCAAAAAGAGTCTGGCGTCTGCGCGCACAATGATTTCTGATGCGTAATCCTAACTGGACTACAGGCCTCGTTGTGAGGCCAAGCGAGAGGACGCCATGGGAGAGATGATAACGCTGACTTGTAAGGACGGCCAGAAGATCGGCGCGTATGTGGCTCGCCCGGAGGGTGCGCCCAAGGGTGGGATCGTGGTTCTGCAGGAAATCTTTGGCGCAAACCAGCATATCCGCAAGGTTGCAGACCTTTACGCCGCGCAAGGCTATCTCGCCATCGCGCCGGCCCTGTTCGATCGCGTCGAGCCAAACCTCGAACTCGGCTACACGGGCGATGATCCAAAAAAGGGCATCGAGACGCGCGGCAAGACCGAATTACCCAAGACGCTGCTGGATATCGAGGCGGCCGTTGAGGTCGTGAAGCCAGCCGGCAAGGTTGGCGTCGTCGGCTATTGCTGGGGCGGCACGCTGGCTTACGCGACGGCGGTCAACGCCATCCCCGGCGTGGCGGCGGCCGTTGGCTATTATGGCGGCGGCGTTGCGGCCATGTCGGACAAGGAGCCCAAGGTCCCGGTCATGCTTCATTTTGGCGAGAAGGATCATTCGATCTCGATGGCGGACGTGGAGAAAGTGAAGGCGAACCAGCCCAACGTCCCGGTGTTTGTCTACCCGGCCGGCCATGGGTTCAACTGCGATGAACGCGCAAGCTACGAGAAAGAAAGCGCCGATCTCGCACGCTCGCGCACGCTGGCGTTCTTTGCCGAGAAACTGGCCTGATACGTTCGCGCCGGCGGGCACGCTTTGCCGGCGCGATCCTCATTACGTAAAAACACGGAACGTTCCTCTTTTTAAGCTGGCGCAGAAACCGCTGTCGTGGCAATGCTCGGCAAAACCGGAAAACAGGTTACCAACGGCTCACCCGTGGGGCTTTAAGATCGAAGGGGCGCGTTTTCTATGAGCGAGCAAATCTCGGGCGAGCCGGATAAGAAATCCGGGGGCGGGTTGTTGCAAGACGTTGGGGCGGGACTTTTCCTGATCCTCATCTCCTTATTTTTCATCTGGCAGGCGTGGAGTCTGCCGCTTGGCAGCCTGCGGGCCATGGGTCCGGGTATGTTGCCCATGTCGATTGCCGTCATCATGGGCATCGGCGGCGCGATTTTGATGACAATAGCCCTTGTGTCGGGCGGACCAAGACTGACCAGGCCTCATGTTCGGGGCCTCTTTTTCGTTCTCGGCGGCTTGATCCTGTTCGGCCTTACGGTTCGCTGGCTCGGTCTCATCGTGGCCGGTCCGCTTGCGATGATCTTCGGCTCCTTTGCATCCGAGGAAGTTCGCCCCGTTGAGGCAGTGATTTTTGCAGTCGTCATGACGGCGTTCTGCATCGGTTTGTTCAAGTACGCGCTTGGGCTGCCGATTCCCATCGTCGCGTTTATGTGACGGGGAGGGATTGATGGATATTTTTTCCAATTTGGCGATGGGTTTCGGCGTCGCCTTCACCTTGCAGAACATCTTCCTCTGCTTCCTGGGCTGCATGATCGGTACGTTGGTCGGCGTCCTGCCCGGCGTCGGCCCCGTTGCGACGATCGCAATGCTTTTGCCCATCACGTTCGGGCTTGATCCCACCGGCGCGCTTATCATGCTCGCCGGCATCTATTACGGCGCGCAATACGGCGGCTCGACAACTGCGATTTTGGTCAACATCCCCGGCGAGGCGACGGCCGTCGTGACCGTTCTCGACGGTCACCAGATGGCCAAGCAAGGTCGCGCTGGCGTCGCGCTGGGCATTTCCGCAATTGGCTCGTTCTTCGCGGGCTGTGTGGCGACGCTCTTCATCGCCGCTATGGGCGCCCCTCTCACGAAGTTCGCGCAATTGTTCGGTCCAGCGGAATACTTTTCGCTGATGGTCATGGGGCTTGTGTTCTCGACAGTGCTGGCCCGCGGATCGATCCTCAAAGCTCTCCTGATGGTCTTCCTTGGCTTGCTCCTGGCGACCGTCGGAACGGACCTTGAAACTGGTCAGGAACGCGTGACGCTTGGCATCCAGCAATTGTCGGATGGCATCGACTTTGCGCCGCTCGCAATGGGCATTTTCGGGTTTGCGGAGATCATTCGCAATCTCGAGGAGCCCGAAGCGCGCGACGTCGTGCGCGGCAAGATTGGCAAGCTTCTGCCTAGTTTGGCGGAGATCAGGCAGTCCTTCCCGTCGATCCTTCGCGGCACGGCCATTGGCGGCATTCTCGGCATCCTGCCGGGCAACGGCGCGGTGCTTGGGCCTTTTGCGTCCTACGCGGTTGAAAAGAAGATCGCGAAAGACCCGAGCCGCTTCGGCAAGGGCGCGATCGAGGGCGTCGCAGGGCCTGAGTCGGCTAACAACGCCGGCGCGCAGACCGCCTTCATCCCACTGCTGACGCTGGGTATCCCGCCCAACGCTGTGATGGCGCTGATGGTCGGCGCAATGACGATCCACGGCATTATTCCCGGCCCACAGGTCATGACCAAGAACCCTGAGTTGTTCTGGGGCATGATCGCGTCCATGTGGATCGGCAACGCCATGCTGGTCATCATCAACCTGCCACTTGTTGGCATGTGGGTGAAACTGCTGAAGGTGCCGTATCGCCTGATGTTCCCGGCGATCCTCATCTTCTGCGCGATCGGCATCTATTCGATCAACAACTCGGTTGAGGATGTGTACTTCACGGCGTTCTTCGCGCTCGTGGGCTACATCATGATCAAGCTCGGCTATGAGCCAGCGCCTATGCTGCTTGGCTTTGTGCTTGGCAAGTTGATGGAAGAGAAGTTGCGGCAGGCGCTGATCCTGTCGCGCGGGAGCTTCACGACCTTCGTCGAGCGCCCTGTCTCAGGAACCCTGCTTGCCGTGGCGCTTATCATGCTGGTCATCGCGTTTCTGCCCGCCATGAACAAAAAGCGCGAGCAGGCGTTCCAGGAGTAGCTGCCAAAAGTAGCTGCCAAGATTAGCTGCCAAGATTAGCGGCCTCGCGGAGTAGCTTCTTAATAGTCTAAAGTGGAATAGGGCGCGGTTCGTCGCGCCCTTTTTTTGCGCGAGGCAAAGCCTAAGTAATATGTGCAGAATGATGCTCTGGAGGGAAAACCCGAGATGAAAAAACTCTTAGTCGCAGTCGCTGGTCTGACGGCAATATTCGCTGGCCCGGCATTCGCACAGAAGTATCCGACCAAACCCATCACGATGATCGTTCCGTTTGCGGCAGGCGGCCCGACGGACATTGTTGCGCGCATTGTGGCCGAGCCGATGTCGCGTTCCCTTGGTCAGCAGATAGTGGTCGAGAATGTCGCGGGCGCTGGCGGCACAACGGGCATCACACGCGGCGCTGGCGGAACGCCCGACGGCTACACGATCATGATGGGCCACATGGGCACTCATGGCGCGGCGCCGGCGCTGTATCCCAATCTCAGGTATAATCCCACCGCCGACTTTGCGCCGATCGGCGTCGCCGCTGGTACGCCGATCATCATCGTCGGTTCCAAAAAGCTGCCCGCCGACGATCTCAAGGGCTTCATCGCGTGGGCGAAGAAACAGGGTGACAAGGCCAACCACGCCCATGCAGGCGTTGGCTCGGTCTCGCACTCGACCGGTATTCTCCTGAATTCGATCCTTGGGACGAAGCCGACGTTCATCCCCTACACCGGGACGGGCCCGGCGTTGAACGACATGCTTTCCGGTCAGGTGGATTACATGACTGACCAGATCGTCAATCTCGTGGGTCAGATCAACGCGGGCACGGTCAAGGCGTTCGCCATCGCCACGCCCAAGCGTTCGCCCGCCCTGCCGAACCTGCCGACCACCAAGGAGGCTGGCCTCGACGGTTACGAAGTCAGCGCGTGGAACGCCGTCTTCGCGCCGAAGGGAACGCCGCAGGCCATCGTCGACAGGTTGAGCGACGCGCTGAGCAAGGCGCTGGACGACGCCAACGCGCGTAAGCGGCTCGACGATCTCGGCGCCGTGATCCCGGAAGGCGCTGAGCGCGGATCAGCCGCGCTGCAAAAGCTGGTTGTGAGCGAAGTCGCGCGCTGGACGCCGGTGCTCAAGGACGCGATGGCCGCGCAGAAGAAGTAATCCGCGCACGCGGACGCGTTTCGAAAGCGGCGGACTTCGGTCCGCCGTTTTTTATTTGCGCCGCCTCGCAAGGTTTTCCGCTTTGCCTTCATGCGCTCACGCGCTTAAATCGCGCTTGGAGGATTGCAGAATGATCGTGAAGGACCAGCGGCACCTAACAGACGTCGTTCTCGCTGAAATGGAGAAGACGCCTGATCCGCGACTGCGTGAAATCATGGTCGCGCTCGCCGACCATCTGCATCAATTCATCCGGCAGGTAAAACTTACCGAGCCGGAATTTCAGGCCGCGCTCGCCATCATCAATCGGGTTGGACAGGCCAGCAATGACTCGCACAACGAGGCCGCCGTGATGGCCGGCTCGCTCGGCGTGTCCCAGCTCGTGTGCCTGCTCAACAATGGAAACATGGGCGAGAGCGAGACGACCGCCAATCTGCTCGGGCCTTTCTGGCGCATGCATGTGCCTCGCGTGGCGAATGGGGGCACGCTCTTACGTTCGCCGACGCCCGGCCCAACGCTCTACGTCCGTGGCCGTGTTCTTGATCGTGATGGCGCTGCTGTCGAAGGCGCGGATATCGACATCTGGCACTCCTCGCCTGTCGGCCTTTATGAGCAGCAGGATCCCGAGCAGGCCGAGATGAACCTGCGCGGCATGTTCACGAGCGATGCTGACGGGCGCTTCTGGTTCAAGACGGTCAAGCCCGCCGGGTATCCGCTGCCCGTCGCCGGCCCCGTTGGCGATCTTCTACGCGCGCAAAACCGCCAGCACTTCAGGCCCGCGCATATGCACTTCATGATCGTGAAGCCCAACTTCAAAACGCTGATCTCGCAGGTCTATGTTGACGATGACCCGCTGCTGAACAACGATCCGCAATTTGGCGTCACGGCCGCGCTCGTCGGTGATTACGTGCGCCATGACGAAGCCGCGCCGGAGCAGGGCGTTGAGTCGCCGTGGTACACCCTCGATTTCGACTTCACCATCGAGCCCGGCGAAAGCCGTTTGCCCAAGCCGCCGATCAAGTAACCCGCGCCCGAGTTGGAGAATCCGATATGTCTTTCGCACGCCTCATCGCTGATCTGACGAACTCGACAAGCGTGCCGGCCATTGAGCACGAGCACTTGCAGGAAGCCTGTCTGGCGGGCGATTGCCACGTCATCGACGTGCGCGAACCCAACGAGTATCAGGCGGGGCATATCCCGCATGCGATCAATCATCCGCTCTCGCGTTTTGATCCGGCCCAATTGCCCGCAGACAAGCCGGTTGTGCTTGTCTGTCAGGCGGGCGGCCGCTCGGCGCGGGCGCTTCAGGCAGTGATCGAGCATGGCCGCAAGGATGTGGTCCACTACGCCGGCGGCACAGGCGGATGGCGTTCGCGCGGCGGCGCCATTGTGATGTAAAGACAAGGCTTGCGATGTAATGACAAAGGCGGCGCGGATGTGAACCTGCGCCGCCTTCGATGATTTGGTCCAGGGACCGAACGCGCTTTAGTCCGCGGTCATTTCCGACAACAGGCGGCCATAGCCCTCGACGGGACGGCGAACGTGCAGGCGGCGCTGGATTTCCCAGGCGCGGGCCGGAATCGGATGGATGACCGGCACGCCCAGATCGTCCTCCAGTTCCTGAATCATCTCCATGATGCGCCAGCCGCTGCCCAGCAGATAGATGCCGTCGGCGGTCGGGTTGCGCAGGTAGACTTTCTTGACGTGGGCGTAGACTTCATAAGGCGAAAGCTGCCCAACGTCCGCGAAGGGCACGTCCAGCCCTTCCATGCCAAGCACGTTGAAGCCTGCGCCAACAAAATAGTTGGCGAACATGTCGTTGATCGGACCATTGAAGTAGGTAGCGCCGATGAACTTCTTCACGCCCAGCGCCTTCATCGCGCGCACGTGGTTAGAGCCCGAGGTGAAGACCGGGATCTGATACTTGTCTTCCCAACGCTTGATGATGTCGCACTCGCCCTGATAGCCCTTCAGCATGAACGGCGGCGCGCCTTCCGGGTGCAACAGGTCGACCTTGGCTTCGGCCAGGCGATCAAGAAGCGGCTCGTAAGGCTCGACGGCGCGTTCAAATTCGGCGACCGTTCCCTTGCGGATGTCGAGGAACAGCGGCAGCAGGCAAATGCCGTCCGGCAACAGCCGGACCAGTTCTTCAATGCCGCCGGGGCGCATCGTCGGCTTGATGCAACCGACAACGCCTCTCCAACTCGTATAAGCCATGTGATCCTCCTTGCTATGCGCGACCGAAAAAGCCGCACTGCGGCGAGGCTCACCCTCGCCGCTGTTTCCACCTGCCCGCATCCTTCGAACGCGTTGCGGTAAACCTACGCCGCGGCGTGGGCGATCTCAACCTTTCGCGCAAATTCGCGGCGGGCGTGTTTCTACTTGACGAGTTGCGCCGCCAGCGCCACGTCGGCCGGGCTCGATTTCACGAGATCCTCGACAATCTTCTGAACGGCGACGCCCGAGAGTGGCTTGATGTCCATGCCGGACTTTTTCGCGTCCGCAAGAAAGCCTGCGTCTTTCATCGTTGCGTCAAAAGCCGCGCGCAGGCTCGCTACGCGATCCGCGGGCATGTCTGGGGGCCCAAGTAGCGGGCGGCTGAGTGCAGCGGTGGAGCCCAGCAGCCGCAGGGCGGCCTTTTCGGCGTCCGAGCGCGCGTAATCCTGAACCAGCGGCACCTTGCGCCCCATGACTGCGGAAATGTCGGGATCGGCCTCCGCGCCCCATTGCACGATGACGTTTAACTGACCGTCCTTCATCAGGTTGGACATCGTCGCCTTCATGGACGACCAGGCCTGCCCGCCATTGCAATTGAGTTCGCCGCGCTCCATCGCCAGCGTGATGGCGCTGACGCCGGGATAGCCCGCCACCACCTGCACCTTCGTTCCCAGTAGTTTTGCGATCGTGTTTGGAAAGCTGACGGTGGGGCCGGCGCCTGAGCTGCCGCAGATGAGCCCGCCTTTTCCCTTCACGTCCTCCATCGTCACGAGGCCGGATTGGCGCGTGGTGATCGAAACAAGATTGTCGACAATGGGATTGCCGATCCACGCAAAGCGAGCGGCGTCGAACTTGATGCCTGCTTCGCCGAACACTTGATCAACCGGCGTGCTCTGCACGATGGTGCCGAGCGCGGTGCCGTCCCGCGGCGCCACATTATAGAGCCAGTTCGCAGCAACGCGGCTGCCAGCGCCGGGCATGTTTTGTACGATAAAGGTGGGATTGCCGGGTATGTGACTGCCAATCGTACGCGCGATGAGCCGTGCATACGCATCGTAGCCGCCCCCGGGACCAAAGCCGACGACGATCTGGATGGTCTTGCCTTGATAGAATGGCGCCTGCGCGAGCGCAGGTTGCGCGCCCGCCCACGCGCCGCCCGCCAGCGCCGAGCAGAGAAAGAGTTTATGCGAACGCCTGCGCCAGCTTTTCATATTTTTCGCCCCCGCCAATCGGCGTTTGTACTAACCGTCTCGCAAACCGTAATACCATTCGCGCAATTGCCGATACGTGATCGGCGAATGCCGCGCCGGATTATCGTCTGACTTGCACGTCGGGATGCATTCAATCAGTGCGTCGCCGCTTGGCCCAAAGAAGACCGGAATCGAATAGCGATCCACGTCCGCCGTGTTGATGACGCGATGCTTGGTCGACAGATAACGTTCGTTGGTCCAGCGGGTGATCACGTTTCCCGTATTGACGAGGAACGTGCCTGGAATGTTTTCGACAAGCTTCCAATGGCCAGAGGGCATGCGCACGGCAAGCCCCGGTACATTTGACTGAGCGAGAAAGGTCATGAAGCTGTTGTCGTGATGGGGCGCAAGGCCATATTGCCTGTCGCCCGGCGCCTTCTTCTGTGGCGGATAGTTGAGCAGCGACAGCGTCAGGTGCGGATGGCCGAAGAATTGGTCGAAGAAGTTCTTCGGCATTCCCAACGACGTCGCCCAGAGCGGCAGGAAGGACCGCCCCAGCTTCAGGATGGCGGCGTGATACTCCGACACGGTGTCCTTGAAGTCGGGTAAGCTTTCCGGCCAGACGTTCATCGGCTTGTAGTCGGGATGATCCTTGGCTCGTTCCAGCGTGACGAGGAATTTGGCGAGCAGGTTCGGCTTGGCTTTTTCGATGATGTCGACGTTCGCCGATGCGGATCGCGGGGTGGCGGGCGCAACGTAGCCGCTTTGAAATGAGTCGGTGAACCGGTGCGCAATTTTCGCCTTTTCATCCGTGGGCAGGGCGTGCAGGAGGCGTGACTGCTGAAAGACGCGGTCCACGAGGTCCGGGGAGACGCCATGTCCCTTGAGGTAGAAAAAACCGATGGTCTCAGTAATCTGTCGTAATTGGCTGGCGACCGCCTCTAATCCGCCCGGCGCGCCGTTTAGCGCGGGCGAAATGTCGAGAATGGGGATCTCCTCGGTCGAATCGGGGTGATCCATCAGATAAACTTCGTCGTGCGCATCGGCGCCATGTGCGGGAGCGGTGGGAGCCTCGGTTGCCATTTATATCTCCCCTCTGGGCGATGCGAACGCGTGCAGGCATAGTGACGACGGTTGGCATGCGCCGCAAGGGGCGATGCGTGCGCGCGACGGAGAGATGCTCATGGCCGACATAAGACGTACTTATCTTCGCGGTGGCGAAATCACCGTCGTCAGCGCAGGAGGCGCCAGCGGCGCGCCGGGTGAACAGCTTGAAAGCGTTGTTGCGGCCTGCCGCGCAGCGTTGGCTGAAGAGGGGCTCTCGAACCTGGACGTTGCGCTCTCCCGATTGTGGATGCGGGACCGCGAAAGCGCCGCAGCGCTTAACGACGAACGCGAACGATTACTGCGCGGCGAGTTTCGTTCTGCAAGCTCAAGTTTCTTCTCGCGTCAACGGATGAGCGGCGACGGAGTGGTGGCCGTAGAGTTTTACGCTGTGCGCCCGCTCGATCGCTCCACCCGACGGATCGTAACGTTCGACCCGCCCCGCCGCTACGCGCATTATCTTGCCGTCGATAACTGGCTGTTCCTCTCCGGCATGGCGGAGGAGGGCGACACAATGGACACGCAATTCGACAAGGCCTTCGCGCAAGTGGAAAGCGCGCTCGAGCTGGAAGGCGTCAGTTGGGAAGACGTGTGCAGCGCCAGCCTGTTCCTTCAACGCGGCAAGGCTCCGCCAGACTGGATGCTGGAGCGGTTTCGGTTGGCCGCGCCCTTGCAGCCGCATCTTGTCACGTTCGAGATCGTGGACGAACTCGCCAACACGCCCAAGCATCTTGAAATAGAGATTATAGCGCGGCGCAAATCCGCTTAACCCCGGCCGTTTGCGCTCTCGCAGCTTTGGCGCTAGCCTTCCGCAAAACACGGGCAAAAAATTATTGGAGGATACGATGACTGACACGCTGACCACGCGCGGCCGCATGGCTGATCCCAAAGAGGGCGCAGTCGTTGATTTTTCGCAATCGCCGCCGCCGGATTTCTTCAAGCTGAAAATCCAGCTGCTCGATGAAGGCAGTTTCCGTCATCTGCTGGCCGACACCGGTAATCTGCAAATCAAGATCCGTTGCTATGCTGCAGGCGGCGGCGAGAACGCCATGCACGCGCATCACGGACAGGATCATTCCTTCATCGTGCTGATGGGGAAGGCGCGATACTATGGCCCGCGCGGCGAGGAGCGCGAACTCACACGTAATGAAGGCGTGATGCTGCCGTCCGGCTGCTATTATTGCTTTGAAAACTCAGGCGACGAACCGCTGGTCGTTCTGCGCATCGAGTCAATCACGAGGGAAGGCGGCGATCCGAACGCGCGCATTGGCCTGCATGGTCAGCAGATCGAGCCGCATGCGCCGGAGAACAATCGCGAGAAGACGGTGCGTTTCCGCGAAGGCGCTTTTTACGAGTAAGCTATTAAGGGCGGCGTAATCGCCGCCCTGTTCTTGATGTTATTTCCTGCGAGCAACCTGCTTACAGGGCTCAACCTGCTGCAGGCCCAGCCTACTTGCAGGCGATCGTGCGGACTTCTCCGCCGGGGCCTGCGTAGTCGATCTCACAGGTCAAAGCCTCTTTGAGGCTGGCGCGTTTGGCGTCCTGACCCGCAATGGTGATTTTTGTGCGGGCCGCGCTGACCAGCGCCTTCGTCTCGACGCCGGCATTGTTGAAGATAATCGAAGCGCCTTGCCCCTCAACACGCAGCAACGGCGCTGTCACTTTCACGCTTGTGAGGACCGCCTGCTGTGTCGGCACTTCCGAGCGGGCGAGTTGCGTCGCGCGTTCGACAACGTGTTTGGGCGTTGCAAAAATGCGCTGCAACAATTCGTCGATCTCGGCGCCGCTGATGGGGTCGAGCTCCACGTCCTGCGACTTGGCGGCTTCGATGAAGTCTGCATCCTTCGTCGTCGCCATGAAGGCGTCGCGCAATGCTTTGAGGCGCGCCGGGTCGAGGTCAGGCGTCGTCACATAGGGGCGGCTCATTTCCTGACGCGCAAAGAAGAACTCCATGATCTGGCGGTCTTCCTGATTCTTTGCGAAGTCGATCGCCAGCGGAACGTTCGGCAAATCAGGGTGCTTGGACAACGCCAATTGCCAGATCGGCACGATCTTGCCGTCGCGGACCCAGTCGGCGCGCGCCGCCCGCAAGCTCGACCAGGATGGGCTCGGCCGACCTTCGATTTCACCGCGCTCGAGCGCAATATTGACGTCGTTGCCGCCCGGATATCCCGCAATGAGCTTGATATTCGCGCCGAGCAGATTGTTCATGATGGCGGGATAAATCGCACTGTCAGCGCCTGAGCCTGTTCCGCCCACAATCAGGCCGTCGGTAAAGAGCTGTTCGGCCTTCTTCACCTTTGACGTGTGCCAGGCGATGGTGACGTTAACCTCCTTGCCAAGGCTGCCAATCCAACCAAGCTTCAGCGGATCGAACTGAACGCCCTTGCCCCCTGTCAAAGGCTCGAAGGGAATACCCCGGTTGATGGCGCCGATGACTGTTCCGTCGCGTGGCGCTGCGTTGGCTATCCAGTTGGTTGCAAGCAAGCTGCCGGCGCCCGGCATGTTCTGTGCGATGACGCCGGGATTCCCGGGAATGTGCTTGCCGATAAAACGCGCCAGCACGCGGGCATATGAATCGTAACCTCCGCCCGTCGTGTAACCGATGACAATGCGCACGCGCTTGTCCTTGTAGAAGTCGGTCACGGCGTCGGCGCGCGCAGGCTGCGCTACAAGGCAGGCTGCCGCAAGCACCACCAGAGGCGCTGCTCCTGATAGAAGCTGCTGGGTGATAGAGATTCGAGGGCTGCGTGAATGCGCAAAGCGGTTTCCGCTTTTCATGCGATTTTTCCTCCCGTTATTTTTGCAAGAGCGTAAAGGGAAAAGCGGAGGGACGCAAACGGGTCACCAGGTTTGACGGAATTGCCGCGCTCCCTATGATTGCGCATTGGCCCTGCGCCGCTTTCCCATCCTCAAGAGGTCGCGTCCTGTCCGCATGAATGAGTCCGCGCCGACTAATCCACGTGATGTGCCTTGGCGCACGCAAATCGCCGTCTATGGGGTCGGGCTCTTTACGACCTCCGTGTTCCACGTCGCCTCTGTCGTCATCCCGCTCTACGCGTACACGATGAACCCATCGCCTTTCGTGTTCGGGCTGGTGTTTGGCGCAGCGCATCTTCTGCCGCTTCTCTTCTCGATTCATGCCGGCGCGCTCATGGACCGGCTCGGGGCGCGGCGTGTGATGCTGTTTTGCACTGTGGCGGCGGTGCTGCTGCCTCTCGTCTATCCTCTCGCCCCCGGCATATGGGCGCTTATCTTTTTGCAATTGTTCCTGGGACTTGCCGAGTCGATGGGCTGGCTTGGCGCGCAGACCATGATTGGCCAGTACATGCATGGCCGAACCACGTATGCGGGACGATTGAGTTTCGTCATTCGATTCGGTCAACTCGTGGCTCCGCCCATGGCTGGCGTGACGTGGGATCTGGCGGGCCCATGGGGCGCTTTCATTCTCATGTCGCTGTGGGCGTCGGGCAGCGTCATCAGCGCGCTCATGTTGCCTGAGCTTGCGGTGCGTCCCGTCTCCGGCGCAATCGGGCCGCCTTTGAAAGGCTTGCGCAGTCTGATGCCGCGCTGGAGCGATTATAAGCTCGCGTTCGGCCTCATCTCGGCGCCCTCGGTCGCCATCATCGTGGGCCTTGGCGCTCTGATGCACATGGGCAATTCCGTGCAGAGTTCGTTCTACGTCGCGTGGCTCACAGAAATGGGCATCGCGGGTACAGCCATCGGCCTGCTTAGTCCTGCGGGCGCCGTGGGCGCCGCAGTGTTCTCACTGCTTACAGCGCCATTGATGCGCTACATGAGCGGCTTCTGGATTGTGCTGCTCTCGCTTTGGGCGGGCATTTTGCTGATCTGCATCACGCCGCTGCTTGGCACCTATCTGATGCTGCAGATCGCCATGTTCCTGCGCTCAGGCATGAACGGACTTGCGCAACCGCTGGTCATCACGCTGGTCTTGCGCGGGGCAGGGCGCTCCAATCAGGGCAAGGCCGTGGGCCTGCGCGGAACAGCCAACAGGCTTGCGTCCATTGTGGCGCCGCTCCTCATGGGCGCCATCGGCGAACTCGTGGGCCTTCGCTACGCTTTCTATGTGGTTGGAGGTCTCACAAGCCTCGCGATGGTGTGCATCGCAGTCTACCTGCTACGCAATCCACAGATCACGCGGAAGAGCGAGGATTGACGACGCGCGTGGTATAACGATCATGACGCAAACGCTGCCTGGGAGAGAGAGATGACAGAACTTCGCGCGCGCATAGGTTATTCTTCGGTCGCTTTCGTCACCGAGCTTTTGCCGAGGTATTTTTACCAGATCGCGCCCGACGGCGTTCTTCTCTCGCTTCTGACACTGCAAATAACCGAGCATTCGCAGGATCAACTCGAAAGCATTTACGAACAGGGCATCCGCGCCGCCGACGCATTCGCGACTGCAGGGGCGGACGTCATCATCATGGGCGGCGCGCCGACCAATATCGCGCACGGCAAGGGCAATCTTGAACGCGT
>JAUXWZ010000105.1 GCA_030684835.1 Beijerinckiaceae bacterium
GTTGACCATGACGTTCTTCTTGCCTGCTAAGTCGCAGAGCAATCGAGGAGAAATCTGATGAAACTGCGTGTCCTAAGCGCCGCCTGCGCGGCGACCTTTATCTTGGGTGTTGCTGGCGCCTCAGCGCAGGTGACCAATCAAACCACGACGACCACCACCATCACGACGGAAAACCAAGACCGGATCCGCACGTATGTGACAAAGCAGAAGCCGAAAACTGTGACAATCAAGGAGGAGGTGCGGGTCGGCGCGAGGTTGCCGAAGACTGTGGAGCTTCAGACCTTTCCTGCTGATGTTGGTATCAAGCAATATCGCTACGTTTACCTAGATGGGCGAGTCGCACTCGTTGATCCCACATCTTACGAAGTCCGGGAGATCATCGAAGTTCGCTAACAAAGCTGCCGGCACCCACGGGGCGGTCTGCAAAGTGCAGGCCGCCTTGGCGCTTCGCGACGCTTGCGGGCGCATTCCAGCGGGCGCTTGCGTCGTGGTTTGGCCCGCCATTAAGGTTAAACATGACTACCTCCAGTTCGACCATCTATGCAAACACCGCGCGCTACGGACGCAAGAATCGCTGAACAGTAAAAATTCACTTATTTTTCAGGCACTTACGCATTTATTCTCCTTGACGCAAAAGCCAAAGGCGCGGAGTCTACTCCCACGCCGGCGCTTCAATTGGCGAATGGGACCGGCGTTCATGGAAAACATGGCAGTGCAACACGTATCGGTCGAGGCATACGCGAACGAGATTTTCGAGCACCTGACGGACGTGACGATCAAAGATCATGGCGACACGCTCGTCACCTTCGCCACGCATTCAACGCCCGGCCCGCTGACCATCGTTCAGTGCTTTCCCGGCGACAACGTCCTAATCTTTGGGCGGCCAGCCGTGGCGATCGCAGCAGCGGCGTGAGCTACTTGGGCAGGAGCGCTATCCATTCTCAACGCCCCTGCCCACACCATCTTCAATACGAGCTGGCGGGTTGGGCCTGGCTGGTTGCGCTACTCAACGTCGACGGCGGGAACCGCTACCGGTGCCGTTGGGGGCGCTGTCGTGGGAGGTCCCGCGGGCGCTGTGGACGCAATATCAACACTTACTTTCGGGGCACAACACGCTCAAAAGCAACGCACGCCAGCACGACCGATCCCGACGCCAAACTCTATCGCAAGGGCCCAAGGATGGAAGCAAGGCTGGCCTTTCTCGGCCATGCATTAATGGAAAGACGTTGCGGGCTGATCCTTGGCGCCTGCCTGACACAGGCCAACAGTCATGCCGAGCGTCTGGCCGTCCTGGCGATGGTTGAGCAACACGCGGATCGCGCCCGTCGTCGTGACCTTTGCCACCGCCAAGGGTTACGATGCAGAAGACTTCGTGAATGAGTTGGAAACAATGATCGTGCGGCCGCACGTTGCCCGAGATACGGCGCGGCGTTCAGCAGTGGACGCGCAAACCACATGCCACCCCGATTATGCAGCGAGCCAGCGCATCCGCAAGCGGAACACGGCCGCTATCATCTTTTGGCGGCGGGTTCGTTTATGCGTCGAACGAAAATCGCATGCAGCAGATGAATGAGCGCATCATAAAGATCGAAGCTGCCGGGCTGCGCGATGCCGCGGCGAAGGATGATCGTACGGCTACTAAGTTCGAGACGATTACCCGCGACCTCGGTGATGTGAAGGTGACAGTCGGGCGAACCGAGGAAGCAGTTCGCTATCTTGTGCGCACTAATCAGGAGGAGAGGAGGCGGGCTGGACAGTAATAAAGCCTGCCTGACGTTTCTTTTTACCCGCCTCGCGGGCGGGCCCGTCTTCCAACGACCAATTGCCACGGACCGCAAAGCTCGGCGACGCTGAAGAGCGCCCGCCAGGAGGATCTTGGACCAGCTTCCGCTTGCGTTTCAAACATGAAGGGGAGCCGGGTCAAACCTGAGCAAGATCTTCACGCTAGTATGGTCGTATCCAACCGGTGCTTCTGCCCGACAGAGGGACTTTGCGCTGTTCTGGAACCTACGGTAAAGCCCGTCCTTCAGCCGCGCGCAGGCTGTTGTGAATGTCGACCGCTGCGATCTCCCCTTGCGCCATTGCGACGCCGATCTGATTGAGGCCGGTGACTATGTCACCCGCCGCGTAGCACCTCGGGTGCGACGTGCGCTGATGTTCATCAACAATGATGCGAGCGTCTTCGTGTAGGCGGACGCCGATGCCCGCCGCCAAGCCGGACCGCGGCTTGGCGCCGAGCGCAGGATAGAGGGCCTCCACCTTGATGCGTTCTCCGGATTTGAAGTGCATCGCCACGCCGTTCTCCAGCGGATGGAGCGAAACGAGACGGGCTTCCACCAGTCGTATTCCTTGTCGCTGTGCGATCTCAAGGTCTTGGGTGGATAAGTCGAACTTCGCACCCATCGAACAAAGCAAAACGTTGCGCGTGTAACCAGTTAGAAAAAGCGCCGTACCCAATGCTTTCCTGCTGTTTCCCAGAACCGCCAGCGCCCCGCCGGTCATCTCGTAAGCGTCACAGATGGCGCAATGGCGGATCAGTCCCTGGCGTACACGCGTGAGTGGATCGGGCAGCGGCGGCTGCACATCGATAATGCCCGTCGCCAGAATGACATAGGTGGCGGCGATCTGTTTGTCCTCCAACCGCGCGACCAAACCATCTCGAACATCCTCAAGCTGGTTGACTTCGCTTTCGATGACCGAATTCAAGCTGAAGCGTTCGAGTTGCGCACGCATGCGGGCCAGAAGGTCAGGGCCGGTCACGCCTTCTGGAAAGGCGGGATGGTTGCGCGTGCGCGGTATGAGAGATGCGCGGCTTCGTCCTGCGTCCACAATGATGAAGCGGCGGCGGAAGCGGGCCAGATAAATAGCCGCCGTGAGGCCGGCGGGTCCCCCGCCGATGATGAGGCAGTCCACCTTGGAAGGAGACGGGTGGGTTTCACATGAGTTGTTCGTCATTGTTTTCCGAAATGCATAGCCCGATGCAGTCGGGCGAGCTCAATGCCTGCGTCGACCTCCCAAGGCAACATACCCTTACACTCGCCGGTTCCAGGCGCGCTCTCAGTGCAAAGAACATGATTTACCTGAGCTAAGGTAGCGTTGGAATACAGCGGCGCTTGAGGCGCGCCGCGATCTAAAACAGTGTCGATTACGGCTTCGGCTTCATCTGAGCTGGAATCACCATACAGCGGGCTCTTTGCGGTTTCGGCCTGCGAAAATGCCCGGGACCGCCCACACGTCATGTGATGATGAGCGGAAGCCGAGGGGGTCAGATCATTGAGAAGCGAGCATCCAGGCAATGAAGACCGGACCGGCAGAAGAGGCCGTTAAGGGAGGAGATGTCACTGCTGCCTCGAGCCGCGGGGAGACCTCGGCGGCGTTACGGAAGACCCCGGGTGTCTCACAGTCGAGGACGAGCACGCGGAAGGCCACTTCTAACCCGCTCCGCCCGCGAAGGCGTAGATCTCGCGCAACCCTGAATGGCAGGACGCTGCCGTCGTGGCGCAACCTCGTGCGGGAACCCGACGGCAAGCGGCCCTTTCGGGGACGAGCAAGAGCAAAAGCGTTGCCCTTGCTATGGGGCGCCCTTTAGGAACAGACTAAGAGATCTTTTCAGGCGCCAAGCGAGCATTTTGGCGAGGGCATTTCTTTATGAGTGGCGTCCGGCGTTCACTTTGGTTCTGGCGCGCAGGAGCAGTGCTCTTCGCGCTGTTTGCGATAGCGCTAATAGCGACCGTTATTCTTAGGGATCGGGCGGCAACGTTACGCGCAGCTGAAGAGCGCATGGCTTCTATGGCCCGGTTGCTTGTTTCACATGCTGAGGCTGTCCTCGAAGACGCGAGCAAGGTCCTCGTCGCTATCGAGCCGTTGCTTTTGCAATGGGACTTTGAAGACCCCATGCAAGGCAGGGAAATTCGCGACCGGCTGCGTCAATTGCTCCCCGGTAGCCCTCAGATCGTCGCTGCTTGGGTCCTGGACGGAAAGGGTATCAACAAGCTGGACACCTGGACCTTCCCAGCTAAGCCCATTGACGCCTCCCGGCGACCCTATTTCCGGGCTCACATGGAGGGCGCGTCAGACCCGGTCATCATCGGCGATGCCACCCCCGGTTCGGTTACGGGGGAGGAGCGCTTCACCTTCAGCCGAACTCTCCGCGATCCTGACGGAACGCTGCGGGGCGTGATGGTAGTAGCGACGTATACAGGCTACTTTGAGAAGCTTTATACCGAGGTGGCGAATTGGGACCGCGCCCGAGCGGGCATTTATGTCGAAGGCGTCCCCTATGAGTTCTCGTCCCTCGCGCGATTGCGCACCGTAGTGCGCGCATCACCTGATTACATCTTTGGCATCAGCGAGGTCAGAAAGAAAAGTATGCACGGTGGCGCTATCGTCAACGACGGCCGCGATGTCCGGGTGGCGGGTTGGCGAACATCGGAGAAATACCCAGCGCTCTACGCCGTCATATCGCAGCCTCTTAATGTGACGCTGGGAGACTGGCTTCGGCAATCGCTCTTGTTTGGCGGCGCCTCATTGACTGCGCTTGCTGGGCTCCTTGGTCTCGCGGTCATAGGCGCCCATAGGGCAGCCGCGAGGGAGGCCGAACGGGTCAGGGAGATGCTGGCCCGCGAAGTTCACCACCGGGTAAAGAACTCTCTGCAGATCGTGGCTGGCTTGCTGTCCATGAGAGCCAAGAGCGCAACGGCTTCGGAGGCGAAAACAGCCCTAGTTGACGGGGCCCGGCAGGTCGAAGCTATCGCTAACGTACATGAGCTAATGCAAGTCTCCGTTCAACTGGATCGGATCGATCTGAACGCGCTGCTCGAAGGGCTCTGCGCTAGTCTTGGAAAGAGCGCAGACAAGATGGTTTCGTTTTCTGGATGCGGACAGCTTATGATGGACCCATCGCGAGCCAGTTCAGTTGCCATCGTTGTCAACGAGGTCGTTACTAACGCGATGAAGCATATGCGCGAGACAGTGACTCTTACCTGCGAACATGAAGGCGTGGACATCCTGCTCACCGTGAGAGATGACGGACCGGGCATGCCTCCTGATTTCGATCCGCTCAAGACGGGCCGGTTTGGCTTGGCGACGGCAAACCGCCTCTGCCGTTTTCTGGAAGGCGGACTGTCGTGGGAGACCAGCCCGTCCGGTACAATTTTTCTGGCGCGGGTCCGGCAGGAAGCGTCGGCGACTTAACGCCAGTCATGAGCGACTCCTTATCGTCGCCTGAGAACCGTGCCGCGGCACCGGGCGCTGATGCGCCGCGCGTCCAACGAAATCGCATGCAGCAGATGAATGAACACATCATCAAGATCGAGGCTGCGGGGCTGCGGGGCTGCTATCGCCGCGGCAAAGGATGATCGTATAGCCGCGAAGTTCGAGACCATTACCCGCGACCTCGGCGACGTGAAGGTGACTGTCGGGCGAACCGAGGAAGCGGTTCGCTATCTTGTTCGCAACGTACAGGAGGGGCAGCGGCGAACTGGTCGATAAATTCTAACAGCGGGGGGCAGAACCTGTTCATTCACAAACATTCGATCATATGAACGAGACCGCGCTGGCCAGCGGATGCGGCAGGATAAAGGAAAGACTCGAGTGGCGCTTAGGTGGCGGGGCGTAATTGGGTTTCAATAAATCGGCAACCGACAACCGTTCTCGCTTGAACGTATGACACGCGAGGATAAATTCTCATTCCATTCGCCGAATTACCGCACGAGATTGCAAGCCAGCGAATGATGGCGGAGTTTTCCCTATTTCCGAGGCTGTGGCATGCTCACGTTCTTTCCGTGATGTTGCAGTCCCCACTGAGCGTCTTCCTCCATCTCGGGCTTCCACTGGCCGCGGGCGGCAAGTCCATTCATCCTGGCGCGATGAGAGAAGGCGCGCTGAGCGGCTGCGACATTCTCGCTCCTACCAGACCAGGCTTTTTGTGTCGCCGCCTGCAGGGCACGGCCATACGAGAAGGTCAGCCGCCAAGGGAAATCGCCGCTCTTATTCATTGCGTCGAGGTGGGCGGTGGCGCTCTCCTCCGATTGCCCGCCAGAGAGGAAGGCGATTCCGGGCACCGCTGAAGGTACGCAGCGCTTGAGAACCTTGATGGTGCGCTCAGCGACCTCCGCGACACAGCACTGTCTGGCGGATTTCGTGCCAGAGATTATCATGTTGGGCTTCAGCACGGTGCCTTCGAGCACGACGCGAGACTGATAGAGTTCTGAAAATACCGTATTCAGTACGAACTCGGTCACCTCGGCGCAGCGATCAATGTCATGGCTGCCATTCATGAGCACCTCCGGTTCGACGACGGGCACTATATCAGCCTCTTGGCAGAGCGCGGCGTAACGTCCCAGCGCGTGCGCGTTTGCTTTCACTGCATATAAAGTCGGGAGGTCCTTGCTAATATCGATCACCGCCCGCCACTTTGCGAAACGAGCGCCCAGCGCATTGTACTCCCTTAGGCGTTCGCTTAGCCCGTCAAGTCCCTCCGTGAGGGTCTCGCCGGAATGGAAGAACGAGCGGCTTGGCGCCGGCGTCCACCTTGATACCGGGAATGCAGCCGGCGCGCTCGATCAGGGCTACAAGAGCGGTGCCATCCTGTGCGTCCTGGCGGATCGTCTCATCAAATAAAATGATGCCAGAGATGTGCTTTGCTAAAGCGGTTGTAGACCGGAAGAGTAGCTCGCGGTAATCGCGTCGGGTTTCAGCTGTAGACTTTACCCCGATGGCTTCGAACCGCTTTTCGATCGTGCTGGGGCTCTCATCGGCCGCGAGGATGCCTTTTCCCGCAGCCACCATAGCATTGGCTGTCTTCGTCAACTGGTCAACGTTCATCGTATCCCCTCCGCTTTCGCCGCCGAATTTGCGAAGCGTGACTGACTGGATAATAAACACGCTAGTTCGGTGCGTCTGTTGATCTTCCGCTCGCGCGCCATCGCTCATCTTCCCGTCGACTCATGCGCGCCTGATGACGTTGCTCCCGCTCGGGCCAGTGGCTGCGAATGTATCCGAGGATCGCCATAATCTCAGTCTCGGACAGCATTTCCCCGAAGCCAGGCATATCGCTTTCATAACCACCTCCTATGACCGCGCTGGCGCCCTCCTGGTGATCCGGGCAAGGGTTCTGTCGCCATGGTGCCAAGTATGGCCCGACGCATCATGAGGCGGCGCAGGCATCCGACCGGACGGAAGCTGACGCCTCCAGTCCGGCTGACCTTCGAGATTTCGGCCATGGCATGAGGCGCAATGCTCCATGTAAAGCTGTTTGCCGGCGGCAATCATCTCTGAATCCCCACCGGAGGTTGGCACCCCGCCAAAGATGGCGACTCCTGCCGACACCGAGGCAACGCCAACCACCGCGAAGGCCCATTTTCTCACGTCAGCCAACGTCTCACCAAGAGCGAATTGGATAAGTAAACCCACGGAATGTTGGAAGGTTGCCGCTCATTTGTTCCGCCTGTAGAAACGCAGAAACTGGGCGTTGATGGCGACGATGACCGTGCTGGCCGACATGAAGATGGCGGCCACGGCGGGAGTCATCATGAAGCCGGTCCCAAAAGTGATGCCTGCCGCCATCGGCACGGCGATTGCGTTGTAGGCGGTCGCCCAGATGAGGTTCTGCACCATCTTTCGGTAGGTGGCGCGAGAAAGCCCGAGGATGGCGCCGACATCACGTGGGTCGCTCCTGACCAGCACGACGTCGGCTGATTCCACGGCAACATCTGTGCCGGCGCCGATGGCGATCCCGAGATCGGCCACCACCAGGGCGGGAGCGTCGTTCACACCGTCGCCGACCATGGCGACGGAGAGCCCGCGAGCTTGCAGCTCCTCGATCTTTTGGGACTTCTGGTCGGGCAGCACCTCGGCAAAGTATTCCGCGATGCCGAGTTCTTCCGACACCGCCTTGGCGACGCCCTCGGCGTCGCCAGTCAGCATAACCGACCTGATCCCGAGAGATTTGAGCTCGGCGATTGCTTCCCTGGATTCCTTGCGGACGATGTCAGCCAACGCAAAGAGAGCGCGTGGCGCTCCTTCGCGGACGAGAACGACCACTGTCTTTCCCTGGCCTTCCAAAGCCTTCAGGCTATTGTGGGCAATCGGGCTGCCCTGACGCGCGAGATGGCCGGGGCTGACGATGCGCACATCCCGACCATTGACCTGAGCGACGATGCCCTCGCCGGTGATGTTGCTCACCTCTGTGGCCCTCGGGAAGGTCAGGTTCCTTGCCTTTGCCTCGGCGACGATGCCGTGGGCGATAGGGTGCTCGGACTGGCTCTCGGCGGCCGCCGCATAGGCTAGTTCCTCGTTCTCGTCGCCTTCAGCGAGCAACACAATGTCACTTACACCGAAGCGGCCCTCGGTGAGTGTCCCGGTCTTGTCGAACACGACGGTATCGAGGTTGCGCGCTCGCTCGAAGGCGGCGCGGTCACGGATTAAAAGACCGTTGCCGGCAGAAAGCGACGTGCTGACCGCAACGACAAGTGGAACCGCGAGACCAAGGGCGTGGGGGCAGGCGACGACCATCACCGTCACCATCCGCTCCACCGCAAATGCGAGCGGCGCATCCAGTATGAGCCACCAGACGAAAAGCGTCCCGAAGCCGACTGTGAGCGCGATATACGTCAGCCATGAGGCGGCGCGGTTCGCCAGATCCTGGGTGCGGGACCGGGTGGCTTGCGCCTTCTTTACGAGCTCGATCACCTGAGCCAGATAAGTCGCGTCGCCGGTAGCTGTTACCTCGATCGTGACAGCATTGGCGCCATTGACCGCGCCGCCTATGACGGTCGCGCCGACAGTTCTGGTGATGGGACGCGACTCGCCGGTGAGCATCGCCTCGTTGAACGCGGACGATCCTTCCACGATCTTGCCGTCGACCGGAACCTTAGCGCCAGGCCTCACCAGCACGCGGTCTCCTGGCAACAAGGTCGAGATTGCAACCTCGTTGGCCCCGCCGTCAGCGTCAATTTTCGTCGCACTGTCAGGGAGGAGTCGGACAAGCTCCTCCAACGCCCGCGACGCGCCCATGATCGAGCGCATCTCAATCCAGTGCCCGAGCAGCATGATGGCGATCAGAGTCACCAGCTCCCAATAGAATTCTTCGCCGGGAAAGCCGAAGGTGACTGCTGCCGAAAAGAAGTAGGCCGCGGAGATCGCCAGCGCGATTAAGGTCATCATGCCGGGCTGCCGCTCGCGCCACTCGGAGATGAAGCCTGTCAGGAAAGGCCAGCCGCCATAGACGTAGGCAATGCTGGAGAGGAGAAAGAGAACGTAGCGGTCGCCAGGAAACGTCAGCGCCTGTGAGATACCCAATAAATGTTGAATCATGGGCGAGAGCAGCAGGACGGGCGGCGTGAGGATCAGCGTCACCCAGAAGCGCCGCCTGAAGTCGGCCACCATAGCAGCATGATCGTGACCGCCGTGGCTTGCATGTTCGGAATGTGTTGAGCCGCGGGCCGCGCCGAGTTCTCGCCGCGGCGTCGATGAGGGAGGGCCACTCCCGACTTCGTGCGCACGGTGATCGTGATGTGCAGAATGAGTTGTAGGCTTATCTGCTGACATACGAATAATTCCTTTAATGGGGCTCGCGGCTGAGAACCAGCTGTTGTTCATCTGAACTCAACCGGCTTCCAAATCCTGACGCGCGAGCCCAGGCGTGGCGGCGCTTGCCCGTACGCATCGCAGATTCAACCTACTTGGCGCACCGGAGGGATGGCGGGTTGATGGACCAATGGGCCCATCACCTGTTCACCGCTCCCGTTGCGCCACGCTCAAGCCTGGCAGGGCATCTTCTCCATCAGCTGGAATGATCTATTGCGCCCGCTGGATGATGCCGGATCGCCTGTTAACGCTGAAGCGATCGGCCACCGAGCCGTCCACCGTAACAATCTCGGCGACGATTGAACCGCTGTCGAGGTCATTGACCGCGCCGAGTTTCACGCGCGGGTTGCCCTCGGCTTGAATGTATCGCTCGAAATGTTCACGCACATCTTCGACCGACACGTTCCTGCTCGGCATAACGACACCTAAACCCGCTGCGCCGCGCGCCGGTCTCCCCATGTCCCCCATCATGCCGGGCTGCTGCCCCATCATACCCGTCATCATCGGACACATCATCATGCCCGGCTGCATTGGCATGGCGCCGGACATCGGCGTCTGGCCGTTCATCATTCCAGGCGCCATCTTGCCCTGAGCCATACTTTGCATCATATGCGGCCGCATCATCGAGCCCGGCCCAGAAGTTGTAGGCGATTGCGCGCCCTGACTAGCGGGAGCGCCGGCTGTGACGACAACGCCGAGCTTATCGAGCGTTGCTTTGTCCGGCTCGCCGGTCACCGGGAGATGGTGCTGCGACTGGTACGCGCGGATGGCAGCGCGGGTCTCATCGCTCAGTATGCCATCGGCTTTCACAGCAATGCCTTGCTTGCTCAATGCCTCCTGGAGAGATTTGACCGTTGCTTCGGACAGTGCGGCGGAAGTTGGCGACGTGATCGTCGAAGGCTGCGCGGCAACAGTTGTTGGCATTGGTGTGAAAATCGTCGTAGCAGCAGCCAGCATGGCGGCGAGTCCGGTAGTCTTAATATGGAAATTCATGTCTATTCTCCGTGAGGTTGGATTAGATCGTTTTACACCGTACCGGGTTCTCTGCGCACGCGATCTAGGTAGGTCCTTTCGCGAGCCGATAGTATCGCGGGATAAAAGCTGGGACTTGCTGGGCATAGCGCCGGTAAGCCTCGCCGAACTGCGCTTCGACTTCGCGTTCCTCATGTTTGGCGAGGCGCCAATACATAACGAGCAGCACCGGCAGCATCAGACCTGTTACCAAGGTCGGCCATTGCAAGAAGAAGCCGGTCATGATCATCGCGAAGCCTGAATACTGGGGATGTCGGATACGCGCGTATGGGCCGGTCGTTGCAAGAATTCCATTGCTCTGCGCATCGTGAAGTTCGCGCCAGGCGACGGCTATCAGGATGAAGCCGCCGCCGATGAAGACGAAGCTGAGGAGATGAAACGGGCTGAAGTGCGGATCCATCGACCAGCCGAATAGCGTCGGCCAGAGGTGCCCGGCGTCATGCGATAATGGATCCAGTGCTGGAAAGCGTGTGCCGACCCAACCTGCGAGGAGATAGAGCGTCAGCGGGAAGCCGTACATCTCGGCGAACAACGCAATGATGAAGGCAGAGAAGGCTCCGAACGACCGCCAGTCACGCGTTGTCGTGGGCTTGAAGAAGCTGAACGCGAAAAGGATGAAGATGCCGGCGTTTACAGCCGCCAGAAACCACAGGCCATAGGCGGGAACATCATTGTTCATCGCGACCACCTCTTTGCCCACCGTGACCGCCGTGACCTCGATGCATAAAGAAATGCATGCCGATGCAGATCAAAAGCGGCAGCAGAAGCGGCAGCGCGCCAAGAACGTGGACGCGGTGCTCGATCCAGAGGAATACACCGCCGAGGGCGAGAAAAACGCAGAGCGCGATTCCCGATGGGCTGTTCAGAAACGGTCGCCGGCTGCCGTCGTTGAGCTTTGGGCCTAGTGGATTGGTGTTGTGATGAGACATGAATTACGAGCCTCCCATGGGCTTATGTTTTGAACGATGATCCATGCATCGCATTTCAAATATTTGATCGTTCTCGCTTCGCACTCAGCGCGGTGAAAAAATTATAGATTGGGACGAATACCAGCGCGACATACCAGCCATAAGCGAAGACTAAGACCAGACCGAGTAGGAAGCTCGACCAGGTGATCCATTGGAAGCCGGGTAATACCATTGGAATAATTGGTGCATGCCCTGCGATGACACCAGGACCCCATAGGAAATGCACAGGATGTATGTGATGGCAAAGAACGTTGCGATACTCATGCCAAGGGGAAAAACTGACATCCTTGATGTGTTGCTCATGGCCCATCTCTCATTGTCAGCATCATGTTTCCTGTAGGATAGTTATCGTTGCGGCGACTGGTAAGTAATTCCGTTTGGTCCGCGACCTACGGAGAACGTCGCAACAACTTTTCCCGTTGCGACTTGGATCGCTGACACCGTTCCGGCGACGATGTTGGTGACGAACACCCAGCCGCCGTCGTCGCTGACGACGACGCCATGCGCGCCCATACCGGTGCGGATGGTGTCGATGACTTTCCCGCTCGCGACATCAATTACTGACATTGTGTCGGCCGGCGTTTCGTCGCTGCCCTGGTTCGCGACGTAGACCATGCGCCCGTCGGGCGTCGCATAGACTTGTATTGGGTTTCGCCCGACGTCGATCGTACCGATCAGCCGCCTGGCGGCGGTGTCGATAACGGCGACGCGGTTCTCGTCACGAAGTGAAACGTAAACGCGGCTTCCATCCGGTGTGAACCCGACTTGAACCGGCGTATTGCCGACCTGGATACGACCGGTTTCTGCAAGCTTTCCGGCGTCGATGACGGAAACCGTGCCATCTTCGACATTGGCCACGTAGACCTCACGACCATCGGGACTCATCCGAAGCCCGTGCGGATAGCGGCCGACGCGGATGGTCGCGATCAGCTTTCTGGCGGCAAGGTCCACCACGCTGACGGTGTTGTCGCCAGCGTTCGTTACGAAAGCCCGCGTGCCGCTCTGGTCGGCGACGACATGTGCAGGATGGACGCCAACGGCAATATTTGCGGCAGTCTTGACATCCAATTTCGAAGTGTCGAGAACCAGCAGACGCCCCTTTGCGTCGTTTGCGCTATGGGCCTTGTCTACATTGCTATGTCCATGTCCATCGGCAACCGCGTCGCCGACAGCGAGAAGTCGTTTGCCGTCGGCGGTGATTTGCAGATTGTGCGGAGAAATGGGGATCGGCACTGTCCTGACGCGGCCAGCCGCAAGATCAATGGCGCTGATGGAATTGCCCCGCTCATCGGCGGTATAGACGAAAGCGCCTCGCTGCCAGTTTGCGGTCTGCGCCTCAGCCGTGGCGACGCCTGCTGTTATCAAGGCTGCCGCAGCCAACCCCATCAAGCGACATTGCTCAAATCTGCGAGGCGCCAAAAGCGCTATTGTTTTGTTGCGGAGAGGCTTCAAAAAGAAGGTATGCATTGTCATGGTTCCTATTCGCTAAGACCGATATTCCAGGGTCGTCATCATGCCAGCCGCCATGTGGTAGAGATGGTGACAGTGCAACGCCCATCTGCCGGGGTTATCTGCGTCGAACGCAATGGTGACGCTTCCTCTTGCTGGTACCAGCACGGTGTCACGCAACGCTCCGGCAAAGCGTTCGCCGTTGATTGCGACTACCTGAAAATGATGCCCGTGCAGATGCATCGGATGGGCCATACTGGTCTGGTCGTTGAATGTTATCTCGACCCGCTCGCCCACCCCCACCTCAAGAGGAGTATGTCCACCGTGCATGGCGCCGTTCAGCATCCACACGTAACCGGGCCCTTCGGTGATGGTCACGGTATGCCGGCGGTCTGGTTGACGAGGCTCGGGAGGTTGTGCGGCTTGCAACCTGCGTTCGAGCGCAAGCCCAACCGGATTGGCCGCGCTCTGCGTCTCGCCAGTAACCTTTTCGACCTTCCCACCGGACGTTGCTAATAGGAAGCCGGTCCGCGCCCATTCGCCCTCACGTACGGCGAAGATGGGCCAGGCGCCCTCGCCCCGCGGAAGTTCGAGAACGATATCGAGCCTCTGCGCGGTTGCGAACTCGAAGCGTCGTCCGGTTACGGGAACTACCGGCATGCCATCAACGGCTATCAGCCGGCCTTCTAGCCGGCCCAGGTCTAACCAGAAATTTGTCGCCGTCGCGCCGTTGATGAGGCGGAGACGCACCCGGCCGCTGCGCTCGACGCGGAACACCTGCGGATCATGAAACGTGCGATCATTGGCAAGGAACGCGTCGTATTCTACATCGTGCAGGTGCATCATGATGGCGCCGCCCGCTGCTCCATGGTCCATGCGCCCGTGGCCGGCCCCATGATGCATGCCGCGCATCGGCATGACGCTTTCCATCAAGCGACGCAGCAATCCCGGCCCGTGTTCGGCGGTCCCATGTCCGGCGACGCCATGACCGCCAGCCTTGAGCCCGGCGAGGATTTCGTCGGGGTCCCGGAAGGTGAAATCGTGAAATAGGACAACTACCTCCTGGATGTCAGCGCTGGTTCCAGCGGAATCGCGGACGATCAGCGGCGCCGCCATCAGGCGCTGCTCCTGCAGCCCATGGTGCGAATGCATCCAATTTGTGCCGGGCTGGGTTAGCGGGAAGTCGTAATCGTGGGTGGCGCCGGGCGCGAGCGGCGACTGGGACAGATGAGGCACGCCATCCTGCTGCCAGGGCGGAGTCAAGCCGTGCCAGTGGATCAATGTCTCTTCTTCGAGCTGGTTCTCGAGCCTCACACGGAAGCTCTTTCCAGACTCCATGATCAGACCATGACTGCCGTCAGGCTGCGTCAGACCGAAAACCGTGGCCGGACGCCCATTCACTTCGATTACGCGATTGCCAACGCGGATGGTGGTGGCGGGCAAGGCCAACGCGGGCTGGCCCGAAATCAGCGGCGAAGGAACCGCGCCGAGTATGCCTGCGGCGGCGGTAGATGCCAGAAACTGGCGACGTGACAGATGTCCCATGTAGAAGCTCTCTTCGGAACGTGAGGGGATCAGATCGGGCCGCGACGGCCAATCGGATTAGCCCGACACACCGGAAGAGGCGCTCGGGCTCAGACGTTCAAAGAGAGTTTCGGAGGACGATCTTTTCTTGGCGGCGTGCGGCTAAGACGAACATCTTCGGACGGCATCGCCACCGTTGTCGTATCCAGCGGCGCCCTCCATGCCAACACACTGGACGGCGGGACACAGAACGGGCATCCGCTGATCATGCTGCAGCTCGCGCCGTGCGGCTGGCAATTATCTTCGAGACAGCAAGGCTCACCACGCGCATCGTGACTCACGGATTCTATTGCATGCGAAACCGATGCTATGGATGTGGCGTGGCCTCCAAACGAGGCATGAACGAAACCTGACGTTGACAACGTAAACACCAGAAGCAGTGCAAGGCAACGCCACAGGCGCGAAGTCTGAAGACCCGGAGCCTTTCCACCCTGCCCTCTCCAACCGTGCTGCACGCAATATCCCTTTTTGCCCTTTCGCAGTCCGAGCAGATTACCTGTAGGAGGTCTATGTCGCCTCAGCGTTGACCTGGATCAACGCCACAACGGTTGGCAGAAGGACGAATTGATTCGCTGAGCTAAACCATTATCGTGAAATACCTCGACCGAGGTTCGGAGACAGCGGTGACAAACGCAATAGTCTTCTTGGCGAAGCGCCTATGGCGGGGAGAACTCATGAGCCAGCCGAGAAAGCTTGAGTCGCTGTCAACGTCTATGGCTTGGCTCGGAGAACTGAAGTCTATTCGGCCCTGGCGCAGCTATGGTTATGCGATCCATGAATGAGCCGGATCCCGCTCCCCCTGGCTCAGTTCAGACCCTTTCGGAGCGGCTGAATAAGCACTGCTTTTGCATCACCCTCGACCGGGGGGCGCTTTGCGAGGCGCTGGAGCTGGAGGCGGGGGATCCCGAGTTTTGCGAGACTTGGATCGGCCCGAAGGCTACTTTGTTCTCGAACGTTCCGGTGTTTCTCTCAGCCGAGGAGGTGGCAGAGATGCAGAGGGTGGTAGCCGCTATCGAGACGATGGCTAGGCTCCCGGCATATAAAGCTGCGGTTCTCTCCTGGGCGCCTGAAATCTCGCAGGTAGATTACGGCCCGGTCGGTGCGCTGATGGGCTATGATTTCCATATCGGCGAAAACGGTCCCCGACTCATCGAGATCAATACGAATGCTGGCGGAGCATTCCTCAATGCCCTTCTTGCCAAGGCGCAGCGCAAGTGTTGTGTCGAAATGGACATGCCGCTGAAGCCGCAGGGCTTTGAGGACGTTGCGTTTCGCATGTTCCAGGACGAATGGATGCGCCAGCGGGGAACCGGCGCCGCACGTCGGATTGCTATCGTCGACGACAAGCCGGAGGAACAGTATCTCTACCCTGAGTTCCTTCTCGTGCGGCAAATGATGGCCGCGCGTGGGGTGGATGCGATTATCGCAGACGCTCGTCATCTTCGTTATAAGGGCGACGGACTCAGCATTGAGGGAAAGCCAATTGACCTCGTGTACAACCGCGTCACCGATTTTGCATTTGATCAGCCAGAGCACAGCGCTCTACGAGAGGCCTACCGCGCCGGGTCGGTGGTCGTTAGTCCAAATCCACACAACCACGCCCTTCTCGCCGACAAGCGCAACCTTTCGTTGCTCTCTGACCTTACGCTGCTCGAGTCTTGGGGCTTGGACACAGACCTTATTGCACAACTCAAAGCCGTCCCGCGCACTATCATTGTCACTCCTGAAAGCGCCGGCGAACTCTGGAAGTCGCGCAAGGGCCTATTCTTCAAGCCGATGGGGGGACATGGCGGCAAGGCCGTATACCGCGGCGACAAGATGACGAAAGGGGTTTGGGCAGAAATCGAGCGAGGCGGATATGTTGCTCAGGTTTTAGTTCGACCGAGCGAGCGCATGATCAAGATCGATGGATCCCTCGAACCGCGCAAGATGGACGTTCGGCTCTACACGTACGACAGTCACGTGCTTCTGGTGGCCGCGCGTCTCTACCAAGGCCAGACCACAAATTTCAGGACACCCGGGGGCGGGTTTGCACCGGTGTTCGCTGTTTAAAGATCAATCCTCGGTCACTTGAAGCGATTCTTTTTCGGCGATTGTTGGTCCTGCCGAACGATGAAAGATCGTAAGCATGACGGTGCTTCAGCGCCACATCGGCTCGACGGCCATGTATGTTCATCGCGCGCTTGTGCGAGCAGGACGGCTACTGCACGCGGGTGACCGCAAGTTTGACGTGATGGAACACCGGCCCCGGAGCGTGCGTTCCACCAGCTCCTCCAGACATGAAACGAGGAGCAAAGTCATGCACGTCCACGACATGATCAGCACCCACCCCGATGTCCAGGGAAGTACGGCCGACAAGCTGCTGCAATGTATCGAAGAGTGCTACAGCTGCGCCCAGACCTGCACCGCCTGTGCGGATGCGTGCCTCGCCGAGACAATGGTCGACCGATTACGGCAGTGCATCCGGCTCAACCTCGACTGTGCCGACATATGCGCGGCAACGGGCGCGATGGCATCGCGGCGCACAGGTTCCAACGTCGAGGTCCTTCGTGCTGCAATCCAGGCCTGCGCTAAGGCCTGTCAGGAATGCGGGCAGGAGTGTGAGCAGCATGCTGGAAAACACGAGCACTGCCGCATCTGCGCCGAGTCGTGCAAGCGCTGCGCTGATGTATGTCTGGCCGCACTCGAGGAAGTTCGCTGATCGCCCATCCTTGACCGGCGGAGCCCACTCCACCGGCCCGCGTAAAGGGAAGCTCCGAATGAGCTATACGATGGACCGAAAGATCGACGGCGTCAGCTTCGAGGAAGCAGCGTCCAGGGTCCGCTCGGCGCTGGCGGATCAGGGCTTCGGAGTTCTGACCGAGATTGATGCCAAGGCGACTATAAAAAAGAAGCTCGGAGTAGAGATGGAGCCGTATCTGATCCTCGGAGCCTGCAATCCGAATATGGCATATCAGGCGATCGAGATGGAACCACGCGTCGGAGCGATGCTCCCCTGCAATGTCATCGTTCGACAGGTGGAAGGCGGGGTGGAAGTCAGCGCGATCGATCCGGTCGCCTCAATGGCGGCCATCGAAAACCAGGAGCTGAAGCGCGTCGCGGGAGAAGTGCGGGACCTGCTGCGCAGAGCCATCGACAGGATCTGAGTCGAAGAACATTGGTCAATGGGCTCCCGCCGCCCGTTAAACTATGAACGCGTTTCGATGAAGGTGCGGGACGACCCTCGCCCCATCCGACCTCAATCACGAGCGATTGATTGCGACGGCGATAGGTAGCTCCAACTGCAGCGGAACTCGACGGCTCACGAGCGTTCGATACTTATGAGGATGAGGCGCTCTAAGACGAATTCGAATTCTAGCGCGGATTGCTGCGGACGCCGCCGGATACGAGCGAATAGTCTGGGTAATTTCCCGCAGAGAAGAACTTGATCGCCGCGCCGGGGAGTGGACTTGCATTCAACCTGAAAGTCCTTCGCAGCCTTCGCCGTCGGGCTGCGCCGCTACCGTTACCGAAGCAGAACCTTGGCTCCGACGCATTTTCCACCCTTTGTTTAAAGGGATCCGAATAGCCTGCCCTTTCCCGTCGTCGAGTTACTGATCACACCGCGTTGCAGCACGCTGGGCGAGAGCAAACCCATGATGGCGGCAAACCTCTTGATTATGCGAACACTTCGCAGTTTCAGAATGATCGCATTTCCTGCACAACCGCTTCGTTGGCAGGAGCGTTCACACTTGCGACAATCGCCTTTGCTTCAGCGCAGGAGGCCGCCACGGTAACGTGCGCGGCAAGTCCCCAGGCCCGCGCGAACTTCATCAGTTCGCAAATGATCCGCGCCCTTGATGAAGGCAAGGGAGCGCTTAGGACCGAAGGCTGGATGGTTCAACTGCTTCGGGATGCAGATAACCACTCGGAACGCCTTACGGTGGTGTGCGCCGCCAATCCTGAACTCTCGCTGGCCTCTGTTATAGACCTCATCACGAGGCCGACGGTCGCGAGTGCTCGTCCAGCGCAGTAAGTCGCTGCCTCTGGCTATCAGAGACTCGCGCGGATCACCCCTCCCTCCGCGCGGGGGTTGGCGTTGAAATCACGTCTGCACAAATCGCATGAAAAAACTTCTTCGTGCGATGGGGCTGGCGCGGCGCTTACGTTGCGTCAGCCCCTGTGTATCTCACCTATCCTGGTGGCGTCGGCCTGTCGGGCCGTATCGCTAGCTTGGATTCGTCCAGGCCCCAATTCAGTCGCGGATTGGATCGGAAGCCGAACATCGATGAATAGGTGGCAGCTTCCGCGCCGCTCGGATTTGATTGTTTGATTATGTTGCAAACCATGTGCCGTGGCGGGCGAATCGGGTTCTCATCTCGCGATGACACAGCGCCGCACAAGGGACAGCGACGGAAAACCAATCCAGCCAATGACGCTCAGCAACATGCGGGCGCTGGGCGTCCAATCCGTCATGGCGATATGCGAGACAGTCCTATGCGGTCATAGCGCCATTCTGCGCGCGAGGGACTTACCAGACGAATTGCCCGTCCCGGACATAGCCTTGCGACTCCGGTGCTCGCGATGCGGCTCTAAAACCGTGAGCACACGGCCACCGTGGCAGGAATACTCCGCAGCGGGGACTGCAACGCAAACCCAACGCCTCAGCTCGCGCTTGTCGGAGCCCCGCCGCTCCGCCTACGCTCCGGCTATGGGGGCCCGCCATGCTTGCGATGGGTTTGAAACTAACCTTGCTTTTGTCCGCGCTACTCTTCTCGACCGGCTGCATGTCAACGCAAGAACGACAAGCCATCCGGGAAGCGGAACACGATCTGAAATGCCGTGAGATTGGCGCGCAGCCCGGGAGCGATGCGTACGTCAATTGTCGTTTGCAGATGTTGCAGATGACAGCCGCGCAAGATCAGGCCGATACAATGCGCCGCAGTCAAGCCGCCGCCGCAGTTGGCGCCGGCCTAAGTGCGATGGGTAGATCATACAGTAATGCAGCAGCAGCCTACCGGCCACCGATCAACTGTACGACTCGCCAAGGGATGGGAAGTTACTCAACGACAACTTGCTACTAGGAAACTTTCTGCTGAACCCCCCTCTTTTTGGGTCCGTTTGATGACACCGTGGATAAGACGAGGTCACATTCGCTTCAGCGCTGGGTGGAAGCAGTCTCGGGGGGAAGTGGGGCACGCCTGGCGTCATCGGCGTCTTAAAGTCGCGCGCGAACGCCGCCACACGGTTGTAGGAGCCTTGATAGCCAAAAGCGACGAGATCCGCGTGCAATTGCCTGATCGTCCGCTTCTGCTTGCGGGATTTGCCTGCCTCAAGCCGGATCATGTGCGACAGCTTGTCGGCGAAGGGATCGAGTTTGCTTGCGCGATCCCAGGCTTTGAATTGGGGTTCAATGCTGTCGGCGATCACGCTACTGTTGCGCGGAAAATCCACTTAACCCACCTGTTCAGATTTCCCGAACCAGCTCTGTCAGCCGCCTACGAGCCTACGAGCCCGACACCGCGACTTGATAATTCGACCGCAGTAAGAATTCGGAGCCTGATCTACTAGAGTTTTTTCATCGCGTGGGATCGTAACCTCCGGCGATGAGATAGCTACGGCATTCGACTGGCGTGAAGCGCTTGGCGTCCGCCATCGCTTACCAAAGTTCGCGCGGCTCGGTCATGCAGACCTAAACCCTGGATGTGGTGTTATGACCCATAAAAATTCACTCGGTCGTGGCCAAAGAATCGCTAGGTCTTGGAGCGGATTAGCGGCTAGGACACCTCGTCGCGAGCGTATCCTAAGGTATTAGGGTTTAGCCAAAAAACCACGGCGAAGATTACTGCGAGACTTGCGAAAAACATCCAAAACGACGAGGGGACAGTCAACGCGTAAACTAATCCGAACAACTGGTTCCCAATTGCAGACCCTATCGAACCTCCAGCCGCGGTTACGGCATACGTATCCCCGAGGTCTCCCGCGGGAGAGCGAGACGCACTAAGGTCAACCGAAAGCATGAGAGCGACCTCCGAGACCGAAAAAACCACCACGGCCACAACAAACAACGCCCAGCTGTTGGAGATCAACATTAATACCGCCGAAGCGCCCAGCAGGCAGAATGCATATGCTGGAGAATGGCGCGACACGGCCCCGGATACGGCTGCACCAAAGACGCTTTGCAGCACGATCACCGCGAGCGCATTGACGAAGAATGCCAGCTGAGGCGCATAAGGCCCAATCAGACCAGTACCGTATATAGGCACGATTATGTCGAATGCAGCCAGCATAAACATCGACACGAACGCCAAGGGAACCAGACGACCCAGACGCATCAAACGGGCGCGGGAGAGGTAATGGAGCCAACTAGCCCTCAATGAACTTTCGTCCGTCTCGACCGCCAGCAACAGTAGATTTGAGACCGTAGCAGCAACAAATACCAGCGCAGCGGATGCAAACAAGGAGAGATATCCCCCGATCTCCAGCAGCACAACGCCAAGTAGAGGGCCTAGCGCTACGCCTGCATTAGCCGCAGCACTACGCCAGGCGAGATACCTCCCTCGATCAGCCGCGTTTGAGTTTAAGCTAATGTATGTCTTCGACACCGGAACGTAAAGGCCGCTCCCCGTCCATACTGCGCTAAATCCGAGAATGATCATCCAAAAATTGCCAAGGGCCAATAATGACAAGAAACCGAAGACGCGAAGCAATAACGCACATATGAGGGTGGCCTTGATGCCCAGTAAATTTGAAACTGCTCCGGACGCGAGAGATCCGACCATCTGTGCTAGCGATCCGACAGCAAAAATTGTTCCGACAAGCGCGATGTCTATGTTGCCCTCTTCTGACAAGTAAACTGCAAGCACAGGAATTATCAGATAGCTGCCAACGTTCGACACGAACACACTTTGAAGGAGGATGTTGATCGACCCGCGCAACCCGATCATAGTGCTTCCTGCTCGTCGAAAATTTACTGCTCGATAACCACCACCAGCTTCGAAAGGGCTCCGGCCATATTTGTCTGAACCTCTGAATGATCGCGTCCACTCACGACCAGACAACATTTCCTATCCGCGGAGCACGAAAACTCTACGACTCTGTCTCCAATGGAGTATCTAAATTCAAAAGATTCAACTCCGGGACTGCGCGAGACGGCTTCCACTCCAGAGTAGTCAGCTAGGATACCTTCTTCGAACTGGGGAAAGAAAGAAGACGCGACCCTGCGCCTCGTAAGGTCGACGGGGACGTGCATTTGAAGCGCTTGCGCGATTATAAGTTCGTCGAGCTTTATTCCGTAGCAAATCTCCACAAGCTTCCATATACGGTCTCCCCCGGGACGCAGTTGCGTCTCGATCAAGTACGGGACCAGTTCGCCGGACGCGGTTTTGCCCAATTTGAATTCGCTATGAGAGACCCCGTTCATCAGCGCCAGTCGATCAAGAAGGAACTTCGTCGCTTCTACCAGCGTGGTTTGCTCCTCGTCATTCAGTAGGGCAGGAAAGACATGCTGGGTCTCTACAAATCGGCGATTGGTAGCCTTCTCTGTTGCAGCCAGTATATGGTGCACGCCGTCAAGGCTTACCGCTTCGACGCTATACTCCGGGCCTTCCACAAACTTTTCGAGCAGCAGAGGCCATTGCTCGTTGGGATTGTTGCAGTCAGTGCCAGCAGTGAAAAATCGAATACCTATAGATCCTTGCCCTGCAACCGGCTTGCCGATGAATGGATACCCGGCGGAAGAGGCGAATTCGTCGATGTCTTGATGAGAATTCGCAACCCTAAACGCAACATTGTCAAGAATTGTGCCCCGTAGAGACTGACGAAGAATGTCTTTGTTTCGCGTCACGACGTTAGCATCGAACGAGCTGCCCGGGAGGGCGAGTATCGATGCGATCAAACCGGCCGTTTCTAATCCTAATTCAGTGAAAGAGAAAACACCTGAAAATGGCTCTTTGCGATGCAGCTTGAGGGCAAGATAGATGCAGCGACAGACATCATTGATCTCAATGTCGTAAAGCTTACATTGCACTATTGTCGTAGCCGTCAGGAGGGATCGAGAACGCTCTGGTATGAAGCCAACTACTTCAAGACCGAAAGCAAGTGCACGCTTATAATTCTCTTCCCACCCGCCAACCAAAAGAATTCGCATGAAGATGCCCCATGGTTAACTTGTCTTCACTCTTAATTTGGACGCGGCTGAAAGGGAATTTAGAAGGGCTACTTCGGATGTCTCTCCGTTAACGAGGACCATCGCAGCGCAACCCCTTTGATCATTCACATGCTCAACTAAGCTACTGCTCTCAAGGACGTAGTACACTCGCGGGTCGCCGGGGTGAGTGGCGAGCTTCTCGATGCCCTCTAGTCCAGTGAACACACCAGGCACCTTGGGATACAGTAGCGCCTGGCCCACCCCACTTTTCGCCTTCAGGGTCATGTCCATCAGCTTCGGCTTTGTTCCAATGGCACATGAAATGAAGGCTTCATAGATATTTACCCCGAACGCTTGGCAGAGAGCCTCTCCGACCAATGCACCAGCGAGCCGAGGATTCACTTCGATGATTTCCGGTCCTTTTGCCGTCAGCACGAACTCTGTGTGCGTAAACCCAGCGTCGTAACCAATGCAGCGATGTACTTCGGATATCCACTTGTCCAACTGAGATACCACCTCCTCGGGAAACAATACCGGCAGGGCTAACGCTTCTTCCCGGAATGTGGGTTCCGGCGACATTACTCGACTTGTGTATCCAATGACGCGCGTAATGCTGCCCCACGTAATCGCCTCCGCACTGTAAAGTGTGCCACTGAAGTATGGTTCAGCGGTTAGCCCTCCGCGCAAGGTGGAAAAGTCCAAAGTTGCAAGCAGCCTCTCAAACTCATGTGCGTCGTCAATCAGCCAGACATTCTGGCTACCAGTCCCGGAACTGTCTTTCAGGACCAGCGGGAAGTTGAGGAGATTGAGCAGACTTGCTATGTTGCGATCACCTGCCTGAATCGGCACGCTCCTGCCTGATGAGAGCTGCTTATCGAAGAGTATATTTCTGAGTTTACTCTTATTGCGCGCCAACTCGACAGCGCCTATGTTTGTGTGGGGAAGCCCGAGGTCCTGAGCTAGCCTTGCGCCGATTAGGCTCCACGTGTCGGTGGAGTTAACAATACCCTGGACGCCGCCCAGCGATTCGACTTTGGATCGAAGGTCTTCTTGGTTGAATGTATCACAAACTACAACACGTAGTCCGCCGCTTTTAGAATTTGCCAGTTCGAAGTGATACACCCCGGGGTCTCTTGTAAGTAAAACCAGTTCGGCATCTTCTGCGGCCGCTTCCTTCATGCGGCCAAGGCCGAACGTCAGCGCTTCGATTAGTACAATCGTGTGCTTCAACTCATTAGCCTCCGGCTATGGGATCGTAATTCCGTCCATTCCAGAAGAATTTCGACCAGGGTGGCTGGATCTGATTTAGATCGGAAACTAATGTGGGTTCAAGATCGCTTAGTGTCTGAGCCTCGTGGTGCCTCGAAAAAACCTTGTCAACGTAGCGGTGACCGGTGTCTGCTGCAATCATTATGGTCGGGCGACCAGTCTGAGTGGATTCCCATCTAGAAACGGCGTAACAGCATCCCGAAGACAAGCCTGCGAAGACCCCGTGCAGCTTCAGCAGCTCGACGGCACCTGATAAGCCCACGGAAAAGGCAGTCCAGTGGATATCGTCGTAAACCGAGTAGTCAACGTTCAGGAAAGCAATCCCGCTACCTATTCCGGCGATCATATTGTCTGGATCGAGTAAATGAGAACTACCGAATGTTATGCTTTGAAATGGTTGAACCCCGATGACACGTAATTTTTTGTATCTCGGCCGCAAGAAGTGGGCTAGGCCGCCGGTTGAGGCACCTGAACCGACGCCCCCAACTAAGTGCAGTTCGTCGCACTTGAACTCAGACTCTAGTTGGGTTGCTATCTCCGAATAACCTAAGTAATGTAACTTGTCGTGGTACTGCTGCATCCAGTAGTACCTTTTGTCCGCAGCTACCAGTTCCATCACCCGGCGAACCCGCATTTCTTGGTCGACTTTCAGGCTGCCCGCCGATTGCACGACCTCCGTCCGTGCACCCAGCAACTCCAGCTGCAATTTTAGAGACGGATCCACCGTTCGCGAGGTTATCAGGTGGCATCCTAGCCTGTGCTTGTGGCAGGTAAGTGCCAGGGCCAGCGCATAAACTCCGCTTGAGCTATCCGTTAGAACTGTATCCGCGTGGATTACTCCCTTATCTAATAGTGCTTCGACTGCCGCCATAGCAGATTTGATCTTCATCACCTCGAAGCGAAGCACGAATAACTCGTCCGTCAGGCGAATTAGAGATGGAGAACCCATAACGTCCGCAGGATGGGGATAAATCATTCAGAGGCCTCACGTGCAAGTTCCCAACTGTTGAGCGAACGCCGCGCCCATTCAAGGCGGCTCCAGCGATTTGACTCCTCTCTCGGATGTGAAATCTCTTTTGGTTCGCTTGGCAGCTCGTCGAGCCACAAATCCGCCGCTTGGAGCGTCTCCTTGCAGAACAGCGATGTGAAAAGCCGCGAGCTGTGATCAGGGAAAAATACAACTGCCGTCTTGTCAGGGTTTTTAGACGCCCACCAAGATGAGGCAAGAAAGGCCGCGCCGGAGCTAGTTCCCATACACATTCCGTGAAACTTGTGTAGCCTTCGCGCAGCGCACAAGGCCTCTGATGATGTGACCCAGTGGACTTCGTCAACCATCCTATGTTCCAGCGTCGTCGGCATGACGCCGTTCCCCATCCCCGGTAAACGGCCCGGGACTGAAGATTTTCCAAAGAGGACGCTCCCCATCGCGTCGACTGCAACAACCCTCAAGTCTTGGCCGACGAGCCTAAGATACTTCCCGGTTCCGCAAAGAGAACCGCCTGATCCTACTGCGCCGATCAAGCAGTCGACATTGCCCATAGCTTCGAGGATTGCTTCTGCCACACCCGCGTAGGAACCAGAATTCTGAGGGTTGTGATACTGTGACGGCCAGAACAACTCGCGGTCCTTAGAGCGTCTTGCCTGAATCTGGTCGATGCACTCTTGTTGATCCAGTAAAACCTCGACTTTCGCCCCCAAGTTTGCCATCTGCTCCAAAATTGCTGGGTCTACTCCTTTGGGGCACAATAGCGTGAGTGAGTAGTTGCGTTGCGCGGCAACGATGGCCAAGGCTAGCCCGAACGGTCCGGAGGTTGTTTCAATTATCTTGCCCGCCTTCAGACGCTCGTCCTTTTCCGCTTGCTCCAAAATGAACGTTGCCGGTATTAACTTCATGAAGCCGAACGTTGCCGCCACCAAATTTTTCGCAAGTCGAATAAAAGTGGGCAGAAGGCTAGCTTCTATCGGGCTATTGTGAACGACTCTTGTTACCATCTCGGTGCCCCCTAAATCGCGCCCACCCTGAAGCGGTGACAAGCAGGAAATCCCAGCTGCCGCAGGGCTGCGACGGCCTTCGCCATTTTCCGAGTTAATTGATTGTCGACCGGGTCAAAAATTATGCCGACCACGGATCCACTGTGGGCGACCTGCACACCAACGGCTCCAATTTCTTCCCCGAGCTGCAGTATATCAGCGAATCTTGGCTTAGGCAGAAATTTCTGATTTAGCCTCGCGCTTTCCGTGGCCACCTTGCCTATCAGGTTTGGATCCTGATCGAAGATTCCTCGCTTTAGCAATCCTCTCAATGGGCGGAACGCTTCGATCTCATCCCAGGAATAATTTGCCGGGGGATGCAGAAGAGTGTCGATGCCTGCAAACGTTGGATCTGTGTTGAATCCGACTATTTCCATAGGGGGCAGTTCTCTATCATAGCTCTCGATTACATACCCTTCTCTTTGGGCAAATAAGACAGCATCGGCATACATAATCGAATCCGATGCGACTTCCGCTTTTACGGCAATTCTCGCAACTTCATCAGAGGATAACGAGATGCTGAACGCGTCTGCTACAGCACGGATGGTTGACACCACATCGGTGGTCGACGAGCCTAAGCCCCAGCCTTCCGGACTGTCATTACCCAAAAACAGCAAGCCGCCTGAGCCTTGCCGCTGTGTGAATTCAAGAGTTAATTCAGCAGCTCGCGCAGCTTTACGCTTTGCTATTTTTGATGGAAGTACATGAAGTTCGGGTTGCGGCGTAGGCAGAAACTTAGCAGTCGTGTGAAAAATTGGACACGGAAGAGTTACAAGGCCGCGCGTGATATCGCCGTTATTGTTGTAAAACATTCCCTGCAATAACTCGCCGTGATGGGCTTCACATGTCCCTACTCCTAGAACTGTCTCGATCAGCATCTCTTCGATCTGGGCTTCATCATTTATCGGCGGTGCCGTTCCAGGGTGCCTCTCCACGCTCAACCTCTACGTATGGTACTAACGTTTATTCTCTGAATGGCGCATCTCAATTGGCATAATTATTGTTCCATAGGTTTTCCTATGGCGCAAGGCCGGTGTAGGTGATGAGGACGCCACGCCCATACAAGCCGTCAGAGCAGAGGCGGGTTATGCCGGTGCGGATCCGCGCTGCCGGAAGTGCTGCGCTTCGCCATTCCGCTGATCGCGCAAGATGCGGGGATGAGAATAATCGTTTCCAATCAAGCTTTAGCGATACCGTGATGTCTGTCTTGCATGTCGGCTGGAAGCACGATGACGTTCAGCAGAAGTCCGAGCGTGTCGACTAGAATATGGCGCTTGCGTCCCGTGACCTTCTTACCTGCGTCATATCCTTGCGGGTCCAGTGCAGAGCCCCTTTTATGGATGGCCCGCCCCTACTGAGAGGCTGCTGCTAGACTGGCGGCGGTTCACCCATGAGGAGCGGAGACATGGAAATCGCGATTCTCGGAATTGATCTTGGCAAGAACAGCTGCAGCGTCGTCGGCCTGGATTTGAATGGCAAGGTGACTATGAGGCGCCGCATGCGGCGCGAAACAGTCATCGCCTTCTGTTCGAAACTCCCAACGTGCGTGATCGCCATGGAGGCATGTTGTGGCGCGCATCACATGGGACGTGCTCTGGCTGCGCAAGGCCATACCGTCCGGTTAATGTCGCCGGAATATGTTCGCCCTTACGTCAAGGCTCACAAGAACGATGATCGTGATGCCGAAGCCATCGCCGAGGCGGCGACACGACCGACCATGCGGTTTGTCCAGTTGAAATCGGAAGAGCAACTCGACATGCAGACGCTGCATCGCGTTCGCGATCAGCTCGTTGGCGAACGCACTTCGCTCATGAATCAGATCCGGAGCCTGCTCCTG
>JAUXWZ010000109.1 GCA_030684835.1 Beijerinckiaceae bacterium
ATTCCCAATTACACCTGCTACGTCGCCAGCGAGTCGCTTGATTTGCTGGCGCCGGGGCAGGAGGGCGAGCTTCTCATCGGCGGCCCCGGCGTCGCGATGGGGTATCTCGGCCGGCCAGATCTGACCGCCGAAAAGTTTATCGACAATCCTTTCGACGCCACCGGCGAGGACAAGATTCTCTATCGCTCCGGCGATGCTGTCGCGCTTGATGATAATGGCGACATTCTCTTCCGTGGCCGCATCGACGATCAGATCAAGATCCGCGGCTTCCGTGTCGAGCTGGGCGAAATCGAATCCCGTCTCGCCGATCTTGAGGGCGTGGGGCAAGCCGCCGTCGTCATGCGCAACGACGATGGCATGGACCAGCTCGTCGCGTTCATCGTGCCTGAAGGGGGCAATTCCGCCGGCCTTGAACCCAAAGTGCTGCGGGCGAAATTACGCGATACCCTTCCAGCTTACATGGTGCCAGCGCGCTATGAGGCGATGACCGAATTGCCGCGTCTGTCGTCCGGCAAGGTCAATCGCAACGAGCTGAAAAAGACGCTGCTCGCGCCTGCGGAAATCACCGAGGAGCAGGAAGAGCCGCGCACGCAGACCGAGGCGAAACTGCTGGAGGCCGCGAAGGCCGTTCTGCCGCCGCAAAGCATCCCGTTCGATGCCGACTTCTTCATCGATCTTGGCGGCCACTCGTTGCTCGCCGCGAAATTTCTGGGCAAGGTGCGCGCGCATCCCGAGCTTGCCGCCATCACCCTGCAGGACGTTTACGCCGCGCGCACGCTGCGCGCGATGGCTGGGCTTCTTGATGGACGCGCCAGCGCGATGGGTCCGCAGCGCGATCTGCGCTTCGATCCGCCGCCGCTGCGCCGCCGTATCCTGTGCGGCCTTGCGCAGGCGATTACTCTGCCCTTCATCTTTGCGCTCGTGACCGCGCAATGGCTCGGCGTGTTCATCAGCTACATGCTGCTGACTGGCCCCGACGCGAAATGGTGGCAGGAAATCATCACGCTCATGGGCGTGTACGTTCTCATCAACGTCAGCACGCTCTTCATCACCATCGCCGCGAAATGGCTGATTATCGGGCGCACCAAGCCGGGGCGTTATCCGTTGTGGGGCGTATATCATTACCGCCTCTGGCTGGTGCAGCGCCTCGCGACGCTGGCGCACATGAAGTGGCTGCAGGGCTCGCCGCTTTTGCCGATGTATCTGCGCGCCATGGGCGCCAAGATCGGCAAGGATGTCGTGATCGGCGACCTCGACGTTGGCGCCGCCGACCTCGTGTACATCGGCGATCGCGCGAGTCTGGGCGGCAAGATCAAGCTGTCGAACGCCCACGTTGAAGGCAACGAGATCGTCGTCGGCCCTATCGTCATTGGCGCCGACGCGTATCTCGGCACGTCTTGCGTCATCGAAGGCGATTGCGTGCTGGGCGAAGGCGCCGAACTGCGCGATCTTTCGGCGATCACCGGCGGCGCCCACATTGCCGCCTGGGAAGCCTGGGATGGTTCGCCCGCCCGCAAGGTCGGGACGGTGGATCAGGCCGCGCTCCCCGAACAGGCTGACGCCTCTCCCGCGCGCCGCAATTTCAACCTGCTCTTTTATGTCGGCGCGTTCCTTGTCATTCCGCCGCTCGGCCTGTTGCCGATCTTCCCCGCATTCTGGGTGTTCGACAAGATTGACGACTGGCTGGGCACGGTGGATCGCACGAGCTACCTCATGACCGTGCCGCTGATGGCCTGGCCCATGGGCTTCGCGCTGGTCCTGATGACCGTGGGCCTTGTCGTCGTGATGCGCTGGTCGATCCTGCCGCGCGTGCGCACCGGGCGTTACTCGATCTATTCGAGTTTTTACCTGCGCAAGTGGGTCATTCAGCTTTCGACAGAAGTGACATTGGAGACGCTCTCCTCGCTGTTCGCCACTGTCTACATGCGCAATTGGTATCGCCTGTTGGGCACGCGCGTCGGCAAGGACGCGGAAGTTTCGACCAACCTCGCCGGCCGGTACGACCTCATCAATATCGGCGAAAAGAACTTCATCGCCGACGAAGTTGTGCTTGGCGACGAGGATATCCGTCGCGGTTACATGTACCTCGACACGGTGGACACCGGGCCGCGCGTATTCGTGGGCAACGACGCCGTCGTCGCGATTGGCTCGCGGATTCCCGAAGGCGTGCTCATCGGCATCAAGTCCAAGCCGCCCGCGAACGAACTGATGTCGCCCGGCGACACCTGGTTCGGTTCACCGCCAATCAAATTGCCGGTGCGACAGCGTTTCGATGGCGGCGGCGCCAACTGGACCTACGAACCCTCGTTCTGGCGCCGGCTCCTGCGCGCGACCTTCGAGGCGGTTCACATCTCGTTCCCGACGATGCTGTTCATCACCGGCGCGGTGCTTTCGATTGAATTCATCAGCGAGCCTTTGCTGGCGGGCAATTATTCGACCGTATTCGTTTATTTCATGATCGCAGCGCTGGGCATGACTGCGTTCATGTCGCTCACAGTTGTCGCGATGAAGTGGATGCTGATGGGCGTCTACAAACCCGTCGTGAAGCCGATGTGGTCCTGGTGGGCGATGCGCACCGAGGCTGTCGCGGTTCTTTATTCCGGCCTTGCGGGCAAAGTGCTGATGGAGCATCTGCGCGGCACGCCCTTCCTGCCCTGGTATCTGCGTCTGTTCGGCGTGAAGATCGGCAAAGGTAATTATCTGGACGCGTTCGACATCACCGAATTCGATTGCGTGCGTATGGGTGATTTCTGCGTGTTGAACTCGCTGTGCGCCCTGCAGACCCATCTCTACGAAGATCGTGTGATGAAGGTCGGCCGGGTCTATCTCGGTGATTGCGTGACGGTGGGCGCGGCGGCGACGGTGCTCTACGACACCAACGTCGGCGATTATGCCCAGCTCGGGCCCCTGACTGTCGTGATGAAGGGCGAATCGATCCCCGGTAATTCCGCATGGATCGGCGCCCCAGCAGAGCCATTCATTCACGTTCCGCACGGCGAACAGGCGAGCGAGCCTGTAAAGGCTGCGGCCTGACGCCGTTCCCGGCGCGGGTTATTTGACCCGCGCAGGGGTTCGCCCCTAAAAAGCGGCTGATTTTCCTCCCGGCGCGAAAGCGCGCCGGGCTCACGCCGCCGGGCACGCCTGATGTCGCACAACACATTCGGACACTTGTTCCGCTTCACCACATTCGGTGAAAGCCATGGGCCGCTCATTGGCTGCATCGTGGACGGCTGCCCGCCGTTGCTCGCGCTCACCGAGGCCGATCTTCAGGGCTATCTCGACAAGCGCAGGCCGGGGCAATCGCGCTTCACCACCCAGCGCCAGGAGCCAGATCAGGTGCGCATTGTCTCCGGCGTTATGGTCGATGAGGCGACGGGCGCGCAGGTGACCACGGGGGCGTCCATCGGGCTCATCATCGAAAACGTCGACCAGCGCTCGAAGGACTACGGCGACATCCGCCATCAATACCGGCCGGGCCATGCGGATGTGACTTACGACGCCAAGTACGGCATCCGCGATTATCGTGGCGGCGGGCGCTCCTCCGCGCGCGAGACGGCGATGCGCGTGGCCGCTGGCGGCGTCGCCCGCAAGGTGATCCCCGGGGTCACGATCCGCGGCGCGCTGGTCCAGATGGGCCCGCACAAGATTGACCGCGCCAACTGGGATTGGTCGCAGATCGACGAAAACCCCTTCTTCTGTCCAGACGCCAAGGCGGCTGCGGCCTGGGAGGGTTATCTCGACGGCGTGCGCAAGGCGGGCTCGTCCTGCGGCGCCGTGATCGAAGTCATCGCGGAAGGCGTGCCGCCCGGCTGGGGCGCCCCCATCTACGGGAAGCTCGATGCGGAAATCGCCTCAGCCTTCATGTCGATCAACGCCGTCAAGGCCGTTGAAATTGGCGATGGCATGGCGGCGGCGGCGCTGTCGGGCGAAGAAAACGCCGATGAAATGCGCCTCGGCAACGATGGCGCGCCGCTTTATCTTTCAAACCACGCGGGTGGCGTGCTGGGCGGCCTCTCGACCGGACAGCCCATTGTGGCCCGGTTCGCGGTGAAGCCGACGTCCTCAATCCTCACGCCCCGCCGCTCGGTGGATCGCTTCGGCGCCGAGGTGGACATTCGCACCAAGGGTCGACACGACCCCTGTGTCGGCATCCGCGCGGTGCCAGTTGGCGAGGCGATGATGGCTATTGTGCTCGCGGACGCTTATTTGCGTCATCGTGGGCAGGTGGGCGATGCGGGAGCGCGCTGGCCCTTCCCGCGTTAAAGCCGAGCGAGGGCGCCGTGGGTATCGACAAATACATGTATGCGCTTGGCCGGGGCTTTCGAGGCGTCAGGCAGGCTCTGGATGACGCCCGCCACGTAGACCCCGCGCGGGCCGCGCGTGACGTGACGCCGCCGCAAGCGCCAGCCGGCGCGCAAGGTCAGGCGCAAGGTCAGGCGAAAGATCGAGCGCACGATCAGGCGCCCGCGCAGCCCCGTTTGAACAATGGGCCCCCGCTGGCTCGCGACCCCCTTGTCCTTGGGCGCCGCACATTGGTGATGGGCATCGTCAACGTGACGCCGGATTCGTTTTCCGACGGCGGCCAGTGGTTCGATGCTTCGCGCGCCATCGCCCACGGCCAGCAGCTTGCCGCTGAAGGCGCAGATATTCTCGACATCGGCGGAGAATCAACGCGGCCCGGCGCTGCGCCAGTTTCGACGGATGATGAGATCGCCCGGGTCATTCCCGTCATCCACGCGCTCGTGCGCTCGACGCGCGCGCACATTTCCATCGACACGATGAAGGCGCCTGTAGCCCACGCCGCAATCGAGGCAGGCGCGACCATCATCAACGATGTATGGGGTTTTCAGTTCGATGCCGATGCTGCGCGCGTGGCGGCGGGCGCGAACGCGCATTGTGTCCTCATGCACAACCGGCGTGCGGACGATCCGAACGTCGACATATATGCCGAAGTCGTCGCCTTTCTTTCGCGCTCCGTGGACATCGCGCTGAAGGCCGGCGTTGCGCGTGAGCGGATTGTGATTGATCCGGGCATCGGCTTTGGCAAGACCCATGCGCAAAGTTTCGAGATGATCCGGCGCTTGCCGGACTTGCGGGCGCATTTCGGTTTGCCCGTGCTGCTTGGCGCCTCGCGCAAGCGTTGCATCGGGGTGGCGTCGGGCGTCGAGATCGCAGCCGAGCGGGTGGCGGGCTCTGTCTGCGCGCATGTGTGGGGCGCCATGCATGGCGTCGACATCGTGCGCGTTCATGATGTTTTCGCGCATGTGCAGGCGCTCGGCGTGCTGCGCGCCATCGAACAATCGGGTAAGGACCACGTATGATGCTGAAGGCCCGCATCCTCATCGAACAGCTCGAAGTGCACGCCTACCACGGCTGGCACGCTCACGAGAAAGAGTTCGGCCAGCCGTTCACGGTCGATCTGGAACTCGAGGCGGATATTTCGCGCGAAGCGGCGAGCGACGATTTGCACGACGCGCTGGATTATGCGGCCATCGTTCGCGTCACCCGCAAGCTGTTTGTGGAGAGCCGCTATAAGCTTGTGGAAGCCGCCGCAGCGGCGCTTGCGCGCGGATTGCTGTCGCAGTTTTCGCGCGTGCACGCTGTTGATGTGCGCGTGCGCAAGCTGAAGCCGCCGATCCCCGAGCGCATCGACGCTGTGGGCGTGAAGCTGCGCATGGGGCGCGCCGATATTGCCGATTGAGACGAGCGACAAGGCTGTTTCTCGCGCCGCCATAGGGCTTGGCGGCAATATGGGCGACGTGGCGGACGCGTTCGTCACCGCGCTCGCAACACTCGATGCGCGCGCAGACTGCCGTATCACCGCGCGCTCCTCCGTCTGGCGCACGCCGCCATGGGGCAAGATCGACCAGCCCGACTTCCTTAATATGTGCGCGTTGCTCGATACAACGCTGGCGCCCCATGCGCTGCTCGACGTGTGCCTGTCGCTGGAGGCGGACGCCGGGCGCATGCGCTATGAGCGGTGGGGCCCGCGCGTTCTCGACATTGATCTGCTGGCGTATGGCGATCTGGCCGTCAGCGACGAGCGACTGGTCGTGCCGCACCCACGCATGTTCGAACGCGCGTTCGTGCTGGTTCCGCTGGCGGAAATCGCGCCCGCGCTAAGCATCGGCGGCAGGCAGGTGGCGAGCCTCGCAAAGGTCTGCGACGCGGCCGACCTGAAAGTGGATGAAGACGCAACGCTGCGCGTGCGCGCTTAGCTTCAACCCGAAGCTTCGTCGCCACGTCTCCTTTACGAATTCATGCGACTTCTGAAAGCCTTGCAAGGAGGCCTCATGCGCTCGACCAATCTTTTCTCTGCGATGGCGCTGTGCGGCGCGCTTCTCACCAGTCCAGCGTTCGCGCAGGACAGGGCGCCAGTTAACGTAGCGTCAGGCGTGCGTTACGAATTCATCGCCCGTTGGGACGTGGCGCGGCTCGACGCCATCCTCACCCAGGATATGCCCAAGTTCTCCGGGCTCAATATTTCCTACACGCCCGCGCGCAACGCAGTGAACCTTTATCGCGTCACTTATAATTCCGTTGTGCCAGAGCGCGGGAATAAGCCAATCGTCGCCACGGGCCTGCTTGCATTGCCGGATGCGCCTGCAGCGCAATTGCCGCTTGTCTCCTATCAGCACGGCACGGTGTACGGAAAAGACGAAGTGCCGTCGAACCCGGAAAAGTCGCCGGAAACAGCCGTGATGATCGCGCAATTCGCGGGGCAGGGCTACGCGCTCATCGGCGCGGACTACTTTGGCATGGGCGCCTCAACCGAGCCCGAAGGCTACATGGTGAAGGGCTCGCACCAGCAGGCGACGTACGACATGCTGCTCGCGGCCCGCGCGGCGATGGGGCAGATGAAGCTGCAGGACAACAAGCTTTTCCTGTCGGGTTGGTCGCAGGGCGGTTTCGTGACGATGGCGTTTCTCGAAAAGCTCGAGAAATCCGGCGTCCCTGTCGATGGCGCGGTGACAGCCAGCGCGCCGGTGGATGTGTTCGCCGCCTTGAGCGGGTTCATCAATTTCCCGCGCAAGAACGACGCGGCCTGGACCAATTCGCTTTTCGTGCTCTCGGCCTTCGCGTTTGAAAATTATTACGGCGTGCCGGGCCTCGCGCGCGCATTGTTCGCCCCGGAATACTATGACATCGCCCGCAAGGCCTATATGCGAGAGCCGCTTAATCCGGCCGACATTCCAACCGACTTACGCAAACTGCTGCAGGCGGATTATTTCGACCCGAATTATTTCGCGGCCTCGGCCTATGGAAGACTCGTTGCCGACGCCCACGCCTATCGCTGGGTCATCGCCACGCCGACGCGTAATTATTTTGGCGAGACGGACGAAGCGATCTCTGTCGGCATCGGCCAATTGGCGGCGACGTATCAGCACGCCATCGGGGCAGGCAACACGAAGGTGCAGGCCGTCTCGACTGGCCCCACAAGCCACCGCGGCACATTCGCAACGGCGATACCCGAGTGGAAGAAATGGTTTGACGGCATGCGGTGACGGCGCAGGGGTCATTAGCGACGCGCCGCCGGCGCATCGCAAAAAGCCTCTCCGGACCGCAGGAAACATCGTTATTCAAAACGATTCGGATTCCATAAGATTTGGGAAGGCGCGCGGCGACAGCTCAAAAGGTCGAAGCCCGCTACCGGACCCTCAAATAATATTTATAATAATCAGCACGTTGGAAGTGTGATTTATGTTCATTGACTGATTAATAAGGATGTTCATATTCTCCAGCTAGGGCTACGATGCGTGATGATAATTAATCGCTGAGCGACTTCATCATTGTTCCCTTCGGATTCGGGGGGTGGACGATGATGCGTAGTAGATTGTTGTTGACGACGGCGCTCGCGTCATCGGTCTGGTTCCCTGTTAATGCGGCAGACTTTCCGACTCCTTTGCCTCAGCTCGCATTGCCTGCTGTGGATGGCTTCAATGCTAAGGCGGACGCGTTTTTCGGGGCTAACAGCGAGCGCACGTTCCTGGGCCGCGACAACGAAGGCGCTGGCGGCGTGGCCGGGTCGCTATCAATTCCATTATCGCACAGTTTCGGCTTGCAGATTGATGCGCTACTTGGCGGGCGCGACGGGGGAATTGCCGGCGGCGGTGCTGCCCACCTGTTCTGGCGCCAACCTGACAAAGGTCTTTTCGGTCTTTACGGATCGCTGTTTCGGCATGATCGGCAGGACGTAACGCGTGCGCGCCTCGGCCTTGAAGGCGAACTTTACCTTGGTCGCTTCTCGCTGGTTGGTTTGGCAGGCTATGAGCGTACGGACGCTTCGGCAAATTTTGTCGGTTTCGTTCCGGGCTTTAATGTTTTTAACACGGGGTCAGAATCCCGTTTCTTCAGCGCGGCTAATATCAATTTTTACGCGAGCGAAAACTGGAAGCTCTCTGTTGGCCATCGCTTCACAGGCGGCATCCATGTGGGCGCAATCGGAACCGAGTATCTGTTTCAATCCGGCAGCGGCACGGCGTTTTCAGTCTTCGCCGAGGGGCGGCTCGGAGAAAATCGCTATTCGGCAGTCTGGGGCGGCGTGAGGGTCTACTTCGGCGCGAAAGACAAGCCGCTTATCCGCAGGCATCGTGAGGATGACCCGAGCAACTGGCTCCATGAAGAACTCTATGGGCCTCGCGGCGTCGGGCAACGTCTCACGCCAATCATCGGACCGCCGCCGCCGCCACCCCCGCCGCCGCCGCCGCCTCCCTGCGGTTGTGGCCCCTGTTATCCGGCCTGACGCAACGTCGCCGCCGCGCATTGCTTGCGTGTGAGGGTGGAGCAGGGCGCGGCCACGTTGTGACCTTGAAGTCAGCCGCGCAGGCCTTGCGAAGCAGGTTCGTTTTCGACGCGGCGCTTTGTCGACTCGAATACGCGTCCGAAATCGCTCCCTATTGTGAGGCTGTCTATCAGGGAGCCTATTTGCCTTATGACGCGTCGTCGCGGAGCGGCCCAGGAAGCGTGCGAACCGCTACCTGGGGCGAATTCATGGGCGATCTGGGTTTTCGCGATCCTCAGTTTCTGGCCACGCAAATCGGTTGGTGGCGCGAAACTATGCGGACCCGGCGTATTTCCCTGGTCATCGCCGACTACGCTCCGTGCGCGCTGCTTGCCGCTCGCTCGTGGGGAATCCCCTGCGTTGGCATCGGAACAGGCTACGGCTTGCCGCCACCCGGCCTGAAGCAATTTCCCGTTCTTTTGCCGGAGTACGATACAAAGCTGTACGACGAGAAGGAAATGGTGGACGCGGTCAATCGCGCCGGGGCCTCATTGGGCGTCCCGCAGATCGAGCACCTGCCGCAGGTCTATGAGTGCAACGAGCAATTGCATCGTTCCTTTCCGCTGCTTGACCCTTACCGGGAGCATCGAACAGCAGCGCCGGTCCCGCCCGTCGCCGATCTTGCAAAGAGCGTCGCGCAGGATGGCGACGAAATTTTCGTCTACTTTTCCACTACGGAGCGCGAGAGCGAGCATTTGATGGATGCGATCGCCGCGCTGGACGCGCCGGTTCGCATGTTCATGCCCAACATTGACGATGCGCTTGCCGCGAGAATGTCGGCAGCAGGCGTCATCATTGAGCGTCAGCCTGTCGATGTTGAAGAAATTGCGCGCCGCACCCGGCTCCTGCTCAACGGTGGACAGCATGGCATCATCTCACTTGCCCTTGCTGCCGGATTACCCCAGGTCTGCTTTCCCCAGCATCTCGAGCAATTGTATACCGCGCGGCGCGTTGAAGACGCGGGCGCGGGCGTTGCTATCGGAAGAACCGCGATGAGGGACGAAATACGCGCCGCCATCGAAGCGGCCTATCATGATCAGCGGCTGGCGGAGAACGCGCGTCAAGTATCCGGGGTTGTACGGCCCTTTCTTGCGCAGGATGCCGACTCGATTATTAGCGCCAGACTTTCCGATTTGTAGCGATCAACGCTCTTTTTCCACCACGCCGACAATGGGCCCCATGGGGCGCCAGCGGTCGTGGCGGTTAACGGAGGGCGCGTAGACGGCCGAGATTGAGCCGTCGAGGTAAAGCGCGTTCCGGCAGCCGAGTTTATCGCTGAACAGCGATGCAAACTCGAAGAATGTCACTGGTTCATTGGAGATTGCAAAGCGCGTTTGCCCATCGGTGCAGACGGCGACGCCGTTGCGGATCCTTCGCGAGGTGCCATCCTCACGAATGCGCGGATGCAGCTTGCCGTCGATGACCAGCATCGGGCCCGATTGCGTGGCGAAGGCCACATTCAGGCGGCGCGATACGAAGCGGCTGGTCTCCATGACGCCAGCCTCGCCGTTGCGCTGCACGTAGAACACGCCGTTGGGCTTCATGCCGAAATTGCCCGCGCCTGCGCGCTGGTTGGCGGATTTTTGCTGCACGCCGCCTTCGACATAAAGCCCCACTGGCTTGAAATCGGGGTGGTACATGCCGGCATTCATCGCAAAGACAAGCTTTTCGCCACGCGCGGCAAGAGTGTCGGACAGCGAGGTGAAAGTCCCCAACGGCTCGCCTTCAGGGTCGGCGAAAAAGGTGCGGATGTCGGCGCCGCGCGGGTAAGCGCACACCAGAAAGGTTTTCTCATCCGATGTGGCAGGCCCACAATTTGCGGAAGCCTGCGCGCTCGCCGACACCGCTGCGAGCGCGGCGAGAGCGAAACATTTGGTGAGTCGGGCCATGATCATAGGCTTAATAAATAGCGCGATCCGGGCGGCGGCAAGGCGCCCGGCGGTTTGAGGCGCCCCCAATGCCCTCTTTTTGTGGCAAATTCGGGCATCAACCGGGCGTCCGGCCCATCAGCGCGGTCACATGCGCGGCGACGGAGCGTGCGAGCGCGGTCAAATCGTAGCCGCCCTCCAGAAGCGACACGACGCGCCCGCCTGCGCTGGCCTGCGCCACGTCCATCAGCCGCGTGGTCGCCCAGGCGAAATCCTCCTCGGTCAGGTTGATCTGCGCCAGCGGGTCGCGTCGGTGCGCGTCGAACCCTGCCGAAATGATGACGAGGTCAGGGCGGAAGGTGGCCAGTCGCGGTAGCACCTTGCTGTCCATCGCCTCGCGAAATTGGGCTCCGCCGTCGCCTGCGGCAAGCGGCGCATTGACGATAGCGCCCGAGTCGCCCGTTTCGTTACGTCCGCCCGAGCCGGGGTAGAGCGGCATCTGATGGGTCGAGGCGTACATCACCGTGGGGTCGGCCCAGAAGATGTCCTGCGTGCCGTTGCCGTGGTGCACGTCAAAATCCATGATCGCGACGCGCGCGGCGCCGTAAACGGCCTGCGCATGCCGGGCTGCGATGGCCGCGTTGTTGAAAAAGCAAAAGCCCATGGGCGTTGAGGTTTCTGCGTGGTGGCCGGGCGGGCGCATGGCGACGAAGGCGTTGGCGGCCTTCTTCTCCATCACCTCGTCCACCGCCTGACAGGCCGCGCCCACCGCGTGCATGGCCGCCTCCCAGGTGCCGGGCCCCATCAGCGTGTCAGCATCGAGGTGGAGGACTCCGCTGGTGGGGGCGGCCTCTTCGAGACTGCGAAAATAAGCCTCCGGGTGGCAGCGGACGATCTGTTCAAGCGTTCCGCGCCGGGCGCGTTCGCGTGCAAGCATCTGGAAACTTTCGTGCTCCAGCGCCTGCTCGATCACTCTCAGGCGATCGGGCTGTTCGGGATGGCCGGGGCCCATGTCATGGCCCAGACCGAGGGGGTGCGTGATGAAAAGCGTGCTCAAAAACTCATCCTCTCGGACGCGCCACAGGGAGCGCCAAAGCCACCGCGTCATTCAGCGTCAACGTAGGCGCGAGCGCCTCAAGGCCCAAGGGCGCAAGCATCCTTAGGCGCCGCAAGTTCCAGCACATGTGACCATCAGGTCACATGTGTGACCCATGGTTAATCAAACCTTGAGTATTATACCCTAAGTAGCCTTTGGTTAACTATGATCGTGGATATTAAGGTTAAGCGGGGCGATATGATTTCCAGATCCATTATCATTTTAGCGCTGGCGATTGTGCTTGCCGGATGTAATTTCAAAGATGTGCCAGACCCGTCGCTTTCATCGCGCGACGCCGAGTTCATGGCCAAAGTGCCCAATGTCGAAATGGACCTGGGATACGACCGTTACGAGATCACCGATCCGACGGGCGAGACCCCGGGCACCATCATCGTCGATACGAAGGCGAATTTCCTCTATTTTGTCCTGCCCAACAAGCGCGCCATCCGCTACGGCGTCGCGACGGGTTCGGAAGCGTTCGGCTGGACCGGCGCTGCAGTTGTAAAGCGCAAGGCCGAATGGCCGCGCTGGATGCCGCCCTCAGACATGGTTGAACGCTGGCCCCACTTGCGTCCCACGGCGGCGGCGGGCGGGCTTGGCGGTGGACCGGATAACCCTCTGGGCGCCCGCGCGCTCTATCTTTATCAGGGCAACCGCGACACGCTTTATCGCATCCACGGCACCAACGAGCCCGACAAGATCGGCCGCAACGTGTCATCCGGCTGTATCCGCATGCGCAACATCGATGTGGTCGATCTCTACAATCGCACCCCGATGGGCGCGAAAGTGATCGTGCGCTAATCGCGGTCCGACGCCAAGTGACTGTGCTAGCGCCGTCAGGCGATAGCTTCCGACCCAAGATTGATCTGCACGATTTCCGGCGGGCGCATGAAGCGCGCCGGAATGATGGACGTGCCGAGCCCCGCCGACACGATCATGTGGCGCCCGTCCTCAATGACGTGCCCGTAGGCGTAGGCGGCCTTGATGCGCCGCAGCAAAAGCGGATTTCCGATAAATGGCAGCATGACCTGTCCGCCATGGGTATGGCCGCACAGCGTCAGCCCCACGCGCTGGGGAACGCGCGGAAAAATGAACGGCTCGTGCGCTAGCAGAATGACGGGCGCATCGTCCGTCACGCGCTTCAGCGTGCCTTCAAGATCATCCTGTCCGATCCAGCGGCGCTGGGCGTGGTCCCAGTCGGACATCTGGTCAGCAAGGCCTGCGATCCACACATGCGCGCCGTCCTTTGTAAGGCGCACGACATCGTTGTTTAACACGCGCACGTTGGCCTGCGTCAGCGTGCGCGCGACCGTTACGCCCTCGTCGCCCTTCACGCCCGGCAAGATGCCATGCCAGATGTCGTGATTGCCGAGTACGCCGTAAACGCCAAGCGGCGCCTTCAGAATGCTCAGGACTGCGCCCCATTCTTCCGGCCACACCGGCTTGGTGACCATGCGCATGCCGGCCTGATAATCGCCGAGCAGGAAGATGACGTCGGGGTTCAGCGCGTTCGCGACTTCGCAAATATGGCGGATGCGCTCCACCGACATCCACGGTTCGCAGGCGTGAATGTCTGCGATGACAACCGCCTTCATCTGCAAGTTGGCGGGCCAGCCCTCGGGCGTCAGGCTATAGCTCGTGACATTGAGCATATAGCCTGGCTCGAGCGCGAACGCCCAAGAACCAAAGCCGACCGCCCCGACCATGGCGCCGGCGCCTGCCATCATGAATTTGCGACGCGTCAGAAAAGTCATGTGTTCTCCGCGCCGCCGCGGAGAACGGCGCTTTCAATTTCAGGCTGCCACCGCGTTCGCGACGTTTGCGCGAACCGGAGCGTTCAACTTGCGCGCCTCGCTGACGAGTTGGGCGATGGCGATCTCAAGAGCGACTTCCGCATCCAGCGCCGCGGCCACAGCCGCCACGCACATTTGCCGGTAAGGCCGATCACGGGACTCGTCTTCGTCCATGCGGTCGGGGATTAACATAAGGCGCTCTGTGTCAATCATGGGGCCAACTCACTCTACGCAACGATTTACCGGGTCACTTTGTGAGTGCACAGTGAATTTGGCGTTAAGTGAGAAAAGGAATTCAGAGCCCGAGCGCCCCATTGATGCGCTTCAAAATAGCATTGAAATCGTAGGGTTTTGGCTCGACGGGGATGAGGACTGAGGGCAGTGCGGCGGTCTCCAGCGTCAGCATCGCGCCAGACGTGAGGATCACCGGCAGGCCGGGATGGTTTTCGAGAATATGACTGGCGAGGCCAAGGCCATTCATCGGGCCGGGCATATGAACGTCAGAGAAAACAAGGTCGATGCGCACGCCTGATTTCAGCGCATCCAGAGCATGTTTGGCGTCGCACGCCTCAATCACCTCGAAACCGCCGTCGCGCAGCATGTCGGCGACGTCGAAGCGAATGAACACCTCGTCTTCGACGACCAAAATGACAGGGAAGGCGGAGGCGGAGCAGGACATGGGAGGGTTTTTTATACTGCTCGCGCCGGGAAGTCAGTAGCACCGCTCACGCTTTTTACGCTCTTGACTCTTCCGAGCTGCGGGCGTTGATATCCTAGAACATATAGTGAACATGAAGTAGGAGAGAGCCGATGTCGCCAAGCGGCAGGTCGGAACGGATAGGCTTTCTGCGGGAGGCGGTCGCGCGCATCGAAGCGGGCGGAAGCTCTCTTGAAAACAAAGGCCTGGAAGATGAGGCCACGCGCGCTGAAGCCCGCGTGCGCCGCCGCGCCGCGTTTTTCGAGATCGCGCCGAAGACGGTCGCCGACAGCCCGGCCGCCGCCGGCTTCGCGCTCATGGCGGCAAGCCGCCTTGGCGCAGGGGAGGGCGGGCCGATCCTGTGGATCGCGGAGGAGTTCGCGCTGCTCGAATCGGGCGTCCCCCATGCGCCGGGCCTTGCTCTCCATGGCGTTGGCTGGGGGGACTTTGTGCTCATGCGGCTGCCGCGCCGCGCCGATGTGTTTCTCGCGCTGGAGGAGGCCATCCGCGCCCGCGCCTTCGCGGCCATCGTGTGCGAGCCCTCGGGTCTGGCCGAATCCGACGCCCGCATGATTGCGCGACGCCTTGCTCCGGCGGCGCGCGCTTCTGGCGCGCGGGCGATTCTGCTGCGTCCCCCCGCCGGTCCACGTGCGCCCTTTGTCGCGCCGACCCCTATGCGGTTCGAGGTTGCCGCGCGTCCGGCCCCGCGCCCCGCCGCCGGGCGACGGCCCTTGCCCGGGTTTGCGGCCTGGCGCGTGCGCTGGACCGGCCCGCCGGGCAGTTTGCCGGGTCTGGAGCCCGGCAGCGTTCACGACGTCGATCTTTCGGGAGAGGATTTCCTCAGTGCCGCGTTATCTCTCCGTCTTCCTTTCGGCCTGGACGGCGCAGGCGCCGACAGCCGGGCCGCGTGAGACGCTCGAGGCCGACCGCGAAAAGCGCCTCGGCCTGATCGCCGACTGGTGTCGTCGGTTCACCCCGCTCGCGGCCGCCGACGCGCCCGATGGAATTGTGCTCGACGTCGCGGGCGCCGCTCATCTCTTTGGCGGTGAGGCGGCGCTGGCCGCGCAGGTTGAAGAAAAACTCGCCCGCCATGGCGCCCGCACGGGCCTTGCCGACACGCCGGAAGCGGCATGGGCGCTGGCGCGCTATGGCGCCGATGCGGCGCGCGAACGCATCCTGCCTGCAGGCGACGCCAAAGCGCTTGCGCGCGCCATGGCGAACCTGCCGGTCGCCGCATTGCGCATTGAGCTGGAGACAGCGCGTGCGCTGTCGCAAACCGGCCTCAAATGCATTGGCGACATTGTTCATCGCCCGCGCGCGCCCATTGTCGCGCGTTTTGGCGCGCAGGTTTTTGCCCGGCTCGACGCCATGATGGGCCTTGCGAAAAGGCCCATTTCGCCGCGCTTCGAGGCGCCCGCCTATGTGGCCGAGCGGCGCTTCGCCGAAGGCATTGCGGCGCGCGAGCAGATTGAATCCACGATAGCCTCCCTTGCGCGCGATCTGTGCGACATGCTCGCCCGTCATGATGAAGGCGCGCGTTCGCTGGCTGTCATTCTCTTTCGCGTCGATGGCGCCGTGCGCCGGATTGATTGCGCGGCCAGCAGGCCCTTGCGAGAGCCTTCCGCCATCGCGCGCCTGTTCCGCGAAAAGATAGAAGCCCTGTCGCGCGATGAGGGCGGACTCGATGTGGGTTACGGCTTCGATCTTCTGCGTCTGGCCGTGATGCAGGCCGAGAAATTCGCGCCCGGACAAAGCGGCTTCAAGCTCTCCGATCTTGCCGGCCCTCGCAGCGCCAATGATAGCCGCGGCTTTCATCGGGTGGCGCGCGCGGACGATGCGCTGGCCGATTTTCTCGACCGCATGAGCGCGCGCTTTGGCGCCCATCGCGTGCTGCGCTTCTGGCCGCAGGATTCGCACATGCCGGAAGCAGCCGCCCTCGCCATGCCCGCCTCGCGCGGCGCGCCGCCTCAGCCTCCCCCTGCGCCAGAGGGGCGCGGCCTGCGCCCGCTGCGCCTGTTTGAAAAGCCCGAACCAATCGAGACGATTGCGGAAGTGCCGGATGGCCCTCCACTGCGTTTTCGGTGGCGCCGCGCGATGCATGAAGTCGTCGCCATCGAAGGGCCCGAGCGTATCGCGCCGCAATGGTGGAAGAACGCGGCGCCTGCGCTCACGCGCGATTATTTCCGCGTTGAGGATTCAAACGGTCGCCGCTTCTGGCTTTATCGCGAAGGCCTTTATGGAGCGCAAGGCGCGCTGCAGGTGAATGGCCCGCGCTGGTTTGTGCAAGGTTTGTTTGCATGAGCTACGCCGAGCTTGCAGCCTCGACGAACTTCTCCTTCCTGCGCGGCGCGTCGCACCCCGAAGAAATGGTCGCGCAGGCGATGGCGCAGGGCCTTGCGGGCGTTGGAATAGCGGATCGCAATTCGGTGGCGGGCGTCGTGCGCGCCCATGTTTTTGCGCGCGAGAACGAGGCTTTGAAGAAAGGCTTTCGCGTCATCGCCGGCGCGCGTCTCGTGTTCTGTGACGGAACGCCCGACATCATCGCCTATCCGCGCGACCGCGCCGCATGGGGCCGCCTTTGCCGCCTGCTTACGCAAGGCAATCTGCGTGCGAAAAAGGGCGTGTGCCCGCTTTACCTCGACGATCTTCTCGCATGGCGTGAGGGCCTGTCGCTCATCGTCATGGAGGAGTCCTCGCATGAGGAAAAAGCGCCGCCCGCAAGCGATGCCCTCTCACGCCTTGTGGCGCATGCGCCGGGCCACATCTGGCTTGCGGCGCGCATGGTCTATGACGGCCATATGCGCGAGCGCCTTGCTGCGCGCGTCGATCTTGCGCGTCAATTTCGTTTAGCCCTCATCGCGATCAACGATCCCATCATGCACGCGCCCGACCGGCGCGATCTTGCAGACGTCGTGGCCTGCATCCGCGCTGGCGAGCGTATTGAGGAGGCGGGCGCACGGCTTTTGCACGCCAACGCCGAGCGGCACATCAAGCCGCCCGATGAAATGACGCGGCTGTTTGCGGAGGCGCCCGACGCAATTGCGCAAACCCTGCGCTTCCTGCGCGAGATCGAGTTTTCGCTCGATCATCTGCGCTACGAATACCCGGATGAATTGCGCGAAGGTTTCGCCAGCGAACAGGAGGCGCTGGAATCTTTTACATGGGCTGGCGCGCGCATGCGTTATCCCCATGGCGTGCCTTCCAGCGTCGCCGCCGCCATCAGGCATGAAATCACGCTTATCGCTGAGCTGCAATACGCGGCCTATTTTCTCACCGTGCACGACATCGTGCGCTTTGCACGCGCGAAACAAATTCTCTGTCAGGGACGCGGCTCGGCCGCCAATTCCACCGTTTGCTTTTGTCTGGGCATTACCGAGGTTGATCCCACCAAGCATGATCTTTTGTTCGAGCGTTTCATTTCCGCCTCGCGCCGCGAGCCGCCTGACATCGATGTAGATTTCGAACACGAGCGGCGCGAAGAGGTGATGCAATATATTTATGCGCGTTATGGGCGTGAACGCGCGGGCCTGACGGCTGCCATCGTCTCCTATCGCGGGCGCTCGGCGCTGCGCGAAGTGGGCAAGGTCTTCGGCTTCGACGACGCTGAGTTGGGCGCCCTGTCGTCCACCGTCTGGGGCGGCGAGGGACCAAGCGAGGCCGCCGCGCGCGCGGGCTTTAATGAGCAGGAAACGCGCACCGCCCATCTCGTGCGCCTCGCCAAAGAGATTGCGGGCTTTCCGCGCCATCTTTCGCAACACACCGGCGGCTTCGTCATTACTCGCGCGCGGCTGGATGAAGTCGTGCCCATCGCCAACGCCGCGATGGAGAACCGCACCATTGTCGAGTGGGACAAGGACGATCTCGACGCGCTCGGCATTCTAAAAATCGATATTCTCGCGCTCGGCATGCTCTCGTGCATCAGGCGCGGGCTCGATTTGCTTGAAGCTCATTACGGACCGCGCCTGACGCTTGCGACCATTCCGGCGGAGGAGCCCTGCGTCTACGACATGATCTGTCGCGCCGACACAATCGGCGTGTTCCAGATCGAAAGCCGCGCGCAGATGTCCATGCTGCCGCGTCTGCGCCCGCGCGCGTTCTACGATCTTGTCATCGAAGTCGCGATCGTGCGGCCCGGCCCGATTCAGGGCGACATGGTGCATCCTTATCTGCGCCGCAGGCAGGGGTTTGAAACTGTCACCTATCCATCGAAGGAGTTGGAGGCCGTGCTTGGCAAGACGCTCGGCGTGCCGCTTTTTCAGGAGCAGGCGATGAAGATCGCTATTGTCGGCGCGGGCTTCACGCCATCCGAAGCTGACAAGCTGCGCCGCGCCATGGCGACCTTCAAGCGCGTTGGCACGATCCACACATTCCGCACGAAGATGATCGAGGGCATGGCGGCCAAAGGCTATGACCGCGAATTCGCCGAGCGCTGTTTCGCGCAAATCGAGGGCTTCGGCACCTATGGTTTTCCCGAAAGCCACGCCGCCTCTTTCGCGTTGCTGGTTTACGCCTCATGCTGGCTGAAATGCCGCTACCCGGACATTTTCGCCTGCGCGTTGCTGAACTCGCAGCCCATGGGCTTTTATGCGCCTGCGCAAATCGTGCGCGATGCGCGCGAGCATGGTGTCGAAATGCGCGAGGCGGACATCAATTTCTCTGATTGGGACTGCACGCTGGAAGTCGACGGCCCGCAGCCTGGCAGCCGGCGCATCGTGCGCAGACACGCCGAACAGGCGCCGCATATTCATTCCACCCACGCGCTGCGACTGGGGTTGTGCATGGTCAAGGGCGTGCGCAAAGATGACATGAATCTCCTCGCAGTGCGGCGCGGTCGTGGCTACGATTCCGTGCGCGACGTTTGGCTGCGCACCGGCCTGTCGCCGTCAGTGCTTGAACTGCTTGCGACGGCGGATGCATTTCGCTCCATCGGGCTTGATCGGCGCGATGCGTTATGGGCCGTGCGCGGGCTCAACCGTTCGGGCGACAAGGACAATCTCGCGCTCTGGCGCCATGTGCAGTTGAACGAGATGGAGCCTGATGCGCATCTGCCGCCCATGCCGCTGGGCGAGCATGTGGTGGAGGATTATCGCGCGCTGTCATTGTCGTTGAAGGCGCATCCGGTTTCGTTTTTGCGCGAGCGACTGAACACGCGCCGCATTCTGCGCTGCGCTGATCTTGCCCATAGGAGCGCGCCGCAAACGCCCCGCAAACCAAACCGCACGCTGCCGCGCGTCACCGTGGCCGGCCTGGTGCTGGTGCGCCAAAGGCCGGGCTCGGCCAAGGGCGTGGTGTTCATGACCATCGAGGATGAGACCGGCGTCGCCAACGCCATCGTTTGGCCCAAAGTGTTCGAGGCCCAGCGCGCGCAGGTCATCGGCGCGCGGTTCGTGGCCATTACGGGCCGCCTGCAGAACGAGGCGGGCGTCATCCACGTGGTGGCGGAGCATGTGGAGGATCTCTCCTCCATGCTGGGGCTTCTGTCGTCGCATGGCGGCGAGGTGTCGGCTCTGGCCAACGCCGATGAGGTGAAGCGCCCGCAGGAGCGCTCCAAGATAGATGCGCCGCGCCCGGGGCAAGGCGTGTTGCCATCGTCAACGCCCGCGCCCCCGGCGGCATCCGCGCCAAGACATCCCAGAAACATACGCCCACTGGCCGGGGTCGCGGGCGTCATGCCGCGTGGGCGGAATTTTCATTGACGGGTGCGCGTCACGGTCGACGAAGGCTGCCCATGACGCTTTACCGCCAGCGTGTTAAGCTCCATTTATGCCCAACGACCCTCTCGAACACGATCGCACGAAGCTTGAGGCCGGCGCCGTCGCGCGCCTGTCGCCCCTTGTTCGCCGGGTGATTGCGCCCAACCCCAGCCCCTTCACGTTTACGGGCACCTGCGCCTACATCGTGGGCGAGGGCGACGTCGCGATCATCGATCCGGGCCCAGACGATGCGGCCCATCGCGCGGCATTGCTCGATGCGGTGAAGGGCGAGCGCGTGACGCACATACTCGTCACGCATACGCACAAGGATCACTCGCCCGGCGCCCGCGCGCTTGGCCTCGCCACAGGCGCCCAGGTGTGGGGCTGCGCCACGCATGTCCCAGTTGAAGATCATCCCTCGGGGCGGCTCGACGCCAGTCACGACACGGATTACGCGCCCGACGTGGAGATGCGCGACGGGGATACGCTGAAAGGCGCGGGCTTCACGCTCACCGCCGTGCATACGCCGGGCCATGCGTCGAACCATCTCTGCTTCGCCTTGAGCGAGGAGGCCACATTGTTCTCCGGCGATCATGTGATGGCGTGGTCCACCACGGTCGTGGCGCCGCCCGATGGCGACATGGCCGCCTACATGGCCTCGCTGGAGCGTCTCGCCGCGCGTCCCGAGGACATTTACTATCCGGGCCACGGCGCGCCCGCTGTGGCTGCGCGCCGCTATGTGCGCGGCCTCGCGACCCACCGCCGCCAGCGCGAGAACGCGATCCTTGCCCGCATCCGCGACGGCGACGCCGACATCGCGACCATTGTCGCGCGCATCTACGGGGGGCTCGATCCGCGCCTCGTGCGCGCGGCCTCTCTTTCGGTGCTGGCGCATCTGCAGGACATGACAGCGCGCGGGTTCGTTGCGTCCAGCGACGGCGCCGCGACCATGGACGCGCGTTATAGCGCGACGTAGTTTAACGCGCGTCGAGCTGTTCCTGCATCTGCCGGGCGAAGCGTTCGATGCGCCGCGCGTTCACGCCAAAGTCGTGTCGTCCAAAGCGCGAGGCGGAGCGCACGTCAATGCGAGATTGCCCGGCTCCGGGGCGCACGCGGATCGTGATGTCGTCCGGGAAGCGCATGATGAGCGTGCGCTCGATCGCCTCGATGCGTCCATCGCCCAGTCGCCCGCCGGGCGCCGAGCTTTCGATCACATCCCAGCCCATCGCCTTTGCGGCGACGAGCACGAGCTGGAACGCTTCGTCTCCGTCGAGATCTATGACGATCGGCTGCACTGCGGGATAGGCCCGCGTCTGCGGCAGGCGCGCTTCGGCGGGCAATTCCGACGGCGCATGACCGTTGCGGGCTTCAAGCGCGCGGGTGGAGCGCGAAAAGCCCGGCGGGTTGTTGATGTCCGTCGAGATGTCGTTGAGGATTGGCAGGCGCATCGCCTGAATGGTGAGCCACAATGGCCACGCCAGCACGAGCGCAGCAACAAGAACTCCCAGAACCGCCAGACTCATACCCTTGCGCCCCGTTCGCCAGATAATGACGCTTGCCGCCGCCGCAAGCAGGATAGCCGCGCATGCCGAGAGGATCGCGAAGCCGAACACGCTTACGCCCGATGTTACGTCAACCACCCGCATGCGGATGATGAGAATCGCAATGAAGGACAGCGCCATGGCGAACAGCGCAAACCGCAGGCTCCATCTGGCAGCCGCCGAAACCGGTTCTTCCCATGTAAGACGTTTCATGGGGTGCAACCTATCGCGTTTGGAGCCCCGGTGAATAGCCGGGCGCCGATTGTCCCGCTTCCTTCATAACTTGCCAGCGTATGGCGCAAGCGGCTAGCTTGCCACAACGTCCGCCTGGCGGGCGATAAACGGGAGGGAATAAAATGGCGAAAAATCGCCTCGCGAAAGGCTTTACGGGCGCGCTCCTGGGCGCGCTGTGCGCTGCGCTTGCCCCAGTCGCCGCAGTCGCCGATGAAAATCTGGATTTCTACAAGGGCAAGGTCGTACGTCTGGTCAACGGCGGCTCCGCCGGCTCGGGCTATGATCTCTATTCACGCATGCTCGCGCCCCATTTCGAAAAGAAGCTCGGCGCGACCGTGATCGTCGAATCCCGTCCCGGCGCGGGCATGATGACAGCGATGAACCATGTCGCCATCGCGCCGCCCGATGGTTTGACGCTGATGCTCGCGCCCGGCGAAGGGGCGGTGCTCGCCAAGTTGGTCGATGACCCCGCGCTCCGGTTAAACCTTGAAAATTATGGCCTGCTGGCGCGCGTCAACACCGCGCCGCGCGTGCTCATCGTCAATCCTAAAACGCCCTACCATACCATCGACGATCTTCTCAAGCAGACCAAACCGCTGCAGATCGGCGCCAACGGAAAGACGGATGCCGCCTCCGACACCTCGGCGATCTTTTGTCACGCGCTCAAGATCCAGTGCAAGATCACCATTGGCTACAAGTCGTCCAACGACTTCTCGCTGGCGGCGATCCGCGGCGAGGTGGACGGCACAATCCTCGTTGAGGATTCATCGGCCCGCTATGCCCAGGGCGGGCAATTGCGCGGCGTCATCGTGACCGCGCGCGAGCGCTCGCGCCTGATGCCCAATGTGCCCACCGTGTACGAAGCCACAAAGCTCGACGCGGAGGCGACGTGGTGGCTCGACTTCCGCGAAGACGTACGCAAGATCGGCCGCCTTCTCATCGTGCCGCCCGGCATGGCGCCCGAGCGTCTCGCCTTTCTGCGCAAGGTCGCAAGGGAAGTTCTCACCGATCCTGAAGCGGTGAAGGATTTTGCAGCCAAGCAGCAACCCGCGCTCTATGGTGATCCTGACGAGATCAACAAGATCATCCAAAACGTGACGAACCTTCCGCCAGCACGTCGTCAGGAGGTCAAGCACGTCATCATGGAGAAGTTCTATTGAGCGACGCAGCTTATGCCCGTTGATGAAATTGTCGTGGTCCACAGTTCGGATGTGCATGTGGACCACGATTACAATGCGCGCAGGTTTGGGGGGGATGGCGTCGGGCCGTTGCGGGCCGTGATCAGCGCGGCGCAGGACGCGCGCGCCGATCTTCTCCTCCTCGTCGGCGACACATTCGAGTCCAATCGCATTCCCGAAAGCATCATTGTCGAAGCCGCCCGCGCGCTCGACGCTTTTGGCCGGCGTGTTGTGATCCTGCCGGGCAACCACGATCCGGTGATCGAAGGCGGCGTTTTCAGCCATCGCGCATTCGCGCGGCTGGACAACGTCGCGGTTCTTGGCGCAACCCATGACGACGCTGTGCGCTTTGACGATTTCGACCTCGAAGTGTGGGGCAGGGCGCATCGCCATTATGGCGACATGGACCCGCTCCTGTCGCCACCGCCTCGCGCCGCCCGCTGGCGTATCGCGCTGGCTCATGGCCATTATGAAGAGCGGCCTGACCGCTCGATCCGCGCGCGGCCCTCGTGGCTGTGCGGCGCTGACGAGATCACCGCGACGGCTGCGGACTACGTCGCCTTTGGCCACTGGAATCGCGCCGTGCGCGTGGGCCTCTGCGCGATCCCGGCGTTCTATTCGGGCTCACCCGATTATGCGGGCACGGTCAATGTCGTGCGTCTTGGCGCTGCGGGCGTCGCCGTCGAGCGCGCGGCGCTCGTGCTGCCGCCCGAGGTGATGGCGGAAACGCAAGGCTTTCAGAAACACTTCTAAATCGAGGGGCGAAACGTGGCGGACGCGCTGAAGAACCTGTCGGAGATTTCATTGGAGGGGCGCGTCGCGCTGGTCACAGGCGCCGCCCGGGGTCTGGGGCGCACCATGGCGTTCGCGCTCTGCCAGGCGGGCGCCAATGTTGTGCTGCTCGATATAGACGCAGAGGCGGCGGACGCTTCGGCCCATGAGGCGGCGGGCCAGCCTCGCGCCGGTCGCGCAATGGGCGTTGCGTGCGACATCCGCAACCTTGGCCAGTGCCGCGCGGCGGTTGCCCGCACGCTTGAGGCGTTCGGCGGCTTGCACATTCTTGTCAACAACGCGGCGCTCGGCCCTGCGCATGTGGAGCGCGCCGCCCAAACTCGCTCGTCGCTGTTTCACGAGGCCGACCCGGAGGCCTGGGGCGATGTAATTGACGTGAATGTGAAGGGCACATTCTTCATGGCGCACGCTGCCGCGCCAGCGCTGATCGCCTCCCGCTGGGGCCGTATGATCAACATTACGACCTCGCTTTCCACCATGCAGCGCGGCGGCAATTCGCCCTACGGCGTCACCAAGACCGCCATCGAGGCGGAAACGCTGATCTGGGCGCAGGATCTGAAAAGCACCGGCGTCACTGTCAACTCGCTCATTCCCGGGGGCGCAGCCGATACTGAATTCGTCTCCGCCCGCAGCCGCACGCAGATTGCGCAGACCGGGCGTAAGCTGCTGGCGCCCGACGTGATGATCGCGCCGCTACTTTGGCTTTGCTCGACGGAAGCTGACTCCGTGACCGGCGCCCGCTATGTGGGCAAAATGTGGAACGCGGCGCTGTGGCCGGCGGAAGCGGCCCGCGGCGCGCTCGAACCGCCCGTGCTGCGCACCCCGGACCCCGACTAGAGGCGCGGTTGCGGAGCCTCTCAAAAAAGTACAAAGCTTAAGACGGATCGTCCATGGCTGCGGCTTTAGCCGCCCCGTAAGGCTCGGCCTTGTGGCGAACAAAGGAGGAGGGAACCTATGCTTCGCAGAGATTTGCTTAAAGGCGCAGCGACTGCCGCCATTGCGATTGCCGCCGGATTGCCGGCGACTGTGGCGCTTGCCCAGCAGCAGACAGTCAAGGTCGGCTTCATCGGCGCGCTCACCGGCCCGCAGGCCGCGTCAGGCCGCCAGATGGCGAACGCGATCCGGCTCTATCAGCAACTCAACGGCGACACCGTCGCCGGCAAGAAGATCGAAGTCATCTTTCGAGACGACACGGGCGTCGCCGACCAGACCCGCCGCATCGCGCAGGAGTTGATCGTCAACGAAAAGGTCGCCTTTCTGGCTGGCTTCAGCCTGACGCCGCTGGCGTTGGCTGTCGCGCCGGTCATCACCCAGGCGAAGACGCCAGCCATCATCATGACGGCGGGCACGTCCGTCATCACCGAGCGGTCGCCCTATTTTGCGCGCGTCAGCTTCACGCTGCCGCAGCAGACGATGCCGATGGCCGAATGGGCCGCCAAGAATGGCATCAAGACTGTCGTCACACTGGTCTCCGATTACGGCCCGGGTCTGGACTCTGAAAAGGCCTTTTTCGAGAAGTTCACCGAACTGGGCGGCAAGGTGGTCGCGCAGCTGAAGGCGCCGCTCGCCAATCCTGACTTCGCGCCCTTCCTGCAGCGCGCGGCTGACGCCAAGCCCGATGCAATCTTCCTGTTCGTGCCCGGCCCCACAGCGGGCCCGCTGATGCGTCAGGTTGTCGATCGTGGCCTCACCAAAGGCGGCATCAAGATCATCGGTCCCGGCGACATCACCGAGGACGAGCAACTCGTCAGCATGGACGACAGCGTGGTGGGCACGATCACGTCGCACTTTTATTCGGTGCTGCATGACTCGCCCCTCAACAAGAAGTTCGTCGCTGAATACAAAAAGGCGAACAACGGCGCGCGTCCGAACTTCATCGGCGTGGGCGGCTGGGACGGCATGCACGCCATCTACGAGGCGCTCAAGAAGACCAATGGCGACACCAATGGCGACAAGCTGATGGCGGCGTTGAAGGGCCTCGAATGGGAGAGCCCGCGCGGCAAGATGTCAATCGACGCCAACACCCGCGACGTGGTGCAGGATGTTTACATCCGCCGCGTCGAGCGCAAGGACGGCGAACTCTATAACGTTGAGTTCGATGTCGTGCGTCAGGTCAAGGATCCCTACCACAAGTAAGGGCGCGCAATCGCCGGACCCGGTTCCCTCGCGGCGTCGCCGCGGGGGGCTCGCGTATCCCGGGACGGGAGGAACCAGTGCTGACGATTCTGTTCGACGGCGTCGCCTACGGAATGTTGCTCTTCATCCTTGCCGTGGGACTTTGCGTCACGCTGGGCCTGATGAATTTCGTCAACCTCGCGCACGGCGCCTTCGCCATGGCGGGCGGCTATCTCACCGTCATTATGATGAACCGGATGGGCATTTCATTCTGGTGGTGTCTGCCGGCGGCCTTCATCTTCTCCGCGCTGCTCGGCGCGTTTCTCGAGCGCACGCTGTACCGGCGGCTTTATGACAAATCGCATCTCGATCAGGTGCTGTTTTCCATCGGACTCATCTTCATGTCGATGGCGGCTGTCGATTACTTCATGGGCGCCACGCAGCAGATCGTCAATCTTCCGCCTTATCTCACGGGCCGCATCGAAATCTTTGGCGCGCAGGTCGGCGTCTATCGGCTTTTTGTCATTGCCGTGTGCGGCGTTCTCGCCATCGGCCTGCAATTCATCATCGCGCGGACGCGGTTTGGCAGTCAGTTGCGCGCCTCCGTTGACGATGGCCGTGTGGCGCGCGGTCTTGGCATTGATGTGACGCGCATCTTCTCGCTCACATTCGCGGTAGGTTCCGGCCTTGCAGGCCTTGGCGGCGCGCTCGGCGCGTCCATCCTCAGCATGGACCCGTTCTTCCCGCTGAAATACATGATCTACTTTCTCATCGTGATCGCCGTTGGCGGCGCAACCACGATTACAGGCCCGTTCTTCGCCTCGCTCCTGCTGGGCATCGCGGATGTGGGCGGAAAGTATTTCGTGCCGGTGATTGGCGGCTTCATCATCTACACCATCATGGTTGCGGTGCTGATCTTCCGCCCTGAAGGCCTGTTCACGCGAGGCAAGCGCAGATGAGCGTCGTTGACAAAGACGCAGCCGCTCCAGCGGCCGCTTCCGCGTCGCCTGCAGCGCCTGCCGCCAAGCAGTCGCCGTCCTGGCGGCTGTTGCTCGACGCGAAGTGGCGCTGGTATGAGTTTGCGTTCTGGCTCTGCGCCGCTGCGTCTTTTTGGGTGTTCCCAAGAAAGCTGATGCTGCTCAGCGAAATCTTCATCCTCGGCCTGCTCGCGTTGTCGATCGATCTGGTGCTCGGGTTTGCGGGACTGGTCACGCTGGGGCAGGGCGCGTTTTTTGGTATTGGCGCATACGCCGCCGGTCTGATGGCGCAGGCCGGAATGGGCGCCGCGCCGCTGTCCGATCCGCTGCTTGGGCTGCTTGTCGCCGGCCTCGTCGCTGGCCTTGTCGGCTTCGCGACGAGTTTTCTCGTGCTGCGCGGGTCCGATCTCACGCGCCTCATGGTGACGCTGGGCGTGGCGTTGATCGTCGAAGAGCTGATCGTGAAATTCAAGGACATCACCGGCGGCAGCGACGGTCTGCAAGGCGTCCTCTCGTCGCCGGTGCTGGGCCTCTGGAGTTTTGATCTTTTTGGCTACACCGCCTTCTGGTATTCGCTCACAGTCACCTTTGTGATCTTCCTGTTCTGCCGCAGGCTCATCCATTCCAATTACGGACTGTCGCTTCTCGCCATCAAGGGCAATCCGCTGCGCGCACGCACGATTGGCATGCCGGTCAACGCGCGGCTGGTTTCGATCTACACGATCGCCGCTGCAATCGCGGGCGTCTCCGGCGGACTGCTGACGCAGACAACACAGTTTGCGTCGCCGGATATGGCGGCGTTCCATCGCTCGGCCGATGCGCTGTTGATCCTCATCTTTGGCGGCGCGGGATACTTGTACGGTGGACTTCTCGGCGCTGTGGCCTTTCGCGTCATGCAGGATTTCCTCGGCAACATCACACCGCAATACTGGCTGTTCTACGTCGGCCTCGTCCTGGTTCTGCTCGTCCTGTTTGTGCGTGGCGGCATCATCGGGCTGATGATGGCGATGCGCGATAAAATTTCGCCTCGCGACGACAAGGACGCGGGAGGGCGCCAATGAGCGTCGTTCTCGAAACGAAAAACCTCGTCAAACGCTTTGGCGGTATTACCGCCACGGACAACGTGACGTTCAGCCTGCCCAGCGGCGCGCGCCATGCGTTGATAGGCCCCAACGGCGCCGGCAAGACGACGTTCGTGAACCTGCTATCAGGCGTCCTTCCCGCGACCAGTGGCAAGGTCATTCTGAACGGTGAGGATATCACCGAATGGACCGTGCGCGATCGCTCGCGCGCAGGCCTTGCGCGCACGTTCCAGATCAACCAGCTCTATCCCGACTTGACGCCGCTCAAGAGCGTGCTGATTGCAATCAACGAACGCGAGAACGCCGCGACCTCATGGTTCCCACGGCTCGGTTCGCGCAGCGATCTTGTGGATGAGGCGGCGGCTTTGCTGACGCGCCTTAACCTTGGCGAGCGCATGCACGAGCGCGTAGGCTCCATGCCTTACGGCTTGCAGCGCCTGCTCGAAATAGCCATTGCGCTGGCCTCCAAGCCAAAAGTTCTTTTGCTGGATGAGCCCGCCGCCGGCGTTCCGGAAGGCGAGCGTGAGCAGATCCTCGATGTGGTCGCCGCTTTGCCTGATCACGTGTCGCTCATTCTCATCGAACACGACATGGACCTCGTCTTCCGATTTGCGAAGACGCTCTCCGTGCTGGTTAATGGCGCCCTCTTTGTGGAGGGCACGCGCGACGAGATCGCCAACGATCCGCGTGTGCGGCAGGTCTATCTTGGCGAGGAGGTCATCGCTCATGGCTGACATCCTGAATGTAAAGAATATCTCAGCAGGCTATGGTGAAGCCCACGTGCTTCACGGCGTATCATTCGAGATGCAGCCCGGCACCGCGCTGGCGCTGCTTGGCCGCAACGGCGTCGGCAAGACAACATTGATCAACACGATTGTCGGCCTCACGCGCTGGCGCGGCGGCTCCATCCATTTCGACGGCGCGGACGTGACGAAGCTGCGTGCTGATGAGCGCGCGCGCCGTGGCATCGGCTGGGTGCCGCAAGAGCGCAACATCTTCAAGTCGCTGACCGTGGATGAAAACCTCACCGCCGTCATGCGGCCCGGCGCATGGACGCTGGATCGCCTATTCGGCATGTTCCCGCGTCTGGCCGAGCGCCGCTCCAACATGGGCAACCAGTTGTCGGGCGGCGAACAGCAGATGCTCGCCATCGCCCGGGCGCTGGCGACCAATCCAAAACTTCTGCTGCTCGACGAGCCTCTCGAAGGTCTGGCGCCCATTATCGTTGATGAATTGCTCGCCGCGCTACGCCGCATCGTGCGCGAGGAAAAAATGACCGCGATCATCGTCGAACAAAGTGCGCGGAAGGTCTTGCCGCTCACCGACAACGCGATAATTCTTGAGCGCGGTCAAATTGCATGGTCCGGCGTAAGCGCCGATCTTGCGCAGGACCATGAAACAATTTCAAAGCTCCTAGGCGTTGCGGAAAAAACCGTCGCCTGAATCATCCAAACGTCCATCGCCGGAGGCGAACATGATGCGTGATCTTCCCCCATTCCGCGCTGACCACGTCGGCTCGATCCTGCGCACCGCCCCGCTCAAGGAAGCGCGCGCGAAAAAGGCGCATGGCGACATCGACGCCGCAGCATTGAAGACGGTCGAGGACGCTGAAATCCGCAAGATCATTGCAAAGCAGGAAGAAGTCGGCCTGCAGGGCGTCACCGATGGCGAGTTCCGCCGCGCGTGGTGGCACTACGATTTTCTGTCGCAGCTCGATGGCGTGAAAATCGTTGAGGTGGATGGCGGAATCAAGTTCGCCGGCGTCACCACGAAGGCCGAGGCGCCTTTCGTTTACGGCAAGCTTGGGTCGAAGAGCCATCCGCAGATCGAGCACTTCAAGTTCCTCAAGGAGAACACGAAGCGCACGCCCAAGATGACGATACCCTCCCCGTCCATGCTGCATTATCGCGGCGGCACGTCGATGATCGACCGCGCCGTGTATCCGAAAATGGATGATTTCTGGACCGATCTCGGCCGCGCCTATGCGCAGGCGATCAAGGGCTTTTACGACGCCGGCTGTCGCTATTTGCAGATCGACGATTGTTCGATGGCGTATTTCTGCGACGAAGCTCAGCGCAAAATGCTGCGTGACCGCGGCGACAACCCGGACGAGCTGGAGCAAGCCTACGCCTACGCGCTCAACACCGCGCTCGAAGGCCGCCCGGCGGATATGCGCATCACGATGCACGTCTGCCGCGGCAACTTCCGCTCGACGTTTGTTGCGTCCGGCGGCTACGAGCACATCGCCGACCTGATGTTCAACAGGATCGGCCTCGATGGTTATTTCCTCGAGTGGGACAACGACCGCTCGGGCGATCTGGCGCCGCTGCGTCATTTGCCCAAGAACAAGCAGGTCGTGCTGGGCCTCGTCACCTCAAAGACCGGCGAACTCGAGACCAAGGACTCGATCAAGCGCCGCATCGAGGAGGCGACAAAATACGCCGATCTCGATCAGCTCTGTCTCTCCCCGCAGTGCGGTTTCGCCTCGACGGAAGAGGGCAACACGCTCACCGAGGACCAGCAATGGGCCAAGCTGCGCCTCTGCGTTGAGGTCGCACAAGAGGTGTGGGGGAAGGCCTGAACGGAATCCCTCTGGCCAACGCACTTCTATCCCGCGCTTGATCGCGCGGGACGCCCCGTGCAAAAGTTAGTGATACAAGTGAACGGCCAAGGTGGCCGCAGCTCCTTGTACCACCGCATAGGGCCGGGATGTCCGAACACGAGAGCCCGCAAGACCCTTTGATGCGAACGCGCCCGTCGCCGCGGGCCGTTCGTGACGACGTGGACTACGGCCATCGTCATTTCATCAACTTGCTGAGCGCCGTCTTCCTGCTGCTGCTTGCCGTCGCGATGACATGGGCTGTCAAGGCGCTCGATGAGCAGGAGTCGATGCGCAAGTGTTTCGCGTCTGGACGCAAGGATTGCGTGACTATCATCGGCCCGCCCAAGGACATGCGTCAGGCCGTGCGCTAATTTGCTTTGAGCCTGCGCGCCGCCTTAGCCATTTCGAGGATCGCGGCGAACGCTCCTTCCGCCATCTGGTCAATCGTCATCCTGCGCGCCCATCCTTTGCACGGCGCGCTAAGGCGTCTGGGCCGTGGGGCGTGCAGGAAGGCCACAACTGGCGCTTGTCCGCCAAGCGATGCGTAAAGCGTCTGATTGCAAAGATAATCGCCTGCGTCGATAGACGTCGCGCAGGCCGCGCCCGTTTTCAAAATCGCCGCCACGCAGCGTGCGACCGGCGCGCGTGACGCGTGCGCAAACGGGCCCTGTGGTTCAATCAGCATGCTGCCCGAAAGTTGTCGCCTCGCATCGGGATGCAAAACACTGAGCCGGTTGCGCGCGCGCGTCTCGAAGCTCAGTCGTTTACGCCGTGCGGCGAGGCCCAGATGCAGCACCACATGCGGTTGCACGGCCGCGATCAGATCGGCGGCCCGCGCCTCCGCACCATTGTAAATAACCGGCAGAGTGGCTGTGTGGATCTCGACGCCCAGCCAGCCAAGCCTGCGTCCGTGTCGTCGCTCCACGCGGCGCGCAATGGCGATCGTCGGGTTCACCGGCGCGCCGGGAAACGAACCAAAAGCCGTGAGGAGCACGCGCAGGGCTGGCATGTCGCCTTTCTAGCGCGGCTGACGCTGCTTGTCCCATTCTCGACACGTTCCCAGTCCATTGGGGGGCCGTGCGCTTCAATGCCGCCCGTTCCATTAACCTCTTGTCAATGCTTGCAGCGCTTTCAATGGCGCTTCGCCCGCACCTCGTCGACAGGCTTTGTAGAGTTAATCCAGCACCCATGACACTTGGCGCCCCCCCATCCATCGCGAGCCGCCGCGCTTTTGCCGCTGTCGTTGCGCTGTTGCTTGCGCCTGGTTTGTCGGGCTGCGCGTCCATGGGCCTGTCAGCCATGTCGGCGACCGCGCCCGCTGGTTTTTCCGCGCGCAAGGAGCCTTTGATTATTCCGCTCTTCGTCGCCTCGACCCGGCGCGACGATCGCGCCCGTACGCCGGGCTACGATACGCCCAAGTCCAACGCGCATTTCACATTCGAGACGATCTCCGTACCGCCGGGCCACAAAGCCGGCCAGATCGAACTGCCCTCATGGGGCAAGGCGAACGCGCGCGAACATTTCGTCGTCACGCAGACGTCCCCTGTGGAGGTCGACAATTTCACCTCGCAGATTGCAACCCATCTTTCAGGTCGCGTCGGCTCGAATCGGGACGTCCTCGTATTCGTCCATGGCTTCAACACGACGCTTGATGAAGCGCGGTTCCGTCTCGCGCAGCTCACAGCCGACGGGCGCTTCGGCGGCGTGCCAGTGCTCTTCACGTGGCCATCCACAAGCTCAGTTTTGAGTTACGTTTCTGCCCGCGAGAACGCCACCATCTCGCGCGACGCGTTGTCGAAACTTCTCACGGACATTTCGCGCACGCCGGGCGTGGGGCGCATCCATCTGCTCGCTCATTCCATGGGTGGCTGGTTGACGATGGAGGCCTTGCGCGAAACGTCGATTGGCGGCCAGCGTCACCTTGATGGCAAGCTTGGCAACGTCATGCTCGCCGCGCCCGATATCGATCTGTCGGTGTTCCGCCAGCAGATGCAGCGCATTGGTTCGGGCGCAAACATCGCGGTGTTTTCGTCAACGGGCGACCGTGCGTTGTCACTGTCGAGCACGATCACGGGCGACAGGACGCGACTGGGCGCCATTGACCCCGCAAATGCGCGCGACCGCGCGGAACTCGCCAAACTTGGCGTAAAAGTTTACGACCTGTCCGCGATCTCGGACGGATGGATCAATCATGGCGCCTACGCCAGCGCGCCCGCTGTCGTGCGCCAGATCGGCGCGCAACTGACGCGGCCTCGCCAGGATGATTCGCAGACCACGTCCGTAATCGACGCCGGGGTCGAAAAATCGCGCCCGCAAACGACTGTGATCGAAGCAAAGCCGCTGGATGCGCTTGCGGCGCAATAGTGCGCCGTTATTGACGGGAGTTACTCCGCCGCAGGCTTTTGCGCGTAACCAAGGCGCGCGTTGAGGGCGTCGAGTAATTGCGCCGCAGCCTCAACAACGGGCGTCCCCGGCGGGAAAATCGCAGCCGCGCCCGCGCGCCGCAACGCCTCGAAATCCTGCTGCGGAATGACGCCGCCCACGACGATCATAATGTCGTCCCGGCCCAGCTTCTGAAGCGCAGCGCGCAATTCGGGCACCAACGTCAAATGGCCGGCCGCCAGAGACGACACGCCGACCACATGCGCCTTGGAGTCCACGGCCTGCTGCGCAGCCTCATCAGGCGTCGCGAACAGCGGGCCGACATCCACATCAAAGCCGAGATCGGAGAACGCCGAGGCGACGACCTTTTGCCCGCGATCATGCCCGTCCTGCCCGACCTTTGAGACAAGAACGCGCGGCGGGCGGCCCTCGTTCTCCGTGAATGCGGCGGTCATGCGCTGAACGCGCTCCACAGAGTCCACTTGCTCGCCCGCCTCACGGCGATAGACGCCGGAGATGGTGTGGATCTTCGCGACGTGGCGGTTGAAAACCTTTTCCAGCGCGAAAGAAATTTCGCCCACGGTCGCTTTCGCGCGGGCGGCCTCGATCGACAGCGCAAGCAGGTTTTCGCCGGACTTTGCGCCCTGCGTCAGGGCGTCAAGCGCGCGCTCCACCGCTTTTGAATCGCGCTCTGCGCGAAGGCGTTTCAGCTTTTCGATCTGCTGCGCGCGCACGGATGAATTGTCGACTTTCAGCACGTCGATCTGCGCTTCGTCGGCGAGGCGATGCTTGTTCACGCCGATGACAGCTTGTTGGCCCGTATCGATGCGCGCTTGCGTCTTGGCGGCTGCTTCTTCGATACGCATTTTCGGAATGCCCGCTTCGATGGCCTTCGCCATGCCGCCAAGCCGTTCCACTTCGTCGATATGCGCCTTCGCGCGCAAGGCAAGTTCTGCCGTCAAACGCTCGACATAATACGATCCGCCCCACGGATCGATCATGCGCGTCGTGCCGCTTTCCTGCTGCAGGAAGATTTGCGTGTTGCGTGCAATGCGGGCTGAGAAATCTGTTGGCAATGCGAGCGCCTCGTCGAGCGCGTTGGTGTGCAGCGATTGCGTATGCCCCTGCGTAGCAGCCATCGCCTCGATTTGCGTGCGCGTGACGTTGTTGAAAACATCCTGCGCCGTAAGCGACCAGCCCGACGTCTGGCAGTGCGTGCGCAGCGCCAGCGACTTCTCGTTCTTCGGATTGAACGGCTTGATGAGGTTCGCCCACAAAAGGCGCGCCGCGCGCAGCTTGGCGACCTCCATGAAGAAGTTCATGCCGATGGCCCAGAAGAACGACAGGCGTGGCGCGAAGGCGTCAATGTCGAGGCCCGCGGCGACGCCCGCGCGGACGTATTCCACGCCGTCAGCGAGCGTGTAGGCGAGTTCAAGATCCTGCGTCGCACCCGCTTCCTGCATGTGATAGCCGGAAATCGAGATCGAGTTGAACTTCGGCATATGCGTCGACGTGTAGGCGAAAATGTCGGAGATGATGCGCATCGAATCCTTGGGCGGATAGATGTAGGTGTTGCGCACCATGAATTCTTTCAGCACGTCATTCTGGATCGTGCCTGAAAGTTTGTCCTGCGCCACGCCCTGTTCTTCGGCGGCGACAATGTAGAGCGCGAGCACCGGCAGCACGGCGCCGTTCATGGTCATCGACACCGACATGCGGTCCAGCGGGATGCCGTCAAACAATGTGCGCATGTCGTAGATGGAGTCGATGGCCACGCCCGCCATGCCAACGTCACCGGAGACGCGCGGATGATCGGAATCGTAGCCGCGATGCGTCGCAAGATCGAACGCGATGGAGAGGCCCTTCTGTCCGGCGGCCAGATTGCGTCGATAGAAGGCGTTGGAATCCTCAGCCGTTGAGAAGCCCGCATATTGGCGGATCGTCCATGGCTGGTTGACGTACATCGTGGGGTAGGGCCCGCGCAGAAAGGGCGCGGCGCCGGGCATGGTGTCGACGAAATCGAGACCGTCGAGATCGCGCGGGCCGTAGGCTGCGCGCACATCAATGCCCTCGGGCGTCACCCAGATGTCGGGCAAGACGGGCCCGCTGGGCGCAGCGCCTGACGTGAAGGCGACATCGGCGAAATTGGGAATTCTGCTCATCGGCTCATCCTAAGGGATTGCGCCGACTATAATCCTGCCCGCCCGCCACAGCCATAAGCCGTTCGGCGAGCGTCTTGTCGGCAGATCGATTTTACGCCCTTGAGGCGACCCAGCGCCCGGTGCAGGAGCGATTGGGCAAAACCCACGCGCCGCCGCCGCCTGCTTCACTGAGGACACCCGTCGTTTGAATCACGTCCTCGCCCTTCGCGATTTCCAGAGTAACGCGGCCATTGGGGGCGATTCGGCCGTTTGCGGTCGCGTTCGGCGAGCCGATATCGGTGACGCGTCCACCGCGCACGCCAATCTGCCATTCGTGGGCGCCACACCAACCTTGATCGGTGACCAGCTGAATATTCCAGGCGCCATCATGCTTGGGCGAGGCGGCAGCGGGAGAAAATGACGCCGCAGCGAGGGGCGCGGTAGCCATGAATGCAGCGAAAAGCGCAGTGTGGCGGAACTTCATAATCAGTTTCCTTGAGCTGGAGTGCGCGGCGAGAACTTGTCTCAGCACTTGCGCGGTCCACCCTAATATGGGGACGTAACGCGCCCATTTGAAGGAAGCGCAGCCCGGAATACCTGCCAGAAACGAGTTTGGCTCGGCCGGGAGCGATTTAAACGACCGCCCAAGCCTGTCTCAGCGCAGCAACAGCATCGCAGCCGGCGAACACGAAACCGTCCACTCCCGCAGCCCGCCATGCAGCCTCGGTCTCGCCGGGGCGACCTGCAATCCAGACGCTGCGCGCGCCCGCGCCTTTGAGTGCGCTCGCGACGGCCGCTGCCAAGCTCTCATAAGCCGCATCCGGCCCGCACAGGCACGCGAAGGTCGCGTTGCTGGCTTGAAACGCTGCGGCAGCGGCGCTGGCGTCCATCAGGCCAGCAGATTCGAGAGTCTGGAAGCCGCCCGCCTCGAATAGAGCGCGGGCAAAACTTAATCGAGCGGCGGCAGACGCAACATCCCCCAGCGTGGCAAGAAAAACGCGCGGCCGCGCGCCTTTCGCCGCCAGATCCACGTCGGATGCGTCGCGAAGGGTTTCGAAAGCCTCCGTCATGCGCATCGGCGCCAAGGGATCACTGGATATCAGCGTGGTCGGCAATGGCGCCAGTGTGACGACCGGCGCCTCGCCAAGATTCGGATATTCGCTCGTGCCGGTGATGGGCAGTTTGCGCCGTGCAACGTCGCGCTCAAGCGTTTGCCGGGCCTGCTTCACCCGAGCGGCGAACACGCCGGACGACAGCGATGCAGCGAGGCCGCCTTCACCTTCGATCTCCTGAAACAGCGTCCACGCTTTTTGCGCCAACGCATCGGTCAAGGCCTCAAAGCCGCCCGCGCCGGCTGCGGGGTCGGCCACGCGCCAGAGGTTCGCCTCTTCGATGAGAATGAGCTGCGCATTGCGCGCGAGCCGGCGCGCCTGCGCATCGGGCAGGCCTAGCGCCTGCGTGAAGGGCAGGGCGACAACCGCGTCCGCACCCGCAACGCCCGCGGCAAACGCCGCGGTCGTCGTGCGCAGCGCGTTCACATAAGGATCGCGCCGCGTCATCATCCGCCACGCCGTTTCCGCCTCCACATGCGCGGGAAGCGGGTGCAGGCCGCAGCTTTCTTCCACCCGCGCCCACAATCGCCGCAATGCGCGCAGCTTGCAGATGGAGGCGAACTGGTCGGCGTCGACCGCCATGCGAAAGCCTATGGCGCGGCGCGCGTCGTCAAGCGACAAGCCAGCGGCTTCAAGCGCCCGCAGCGCGGCGACAGCCTCCGCCAATGCAAACGCCAGCTCCTGCGCATCCGTGCCGCCAGCAGCGTGGATCAGGCGCCCGTCTGCCGCGATGAAGGGGCCGCCAAAGCCGCGCGCCATGAGCGCCTTTATGCGTGAGGTGTCGTCTGTTGCGGCCAGTCCAAAGAACACCTGCGCGCTGGCGGGATCGAGCCCTTGCGATTCGATGACGTGCGCGACGTCCTCCGGCGCGGTCGATTGCGTCGGGATGTTCAGGCTCAGCGCCGCATCCTTGAGGTCGAGCGCGAGCACGTCTCTTGCAGAGCCTGCGGGAAGGCCGAACCCGTAAGCGTTGCGCGCACCAGCGAAAACGAGCGAAAGCCCCGCCGCGCCGCCCTCAAGGTCTGCGCTGGCTTGCGTAGCGGCTATTGCTGCGTCGGGATGCTCGATGCGCGTCAGCGCGTGCCACGGCCCGGAATGCGCCCGCGCCACAGGGGCTCGGCTCAATGTGTCGCGTTGATAAAGCGGCTGTATTTCGATTCCATCAGCGGTGCGCGAGACAAGCCGCTCGAAGGGCGCGCCCTTCAACGCTTTGTCCACGAGCCCGCGCCATTGCGCGTCGCTCACTGTGGGGAAGGCGCTGGCGATGGGCGCGAAATCGGGTGCTTCGGGCATGGACTCGGGCATGGGCTCGGGCATGGGGCGTGACCTGCGGCTCGCGACCCTCGGCGGGCGCTATCTGCCCGCTTTGTACACCGCGCCGCGCGGCCCGCCACACGCCGTTAGTCGAGTGTCGCCGTTCAGATGAAACGGTCGAGGCCTGGAATTGAGGAGGCGACCTGCTGGACAGTCTCTTCGCCCGCATGTTCCTTGGCGTAGGTGAAGAATTGTTCGCCAAGTCCCTGAATGTCGGTCATGCCGAGGCCCAGACCCTGCAACTGGCTGGCAAGGCCCATGAGGCCGCCCGCTCCGGCGCCGCCCATGAGGCCGCCCAGCGCGCCCATCAATCCGCCGCCAGTCTGGCCGGGGGCGACATCCATCGCGTCTTGCGCGCCGGGCAACGCCTCGAGAAGTTTAGCAAACTCGGCCTCTGGCGCCTGCTTTTGCAGGAACGACAGGACGAGTCCGATAGCCTTCTGCGCAACGCCAGCGTCAATGCCCAGCGCCCCTGTCACGCGCGCGATTAACTCTTCCATTTGAATGCTCCATTAGCGCGCCTGTCAGACGCCAATTCGCTCCGCGACGCACCATGCGTTGGCTTAGCCTTACTGGCAAGACCAGTGTGGGCAGAAGCGAAAGGGGCGCGGCGGTGTTCCGCAGCGCCCCTCGTTTCACGCGTTGGCGACCTGTTGGGGCGGCCCGACGTCGCCGCCGCTTTATGGTTTCTGGCGCGCCTTAAAGAGCTGCGTCGTCCGAAATGGAAGTGAGGTGGAACGGGGAGGATTCCCCGTTCTCATGCTTTCTTTTGAACCGTCTCGTGTTGCGCCGCGGCTAACTTGTTCAGGATGAAGCCAGTGGCCACCACAAGCGCTGCGCCGATGGCGGCAGTCGGCAGTTCCAGCGTGTGGACCATCTTTTCGCCCAGCGTTTTCACCAGCCACGGGTCGGTGATCAGCATTTCGCCAGCCACCCAGCCCAGAAGGCCCGCGCCCGCCCATACCAGGATGGGGAAACGCGCCAGAAGACGCATGATCAACGCTGCGCCAGCGATGATCATGGGGATTGAGATCGCAAGGCCGATCATCAGCAATATGGTCGAATTCTTCGCCACCGCCGCGATGGCGAGGACGTTGTCGAGGCTCATCACCATGTCGGCGATCGCGATTGTCTTGACCGCATGGAACAGGCGGTCAGAGGGTTCGATGCCCTCGCCGCCTTCCTCTTCGCCGCGCACCAGTTTGACCGCAATCCACAAAAGCAGGCACCCGCCAATGATCTTGAGGAACGGCGTAGACAGAAGCGTTGCGACGGCCAGCGTGAACACAATGCGCATGGCGATAGCGACCAGCGCGCCGATGATCATGCCCGAACGCTGCTTGTTCTGCGGGAGGCCGCGGCACGCGAGCGCAATGACGACAGCATTGTCGCCGGAGAGAATGATATTGATCCAGATGATCTGGACCAGTTTGAGGAGATCTGGACCGAGACTTTCCATAGAATGACTACCAAATTGATTGTGAGCTCGCCGAGGCGGCGACCGGAGCGCGAACCCGCAGCCATCCGCGCGTTCAGGCGGAAGGGCTGACAAGGGTTCGATCAGGCGAAGGCTTGGCTCAGACGTGAGCGCAAAGGCGCGCAGCCCGTAGAGCCGGCAATCAGGCGGTAGGTGGACCCGTGGGGAGATGAGCGCAGGCCAGACGTCGCGACTGCGTCCACGATTGTGCGCCGCGGAGCAGATACGAGCCATCGGTTAATGCAAGCCGAACGCCCTTGATCCGGCCGGCCGGCGCGCCGTCCCCGAAAAACTCTTCGGCGTCTTCCAATGTCCGCGCGATGAGCGTGGCGTTTTCTTGCGTAACTTGGCGTTCGGCAGGCTCGAAAATTGCGACTTCGCCGGATCGGTATCCGTGCACGCCACGCAGGTCTGGAATCGCACAAGCAAGCGTGGTGAGCAGGGCCACAAGGACCTGCGCGAGCCTGAGCTTGTTGCGCAGATAGCGCAGGGCGGCCTCCTGGGTGATTATCCTCAGGACGGTTAGCATCTAGTCGGCTGTACGCATAGTCAACACATGCGTCCTGCTTTGGCCGTTGCTAAACGAGCTAGGCCCCTCGCCGGTGGAAAGCTGCGAGGCGCTGGCATATAAGCGACGAGCCATTTGATTTGAGGTTTGCCATGTCGACGACGGATCCGCGGAACGAACCTGGGATGGTGCTGGTCGGAAAGGGGGAAGGGGAGTTTCAATACCTCAACCTCAAACGCGCCAACCGCCACGGACTTGTGACCGGCGCCACCGGCACCGGCAAGACCGTCACGCTGCAAACCCTTGCGGAAGGCTTCTCCAACGCTGGCGTGCCCGTCTTTGCGGCCGACGTGAAGGGCGACCTCTCGGGCATCGCCATGCCGGGCGAGCCCAAGGAACACTTCGTCAAGCGCGCCGCTGAATTGGGCTACGAATGGCAGCCCGACGAATACCCCGTCGTGTTCTGGGATCTGTTCGGCGAGCAGGGCCATCCCATCCGCGCCACCATCAGCGAAATGGGGCCGCTGCTTTTGTCGCGCTTGCTCGAAGCCAACGACGTTCAGGAAGGCGTCATCAATATCGTCTTCCGGGTCGCAGATGATAACGGCCTCATCCTGCATGACCTGAAAGACTTCAGGGCCATGTTGCAACTCATCTCCGACAGCCGCGCCGAGCTGCAACAAAAGTACGGTAACGTCGCTCCCGCGACCGTCGGCGCGCTTCAGCGCCAATTGCTCGTGCTGGAAAATCAGGGCGCAACCAAATTCTTTGGCGAGCCCCCGCTCAACCTGCACGATTTCATTCGCACCGAGCGCGGACAGGGCGTCATCAACATACTGGCCGCCGACAAGCTGATGCGCAGCCCGCGTTTGTACGCGACATTCCTGCTGTGGATGTTGTCGGAATTGTTCGAGACGCTGCCCGAAGTGGGCGATCCCGAAAAGCCGAAACTCGTGTTCTTCTTCGACGAGGCGCATCTGCTGTTCGACAATTCGCCCAAGGCGCTTCTGGATGCTGTCGAGCAGGTCGTGCGGCTCATTCGCTCCAAAGGGGTCGGCGTTTATTTCGTCACGCAAAACCCGCTCGATGTCCCCGAGACTGTGCTGGGCCAGCTGGGCAATCGCGTGCAGCATGCACTGCGCGCCTTTACGCCGCGCGACCAGAAGGCTGTGCGCGCCGCCGCCGAAACATTCCGCCAACGCAAGGGCTTCGATACAGCTACTGCAATTACGGAATTGAAAGTGGGCGAAGCGCTCGTCTCCACGCTTGATCTCAAAGGCGCGCCCACGGAAGTTGCGCGCACCTTCATCGCGCCGCCCGCTGCGCGCGTTGGGCCGATCACGGAATCCGAGCGGCGGAAGATCATGCAGAACAGCCCGATGCGCGGCCGTTACGAAGAGACGGTGGACGCCGATTCCGCGTTTGAGCAATTGCAGAAGCGCGCGCAGGAAGCCCAACAGCCCGCGGCGCCCGCCGGCGATGGCGGCATCATGGATCAAATAGGCGGCATGCTCGGCGGCATTTTGGGAGGCGGCAAGCCCCCGCCAATCAACCCGAAAACGGGCAAGCCAATGCGCGTTCCTCCCACGCTCACAGAGCAGATCATCAAGCAGGCGAGCACATCGGCCGCGCGCTCCATCGGCACGCAGGTTTCGCGCGCTATCCTTCGCGGCGTTCTGGGCGGCATATTCGGCGGCAAGCGATAACGTCGCGCAAAGCATCGGGAAGACTTCATGATGATCGACACTGTGCTGACGTCCATCGACCGCAATCTCGACGCTTCGCTCGCGCGCCTGTTCGAGCTTTTGAAAATACGCTCGATCTCGACTGATCCCGCCTACAAGGACGAATGCGCACGCGCCGCGTCGTGGCTTGCCGATCTACTGTCGGACATGGGCTTTGACGCGTCAGTGCGCGCCACGACTGGCAATCCGATGGTTGTCGCGCATGCAAAATCCGCCAACGCCAGCGCGCCGCACGTTCTCTTCTACGGCCATTACGACGTGCAGCCCGTTGATCCGCTTGAATTGTGGGAGGACGATCCGTTCGCCCCCAAGATCGTGGAGGCTGAAGGGTCGAGGCGCATCGTTGCGCGCGGCGCCGCGGACGACAAGGGGCAGGTGATGGCCTTTGTTGAAGCTTGCCGCGCGTTGATGAACAATGGCGGGCTGCCCTGCCATGTTTCTATTCTCTTTGAGGGCGAAGAGGAGTGCGGCTCGCTTTCGCTCCCCGCGTTCCTCGCCGCGCACCGCGACGAGTTGAAGGCCGATTGTGTGCTCGTGTGCGACACAAACATGTGGGACAAGAACACACCCGCGATCACGACAATGCTGCGCGGCCTTGTGCTGCAGGAAGTTGTGATCGAGGCCGCCTCGCGCGATTTGCACTCCGGCCTGTTTGGCGGCGCGGCGATGAATCCGATCCGCGTGCTCACGCGCATTCTGGCTGATCTGCACGACGCCAACGGCGCTGTTACGCTGCCGGGCTTTTATGATGGCGTTGAGGAGCTGCCCGCCGATGTCGCCGCGCAATGGCGCGCGCTCGACTTTGATGAGTCCGCGTATCTGGGCGCAGTCGGCCTTGGTGAACCCGCCGGCGAAAAAGGCCGCAGCGTGCTGGAGCAAGTCTGGTCGCGGCCCACCTGCGATGTGAATGGAATCATCGGCGGCTACACGGGCGAGGGCACGAAAACAGTTCTGCCCTCACGCGCGTCCGCAAAAGTGTCGTTCCGTCTCGTGGGTCATCAGAACCCGGAGAAGATCGTCGAAAGTTTCCACGCTTTTGTGAAGGCGCGCCTGCCATCCGACTGCAAGGCGACCTTCCACGCCCACGGCGCCTCGCCCGCCATCGCGCTGCCGTTCACCTCGCCGATGCTGCACAAGGCGCGCGTCGCGCTCACCGCCGAATGGGACCGGGAGGCGGTGTTGATCGGTGGCGGCGGATCAATTCCCGTCATCGGACAGTTCAAGCGCGATCTGGGTATGGATTCGCTGATGATCGGCTTCGGGTTGGATGACGACCGCATCCATTCGCCGAACGAAAAGTACGAAGTGAAAAGCTTCCACAAAGGCGCCCGCAGCTGGGCGCGCGTGCTGGTGGCGTTGGCCGAGTAGCTAGTAACAATTCTCCGGCGCGGGGAACGTCCCGCCCTTCACCGCCGCAACATATCGCGTGATCGCATCCTCGATGCTTGCGGCGCCGGGCATGAAATCCTTCGTGAAACGCGGCTTTTTGCCGGGATACACGCCGATCATGTCGTGCAGCACCAGCACCTGCCCGTCGCAATCGGGCCCGGCGCCGATGCCGATTGTGGCCATGCGCGTGAGGCTTTTCGTGATGTTGGCGCCCAGCGCAGCGGGGATCATCTCCAGCACCATCATCGAAGCGCCCGCATCCTGTAGCGCAAGCGCATCGGCTCTCAGAACCGCTGCTGAATCTTCCGTCGCGCCCTGCACGCGATAGCCGCCAAGCTGATTCACCGCTTGCGGCGTGAGGCCAGTGTGCGCGCACACCGGCACGCCGCGCTCGACGAGAAAGCGCACGGTGTCGGCCATGTAGGCGCCGCCCTCCACCTTCACCATTTGAGCGCCCGCCGCCATCAGGCGCGCAGCGTTACGCATGGCCTGCGTCGGGCTCTCCTGATAGGAGCCGAACGGCATGTCCGCGACGATCATCGGGCGCTTGGCGCCGCGCGCCACGCAGGTGGTGTGATACTCCATGTGATCCATGGTGACAGGCAGTGTGCTCGTGTGCCCCTGCAACACATTGCCAAGCGAATCCCCGACGAGCAGCACGTCGACGCCCGCGCGCTCCAGCATCGCCGCAAAGCTAGCGTCGTAGCAGGTGAGTACGGCAATCTTTTCGCCCGCCGCGCGCATTTTCGCGAAGTCGCCGAGCTTGAGTGGCTTGCGGTCGGCCAGATACGCCATTCAGCTCTCCTGCGCCTTCTGCGCGTGAACATTATCGATCAGGCGCGTCGCACCCATACGCGCGGCGGCCAGCAGCCGCAACGCGGCTGTTGTGTCGAGACGCGGCGCCGCGAGGGTCGCCGCGTCTCGCAGCTCAAGATAATCGAGCGCAAACCCCGCCCTTTCAATCTGCACGCGTCCCTCGGCCAACACGCCTTCGAACGTTTCGCCCTGCGCGATACGCGCGGCACAGTCTCGCAGAACGCCATGCAACACAGGCGCAGCCGCGCGCTCCGCCGCGCTGAGGTAGACATTACGCGACGACATCGCCAGCCCGTCCGCCTCGCGCAGGGTGGGCGCACCAATAATCTCGACAGGAATGTCGAGGTCGCGAACCATGCGGCGGATGACGGCCAGTTGCTGAAAATCCTTTTCGCCGAAAATGGCGACGTCCGGCCCGCACTGGATGAGGAGTTTGGCCACGACTGTCGCCACGCCCGCAAAATGACTGGGCCGGAATGCGTCCTCAAGTCCGGCTTTGGCGGGGCCCTCAAGTGAAATCGTCGTCGCGAAGCCGTGCCCGTACATCACGTCCGGCGACGGCGCGAACACAAGTTCGCAGCCTGCTTTGCCCAGTCGCTCAACGTCTGCGTCAAATGTGCGGGGATATTTTGAGTAGTCTTCGTTCGGCCCGAACTGCGTCGGGTTGACGAAGATCGAGGTCACCACGCGCCCGGCGCTGGCGCGCGCAAGGTCCACCAGCGACACGTGGCCCGGATGCAGCGCGCCCATGGTCGGCACGAGCGCCACGCGCGCGCCTGCGCGCCGCCAGGTGGCGACGGTCTGGCGAAGTTCTGCCACGGTGCGGGCGATGATGGGCGCGTTCATGGTTTCCTGATGTAGGAAGAGCTTGGCGGTTTTTCAGCGGGCAGGCGCCCGCAGTTGAGGCGCCCGCAGCGTCAGTCGGGGAGGCGGGGCAATTCGTCAAGTCCCCGCAGGATAACAGCAGGCGCCATGTCGGGGTATTCATCGGGCAGGGCGCCCCGGTTGATCCACACCGCGCGAAACCCGGCCAGGCTCGCGGCGGCCACATCCCAGCGGTTGGACGACTGGAAGGAGATCGAGGCAGGGGCGACGGCAAACCGATCCGTCGCCAGCGTGTAGACGCTGCGCGCCGTCTTGAAGATTTTTCGCGCGTCGACTGACAGCACCGCATCGAATAGCCCCTCAAAGCCGGCTGCGCCGATGGCGCTCGCGAGCATGTCTGGCGAGCCGTTGGAGAGGATGGCGAGTTTTGCGCCCCTTGCCTTGAGCGCCTCCAGCGCGGGGCGCGCGTCGGGATAGGCGTCGAGCCTGTCATAGGCGCCAAGCAAGTTTGCGCGTAGCGCGGGCGCCAGCGGGCCGGTGGATGATGCGGCGGCGGTGTCGAGCGCCTGCGCCGTTAACTCGCGAAAATCGACGTAGGGCGCCCCTGCGAGCGAACGCACCCATGTGTATTCAAGCTGTTTTGTGCGCCAAAGTTCGGACAGCCGCGCCGACTGCGGGCCGATCTCGTCGGCGTGTTGCGCCACAGCCGCATGCACGTCAAACAGAGTGCCATACGCGTCGAACACATAGACGGGCATGGCCATCGCGTTTCTCCCCTGTCGTCTCTTTCAACGCCTTTTTGCCGTCATCGGAAGCAGACTTTCGTTGCGGTCACGGCGCCGGGCTGGCGTCGGGCTTGGCCGGCGCGCGGGCGATGCGCCGCAGCAGGCCCGGGCGAACGCCAAGCGCCAGCAGCATCGCAAACAGAACGCTGAAGTAAACGAGCCCGCCAGCACCCGCGAGCGCGATAAGAGCGACTTCCTTCGCAAAATTGTCAGTCAGCATGGCGCCCAAGGCAATTGCCGCCCCACGGCCAAACACGGCAATGATCGCAAGGATTGCGCCCGCTACCGTCGCGGCGATGATTGTCTTCTTCAACAGAGGGCTCGGCTTCATGTCGCCGCGCCGCATGGCGAACACGCACAGCAGCACGAAATTGATCCCGGCGCCGACGGCGGTGGCGGTGGCTAGGCCCGCAGCGCCCAGCGGCTGAAACAACACGATTTTGAGAGCGACGTTGAACGCCACAGCGCCCAGCGAAATGATCATCGGCGTGGTGGTGTCGCCGCGCGCCTGAAAACTTGCGACAGCTGAGCGAATGAGCACAACGGCGAGGAGTCCCGAACCATATGCGCTGAGCACTGCCGCCGAGCGCGCCGCAGCCTGCGCATCGAACGCGCCGCGCTGGAAGACGCCCGCCATGATCATGTCGGAGATGGTGAGGAATGCGACAAAGAACGGCGCGGACAACGCGATGGTCAGCGCCATCGTGCGGTTTTGCGCCTCAAGCGCGCCAGCGGTGTCGCCCGCCGAAAAGCGCCGGCTCATTTCTGGCAATAGCACAGTGCCCGCTGCGATTCCGATGACGCCGATGGGGAGCTGATAAATGCGATCGGCGTAATAGATTGAGGCAAGTCCGCCGGTGGGCAAAAGTGAGCCGATGATCGTGTCGGCGAAGAGCGCGATCTGCACGCCGGCGGAACCGATGACGGCGGGCACAAACGCTTTGAAGAATTGCTTGACGTCGGCAGTCCAGCCCGGCCGGGCAAACCATGCAAAAACACCCGCGCGCCGCGCCGCCTCAACCATCAGCGCCAGTTCAAGAACGCCTGCAAACAGAACGCCTGTAGCGGCTGCGACGCCCGCGTTGGGAAACAGAAACCATACGGTAAGGCACGCAATGATCGACATATTGAGCAGCACGGGCGCGAAGGCGGCGGCGGCAAAGCGCCCGTGCGCATTCATCGTGCCAGACAAAAGCGTGACGAGCGTCACGCACAGAAGATATGGAAACGTGATGCGCGTCATCGTCAGCGCATGGGCCATCTTTTCCGGGTCGTCGCTGAGGCCGGGCGCAAGCAGCAGCAAGATCTCGCGCGTAAAAATGAGCGCAACCGCCAGTAGCGCGATCTGAGACGCCAGCAGCAGCGTGAAAATCTGCGCCGAGAAGTGCTTGGCCGCGCCGGGGCCTTCTTGTTCAAGAACGCGCGAATAAGACGGCACGTAGGCCGCGTTGAACGCGCCTTCGCCGAAGATCGCTCGGAAATGATTTGGCAGCCGGAACGCGATGGTGAATGCGTCGGCCAGCATGCCCGCGCCCAGAATCGCCCCCATCACGACATCACGGACAAACCCCGTGAGGCGTGACAGAAGCGTGAAGCCGCCAACCGAGGCCAGGCTTCGGCCAAGACTCATGCGCCCGAGACTCAAACCTCAAAGCTCCCCGGCCGCTGCGGCGGCATGGGCGAGTCGCCGCCTTCAACGCCGATGCGTTCGCCCACCAGATAGAGCGGCCTGCGCTTCACCTCCGCAAAAATGCGGCCAATGTATTCGCCAAGGATGCCCAGCGACATCAACTGCACGCCCGCAAAGAACATGATCGAAACGATCAGTGAGGCGTAGCCCGGCACGTCCGCGCCATAGGTGATGGTGGTGAAGATGAAGTACGCGGCCGTCGCCAGCGCGCCGATGGAGATGAGTGTGCCAACATAGGTCCACACTTTCAGTGGCAGCGTCGAAAACGACATCAGGCCGTCCAGCGCAAAGCGCGTCAGCGTGCGATAGCTGAACTTGGATTCGCCAAATGCGCGCGTCTGCACTTCAAAAGGCACGCCGATCGAGCGAAAGCCGATCCATGCGTAAAGACCCTTGGAAAAGCGCGCACGCTCCGGCATGGCGCGCAACGCGTCGACGGCCCTGCGGTCCAGCAGCCGGAAATCGCCAGCGCCGGGCGGCAGGGTCATTTCGCCGAAATTGGAGAATAGCTCGTAGAAACGCATCGTGAGGATGCGGCGCAGTGGCGAATCCGCTGTGCGGTCAACCCGCTGGCCATAGATGTTCTCAAAACCCTCGCGCCAGCGCGCCATAAAGGTTTCGATCATCTCCGGCGGATGCTGCAGATCGGCGTCCATGATGACGACGGCGTCGCCGCGCGTATGGTCCAGCCCCGCTGCGATAGCGATCTCCTTGCCGAAATTGCGGCTGAAGGAAATGGCGCGAAAACGGGGATCAAGCGCGTGCGCGCGGCGCAGGCCCTCAAGCGTGCCGTCGCGTGACCCGTCGTCGACAAACACCACTTCAAACGAATCCGACGCGCGCTCCAGCACGGGAGTGAGTTTTTCAACGAGAAGCGTGAGGTTATCCGCTTCGTTGAACATCGGAATGACAATGGACAATTCCGGCCGCCGCTCTGGCGTCAGTGTCCCGGCGGGCGCCGGGGCGGGCTGTGGGGGCTGTGTCATCGATCAAGCTTCCAGGGCGCGTGCGTCGAGCGAGGGTCTGACCTATGCCGAACATTGTCCCGCTTGCAAGCCGCCATGCAACAGACCAGTTTACCACGCCATGGTAGAGGGTAGTTTGAGCCCCATCAGCCACGCGAGCCGCCTTGCAAAGCTTTCCCCTCATACTCTGCGCCGATGATTATGGCCTTTCCCCTGCGGTGAGCGCCGGAATCCTCGAGGCGCTCGCCGCTGGCCGGCTGAACGCAACCGGCGCCATGACCAACCAGCCGAACTGGAAACCCGCCGCCCGCGATCTTCACGCGCTGCAGGGCAGGGGGCGGCCGCAGGACGCGTTGTTTGGCGTGCATCTCAACCTGACAATGGGCAAGCCGCTCACAGGCGCAGCCGCGCTCGCGTCCTCGGGCAGTTTTCCGCAGCTCGCGACCTTCCTGCGGGGGAGATTGCCGCGCGAGGCGCTGGTTGACGTGACCGCTGAAATCCGCGCGCAGCTCGACGCCTTCGAGGAAGCGATGGGCCGCGCGCCCGACTTCATCGACGGCCACCAGCATGTGCATGTCCTGGAGCCCGTGCGCGGACTTCTGCTGGATGAGGCGCAGCGCCGGGGCTACGCGGGCAAGGTGTGGCTGCGCGACAGCGCCGACCGGCCGGATCGAATTCTAAGGCGCGGCGTGGAGGCAAAAAAGGCCCTCGCGCTCGCGTGGTTTGGCCGCGGCTTCGCGAAAGAAGCGCGCGCCCGGGGCTTTGAGGTGAACGAAGGCTTTTCAGGGTTCTCCGCCTTCGATGCTGCGCGCGACTACGGCGCAGACTTCGCGCGCTACCTTGCGCAGCCTGGCGCGCGCCATCTGGTCATGTGCCATCCCGGCCACGTCGACGAGGAACTGAAAAGCCTCGATCCGGTGACGACAACGCGCGAGCAGGAGCTGGCGTTTTTGTTGTCGGACGGGTTTGCTGCGGCGATGGAGAAGGCCGGGGCGCGGTTGGGTATGTGGACTGGAAGTCAGACCTGGAGCGGCGATTCTTGACAAAGAAAGCGTCGAATCCAAAGCTGCGATAAAAGCGAACCAAGAGCAGGTCGCAACTGCAAACAAGCTCCAAAGAGCGAGCGCGCTAAAGGAAATAGCGTCGTTGCAGTCTCTGGCGTTGCGCCTGGAATGATGAAGGCTGCGATAGCGAAGGTAGGATGAAAATGAACGCCACGCGAATGAACTGCCTTGTCGTAGGGGTAAATTCATCTATCGGTCGGGCTATTTTCAATTTCTTTAAGGCCGAGGGTCACAAGGTTATCGGCACAACCCGCTCCAAATCGCCAGATGACGCAGACGTTTACGATGTAAACTTCGATAACGACGGTCAGGTCAAGGAGCTGTTGGATAAATGTGAAAAACTGGACGCTGTTATTTTTTGCACGGGCTTTCTTCCGGGAAAGTCGCTGGTCGATTATTCCGACAGTGATTTAGACCAAGTGTTCCAGGCAAATGTAATGACGCCGATGCGGTTTTTGATAAGGCTGGCCGATAAGCTGAATACGAACAGCAGTGTCTTGTTTGTTGGTTCCATAGCGGGTTCTGCGGGTAGTTTTGATGAGGCTTATGCGGCGTCAAAATCGGCTTTGATTGGGTTGACAAAATCGTTAGCAAAAAAGAGCAGGAATGGTGTCCGTTACAATTGCATTTCTCCCGCTCTCATTGATGGGACAAGTATGCAAAAGACATTCAGTCCAGAGATTATCGCCAATCATTTAAAGCAGACACCCACCGGGACGCTGATCCAATTGTCAGATTTTGTGCGCGTTTGTTATGATCTCTGTCAGCCGCACTGGGGTCAGCTAAATGGGCAGGTTATCGATATAAACGGGGGCAGGTATGTCTAGTAAGCCCGAGGTCGACGTCATTGTCGTAGGGGGAGGAATTTTTGGTTGTTTGTCTGCCATTGAGTTGGCCAAGCGAGGTTTGAGCGTCAAGCTTCTTGAACAAAACGCTGATCTCATGAAGGGCGCTACATTAAATAACCAAAATAGACTTCATCTAGGCTATCACTATCCGCGAGATGTAGAGACTGCAAAGCAATGCCAAAGGGGTTTCGATGAGTTTCGAAGGGCTTATCCCGAATGTATTCTGAGCGGCTTCGACAACGCCTATTTTATCAGCTCGGAAAATTCCAAGGTAGGATTGGCGGAGTATTCGACGTTTTGCGATAATGCCGGATTGCCCTTCAACGAGCTTCGGTTGCAGGAGTTTGGCGAGGCGATCAAAAATGTTGACGGAGGGATTCTCACCGAGGAAGTTGTGTACGATTCCAAGCTGCTCAGTGAACGTGTCCTTCGTGATCTTACCCTCAATAATGTTGAGATGATGTGTCATAACAAAGTTTCTAAAGTTGAAGAGACGGATTTTGGTTTTGACGTTTGCGTGGACACGAAGAAGCTATCTGCTCGCGCCATCGTTAACTGCACCTATGCAAATTTCAACGCCTTTAACACTTCTCTGGGACTGCCGAAAAAGCAGTTTCAATATGAGCTGACAGTGGTGCCGATTGTTCGTTGGAGGCAAAAAGTCTCTCCTATTGGCATAACGATAATGGATGGCCCATTTTTTACGATCCTTCCTTTTGGAAAGAGTGGGGACTACCTGCTTTACCACGTAAATCACACCGTTTTCCAAAGCGTGATTGGTGAATCCTATCCGCTTGGTTGGGCTGATCCCAAAAAAGTTATAAACAGGTCAGCTGCTGAGGGCGTCTTCGAAAAAATGGTCATTTCGTCCGAGCATTGGCTTCCAAGCATAAGAAGCGCAGAATTCGTGGATTATTTGGCGGCTGTCCGAGTGGTTTTTGCGGATTCTGACGCTACGGATCGCAGGCCCTCGTTAGTAGAAAGGCTACCCACCCGAAATCCTTTCATCAGTATTTTCTCAGGCAAAATAGACCATTCTATCTGGGTTTCGCGCGATGTGGCCGATGCTTTGCACGACGCTCTAAAAGTTCGCGGCAGATGAGCGATCCTGTTTTTTCATCCGGCGTCGATTGAGCTGAAGATGGAAGGCGTCGCGTAATGCCGGGCGATGGCAAGGTCGCCGCTGCATTTTCTAGAGTAAAAGCGCCATTTTTGCTTGTTGATAGCGGCCACAGGTCATTGATGGGTCGTCCGGATGCGCAATGGAATCCCTCATTTAGTATAATTTACATCGCTAGTTGCGATTAACTCCCGAGCGCCGTATACTAGACGAAAAGCTGGAGCACGCCCGATTAAGGCTGGTGGCCTCGGTCAGGGCAATTTCGAGGGGAGGGGGCCTATGAAAGTTTCAAAGATGGCTGCGGCGCTTACTGTGCTCGTCGGCTTTGCCGCAGCGCCATCGAGCGTTCTCGCGCAGACGTTTCAATTCGGCGCCATTGGCGACACCGGCTATTCCAAAATCGCGGAGGAAGAATTGTCGCGCATGATCAACGCGATGAACCGGGAGAAACTTGCCTTCGTTATTCACGTCGGCGATTTCGAGGCTGATCCGCGACCCTATATGCGAACCCCGGATCCCATCTCGATGCCCTGCACCGATGCGCATTACGAACGCGTCCTGGGGCAGTTCCAGACTTCCGCACATCCATTCATTCTGACGCCTGGCGACAACGACTGGACCGATTGCCACCTCCTAAAAAGCGATCCGAAGATGGATCCGCTCGAACGCCTCGCCGCTATCCGCAAAACCTTTTTTCCCGCGGATAGAACGTTGGGCCAACGATCACTTAACGTGACCCATCAATCGGGCGCGTTTGCGAAGTTTCGGGAAAACCTTGCATGGAAGGTGAGCAACGTCACTTTCGCATCCATGCATATCGTCGGCAGCAATGACAACAAGGGTCGCACGCCCGAGATGGACGTCGAGGCGGAGGAACGGACGAACGCCAACATTACCTGGATGCGCCAGGCGTTTTCGGACGCAAAACGAGACAACAGTGTTGGACTCGTGCTGGTCACACAGGCGAACCCCGGCTTCGAGACAAAATGGACACCATCTTTGATCGATCGATATTTCCGCCTGTTCCCGGGGGTCAGCCCGCCCAAGCAGCTTCCGCCCAGCGGTTTCGACGCATTGCTGGCTGCCTTGGAAGCGGAGATGCAAACCTACGATAAGCCGACTCTGTTCATTCACGGCGATACGCACATATTTCATGTCAACAGGCCGTTGCTCAACAAGAGGACGAATCGTTTCTTTGAAAATTTCACGCGCCTTGAAGTGTTCGGCGACCCGGAATCACACTGGGTTCGCGTGACGGTCGATCCGCAGAATCCGGAGTTGTTCGTGATCGAACCGCGTATCGTCCCAGAAAACAGGGCCCGCTCTTCTCGCTGAGCCGGCGAACTCGCGCGCAGCTTACAAAAATGGCCGGGTTTCCCCGGCCATTTGCATGTTTGTAGCTTAACCGCTTCTTACTTGGACGCCGCGTCGTACATCTCCGCGACGTATTCCCAGTTCACCATGTTCTCGATGAAGGCCTTCACGTAGTCGGGACGGCGGTTGCGGTAGTCGATGTAATACGAATGTTCCCACACGTCGCAGCCCAGGATCGGCGTTGCGCCATGCACGAGCGGGCTTTCGCCGTTGGCGGTCTTGGTGATGACGACCTTGCCATTCTGCACGGCGAGCCAGCACCAGCCCGAACCGAACTGCGTGACGCCCGCCTGGATGAAGTCTTCCTTCATCTTGTCGATCGAGCCGCAGCCGTCGATGATCGCCTTCTCAAGCGCGCCGGGAATCTTGCCGCCGCCGTCGGGCTTCATCCAGTTCCAGAAGTGCATGTGGTTGTAATGCTGGCCAGCGTTGTTGAAGAGGCCCGCGTTCTTGCCGAACGAGCCTTTCACAATTTCTTCCAGCGACTTGCCTTCCCATTCCGTGCCCTTCAGCAGATTGTTGCCGTTGGTCACGTAAGCCATGTGATGCTTGTCGTGGTGATACTCGAGCGTCTCCTTCGACATGTAGGGCTGCAGCGAGTCATAGGCGTAGGGCAGATCGGGAAGCGTGAAGCTCATCAGTGCGCCTTTCAATGTTCAACTGACGCCGCCGCGGCCTCGCTCAGAAGGCCTTGCCTCGCGGCGCCGGGACAAGAGGGATACTTTCGTTCCCGGCGCGAATCAATCCTGACGACGCTGGCTTGGCGATTGAGTGGTGTTTCCTATTGTGCTCATCCGTGGTCTTATGCGTCGCAATACAATGAGGAAGCGTCGAAAATCGACGTGGTGAGGATTGATCTGCGGATGAAGTGGTTACTCGCAGCGCTTGGGCTGCTGATGGTCGCAGCGGGCGGCTATTGGGCGTTCACTGGTTCGCTTATTGTGCAGGTTGAGCGGGGATGGAGCGCCGTCATTGCCGGCTCTGTAGTATTTTCCACAGGCTTTCTGATTTTGGCCCTTACGGCCCTCCTGGGTTCCGTCAACCGCCTTGCCCAGGAAATGCGCGACGCAAGGAACGCCGGTGCGCGTCCCGATCCCGCAACTCCGCAGCACGTCACGGTCGCGAGCGCAGCTAATAAGCACGCTGAGCCAACTGCGTCAGCGGAGCCTGAAGACAAGTCGCAACTCAGGTTGGAGCTTGTCTCATCGCCCCCGCCGGTTCCCGTTCAGCATGCTTTCATGCCCCCCGCGCCGCAGCCGGTCGCGGCCGAAGAGACGCCATCCGCTCCCGTTCACTCCGCCTCGAGACCGAGGGTTGAAACGCCCATCCGCCCCACGACGGTGGAAGATAATTCAGCGTCGGCTCAGAGCGTTGACGCGGCGCCTGCTGCATCTGCCGCGGGCGCTTCGGCTCCGCAAGCCGACGGCGCGCCGCCACAGGCTATGAGGCCAGCTCCAAACCCGCCGGGGCGCCCGAGTTTGCAGCGCCCGGCGCCGCCCGCGCCAGTTGGGAGACCTGTGCCGCCCCCGCCCGCAGCGCGTGTGCGGGCCATCCATCCCGGATTGGCCCCCCCTCCGCCACCGCCCCGCCCGCAGCAGGATTCAGCAGAAAAGTCTCCGGCGCCGCAGGCTCAGCCCGTCAGCGAAGCTCCCGTGCCAGCGCCTCGGGAGGCGAGCGCGCCGCGTAAGGTTGGCTGGCTTGAGCAGGCCCTGGAAGGCGCCTCACCTGGAGATCTTGCGTCCCTCAAGCCTGTGACATCGCCCGCGGCGCCCACGCCGCGTGCGTCATCCGTCAAGGATGCGCCTGCAAGGATCGCCGAGCACAAGAAAAACGAAGAGACGCCTGCCGCGGCGTCGTCGCAAGCGCCCGCTGTCGAAGCCAAGACGGACGACGCCGTAAAAAAAGCTGAGAATGGAGAGACGGAGGCGATAGCGCCAGCTGTTGAGGCCGCCAAGCCAGCGACGCCCGAGGCTGATCCGGAGCCCGCCCCGGAAGTAAAGCCGCCGCCTGAGCCTGTCCGCCTGCCGGTTGCTAAATCCGATGATTTTCAGCTGACGCCACCGGCAAAGCGAATCCCGGAACCGCCGCCACTCGCCGATTTGCCCAAGATCACGCGCAAATACGAGTCGCAGGGCGTGAGCTACACGCTCTATGAGGACGGCTCGATCGACGCCGATTCAACATCGGGGCGCTTCCGTTTTGCATCGCTCGATGAATTGCGGGTTTTTCTGGAGAAGAAGAGCTAAGGGGCGTTAGAGCCCCTCACTTCACCAGCGGCAGGAGGGCCTTGAAGTCCGGCGTCCCCGCCATGGCGAGCCATTCGAAAATCGCCATCTCCGTTGTCACCACATTCACGCCACCCGCTTGCATGCGGCTGAGCGCCAGCTCTTTCGAAGCGGGCGTGCGCGAGGCGGTCGCGTCCGCGACGACAAAGCATCGCAGGCCCGCAGCAACGACTTCGAGAGCAGTCTGCAAGACGCATACATGCGTCTCGATCCCCCACACGACCACCTGATCGCGGCCATCCGCCGCCAATTGTTCGATCCGCTGCCGCAACGCGTCGTCGCGCATGCAGGAGAATGCCATTTTATCGAGCGTGACGCAGTCGTTCGGCAGATGCCGGCGCAGGTCTTCGACAGTCGCGCCGATGCCACGGGGATATTGCTGCGACACCGTGACAGGCAACGATAGCCGCGCCGCCGCCTGAACAAGCCGTACACTGTTGCCCAGCGCCTCTTGCGCCTCGCTCATCGCGGGCAGAAGTTTTTCCTGTATGTCGATCACGAGCGCCTGCGCGCGCTCGCATTGCATAAGCACGCTCATGTGATCTCCGTGGAGGCTGGCGTCCCTGGGTACGGCGTCTGGCTGGCCTTGGCCGCCCAGATCGCGAAAGCGTATTCCACTGCGATTTCCTTCAAGCGGTCAAAACGGCCCGTTGCCCCGCCGTGGCCCGCCTTCATGTTGGTGCGCAGCAGAATCGGCCCGCCGTCCGTCATTGTTGCGCGCAACCGCGCGGCCCATTTGGCGGGCTCCCAATAGGTGACGCGCGGATCGGTAAGCCCCGCCTCGATCAAGATCGCCGGATAGGTTTGCGCCCGCACGTTGTCATAGGGCGAGTAAGACAGAATGCGCGCAAACGCCTCCGGGTCCTTGATCGGATTTCCCCATTCAAGCCATTCGGGCGGCGTCAGCGGCAGCGTATCGTCAAGCATCGTGTTGAGCACGTCTACGAATGGCACGTCAGCGATAATTCCCGCAAACAACTCCGGCGCCATATTGGCGACGGCGCCCATCAGCATGCCGCCGGCTGAACCGCCGAGCGCAACGATGCGGCCTTCGCACGTATATTTTTGCGCCGCCAGCGCGCGCGCGCAGGCGATGAAATCGTGAAAGGAGTTCGGCTTTTTTTCGAGCTTGCCGTCGATGTACCAGTTCCAGCCCTTGTCCGTGCCGCCGCGAATATGCGCGATAGCGTAGACAAAACCACGGTCCACCAGCGAGAAGCGCGCCGAAGAAAAGTGCGCTTCGAACGCGTAACCGTAGGCGCCGTAGCCTTCCAGCAGCATTGGCGCCGTCCCGTCGATGGGCGTGTCCTTGTGGTGAAGAATGGACACGGGCACGAGAGCGCCGTCGTGCGAAGGCGCGAACATGCGGCGGGTCACGTAATCAGCCGGATTGTGACCCGAGGGGATCGTCTGGCGTTTTACAAGACGCCGCTCGCGAGTCGCCATGTCATAGTCCCACACTTCGCCCGGCGTTTTCAGCGATGAAAATCCAAAGCGCATCATGTTGGTGTCGAACTCGAGCACTTCCTCAATGTCGAGATCGTAAGCGGCTTCATCAAACGCGATGATGTGCTCTTCGCCGCTTTCGATTTCACGCACCACGATGCGCGGCAGGCCGTCCTCAAGCTCGGTGCGAACGAGATGACGCGCGAACACCCCGAACCCCGTGATCATGCACCCCTTGCGATGGGGCGTGACATCTTTCCAATGCGCCTTGCCGGGCGTGGCCAGCGGCGTTTCAACAATCTTGAAATCCTCTGCGCCATCGGCGTTCGTGAGAATGAACAACCGGTCGCCATGATGCTCCACCTCGTACTGCATGCGGGGATGGCGCCGCTCGACAAGGCGGGGTTTGGAATCATTGTCGTGGAGATCGAAAATATAGGTCTCCGACGTTTCATGATCTTCGATTTCGATGATCCCAAATCGTCCCGATTGTGTTTGCCCCACGCGCAGAAACCAGCGCGGATCCAGCTCTTCGAAAAGAAGTTCGTCTTCTGCGGGTTTGGCGCCGAGCGTGTGGCGGAAGATCTGGCAGGAGCGGTGGTTCTCGTCCACGCGCACATAATGATAGCAGGTCGAATCCGCGCCCCACACGATTTCGCCGTCGGTATCGATTGTCGCGTCGGCAAGATCGCGCTCGCCTTCGAGATCGCGCACGCGGATCGTGTAGTATTCGGAGCCCTTCACATCGACGCTCCAGGCCAGCAGCTTGTGGCATGGCGCATGGGCCGCTGTTTCCAGATCGAAGAACGCTTCCTTGTCCGCCAGTTTTTCGCAATCGAGCATCACCGTTTCGCGGCCTGAGTCGGTTCGCTTGCGGCAGATCAGCGGATGCTCGTCGCCCTTGCGGTAGCGGCTGTAATAGGCGAACGGGCCGTCATTCGTCGGCGGGTCGGAATCGTCTTCCTTGATGCGTGCGCGCATCTCCTTTAGCAGCGTGCGGCGCAGATCGGCCGCGGGCTTTAGCACGGCTTCCGCGTAGTTGTTTTCGCGCGTCAGATAGGCGCGCACATCGCGCGGCAGCGCAGAGGGCTTGCGCAGCACTTCCTGCCAGTTGGCGGCGCGCAGCCAAGCGTATTCGTCCACGATACGCTCACCATGGAAAACGCGCTCCTCCCGCTTTCGTCGTGCGGGCACGGGAACGTCTGGCGCCGAGTTTTGCGGCGCTGCGTTTGGACCAGCCGGCTCGTTTGCCGAGGTTTTCTTACGCGTCTTCGGCGCCTCGGGCTTTGTGCGGGCGCCCGAGAGGCGCCGGGGCTTTGTTTCTGTCATCGATTTGATCCGGCGCAACTTCTTGAGAGGCAGGGCAGAGGTAATAGGGCGTCAGAGCGCGGGCAAGCGGCCCAAAGCGTGGATGCGACGAAAAAGAAGCGAAAACACAAGCTTCGCCACTTGTTGCCGTCTATAAATACATTATACATACCCACGCGCCGGGTTTGACTTGCGCAGGGCCGCCATTTGACTTGGCCTGCCAAACATAATCAAGCATTCCGTAAATGATCAGGCCCCCCGTCATGACCGAGCAGAATTCAGAATACATCGAACTCGCCGCAGACATCGTGTCCGCCTATGTGAGCAACAACACCGTGGCCCCAGCCGATCTTCCGACGCTGATCCGCGATGTCCACCGCGCTCTTGTTGGCATTCAGGCCGCGCCCGCCGCCCCCGCGCCCGAGGCGCCCAAGCCTGCGGTCAACGCGCGCAAATCCGTCCACGACGATTTCATTATCTGTCTGGAAGACGGCAAGAAATTCAAATCGCTGAAGCGCCACCTGCGCACGCAGTACAACATGACGCCCGAGCAATATCGCGAGAAATGGAGCCTGCCGCCCGATTATCCGATGGTTGCGCCCAATTACGCCAAGGCCCGCTCCGCGCTGGCCAAGGAAATGGGCCTGGGGCAAACCCGCAAGAAGGCCGCGCGCTAGGCGCCAGCCTGTTGTGCATCATTCAAGGCCGCCGGGAGGCGGCCTTTTTCGTTGCGGCGCTGGCTTCAATGGCGCACGCGGGGCGCGGATCGCAGCGCCTCGCTCTCCGCTTTCCAGGCCTGCGTTAGCGCGATGTGGCGATTGAGATCGTAAGTCCAATGCCCCGCGCGCCCCAACCGGCGCTCGCGCCGCAACGCCTGCGCCAGTCGGCGCACGATCAGCCGTGTGGTGTCAGGTTCCGGTCCATCGCAGTGTCCGGCCATCAGCGGCAGAACGCGAACAAGATTTTTCGCCCGCTCATAAAGCGCCGCCCCTTTGGCGACATCAGCCTCAACAGCCCGTCGCGCCCGGTTCCGCATGTCTTGAATGTAGGAATGTTGACCCAATTATATACTTGACACCACAAGATTGTAATCCTATGGTCAGGGCATAGGAGTTCCCCATGTCCACCCTCGACGCCGCCCATTTCCACAACGACGAAGCCGCCCGCAAAATGATCGAGGGCCTGCGCTGGCCCAACGGTCCGGTCTGCAATCATTGTGGAGAGACGCAGCGCCGGTATCCGACGAAGCGCGAGGGCCGTTTCCGTTGCGGCAATCCTGAGTGCCGTAAGGACTTCACCGCGACCACCGGAACCGTCATGGAGTCCAGCAAGGTCGCGCTGCATAAGTGGCTGACCGCTTTCTATATGATGTGCAGCAGCAAGAAGGGCGTTTCGGCCCACCAGATCCACCGCACGCTTGGCGTCACCTATAAAACCGCTTGGTTCATGGCCCACCGCATCCGCGAAGCTATGCGCGAGGGTGGCCTTGTGCCTCCCATGGGTGGAGAGGGCGAAATCGTAGAAGCCGACGAAACCTATTTCGGCAAGACCGAGGAACCTCACGTTTCCGCACAGCGCCGTGGCCGTCCTTACACCAGAAGTTCTGGCCCGCGGGACAAGCGCGCTATCATTTCCCTTGTCGAGCGCGGCGGCCGGGTCCGTTCATTCCATCCCGGCGTGGCCGACGCTCACAACGTCGCTGGCATCGTGCGCGATAACATCGCCCGCGAAACCCGCCTCATGACCGACGAGAGCCGCCTTTATATCAAGGTCGGGATCGAGTTTTCCAGCCACGAGACGGTCAAGCACTCCGTAAAGGAATATGCCCGTGGCGACGTAAACACGAACTCGGTTGAAGGCTATTTCTCAATCTTCAAGCGCGGGATGCGCGGCGTCTATCAGCACTGCAAAGAGAAGCACCTGCACCGCTACCTTGCGGAGTATGACTTCCGGTACAACCATCGCGTGAAGCTTGGCTATAATGATATGGACCGCACTCTTGAAGCTATTCGCGGCATCAACGGCAAGCGGCTCACGTATCAAGGAACTCACTAAGCCGAACTTCAAACAGGCTGCGGCGCGGTTTCTGCGCTGGCGGCGGAAGAACTGGAAGCCGCCCGGAAAGAAGATTAAGCGGCGTTGGTTTCGGTGAATAGACCGCTAGTTTGCTAAAAAGGGACTCGACTCTCCTGCCGAGGCGCCTGACGGTTCTAGCTGGTACTTGACCGCTTGTGATTCGCACCCGGAACGACACGAACTCGCCCTGAGCCGCGCGGGGCGTGTTGTGCGCTCCGGGTTCACGGGAACCATCATCCCGCGAAAGCAAACCACATGCGACCAATCTCGTGCCCACTAAACCAGCCGGTTTCCGTCTGCGACTATACCCGCTTCCGGTTCGGCCGATGGGAAAACGTCCGATGTCACTGCCGAGGCATGCCCCGGAGGTGACTGAGTAACTAGCCAACTCGGACCACGGTTAGCGCCGTGGTCCACTTTTTTGCCTCAAGGGCAAAATCACAATCCCCACTATGCACAGGCGTGTCAAACGCCTTTGATTTTCCTAGCGGGTTCAGGCGCATCCTCAGAAGTCGATTGATTCGCTTTCGGCTTGGACTTTTCTTTATGCGGCTTATGCGGCGTCTTGAGCGCGCCCTTTAGGGCTTGCTCGAATCGCTCACGCGCCTCTTCGTCGCTGTACTCTTGCGGCTCTGTTTTCTTTGAAGGGGGCACCATGTCTAACACCTGGGACGGAGCATTTCACGAGTCTGCGACTAGCTACTACGCCGCAGTAGGGTACCTTTGCCATCAATGGAACAACGTAGAGCACTTCGTCCATTCACTAGGCGCCGAGACTCTGAGGCTGGAGTTCAAAACAAAATCAATCGTGCTACGCCATATCGGGGTAACCAGCATCCTGACCCTTATACAAGAATACTCGGAGCGGCACTTTGCCCCTGAAGTTCACGCCTGCCTGAAACACACCTCTGCTTATGTGGACAGATGCAGGATAAACCGCAACAGCATCGTACACGGCTTCCCGGAAACGGATTCAGAGACAGGGGCAGAGATACTACGCCACATGCCTGACAGGCAGAGGGCAAAACCCAGAACCATGCCAATATCGACGGGGGCCGTGCGGCAAGTTTGTATGGAATGCGAGGTGGCAGGAACTCTGCTTATCCGTGGTCAATTCCTAGTGGCGCCGCCAGATAAGCTTTTGGCTCTTCGCAGATCGGAGACTTGGGCTGTCCTCGAACAAGGGCTTTACGCAAAACCTGCTCTACCAGAATCACTGGTGGCGAATCCGCAAAAACCTCCCACGCCTCAACCCCTCGGCTAATCATCTCCTGAGTTATATCGTCAGCTTCCGGCCTGTCACGCTCAGGCATCCTACATTCCGCCTTTGTGGTGTCAAGTATATAATTGGGAATGTTGACCCAATTTCGGCTCCTGAAAACAGACGCCGTATTGTGATGGAGCTTGGGACAGGCGGGCGCAGTAGAAGAACACGTCGCCAAATCAGCAGGCGACGCAATAGGAAAAAATTCTTGCAAGCATCCGCATTTCATCCTAGCTTCCGTTTCGCGGTGGAGGCCGGGTTGCGTGTGGAGGATGAGTTCAATGAATCAAGCAGAGAAAATAGGCCATCGGGAAGGGGCGCCGGCGACGACGCCGGCCTGGGCTTTGGAGTTTGCGTTTTCGCTCGCCGCAGCGGTGTGGCGTATTCCGCAGGCGGCGTTGCAGGGCCGCAATCGCGCCCGCCGTTATGCGCGGGGGTGGCGGCTGGGTTTGCATCTTGCCCATGTGGGGCTGGGCTTGTCGCTGACGGGCGCTTCGGCCGGACTAGCGCGTCATCGCGCGGCGGCGCGCCGGGCTTGCGCGCTCACTGAGGACAGCCGCGACTTGGCCCAATGGGATCGCGTGCTCGACGGACTGGAGCGCGCCTTGCGCCTGTGGTGCAAGCAAATCTCGCATGAAATGGCGGAGTGCGTCAGATGAGCGGCGCGGACCAAACCCTCAGCCGGCCCGCCCAACGCCTGCTCGAAGCTCTGTCCTGCGAGGGCGCCTACGCCATGCGCGATGAAATCCGCGAAGGCGTCATCGTCGCCGCCCCGCGTAAGGGCGTTTCGGCGCCGTCGGGCCGCGCTACGCTGGCCGCCGCCGATGAACTGGCGATGCGAAACCTCGCCTGCTGGACAGCGGCGGTGGCCTCAGGCCGCAGCCGCCTTCATGTCACGGCCGAAGGTCGCGCATCCCTTGCGCGTCAGCGGGCGCCTTCCCAAGAGACGCGTTTTCTGGCGCAGCATGTGGCGCTGGAAACCCGCACAATCGAGGGTGTCCGCGCGCTGGTCGATGCGGAAGAAAGTCCGCTGGCCTGGCTCGCCCGGCGCAAATTGGTGGGCGAGGCCGAGTTCGAGGCGGGCGAACGGCTTCGACGCGATCTCGACATGGGCGCCATGCTGCCGCGCGTCACTGCGAACTGGTCTGCCCACGTTGCGTCCGGCGCCCGCAGCGCCCGTGGCGGCGATATCACGGACATGGCGCTCGCCGCGCGCCAGCGGGCAAACATCGCTCTGACGGCAGCCGGGCCAGACTTTTCAGGTCTGCTCGTTGATGTGTGCGGTTTTCTGAAAGGCCTTGAAACTATCGAGGGCGAGCGCGGTTGGCCGCGTCGCTCCGGCAAGGTGGTGCTGTCGCTGGCCCTAGGCGCGCTCGCGCGTCACTACGGCATCGCGGCGCAGATCAAGGGCCCGGCGCGCGCAAAAGGCATGCGTCATTGGGGCGCTCAGGATTATCGCCCCATGATCGACGGCGCCTAGGCGGCGTTCGCCGCGGCGGTCGCGTCGCGGCGAATGCGCTCCACCATGGAGCGCACGCCGTTGGAGCGTTGGGGGGTCAGATGCTCGATCAGCCCCAGTTTCGCGAACGTGGCCAGCGCATCGGTGTCGAGAATGTCGCGCGCCGTGCGGCCCGAGTAAAGCGTGAGGATGATGGCCACGAGCCCGCGCACGATATGGGCGTCGCTGTCGGCATTAAACGAGAGGACGCGTTCGCCCCGGTCGTTGCGAGCAACAATCGTTTCAAGCCAAACTTGGCTGGCGCAGCCGCGCACGCGATTTTCTTCCGTCCGCGCAGCCTCCGGCAACTCGGGCAGGGCGCGGCCGAGCTCAATGACGTAGCGATACCGCTCCTCCCAATCGTCAATCAGGGCGAAGTCGTCGATGATGTCGTCGATCGTCATAAAATCAGGGTCATGGAGCGAGGGGTTATGGAACGAGGGGTCATGGCGATCCGGGCTTTTAGCGTCTCGGCCTCTATATGGAAGAGACCTCGCCTTGGCGCCAGCTTTTATCGACCCGTCGCAGATCTCGCCTGATCAGAAGCGGTCGGTTGCGTTCTTGACCATCTGCTTTGCGATGCCCAGGCATTCGTCGCTATTTTTCAAGCACATGCGCTCGGCGTCGCTCATGGCCCTCTCAGCCGCAAGGGTCGTGCGATCCATGGCGGATCGCACCATCTTGTCCTGCGCCACCGCGCGGGCCACTTCGCTTTTCACCCTGTTGGCCTCTCCTTCTGGCAGAAGAAGAAAAACCATCGCCAGGCAAAACGCGCTCTTGAGAATGAAGGACATGCAACAGCTCCGCTTTCGGTCGGGCTAAAGTCGCATGGCCGCGTGAAAGTCAGTTCAACAAAACGCCTTGGATTCGTCCGCCGCCGTCGAGCTTTCCTTAAGCATGCGTGAGAGGACCATTTCAGCAAGGTATTCTAAACCATGCGGGCCGAAAGCAGGGTCCCGGACAGCTTAAAGCATGCTCCAGGGTGGTTTCCCGGGGCGGCGCGCCCGGGGCTTAGGGTTCGTTTAAGAGCCACCTGCGAAGTTGCATCAAGGGAAGCGGCGTGGATGCTTCCGGAGTGTGTATGCGTGAAGATGTTTTTGCGTCTTTGGGAAATGGCGAAGGGGATGGCGCACGATAGCGCGTCCGCTCCGCTTGATCGCGAACGCCATGCCCTGTTCATCGCGAGCAAGCTGGCGTTGGCCGTGGCCGCGCTGACGTGCGCTCCGCTTTATCTTGCCCTTGTCGGTGCGCCATCGGGCGTTGATTCGGTCGCCCTGGTTTTTGCGCTCATTCCGTTGGCCTGCGTCCTCGCAGCCTCCCGCACGGGTGATCTCGTGGGCGCCGCGGGCCTTGGCGTTGCGGGCCTCATTGGTTTTGTGCTTTCCGTCTCCTTCTCGGCGCCCGGCGTTGCTGGCATTGCAGGGGCGCTGCTTGTGGCTGCGCCGCTGGAAGCCATGATCGCCGGCAGCATTCCGCTCGTAGGAGCCGCCGCTGTGGCCGCGTTGGCGGCGGCATTCGTTTGCGCCTTTCTTGGCGCGGGGCACACTATTGCTTTCGCCCCCTCTGTCCTCTTCCTCTGCCTTGGCGTCGGCTATTCCGCCATTGTTTGCGCAGGCCTCGTCCGGCTGCAGAAGCTGCGCCGAAATTCTGGCGACACGACTCGCGCCGATTTCGATGGCTTGTCGGCAGTCCTGCCCGATCTTGTGCTTCACCTCGACCGGACGGGCGCGGTGCTTGGCGGCGCGCAGCAACCTGCGTCGCTATTTGGACTGAGCGCGCGCGATTTGTCAGGCCGCGGCCTGTTCGAGCGCGTGCATGTCGGCGACCGGCCGCTTTTCCTCAAGACGGTTTCTGACGCGGCGCTCGCCAGTTCAGCGGGTGAGGCGGATGTCCGCATACGCGGCGGCGCGACTGAAGATGACGCCGTGTGGTTTGGCGAGGTGCGTCTGCGCGTTGGTCGTATTGAAACAAAAGGCGAGCCGCGTTTGTTCGCGATTCTCCGCGACGTGCGCGAAGAGAAAGCGCATGCGGATGAATTGGCGGCGGCCCGTGAGCAAGCCGAGCAAAGCGGCGCGTCGAAGGACCGGTTCCTCGCCAACATCAGCCACGAGTTGCGCACGCCGTTGAACGCCATTCTCGGGTTCTCGGAGATTCTGAGTTCCAACGTCATGCCGCTCGATGTGGCCCGCCGTTGCGAATACGCCGGCATCATCAACTCGTCCGGTCAGCATCTCTTGTCTGTCGTGAATTCCATCCTCGACATTTCAAAGATCGAAGCCGGCAGTTTTGAGATTACGCCTGACCAGTTCGAGCTTGTCCCGTTGATCGAGCAATGCTTCGATATGGTGCGCTTGAAGGCTGAGGAAACAGGTGTTGGATTGCGTCACGAAGCGTTGGCCAACATGCCCGAAATCGTCGCAGACCGGCGCGCCGTGAAGCAGATCCTCATCAACCTTGTGTCGAACGCTGTGAAATTCTCTGGCGTCGGCGGCCGGGTGACTCTGCGCTCGCGCCTGAGCGGCACAGGCGTGGCGCTTGAGATCGAGGACAACGGCATCGGCGTGTTGGCGCGCGACCTTACCCGTCTGGGCGACCCGTTCTTTCAGGCCAAGGATTCCTATGACCGCCCTTATGAGGGGACCGGCCTTGGGCTTTCCGTCGTGCGCGGCCTTGTTGGTCTGCACGGTGGCGGAATGAAAATTGAAAGCGCACCCGGTGAGGGAACGCGCGTCACAATTACGCTTCCGCTCGACTGTAGCTCGTTGCCCAGACAGTCGCGCACGCGCGGCGCGAAGATTGAGACAATCCCCAAGGGGCCTTTCCGCAACCTCTCCATCGAAGACAAAGTGAAGCAAATTGCCTGAAGCTCTCGCACGCGGATATGACGACGACTATCTTGATGATGCGCAGCCTAAGCGGCGCGCGCGGTCTCGCACTGCGCGCATCGAGCCAAGCGTCAGTCATGTCCCGCAAATGCGTAATGGAAAGTCGGCTGCTGATGCGCCTGCGCTGGTGCGGGTTCTTCGCGCCATGATCCATAGGCCGCTGCGCACGCTCGTGACGCTGGCGTGCGGCGCTATCGTGGTGAGCTTCATATCCAATCTGCTGTTCATGCAGGATGGGCCGCACCCCGCGCCGCTGTTTGCAAAACAAGACGCCAAGCCCGCCGAGCAAGGCGCCCGCCCTGCGCAGCCCGTCAGCGCGCAACGGAGCGAACCCGCGCCGCGGATCATCGCGTTTCCACCGCCCGCGCAAATGACCGACGCCGCGCCGCCAATGCCCTCCTCGGCGCCTCGGTCCGCGCCTGTGTCGATCATGCCCGCTCCGCCCGCGCGATTGGCCGAACAACCCAGGCCTGCCGCTAAACAGCCGGACTTCGATCCGATCGCGCAATTTCTTCGTTCTGGCGTGTCGCAAGCGCCAACGACGACCGCTTCGACGAACGCGCCCTCAACTGCGGAAATCAAGCGCGTTGCTGCAGCGCAGCGCGCTTTGTCCAAGCTCGGACAGAACCTCGACGCCGATGGCCTCATGGGGCCCGGCACCCGCGCCGCCATTCAAAAGTTCGAGCGCGATAACAAGCTGCCAGTCACGGGCGAGCTTGGCCCACGCACGGTGAAGGCGCTTTCCGCTCGCGCATCGATTCCCATTCCGTGAGCGTCTCGCGGCTTCGCGCGGACTTCTGGGTTTCAGCTTACCTGCGCCGTTGCGCACTCGAGGGCGCGTTTGGCACGTTGCGTAAGCGTGGCGCAGCGGAAGCTGGAGCAATTTTCGTTGTACTAGACTGTCTTGATGGCCGGATGGCCGTCTTTGGCCCTGCGCCTCAAAGCGAGGCGGGCGATGACGGTGTGCGACGGTTCGCGCGGCTTCATAACGAAGACTGGATCGATGGCGCCGCGAGCGCGCAGATCGTTGCGCGCGAACGCAAGTTCGACTCTGATCTGTGGATCGTCGACATTGAGGACCGGCAGGGCCGATCTTTCCTCGACTTTTAGCGTGTCATGAGCAAACGCGGCCTGCCGTTTCCTTTGATTCAGAGTATTCGTCGTCTACACTATGAGACGCTGTTCTGATCGTGCTTGCAAACGTATGCCGGATCGCCAAACCAGCGATCATGGAAGGCGCCGTCGCAGAATGACCTTCGTTTTTGTGGGTTGCTTCGTCAGGGTTTGAGCCGGTTTTGAATCGGCCGCGCGTACGCCTTGCGCCAGGGGCTCTGCACGACGCTCTGACATTCCGGGGTATGTCGAGATGCGAGAGCGCGCGCCCGTAATTTCGTATAAGAGTGCGCCCGCCACCATGCCCGGCGTTTCGGCAACGATGAGCGAGAGATCGCGCACACGTTGGTATGAATGAGAAATCGTACTTTCGCAGCACAGGAAAATGCGGATGGCTTCAGCCTGCGTGGCGCCGACGAGTGCGAGCAAGAGCGCCAGCGGTTCGCCGTTCTTGTCATTCAGAAGCATCTCCACGATGTCCGCGCGAAGCGCCGTTTTATGGGAAAGAGCTGATATGAATTCAGGCCACTTTCGATCAATTGAAAGGTTCAGCAAGTCAGCCATCAAGGCCTCGTCGCGCGTCATTTCAGCGGTTGCGCGGCTCAAGGAGGCGCGGCGCGCCGCGATGATGAGGCGCGCGCGTTCAGCTTGCGACGCAGCAAGAAATCCCTCGGAAGGCGACGAGGCGGGCAGCGCTTTCGCCTGAAGCTTTTCGGCGTAGATGCGGTCGGGCCTGGCTTCACTTTTGACCGACTCGACAATGGCGTTTGTAATTGCGGCTGTCGGATTTTCAGCCAGAACGCGGGTTACGTTCGGGTCGTTGCGAGCGATGAGCGCCTCAGAGACTGGCGCAGCAAGCTGCGCGCGGTTCGCCAAGGCGACGGCAGACGCGCGGTCGCCGATAAGCGCAGCCTGGAGTTGATCTTCCAGCGGAAAATTGCAGGCATGTTCGAGCAGCAAAGTAGCGCAAGGCGGATCGTTCTCGGCTAGCTTCGCCAACACTGCGCGCGGAGCCATGGGATGGCGCGCAAGTTTCGCGGCGACATAAAGCCGCGTTGAGGGACCAGCGTCAGGAATGATTTGAAGCGCAAGCTCGCGAAAGCGTTCGACATCTTCATCAAGCAGGTCTTCCCGCAGGCAGAATAAATCCGTCAGCGCCCGCAGGACAGCAGGCCGGGCTGTCATGCGCTTTCGACCATGCGTGGCGCGAATGGGCGTGTTGGGGGCCTTCGTAGGGGGTCGATCGACCGGATTCATCAGGGCGCCGCCAGCAAAATAGGTAGGAAGTGGCACCTTAGCTCACGTTCGTTGACGAACCATTAACCAAGCAGGCCGTTCAATGGCGCTGATGAATCGCGCCGGCGATCCAGTTCGGATCAACCCGGAGAAGAAAACATGACAGTCATTTTAAAATTCCCCACTGAAGCGCGCGTCCCCGCTGTTCCTGCGATGCAGGGTGAGGGCGCGCAAATCCTGTTCTTTACCGGCGTTCGCTACGAGCGCGCCGCAGCGGCGGAAATCAAGGCTCCACGACGCCCGCGTCGCCGTCGCCCGCAGCGCAGTACGAAGAGCGCCTGATTAACAACCCGGCGCCGCCTTCAGTCCGGCGTCTGTTGCTGCGCGCATGTGAGAGAGGCCAGCCTTCGACTTGCGGCCTCCACGTCAGATGAATCCATGATCACGCTCCGCGCAATCACGTAGCCGACTTGCGTCGGGCTCAAGAGCCGCAATTCCTGCACCGTTTCGTCATCGGGCGTTGCGCCCTCGATAGCTTCCAGTTGTGCGCCGGTGACGATCAGCGCATCGAGCTTGCCGCGCAGTCCGCCACGATCATTCAGTCCGTAGAATGCGGCGCCGCGTCGATCATGAAACGACACGATAACCAGCCCTTCGCCTGAGAAGTCCGCGGTCACGCGCACCGGGCCGGCCGCCAGATCGTAAACGCATGCCCCGGCGAAAGTGCGCGGGTCTTCAAATGGCAGAAGCGTTTCGCCCGCTGGATCTCGCTCCAGCAGGGTGAAGCTGTTGGGCTGCATCGCACGCGACAACCGCGACCATGCGTCGTCGGAAGAAAAATAAGGCAACGCGAAAATAGATGCGAGATGAATGAGCGCTGCGAAGACGAGCGAGCCAACGACATAGGGCAACCAGTCCATTACGAGGTCGCGGTCCTTCACGAACAGCTCCCCTTGCTGATGGCAGGCATCTGCTCCCGCGCCATCACGCCGGCCGCTGCGCTGCCAGTCGCGTCGTAAAGGCGCAGCATCAGTTGAAACGGTTCGTTGCGCGCAATCGGCAACCAATTGCCCGCGCGCGCCTCGCTCGCCACGGCGATTTCAAAACGACCGTCCTGATCGCGCACAATCTCGATGGAGGATATCGCGTTGCGCCCTACGGCGTTGGCGATCGGTTTGCCGTTGCGATCGAGGGAGGAAAGTGTCCACAGGCGCGCGGCCGGTATGGCGCCGCCGATCGTGTATGCGCAGCGCGGATCAAGTCTTGCGCCGTCATCGTCAACACTGGCGAAAAAGGTTAGTCCCTCGGCCTGGCTGAGGGGGGACTGGCCGGTGCGCGCGCGCGCTGCGCGGGTGTAGGGATCAGCATCAGCATACGCCGCCCGCGGATTGCCGCGCCAAGGGCCAAGCTCTACGAATCCGAATGAAACCCCGCCGCCGAGTGCGTACCAGGTTGCGCCAAGTCCAAGCGCGGCGCCAAAGAGGGCCGCGACGATTGTTTTCAGCAATCCGGTCAACTGGAAGATCCGTCACGCCGCGCGCGGCCGCATGGTCCGGCCCTCGCTACAGGAATCGCACTCCGGGCCGTTGGGCGCAAGTGCGGGGGAGTGGTTGGAGCCGTACCAAAGTTTGGGGCGGTGGAAGCGCAACGCTTGCATGCTTTCGCGTCGGCGCTAAAAAGATGCCCAACAAGGGAGAAATCAATGCTCAAGGCAGTTCGGTTCGGCTTCGCCGCGACGCTGGCGCTCGCAGGCGCCTCGCTCGCAACCCCCATGGCCGCGGGCCCCGCAATCGCGCAGGACGGGGCGGCGTTTTATAAGGGCAAGACGGTTCGCTTCGTCGTCGGCGTCGGGGTTGGCGGCGGTTTCGATGCCTACGCCCGCATGATCGCTCCCTACCTGGGCAAGGCGTTGGACGCGACGATCGTCGTCGAGAATCAGCTTGGCGCCGGCGGCCTGGTTGCGCTGAACCGCATTTCCACCGCTCAGCCCGACGGCTTGAGCCTCATGATCGTCAACGGAACGCCAGCGGCCCTTGGCCAGCTCCTTGATCAGCAGAATGTGCGCTACGACCTGACGAAACTCGAACACCTCGGCGTCATCGCCGCCTATCCCTGGGTTTGGCTTGTCGGCAATCATTCGCCGGTGAAGACGCCCGCCGATGCGCAGACTGCGAAATTGCGCTGGGGCGGCGTGGGTCCCACTGATGGTCCCGCCGATGGCGCCCGCATCACATGCCACGCCCTCAAGCTCAATTGCCAGATCGTGCTGGGCTACAAGGGCAGCGCCGACATCGCGCTGGCGATGGAGCGCGGCGAGATGGACGCGATGTACATTTCGGATTCGTCCGCCGCCCAGTATGTGAAGGGCGGACAGGCGCGCGCGGTCGCCGCCATGGGCGCCAAGCGGTCTGCGCTTCTCCCCGATACTCCCACGATCTTCGAAGCTATGAAGCTTGATGACGAGGCGCGTTGGTGGCTCGAGTTCCGCATGAGCATCAACGACCTTGGCCGCATTCTCGTAACGACGCCGGGCGTGCCTGCCGATCGCCTCGCCGTTCTGCGCGAGGGCGTTCGCCAGGCGCTCACCGATCCCCAGCTGATAGCCGAAGGCGCCAAGACGCAGCGCCTGGTGGATTTTCAGCCGCCAGAAGTCGCGCGCGATCTTGCGACGAAAGCTCTGGGGCAGGCGACGCCGGAAATGCGTGAGCGCGTGCGCAAGATTGTGCTGCCGGAAGAAAAGTGAGGTTGGGCTGACGCTTCTACCTGCTTGCAGCCAGAAGCGCTCACCGTCTCCTGACCCGGACTCTGCCGCTGCGCCTCAGCGCAGTTTCAGGTCCGCCACTACATCGCGGGGTAGTTCGCGAGACCATTGCAGGATCAGCGCGCGCACCTGGCGCGCGTTGCCAAGGCGAAAAGTCGCGGCTGTTTTCTCCGGCCCTATTTTCACACTGTAGCCCCCGCGCGCATTCACGATGCGGAAGGCGTCTTCATCGGTCACATCGTCGCCGAAGACGATGGGCGTGCGGCCGGCGAAGGGCGCCAAGTCCATCAGCACGTCAATGGCGCCGCCTTTGTGAAAACCGACCGGCAATATTTCGGCGACAGATTTGCCCCACTGCACGCGGAAGTCCTCGCCAAGCTGAACCATTTCTTCTTCCAGCCGGTCGCGAATTTGCGTTTCGGATTCAGGCGCCAGGCGCCAATGAACCGCTACGCTCTGCGACTTGTCTTCGATGATGGCCTGCGGCCATTGCGCGGCGCACACGCGCAAGTTTTCAACTGCGGCGCGCAGACGATGGGACGGCGGTTCTCGCTCCAATACCCGCCCGCCCGTGCGCACCTCAAGCCCATGCAAGCCGGCAGCGTCGAACACCAATGGCGCGAAATGGGCATCGAGCGTCGCAAGGTTGCGGCCGCTGACAAGCGCCAATGCCCCGTCAACTTTATCGCGCAAGCGCATCAGCGCGTCGCGCAATTCTGAGCTGACGAAGACGGCGTCGGGCGTTGCCGCGATGTCAACGAGCGTGCCGTCAAAATCGAAGAACAGGGCCGGATCGGCTGATGGCTTTTCGGGAGCGTCGAAGTCGTTTGTCATATAACCGGAAACGCGCAGTTGCGGCGAAGGTTCCGCTGCGGTGTTAGGGAAGGCGCGAAGATCCGAGCCTCACACTGGGCGATGGAGCGCCGAGTCCTTCCGCGAACTTGCGTTCTGGCGCGAGCCCGCTTGCCGCGCCGCGCTGCCGGGCTCCGCTGGCGCGCATCATGTCCTCGATGCCGCCAAGCGCTTCAAACGACCGGCGGGACAAAAGGGCAGGGCGCAGCGCGGGCCCAAGCTCGCTGCGTCCAGCAGCCGCAGAGGCGACGGCGGGCGCTGGGGCCGGGCCGGACTGAACGCCATAAGGGTTCTTCAACTCGATCCCGCTGTGGGCATATTCCATCACAGACTTCCACGTCCGCGCCGGCAATGAGCCGCCGGTCATGTTGCGGGTGGACGTGGAATCGTCGTTGCCAAACCATACCGTGCCGACAAAATTTCCCGTGTAGCCGTTAAACCACGCGTCCTTGTAGGCGTTCGTCGTGCCGGTTTTGCCAGCCGCCTGAATGCCGGGCAATTGCGCCGCGCGCGCCGTGCCCGCGTTCACCACTTCCTTCATCATGTTGTTCAACGCCGCGATGTGCATGGCGTCGACGACGCGCGTTGGCGCGGGCGCATCTGTGTCGTGGCGGTAGATCACCTGATCCTGCGAATTGCGGATTTCAATTGCGGCCCACGGTGTCGCGCTCATGCCGCCGTTAGCCAGCACGGCGTTTGCCGCCGCCATGTCGATGGCTTTCACTTCGCCCGCCCCTAGGGGCAGAGAAACCGTGTCGTTCAGCGGGGTGTTGACGACGCCCATGGCGCGCGCAAGCTCGACGATTTTCTGGCGGCCGAGCGCTGAGATGCGGGCTTGATGGTAACCGGCGCCGCGCGGCCAGTAATTCTCTCCCACTTTCAACGTCAGCCACACAGCCGCCGTGTTCAGCGAACGCTGCAACGCGTTGAGCATCGGCACGCGTCCCGCGCCCGCGCCGCCATAATTGTTTGGGCACCAGTTGCCGATGCAAATAGTCGATGCGTCAACGACCGAATCGGCCTTGAAACGACCCGTCGCGAGCGCTGCTAGATAGACGAACGGTTTGAAGGACGACCCCGGCTGTCGAGCGGCGTCCGTCGCGCGGTTGAACTGGCTTTGTCCATAATCGCGCCCGCCCACGATGGCGCGCACGGCGCCGTTAGGCTCCATCACAACAACGGAGGCTTGTTCTGCGCCATATTGCCGACCGAACTGACGCAGGATGTCCTCGACCACGCCGTCCGCGTGTTTCTGCAGCCCGTTGTCCAGCGCAGTCCGCACGGTCAGCACGCGGTCGGACCCCAGTCGGCCTTCATTGGCGAGCCGCTTGATCTCCTCGAAGGCAAAATCGAGATACCAATTGGGGGCAAACTCGCGCGCCCGCTCCAGCGGAGTCGCAGGGTTCTGGCGCGCCGCGTAAATCTGGCCCTGCGTCAGGAAACCTGCGTTGACCATGTTCTGCAGCACGTCATTCGCGCGTCCACGCGCAGCGGGCAGATTGATGTGCGGCGCAAAGCGCGACGGCGCCTTGAACAGGCCCGCGAGCATTGCGGCTTCCGCCAGCGTCACATCGCGAATGGACTTGCCGAAATAAAATTCAGACGCGGCCTGAATGCCGAAGGCGCCGCCGCCCATATAGGCGCGGTCAAGATAGAGTTTGAGAATGTCGTTCTTGCTGAGCCGCGCTTCGAGCCAAACCGCGAGAAAGGCCTCGCGCACCTTGCGGTCAATCGTGCGCTCGTTGGACAAAAAGAGGTTCTTCGCAAGCTGCTGGGTTATCGTTGATCCGCCCTGCACGACGCCGGACTCGCGCGCGTTGACCGAGAGCGCCCGCATAAGGCCTATGGGGTCGATGCCCCAATGTTCGTAGAAACGCCGGTCCTCTGTCGCAAGCACCGCCTGGACGACGATTTCCGGGAATTGGTCGAGCGGCGTTGAGTCGTCGTGACGGATCCCGCGATGACCGACAGGCTGGCCGTGACGGTCAAGAAAAGTGACTGCGAGATCCTGTTGCTTCAGCCAGTCTTCGGACGTCTCTTGCATGGCGAGCGTGGCGAGCGACAGCATGAGCACGGCGCCGACTGCGCCCATGGTCATGCCCTCGCTAGCGCCCTCAACCAGAAGGCGCCGCCACCCGCGAACCCGAAAACGGTCCATATATGTGTTGAAATTGTCCCAGCGCTCCCGCGCGCGCTGGCCGCTCTCAAAAAGTGTATCGTCAATCCAGGAATCGAACGCCAGAAGAGCGCGTTTCCCACGCCTCTTCCATCCGCCTTCCTGTAAATCGTTGAACACGCTGATCTCTCAGATTCAGGGGTATTCTGCCTGCGCCGTCTTAGCACATTGTTAACCTGCTTGACGACGTCCGCAGCAAGCCCCATGCCGTCGAAGGGCGCCTCAAAATGGCGCAAGGTGTCGTGATGCTGGACTCGCAGAATAAGAAGAAAGCCGCGCTTGCCGCTGCTGGGCAAGCCGCGCCAGAGGCAGGCGCAGACGCGTCTCCCTTTTGGCGGCAGCCGCTTGAGGATATGTCGCGCGCGCAGTGGGAATCGCTGTGCGATGGCTGCGGGCGCTGCTGTCTTGTCAAACTGGAAGACGAGGACACCAGCGAGATCCACTTCACCAGCATCGCCTGCCGTCTGCTGGACGCCGGCTCGTGCCGCTGTTCCGATTATCCCAAGCGCAAGGCCAAGGTGCCCGATTGTGTGAAGCTCACGCCCAAGCGGGTGCGCGAGATTTCATGGTTGCCGCCGACCTGCGCATATCGCCTCGTGGCCGAAGGGCGCGATCTTTTCTGGTGGCATCACCTTCTGTCGGGCTCGCGCGACACGGTGCATCAGGCCGGCGTCTCCGTACGCGGCCGCGTGGCGGCGGGCGAGGACGCCGTGCCCTTCGAGGAAGTGCTGGACTATATCGTCGACTGGCCGGGCAAGATTCCGAAAAAGTCGGTTCAGGCTCCGGTGGGCGCGGCGCCAAAAAAGCCGACACCGAAACCCCGAAGCTAAATCGTCAGAAAATGCGATTCAGCCGCTCGATCTCGGCGGCGATCCTGTCCGAATCGGCAATGCGCACGATGCGTCCATCAATGTCGATGCCGATGTTCTTCAGGCGCGCGAAGGAGCGCGATAACGTCTCCTGCTTCAGGCCAAGCGAGGCGGCGATGACGCCCTTCGTGTAAGGCAGGCGCGCCTCCGCGTTCTTTGCGTGCGCGGGAACAAGCGACATCAGGAAACGCAGCACGCGCTGGTCGGCCGTTTGCGCTTTCAGCGCTTCGATTTCGTCCATCAGCGCCCAGATTTTCGCCGATGATTCATGAAGGATAGAGAGCGCCAATTCCGGCGCCTCGCGAGCCGCTTGCGCCACCACGTGCGCGGGCAGGCGCACGATGCGCGTCGGGCTTGCGGCTTCCGCAGTCGTCGTGTGTTTGTCGCCCAAAACCGCGACGGACTCGGCAAATGTCTCACCGCGGCCGAAGATGTGGATCACTGTCTCGTCGCCATTCGCCGACAGCCGCGTCAGCTTCACGAAGCCTTCAAGAACGACCATCACCCATTTTGCCTGATCGCCCTGACGAACAATCGTGTCGCCCTTCACGTAGCGATCGAAGCGAATGCTGTCGGCAAGTTTCGCGAATGTTTCGTCGGAGAGGGGCGCAAACAGCGGCAGGGTGCGCAAAAGCGCCAGATCCTTGGCCTGCGGCGTCATCTTGATCCCCTAAAATCGCGGCGCGAACAATCACAAGAAACGCTTCGTGTCATCAAACGCGTCCTGCGTCTCGCAACATTTTCATCGTCGCGTTATAGGCGAGCCGCGCGCGCTCGCCTGCTGGCAAATGTGCATGACGCGCTGACGGCGCCTCGACGCTGATGGCGACATCGGGCGCCAGCGCCTGCAAAAGTTCAGTTAGCCAAAGGTCGCCTTCGCCGGGCAGCAAACGCGCCGTGCGCGATTCTTTGCGCAGCTCGTCGACGCTGCGATTGTCCGTTGGCTTTGGCGGCGCATCGCAAAAATGCACGAGCGGCACAAGGGCAGGATCAATGCTCCGCGCATCTTCGGGCGATCCGCCAGAGCGCGAGAGGTGCAGCACGTCGATGAGCAATTTGCCGTTGGGCCGCGCAGCCTCGCGCGCCAACGCTGCGGCTTCTTCCAGTGAGCGGCAACCCGAATACGGATTGAACTCGACCAACGCCTCCATGCCGTGCTGCGCCGCAAGATCGCACACGCCGCCAAACGTTTCCACGCGCCGCACAATGTCGTCGTCCTCGATAGGGCAAACGAGATAATGCGCGCCAATTTTCGCGGAGAAGGCGACGACGGCGGCGAAGTCCCCGGCCTTCGTGTCGGGCTTCAGCGGAAAGACGCCGATTTCCAGCACCTTCATCGCGGTCTCGTTAAGCGCCCTGAGCAACGCGGCTTCCTTGCCCGCATCGCCCACAATAGCCTCGTCGCTGGCCAGCAGTGGCTGCAGCCGCAGGCCAACGGACGTAAAGCCGCCCTCATGAGCCGCATACACCTGGCCAATGGGCCCCGCGTCAAGAATGGTCAGCGCAGCAAGCGAAATGGCGCTCATAACGTCCCCAACTGGTTTAATTCGAGCCGAACCTACAGGGTGAAGCCGTGAGAGTGAAGCGCTCACTCGGAACGAAAATTCCTAAATACGGAATTTATTCCTTGACACCGTGACGCTGGTTCGCTAGAAGAACTGCATGCTCCAGAAGTGTGAGGGGCGGCGGGGTTGCCCCAACTGAGCCGCCTTCTCGCTCCGGACGCCCGTCACCCACCAAAGGCGCTCATGCCATTATCTCTTCCAGAAGCCCGCGCGCTGTATGACAGCGGCGCGCCGGTGACGCATGTCGCTGCGGCGCTGGGCCTTAAGGCCGGTGCGTTTCGCAAGCTGCGGTTGATGCACAATTGGCCGCTGCGTCCCTCGCCCATTGTGCGGCGGTTCGGCAAAGCCGCAGCGCCGAAAACCAAAACGCCGAAAACCGAGGCGCAAAAAATTAAGCCGCGCAAAGTGAGTGCGGCCAAACAAAAGCCAGCGCCCCCCACGGCGCCGGACGGGCAAGCCGCGCCGCCTGTTGATGGCGAGGCGGGGCAAGTGAATTTGCCCGATTTGAATTTGCCCGATTTGAATCTACCCGAGGTGAATTTGCCCGCGTTCAGGCGGCAGGTGGCAGAAACCACCCAGCAACAGCTGGCAAAGATCCACAAGACGCTGGCGTCGGGCACGACAGAGGACGTCGAACGCAACGCGCGGCTTCTTGCGAGCCTTGTGAAATCTCTAGCCGAATTGCGCCGCCTTGAAGCGCTCGATCCGCTCGGCGGCGCGCAGACGGCTGCTGTGGAAGGACAGGATGACCAACGCCCGCCACGCGATCTCGACACTCTGCGCGATGAGCTTGCGCGCGCTCTTGAGCGAATGTCTGACAAGCCCGGCGACGCGGGCGCAGGCGAATGAATTTTTTGGACGCCTAACAGCGCGCGAACTTGAAATGCTGCTCGCCTCCTGGAGCTTTAACGCCCGGAGCGATCAGTGGCCCCCCGCGTCCGCGACCGATGATGAAGCCTGGTCTGTCTGGCTCGTCATGGGCGGACGCGGGGCCGGCAAGACGCGCACAGGCGCCGAATGGGTGCGCGGCCTCGCGCTGGGTGAACCTGATTTTGCTGTGCGCCCTGTCGGGCGCATTGCGCTGATCGGCGAAACGGCCGCCGATGTGCGCGATGTGATGATTGAAGGCGTGTCTGGCATCCTCGCCGTTCACGCCCGAAGCGAGCGTCCCACATGGGAGCCCTCGCGGCGTCGGCTTGAATGGCCCAACGGCGCCATCGCTCAGGCGTTTTCCGCCGAAGATCCCGAGAGCCTGCGCGGCCCTCAGTTTGAATGCGCCTGGCTCGATGAATTCGCCAAATGGCGCCATGCTCAGGAGACTTTCGACATGTTGCAATTTGGGCTTCGCCTTGGCGAGCGGCCGCGCCAGCTCGTCACCACCACGCCGCGGCCCGCGCCCGCGCTGAAAAGGCTAATGGAGAATCCACGCACGATCATCGCCCGCGCAACGACATTCGCAAACGCGCGCAACCTGGCGCCCTCGTTCATTGAGACGATTGTCGGTCGCTACGCCGGCACGCGTCTTGGCCGGCAGGAATTGGAAGGCGAGATCATCACAGACAGCGAAGGCGCCCTGTGGTCGCGCGACATGCTTGAAGCCTGCCGCGAGGAGAAGGCGCCGCCGCTCGTTCGAGTTGTCGTCGCGATCGATCCTCCCGCATCTTCATCCGGCCGGGCAGATCGCTGCGGCATCGTCGCCGCCGGCATGGACGCAGAGGGCGTCGTGCACGTGCTTGAAGATTGCACTCTGGGCGCGGCGCGCCCCGCCGCCTGGGCCCGCGCCGCAGTCGCCTGCCATCACAAGCATGAGGCCGACATGATCGTCGCGGAGGTCAATCAGGGCGGCGAGATGGTCGCAGCCGTTATTCACGAAGCAGACGCTTCGATGATCGTGAAACAGGTGCGCGCCACGCGCGGCAAATATCTGCGCGCTGCGCCCGTCGCCCAATTGTATGAGCAGGGCAGGGTGCGCCATGCTGGCGCCTTCCCCGCGCTTGAAGATGAAATGTGCGCCTTCAGCCCCGCTGGCCTTTCAGGCGGGCGTTCGCCCGACAGGCTTGATGCGCTCGTGTGGGCGATCACCGCGCTGGCGCTCACATCGCGCGGCGCGCCGCCCAAAGTGCGCCGCGTCTAGTTTTTTAGACCCAAAAGAGCAGGAACATCATGCCGTCTTTCCTCTCCCGCCTTCTGGGCGCGGGGACGCCTTCGCGCGTCTCAACGCCTGAAACGAAAGCCTCCCGCGCGGGCGCGCTTATCGCAGTCCACGCGTTGCGGCAGCCGCGCTGGTCAAACCGCACCGGCGAAGAGTTGACGCGACAAGGTTATGAGCGAAACGCAATCGTTTATCGCTGCGTTCGTCTTATCGCTGAAAACGCCGCCAGCGTGCCCTGGCTTGTGTACGAAAACGGCGCGGATGATGCGATGCATCCTCTCGCGCGGCTCATGGCGCGGCCCAATCCAAACGAGGCGGGTCCGGCGTTTCTTGAAAACCTCTTTAGTAATCTAGCGCTATTTGGCAATGCTTACATCGAGGCTGTGTCCGTTGATGAAAGCCCACGCGAACTCTACAGCCTTCGGCCCGATCGCATGGCGGTTGCGCCCGGCCCGCGCGGGTGGCCCGCTGCCTTTGAATATCGCATCGGCGCCGATGTTGTGCGCTACTCCGTTGAGCCTGATGGCCGCTCGCCAGTTCTGCATCTAAAAGTTTTTCACCCCCTTGACGACCATTACGGTTTTGCGCCGATTTGCGCAGCGCAAACCTCGCTTGATGTTCACAACGCGGCCTCCGGCTGGACCAAGGCGCTGCTCGACAATTCCGCGCGCCCCTCTGGCGCACTGGTTTATGCGGGCTCTGACGGCTCGCTCTCTGATGAACAGTTTGAGCGCCTGAAGGCCGAACTCGACGAGAACTTTTCCGGCGCCCGCAACGCTGGCCGACCACTCCTTCTTGAAGGCGGGCTCGACTGGAAACCCCTTTCGCTTTCGCCCAAGGACATGGACTTCGCCCAGGCCAAGCATGATGCGGCGCGCGAGATTGCGCTCGCCTTCGGCGTGCCGCCGATGCTGCTGGGACTGCGCGGCGACAACACTTACGCCAATTATGCGGAGGCAAATCGCGCCTTCTGGCGTCAGACAATTATCCCCCTCGTGCAGCGCACGCAAAAAAGCTTTGAGGCGTGGCTGTCGAACGAATGGCCGGACGTCACGCTAGCCGCCGATCTCGACAGGCTCGACGCGCTTGCGGGCGAACGTGAAGCGGAATGGCGCCGCATCGGAGCCGCCAGTTTCCTCAGTGAGGACGAGAAGCGCGCGGCGATTGGCTATGGCCCGGCGGAGGCGCCGCGATGACGGAGCTCGCCACGCAATTCATCGAGCGCGGCGACCTTGCGCATCTTGCGCTTTTTCTTTGGGCGAGCGCCGCGTCGGGCTTTCTCGGGTTTGTCATGCGCGAACTCGGCTGTGCAAACCGGCGTTTTGACGCCTTCGTGCGCGAACTCGCGCGCTTCAATCGCAAGCATGGAGTGAAGGGATGAAGTTGCTGAAGTCTTTGCGTCGCCGCAAGCCCCGCCCTGCCAATCCCGACAAGGTCATTCGCGGTTTCGTGCGCGCGCTGGGCGAGCTTCGTCCCGCGATGCTCGCGAACCCGCAGCCAAACACGCGGAGCAAGACATGATCTATCAAGGCTATCTGGAAACGAAGCGCGCTTCGATAAGCGTCGCCAGCGTCGATGAAGAAGGAATATTTGAGGGCTACGCGAGCCTATTTAATATTGCGGATCTTGGCGGCGATGTCGTGATGCCGGGCGCTTTCACGCAGTCGTTGCGCAAGATCGGCGCATCGGGCGTCAAATTGCTATGGCAGCACGATGGCAAGCAGCCCATCGGGGCGTGGGTTTCGCTGAGCGAGGATCAGCGCGGCCTCAAGGCGAAGGGGCGGCTGAACCTTGCTGTCGCGCGGGCCCGCGAGGCGTTGGCGCTTATGCGGCAAGGCGCGCTTGACGGGCTCTCGATTGGCTTTCGTCCTCTGCGCGTGACGCGCGAAAAAGTGAGCGGCCTGCGTCGCATTCATTCGCTCGAACTCATCGAGATATCCCTCGTCACCTTTCCGATGTTGCCGCAGGCGCGGGTTGAAGCCGTCAAACGTGTGAGCCAATGCCCGCATGCTCTTGCGTCACGTCTGGAATGGTTGACGGCGGCGGCGTCGCTCGACGCATCGCTCGCAGCTCAAGATCAGCGGCCGTAACCCGGCGCGTCCATATTACGGGCGGCGTAGCGACCAGAGCAACAAGCCGGCGCCGACGCAGAATTGAGACGTGAACTGCGCAATTTCGCGGCCACGCATTCTTCCAAAAATTCTCTCGTTCCCTACAGCGCCGCGCCGCCGTCGCGTGTGCGTCCCTATCCATGAGACGGCCCATCCAAGGAGTGAATATGGAAACCAAAGGCCAGCCCACTGAAGTTAAGTCGGGCGACCCCGCCAACGCGTTTGGCGATTTGCATCGCGCCTTCTCCGCATTCCGCGAAGCCAACGATGAGCGCCTGGCGCAGATCGAACATCGCCTGTCCAGCGACGTGGTGACGGAAGAAAAGCTGTTCCGCATCGACCGCGCGCTCGACGACACGAAGCGCCGCCTGGACTTGCAGATCGTTGAGAAATCACGTCCGCGGATCTCCGGCGAGCGTACGCACAACGATAGCGAAACGCGTGAACACAAGATGGCTTTCCGTGCTTACATGCGCACCGGCGAGGCCGCTGGCCTTAAGACAATGGAAGAAAAAGCCATGTCTGCCGGCTCTGGGCCAGACGGCGGTTTTCTCGTTCCTCAGCCCGCAGAGCGCGAAATTCTTCAGCGCCTCGCAAACGTGTCGCCGATCCGCGCCCTCGCGACTGTGCGCGAGATTTCAACGGCGACATTTCGCAAGGCGTTCCCCGTTGGGGCCCCCGTTGCCGGATGGACCGGCGAAACGGATGCGCGCGCGCAGACCACCAGCCCGCAACTCGCCGACATGAGCTTCCCGGCGATGGAATTGTTCGCCATGCCCGCCGCAACCCAGACGCTTCTTGACGACGCCGCAGTTGACGTTGAGCAATGGTTGGCCGAGGAGATCGACACCGTGTTCGCTGAGCAGGAAGGCGCGGCGTTTGTCATCGGCGACGGTGTCAACAAGCCAACCGGCTTCCTCAACTATCCGGTTTCAACTCACGCGGACTGGACGTGGGGCAAGCTCGGTTACACGCCAACGGGCGCTGCAGGCGCTTTTGCCACTTCCAACGCGTCTGACCAGATCATCGATTTGGTTTATGCGCTGCGCGCCGGCTATCGTCAGAACGCGCGTTTTGTGATGAACCGCAAGACACAGTCTGCCGTGCGGAAACTGAAGTCGAGCGGCGGCGATTATCTTTGGCAGCCGCCTGCCAGCGTTGACCAGAGCGCCTCTCTCATGGGCTTTGGCGTCACGGAAGCGGAGAATATGCCTGACATTGCGGCGGGCTCTAACGCCATTGCGTTCGGTTACTTCCGCCGCGGTTATCTCGTCGTCGATCGGCTGGGTGTGCGCATCCTGCGCGATCCTTATTCCGCCAAGCCCTACGTCTTGTTTTACACCACCAAACGCGTTGGCGGAGGCGTGCAGGACTTCGACGCAATCAAGCTTCTCAAGTTCGCCGCCAGCTAAGACAGCCTAACGCGAACCGCCCAGGACGCGCTCAATCCATCCTCGTTGTGGGGCGATGAGCGCGCCTTGGGTAAGCGCGCCGCAGGCGCGTTTGCCTTCGCCAGTTGACCATGTGGTGATTGCTGCGACGGATCCGTCGGACGCAAAGATCGGCCCGCCTGAATCGCCGGTGCATGCGCCAAACCCCTTGGCGGATGGATCTCGCGCCCACAGCAGAATCTTCGAAACGGGTTCGCGCGCCTCAAGGATTCCTGTTCGCAAATGTCCCGCAGACCGCTCGTCGCCTTCGCGCGTCAGACCAAATCCGGCGATCCTATATCGCTGGCCAGGCTTAACCGCGCCTTGAACATCGAGACGGGCGATCGGCATCGATGCAGGCAAAGGCTCCGCCAGTTTGAGTATCGCCAGATCAATCGACCGAAGCCGTCTGCGTGCAGCGTCCGGAACGAACTCGGGGTGCACATTCACTCCGTTGACGGCGACGAGCTGCGGCTTTCCATACGCTCCGATGTTAATCGCAAGCTGACGCGCGCCGTGCGCGCAATGGCCGGCTGTGAGAACAGCGGTCCGTGACACCACGACGCCGGTGCAAAAACCTGCGCCGCCGCCGCCCTGTTTGAGAACCATAACGACGCTTGCCGCAACGCCCGGAGGGGCGACGTCAGAATTGCCCACCAATGCGTGGCCGCAGCCCGCTGACATGGCAAGCGCCCCGGCCGTCATCAATACAACCCGCCTCATTCCGCGCCTCGCATTCGGAAAAACCATGACTCCCATACTCATTGCGCCCCCCGCCGTCGAGCCCGTCAGCCTTGCTGAAGCAAAGGCCTGGCTCAGTGTCGAGAACGTGGCAGAAGATGAAGTGGTCGGCGCACTCGTCGCGTCGGCGCGTCTCGTCGTCGAGAGCCTTACCCGCCGGTTCCTCGTGGCGCAAACGTGGCGCCTTGTCTTTGACGCATGGCCGACGGGATCTGTTGCGCTGCCCTTCTCGCCCGTTCGCTCGGTTGTAGTGCGCACCTACGATTTGGACGGCGCGTCTTGGACAGCGCCCACCGCGAATTATTCAATCGATCAATACGCAGGAAAGGCGCGCCTGCGCTTCATCGGCGCGCCGCCGCAACCTGGTCGCCAAACTGCAGGAATCGAAATTGACGTTGAAGCGGGGTTCGCAACGACGGCTGAAGGCGTTCCCGCGCCTTTGCGCCAGGCGATCCGCTTGCTTGTCGCGCGCTGGTATGAAAACCGCGGCGATGTCGAAGCCGACGCGGACATGGCGCGAACGCCCGCGTCCGTGGCGACCCTCGTGGCGCCTTATCGCCGCGTGAGGTTGTCATGAGGCGAGTGCGTATTGGTGAGCTCGACCAACGACTGTCGCTCGAACAGCCGATCAACACACTCGATGAAATCGGCGGCGTCACCCGGGTCTGGAGCCATGTAGACGATGTATGGGCGATGATAACGCCTGTGGCCGGGCGCAAAGATTTTGTAGCCGAGCGCGAAGAAAGCGTCCTCACTCATCGCGTGCTCATGCGATGGCGTCCAGATGTGACAGGCGCCATGCGCCTGCGTCAGGGGGCGCGTCATTTTGCGATCCACGCCGCTCTGGATTGGGACGAACATCGCCGCTTTATGCTCCTTCAGTGCCAAGAAATCGCGTGAGGCCCAATGGCTTTTTCAACCGAGATAAAATTGCGAAAGGCGATCCGGGACAGCCTGCTCGCTGATGCCCTCCTGCTGTCAAAACTGGGTGGCGCCCACGTGTACGAAGAGGCCCCGCGCAATCAAGGCGGCGCTTACGTCGTTTTCACGCAAAGCGAAGCGCGCGACTGGTCAACAATGACAGAGGAGGGCGCCGAGCATCTGTTGACGCTTGAGGTCTGGTCGCAAAAGACAGGCGCCCGTGAGGCGTTGGAAATCTCCGGACGCGTTGCGGACATTCTTCACGAAGCGTCGCTTCCGATGACAGGCGCAACCTGTGTTCACGCGCGCATCATTTCAATCGAGACGTTGCGCCAGAGCGCCAACCGCTTCGTGCGCGGTCGGATCCGGCTGCGCGCACTTGTCGAAATTTCATAACAAGGAGAACGAAAATGTCCGCTCAGAAGGGCAAGGATCTCTTGCTCAAGATCGACGATGGCACGGGTAACTTCGTAACGATCGCTGGCCTACGTACGCACCGCTTCGCGCTCAACGCTGATCCAGTCGATATCACCCATATGGAATCTGCGGGCCGATGGCGCGAGCTGCTTGAAGGGGCTGGCGTCAAGCGCGCGAGCGTTGCTGGCGCAGGCGTCTTCAAGGACATGGCGTCAGACGCATTGGCGCGCCAGGCGTTCTTCGAGGGCGCCGTGCGCGCATGGCAGGTCATCGTCCCGTCATTCGGCGTCATCGCCGGGCTGTTTCAAATATCCAGCCTGGACTATCGCGGCGAACACTCTGGAGAAATGACGTTTGAGCTTGCGCTGGAATCCGCTGGCGCCCTCACTTTCACAGCGTTGTAACGAGATGGCCAACCGCCGCCGCGGCGACGTCGACGCTATTTTCGACGACCAAACTTTTACGCTACGTCTGACGCTTGGCGCCCTTGCTGAACTTGAAGACGCATTTGGCGCGAGCGATCTAATTGGCCTGGCCGCTCGCTTTGAAGACGGCCGACTTTCAGCTCGCGATATCATGCGCATTATCGGGTCAGGCATACGTGGCGGGGGAGCACAGGTGAGCGATGACGACGTTGCGCGTTTCGCCTGTGACGGAGGCCTCGACGCCTACATAAACGTTGCTGCGCAATTGCTTTCGGCAACGTTCGGGGAGTTGAATCCGGAGGTTGCCCCAACGGGCCCTTCGGCGCCGCAGGACGCCTGAAGACCGAAGCCCGCCCGCGCACGGCGCAGCCCGCCCCGCCGCCTTTTCCATGGCGTGAGGCGATGGCTTTCGGTTTTGGCGTCCTGCGGCTGAATGCCGACGCTTTCTGGTCCCTAACGCCGCGTGAACTTGCGAGCGCCGTGGCGGGCGCGGGTGGCGGCGCCAATGATGCTGGCAACGAAATGCTTTCGCGCTCAAGCCTTGACGCATTGATGCGCGCTTTTCCCGATGAGGCAAGATGATGACTGAATACGAAGGTGGCTTTGCCGCCAGCGACGTTAACGAGGTTCGAGTCGCACTCGACCTGGTTGATGTGTCCGCGCAACGAATGTCTCGCACTCTCACGCGTGCGTTCTCATCGGCCGTAGTGGGCGGAAAATCGCTTGAGGACACTCTAAAAACTGTGGCGCTTTCCTTGTCAAAAGTAGCGCTTAATACTGCATTGCAGCCCCTGCAGAAGGGCCTCTCGTCGGCGATTGGATCTTTGCTGTCGCCTTTGACAGGGCAGGGCGCTACATCCGTGCCTGTCACCGCCTTTGCCGATGGCGGCGTCGTTGCCCGTCCCACTTTCTTTGGTTCGGGTGGGGGGCTTGGCCTGATGGGCGAACGCGGCGCTGAAGCGATCATGCCGCTGGCTCGTGGACCCGATGGGCGCCTGGGCGTCTCTATGAATGGTGCGGCAAGCCGCGCGCCCGTCGTCAACGTGACAATCAATACGCCGGACGCCGATAGTTTCCGACGCTCACAAGTGCAGGTTTCTGCGGCGCTGGCGCGCGCGGTGATGCGCGGCCAGCGCGGTGTTTAACGTCAGGACCGAAGCAAGGAAGCGATTTCGTCCTTAAGGTGAAGGCGCTGCTTCTTCATTTCCTCGAGGATATCGTCGCTTGTCGGCTCAACCTCAGCCTCGGCGCGATGAATAGCCCGATTAACATCGTGATACCGGTCAGCAAGACGCACGAAATGCGCGTTGCTCATCTTGAGCTCATGCAGTCGCTCGCGGTCTTGCGGAAACTCTTCGTGTAACTCATGCGGAACGTGGCTCATTTGTCCCTTTCCCTTTCGTTGCAAACTGATCGCGCCAGTCTAGGCCGTCGCGGTTGCTTCTCATTGTCCTGGATCAATCACATGAGCTTCCATGAAGCGCTTTTCCCGACGGACGTGTCGCTTGGCGCCCGTGGCGGCCCGGAGCGGCGAACAGAAATTGTTCTCACCGGCTCGGGGCGCGAGGAACGTAATCAACGCTGGTCGCGCTCTCGCCGCAAGTGGAACGCAGGTTATGGCGTGAAGCGCTTGTCGCAGATCGAACCAGTCATCGCGTTTTTTGAGGAGCGGCGCGGCCGTTTGTATGGCTTTCGATGGCGTGACCCGCTGGATCATCGCTCATGCGGGGCCGGCGCGCCGCCCACCCCTCTCGATCAATTGCTCGGAGTTGGGGACGGGTCCCGTGCGGTTTTTCAGATCATCAAGAAATACGGAGCGAACTTTGCGCCTTACGCGCGCGACATCCTGAAGCCAGTCGCCAGTTCTGTCCGCGTTGCCGTTGGCGGATCCGAGATAAGTCCTGCAAACTACAGCGTAGATGGGACGACGGGTCTCCTGACCTTCGCCCCGGGGCACGTCCCAGGCGCCGCTCTGGCCGTCACTGCCGGGTTTCTCTTCGATACGCCCGCACGTTTTGACGCCGATTACCTGGAAATTGACGCCGCATCTTTCGACGCCGGCGAAATTCCACAGATACCTCTAATTGAGATTTATCCCTGATGCGCAATCTTTCGTCGGGCTTTCGCGCGCGCTTAGACGCAGGCGCGACCACATTGTGCGCTTGCTGGCGCATCATCAGACAAGACGGCGTCATTCAGGGCTTCACAGATCACGACCGCGACATCGCTTTTGATGGGGTCACGTATTCGGTGATGTCGGGCCTGGATGGCTCGAGCTTTGACGCTGAACTCGGCTTCTCAGTAGGGGGCGCAGAAATCTCTGGCGCCTTGTCCTCCGCGTCGATCGAAGAAAATGATCTGCTGAATGGCGTGTGGGACGGCGCTCGCGTCGAGCTGTGGCGCGTCGATTGGCGCGAGCCTGCGCACCGCATCCTGCAACACGTTGCAAACGTGGGCGAGGTGCGTCGAAGCGGCGCAGCTTTTGTCGCCGAGTTGCGGTCTCTTTCGCACGCGCTCGATCAGGAACATGGACGGCTTTACGGCGCAAACTGCGATGCAGATCTTGGCGACGCCCGTTGCGGGTTCCTTCTCGCAACATCTCCCTTCCGCGTCGATTTGCTCGTCGTCGAAGCGACACGCGTGCAAGTGAGAGCAACTTTGCCGGTCACATCTGTTGGTTTCTATACAGGTGGCCGAATCCAGTTTCTGAGCGGGCCCAATGCAGGCGCGCAAGCCCACGTCGAAGATCATACTGATGGCGTGCTTAAACTGTGGACGCCTTTGGCGCTGGCGCCGATGCCGGGCGATTCATTTAGGCTCACCGCTGGATGCGACAAGACGTTCGCCGCGTGTCAGGCAAAGTTTGCAAATATCGTCAATTTTCGCGGCTTTCCTCATCTGCCCGGCAACGACGAAGTGTTCTCGTTTGCAGGACGCAGCTCAAGGCTTGATGGCGAGAGCATGTTTCGATGACGGAGCGCAACGCGATCTTGCAGGCCGCGCGGCTGTGGCTCGGCACGCCTTATCTGCATCAGGCTTCGCTGCGCGGCGCCGGTTGTGACTGCCTCGGCCTGGTGCGTGGCGTTTGGCGAGATATGTACGGCGCCGAGCCGGAAGAAACGGGCGCATATACGCCCGACTGGGCGGAAGCGACGAAGCAGGAGCGACTGGCCGACGCGGGTTTTCGTCACCTTACACCCGTCAGCGTGCAAGCCTTCGCAGCCGGGGACGTGTTGCTGTTTCGTTGGCGACCGAATGTGCCAGCAAAACATTGCGCGATAGCGACCTCGCGAGAAACAATGATTCACGCGCACGATGGTGCGAGCGTTTGCGAAATTGCGATCACGCCATTCTGGAAGCGCCGTGTCGCCTTCGCGTTCGCATTTCCCGACGTCGAAAACTGACTCTCATCAGGATTGATTGAATGGCGACGGTTGTTCTTCAAACCATAGGCGCGGCGGTTGGCCAATTTCTTGGTGGTCCGATTGGCGCCGTCATTGGGCAAACTGCCGGCGCGATTGCTGGCGCAACAATTGACCAGCGTCTGTTTGGGCCTAAGCCCGGCGATGGGCCACGCCTGTCAACCATGCCTGCGCTTGCATCGACGGAAGGCGCTCCGGTCCCTCTCGTATTTGGGCGCGCCCGCGTCGGTGGTCAGGTGATTTGGGCCACACGATTTGAGGAGCAGGGCAAGTCGCAATCTGGAAAAAGCCTCGGCGCGCCTTCGCAGAAAACATACAAATATTTTGCAAATTTTGCAGTTGGTTTGTGCGAAGGCGCGATCGCGGGCGTGCGACGCATCTGGGCGGATGGCAAGGAAATTGACCAGACCAAATTCGCGATTCGCGTTTACAGCGGAACGGAGACTCAATCCGCTGACGCTCTGATCGTTGCAAAGGAAGGACCTGAGAACGCGCCGGCATATCGTGGCTTGGCTTACGTTGTGTTTGAACGCATGCCTCTTGCCGATTTCGGCAATCGAATTCCACAATTGTCGTTCGAAGTCGCACGGCCAACCAATGGCCTCGCCTCGCTCGTCCGAGCCGTCGACGTCATTCCCGGCGCCGGCGAGTTCGCTTACAGCGACAAGCGCACTCTGGTCCTCGACGGCTTTGCGGGTGGACGACCGGCTAATCGCAACACGCTTGTCGCGTCAAGCGACTGGACGGCCTCGCTCGACGCGCTTGAACAATCATGTCCGAATGTTTCGAGCGCAGCTCTTGTCGTCTCCTGGTTTGGCGACGATCTGCGGGCAGGCAATTGCACCATCGCGCCGCGCGTCGATAATGCAGTCAAAAGAACGCGTGGCGCCACATGGTCCGTCTCAGGACTCACGCGCGTCGCCGCCCGCGTCGCGAGCGAAGCCGAAGGTCGCGCGGCCTATGGCGGCACACCATCCGACGCAAGTGTGATCGAGGCGATCGAAAATCTGCGAACACGCGGTCTGTCAGTCGTTTTTTATCCTTTCGTCATGATGGATATTCCAGCTGACAATGCGCTGGCCGACCCCTGGAGCGATGAAGCAGGCCAACCGCCGTATCCATGGCGCGGTCGACTCTCCTGCGATCCTGCGCCCGGCAGGCCAGGCTCGCCAGACGGAACTGTTGGCGCCACGACGCAGGTCGGCGCGTTCTTTGGCTCATCGCTTCCGCCGGCGAGCGAATGGTCTTACAGGCGCTTCATCATGCACTACGCCCATCTTTGCGTAGCTGCTGGCGGCGTCGACGCCTTTATTATTGGTTCTGAGTTTGTTTCATTGACGCGAGTGCGCGGGGCGTCGGGGGGCTATCCAGCAGTCGCGGCCTTGATACAGCTTGCAGCTGACGTGAAGACTATTCTTGGCCCCGGCTGCAAGATCTCCTACGCTGCAGACTGGACCGAGTATGGCGCCCATGTGCGCGATAGTGGCGCCGAAGTTCGTTTCCCGCTTGACCCACTTTGGGCAAGCCCTTCCATTGATTTTATCGGAATCGACTTCTACCCGCCCCTGAGCGACTGGCGTGACGGCGCCACTCATTTGGACGCCAACGTCTCGCCCTCCATATACGATCTGGATTACCTTCGCGCCCGCGTTTCTTCAGGCGAGGCGTTTGATTGGTTCTACGCGGACCAAGCTGCTCGACAATTGCAAAATCGCACGCCGATCTTGGATGGCGCCTACGGCAAACACTGGATATTCCGTCAGAAAGATTTTGTCGGTTGGTGGTCAAATATACATCTTGAGCGCGTTGGCGGCGTGGAAGCATCCTCGCCCACAGTCTGGACCGCGTATTCCAAACCCATTTGGTTCACTGAGATTGGATGTCCCGCGGTAGACCGTGGCGCCAACGCGCCAAACGTGTTTCCAGACCCAAAATCGTCGGACGGAGGCTTGCCTCACTTTTCGCGCGGTTTTCGAGATGATCTTATGCAGGCGCGTGCGCTTGAAGCTGTGATCTCGCGTTTCGATCCAGACGCGACAGGCTTCAATGACGCTTGGAATCCTGTTTCGCCACTGTTCGGCGGGCGTATGGTGGACCCTGCGCGGATACACATCTGGGCATGGGATGCTCGCCCCTGGCCGGCGTTTCCGCAACTCGAAAATGAATGGAGCGATGGTCCGCTCTGGCATACCGGCCATTGGTTGAATGGCCGCATTGACGGCGTCGATCTCGATTGCCTGACGCGCATATTAAGCGAGCAAGCATTGCGTGCGCCCGATGTGGATATTCGCACGGATACAAGAACCTTTGTCGATGGATATGTCATCGACCGCCCGGTTTCTGCGCGGGCTGCGATTGAGCCACTCGCCTCGATATTCAGCTTCGATGGCGCGATTTGCGGCGGGACGATCGGTTTTCATTCTCGGGCGGGAACAGCCGTTCATGCGCTTGTAGAAAACGATCTCGTTCCAGGGGACGCCGGAGAACTTGCAGCTTTCTCACGCGGACAGGACAGCGAATTGCCTCGCCGTCTCTCTCTTTCGTTCTACGACGGCGAACGCGACTATAGGCCCGCGTCCGTGAATGCGCGGCGTATCGAGGGAGCTTCATCTCGCGAAACAGCACGTGAAGCTGCCGTAGTTATATCTCGAGCGCAGGCGCAACAGCGATGCGATGTCCTGTTGCAAGATGTCTGGATCGCTCGGGATACCGCGCGCTTCAGTCTCCGGCCGGGACGTCTCGACCTCGAGATTGGTGATCTTGTGTCCCTGCCGGGCGCCAATGAGCGCGTTTATCGTATCGTGCGGCTCAATGATGGCGCTGTGCGAGAGGCTGAGGCGCACGCGGTGGAGCCCGCAATCTACGACCATTCGGTTCCTGCGCTAGCAAGAGCCACAAGCGCGCCTGCGCCTCTCGAGGGACCATTGCGAGCGCATATTTTTAGCCTTGGATTGATGAGTAACCGATTTAACGCACTTCAGTACGCGGCCGCCTATGCCGATCCCTGGCCAGGCGCCATTGGCGTTTGGCGACGTTCTGGAGATGGCTTGTGAATGTTGATACGATCACGCGGCGTGCGATTGTTGGTGAAACGTTAGATGTACTGGGACCGGGCGTCACGTCGCGTTTCGATCATGTGAACGCGCTGACGATACGATTGGTTGGGGGAGCGCTCTCTTCGCTTGACGATGCCCGCGCTTTGTCTGGCGTCCAGACGCTCGCCGTCGGGGGCCCTGATGGGCAGTGGGAAGTCCTTTCATTCGCCAACGCGACTCTGATTGACACAGGCATTTGGCGGATCTCCCGCCTTGTGCGGGGACTTGGCGGGCAGGACGAACTCAGTACCCGCACGCTGAGCGCAGGCGCGCCTGTTATCCTGCTCGATGAAGCCGTCATTCCGCTCGTTTTCGATCCAGCCTTCATTGGTGACGAGCAGACCTATCGCTTCTACGACGCGAGTGGCGATTATGCAGATGAGCTTGCAGTGGAAGTCACCGCTCCCGTGCGAGATATTGCGATGAAGCCATATTCGCCCGTGCATCCCCGTGCGCGCCGAATACCGGGCGGCGTGGCGATCAACTTCATCCGTCGCGGACGCGTGGACGCCGACGGTTGGGGATTGACCGAAATTCCGTTGGGCGAGGATCGCGAGGAATACCGTCTGGAAATTATGGACGGCTCTGTTGTGAAGCGGGCCGTCAATAGCACCATTACGCAGTTTCTTTACACGGATGAAATTACTGACTTTGGTGCGCCGCAAACGATTTTGCGATTGAGAATTGCGCAAGTTAGCGCAACGGCGGGCCACGGCTTCGCGCGTACGCACGACGTGTTCATCAACTGACCACCCATAAAATCGGAAGAGCGAATGACCGACAGTCCGAATATTGGCCTGCCTCTCATGGAGGCTGCGCAGGCGCAAAAACACGTGACGCACAATGAGGCGCTCGTTGTCCTAGATGCGATAGTGCAAATCGCAATAGGCAACATGGCAGCAACCGCGCCGCCTCCTTCGCCAAGCGCAGGGGCTCGCGTTGTTGTTGGTCCATCATCGACCGGCGCGTTCGCGGGGCAGACAGGCAAGATCGCCTATTTCGATGACGCGGCCTGGCGCTTTGTCGAGCCGCGAAGCGGTTGGATTGTCTGGTCTACGTCTGAGGTCGCGCTGTATATATTCACAGGCGCTGCCTGGATGAAACTCACGGATATTTTCGGCGCCATTCAAAATCTGGGCTTGCTCGGTGTTGGAACCGCTGCGGACGCGACAAATCCGTTGAGTGTACGTGCAAGCAATGCGTTGTTCTCGGCGCGTTATGCTTCTGACGGTGGCGACGGGTCGCTTCGCTTCAAACTCAACAAGGAGAACATGAGCGCAAGCGTTTCGCAGCTGTATCAAACCGATTGGTCCGGGCGTGCTGAAACGGGGTTGATTGGTAACGATCTCTGGTCGATCCGCCGGTCTGCTGATGGAGTTTCGTGGACAACTCCGCTTGCGATCGACACGACACAGGTCCAGATCCTTGATGGGAGTACGACGACGCCGGGAATAGGCTTCGCTGCCGCCACAGGAACAGGTTTCACGCGCGCCGCCGATGGCTCTCTCTGCGCCTCTGTAGATGGCGTCGAGGCCTGGAGGGTCACTACCGCAGGCGCTTTCTCAATTCCCACAAGTGCGGTCATAGGCGACAACTTTGGCACGAAGGCAAACTGACGGTTGGCGTCGGCTTGACGAACGGCCTCTTTTACGGAAATCGCGGTTCGATAGGCGCGCAATCGGACGGGTTTTTTGTCATGCGCAATAACGCAGGCAACAACTTCGGACGTCTGGCGTTCGGCGGCTGGACCGCCCTTCATCCCTCCCTCAAGCGGGCATCTGCCAATTTGCAAGTCCGTCTTGCAGATGACAGCGCATTTGCCGGTCTTGAATGCAGTTTCTTCCGACCTGCTTCCTCGACGGTTGCCACTGCGCCATCGGCCCTCGGAGTTGGGCGCCGGCGCCACAATTTACGTATCGAACGAAAGCGGTGGAGCCGTATTGGCCTTCAGCGATGGGGGCGCCTGGCGGCGCGTAACTGACCGCGCGGTCATTTCATAAGGAGCCATGAATGTCGATCGAACAACAATCTTATCTTAACGAAATTCTTGTGCGGTTTCGCCGCGACGGGTCATTGGCGGGGTCGCATCAGATCTTCGTGGACACTCTTGTCGACACAGCAAGCGGCGCGGTTTTAAGTGAACGCTCGCGCCCTGCAACGGTTCTCGATCCGAACCGCGTTAGCGCAGTTCTTGGAGAGGCTTTCACGACTTCAGCTATTCAGATCGCTCGACTTGAAGAAGAGGTTGCTGTGCTGAAAGCAAACCCGGTCGTTGCGTCTACCTCGTCGCAAGTCGTGTCGGACCGACAATTTTTTCAAGGCCTCGCGCTGCGTGGTTTTTGCACGCCGGATGAGGCGCTTGATGCTGTCCGAACAGGTGTACTGCCCAAAGGATTGCGTGTGTTCGTGGACGCGATCCACGATGCGCAGCACCGTTGGGCGGCCGAAATGCTTCTGTCGGGTGCGAAGGAGTTTCGTCGCGATCATCCGATCGTCGCGCAGGTTGGCGCTTGGGTTCAGCTCGATGCAACAGCGCTCGACGTCTTCTGGTCTCAATGCAGCTCTCTTTGAGATAGGTGGCGCAAATGTCGCAAGAAGCGTTTCTCGCCTGCCTCGCCTTCACGCTGAAATATGAAGGTGGCTATGTCGATCATCCGGCCGATCCCGGCGGCGCCACAAACCTTGGCGTGACGCGGGCAACCCTCGCGAAGTGGCGCGGTCGCCCGGTTACAAAGGCGGACGTGCGTGCGTTGTCACGCGATGAAGCCGCTCAAATTTATAACCGCTATTATTGGGAGCCCTGCGGCGGACCGCGTCTTCCGGCGGGTGTTGACGCACTCGTTTTCGATTGGGCCGTTCACTCCGGCCCTTCGCGCGCAATACGTGCTCTGCAAAAGGTTCTCGGCGTCACGATTGACGGTTCAGCGGGGCCCGCGCTTCAGCAGGCTATTCAAAAAGCTGACGTCACGCGGACGATAAGAGACTTGTGCAGCGAGCGACGCAAGTTTCTAGCGCGATTGAAGGGCTTCGCGGTCTTTGGTCGAGGCTGGAGCCGTCGTGTTGATGCGCTGGAAAAGACGGCGTTGAGCATGGCCCGCTGAGTCAAACACAAATTGGCGAATTCGTAGAAACCACTAGCAAAGGATAACGAAAATGGACACCGAAACGAAAGTCGAAAACACATCGAAGCTTGTTGCCGAGGAAACCAAGCCGTTCTGGGCCTCGCAAACCATTTGGTCGTCTATCGCTGTGATTGGTTCGTCCGCGGCGGGCGCATTTCTTGCGTGGCGAGCCGGTGATTTCACGGCGTTCGGCGCCGCCTTCACCGCAGTTCTCGGCGGATTGACCGCCATCGTCGGGCGCATGCGCGCTGTCACACCGATCGGGTGAGCAGTGGCGCGAGGGAGTTTGATAGTGGCGCTTCTTGCATTTTGCGCGCTGTTGATCGGGGGAGGTGTTTGGTTACGCGCCTCTCTCGCTGCGTCGTTCTCGCAGGGAGAGGCGTATGGCCGAGCGCTTGCAGCCGCACAAGCCGCGGTAGCGTTGAGGCAGCAGAGCGCAGCGCTGGAATCCGTCCGTCGTGGCGCCGAACAGGAGGCCGCCGCGCTGGAAATTGAGCGGGACCAGCTGCAGGAGAAATTCGATGATCTGGAAAAAGCGCTTGCGTCGTCTGGCGGCCGGGGCGCCGGCGTTCGTCATTGCCTCGACGCTGGCGTCGTGCACGCCCTCGACGCCATTGGTGGTGCAGGCGCCAATGCCCGCGCCCCCTGAAGCGCTGCTTCGGCCCTGCGATTCGCCCCGGCGACTGGGGTCTGGCGATCTGGGGGCTGATGAAGTGGCCAGGCTTTGGGGGCGGGACCGGGCGGCGTTCGCCGTTTGCGCGCAGCGTCACGGCGCTCTGGTGCGTTTTGGGCGCGCGCTTGCGGCGGCAGCCAGCCCGTAGCCATTCATCCTCCATTCAGGGCTCAGGGACGACAAGAGAATATGTTCACCGCCTTCATGTTTCTGCTGACCTTGCACGCGGCGCCGGCTGGCGAGCCTCTCGTCGTTGAGGTCCAGCAGCGCGCCGTTACTGCGTGCATGACGCCTGCGGAAGCTCGGGCTGCCATCGCCCGCCACAAGTTGGCCAACCCGCTCCCGGCCCTGCGCTCGGCTGCCCGCCGGGCTCAAGCGGAGCCTTTGCGCTCGCGCCTCTGTCGCATGGACGACCGCTTGGTGTATGAGATGACGATGCTGCGGCGTGACGGGAAAGTGGTCCGCGTGTTTGTGGATGCGCAGGACGCGCGCACTCCCCTTTCAGCGCCGCGCTAGAGGTTGGTCTGAACAGGCGCTTTGCGCCGCAGGAGGCTCGCGCGTGCGTCTTCTCGTTGTCGAGGACGATATTGATCTGAACCGCCAGCTCGTCGCCGCTCTGGAGGAGGCGGGCTATGCCGTGGACAAGGCTTTTGACGGCGAGGAGGGGCACTTCCTCGGCGACACGGAGCCTTACGACGCCATTGTGCTCGATATAGGCCTGCCCAAAAAGGACGGCCTGTCGGTGCTTGAGGAATGGCGCCGGGCAGGACGAAAAACGCCTGTCCTCCTGCTCACTGCGCGGGGTGGCTGGAGCGACAAGGTGCACGGCTTTGACGCGGGCGCGGACGATTACGTGGCCAAGCCCTTTCACATGGAGGAAGTGCTGGCGCGGTTGCGCGCCCTCATGCGCCGGGCCGCGGGTCATGCCTCCAGCGAGCTGGTCTGCGGCCCCGTGCGGCTCGACACCCGCTCCAGTCGCGTGACCATCGACGGCAATCCGATCCGCCTGACTTCGCACGAGTATCGGCTGCTATCCTACATGATGCACCACCAGGGCCGCATCGTGTCGCGCACAGAGCTAGTTGAGCACATTTACGATCAGGATTTCGACCGGGACTCGAACACTGTGGAGGTTTTTGTCGGCCGTCTGCGCAAGAAGCTTGGCGTCGACGTTCTGCAAACCGTGCGCGGCCTCGGCTATCTGGTCGCCGCGCCGCCTCCCGGTTCAGGTCGCTGATCAATGCACGTTCAGGAGCTGCTCGATCGGGGCGCGAAAAATTCCATCGCCCGCCGGTTGTTCATCTCCGCGGCGTTCTGGAGCTTTATCGTCCTGCTTGTCGCAGGCATTTTTCTGTCCGCGCTATACCGCACAACGGCCCAGCGCGCCTTCGACGACCGGCTGAACGTTTATCTGCGGGCGCTCGTGGCAGACGTCGCGCTTTCTTCTGAGGAAGGCGGCTCGCTTGGCCAGATGGGAGAGCCGCAGTTTGAGCTCACCAATTCGGGCTGGTATTGGCAGGTGACGCGGATCGACAGTCCGTCGCCGCTAATCCGGTCCTCGCGCTCCCTTTTTGCCGAGCGTCTTCCGATCCTGTCCGAACTGAACATGGACCCCGATGCGACCGGCTTGCGCAGCGGTTCCGTCGTTGGCCCGGACGGACGGCAGCTTCGCCTCCTCGAACGCGTGATCGATGTCGGCACGGACGGCCAATGGCTGATTCAGGTCGCTGCGACCACCGAAGATCTCACGCAACAAATTCACCGTTTTGTTCTCGCGCTGGCTGGTTCGTTCGTGCTTGTCGGGGCAGCGCTCGTCGGCGCCACGGCTTTGCAGGTGCGATATGGCCTTCGGCCGCTTCGCCGATTGCAGGACGAGGTGACGGCGATCCGCCGGAGTCAGACGGAAAGGATCGCCGGACCATATCCGGACGACCTTGCTCCGCTCGCAGGTGAACTCAACTTGCTTATCGCCTCCAATAAGGAAGTGGTTGAACGAGCCCGCACGCAGGTCGGCAATCTTGCGCACGCATTGAAAACGCCGCTTAGCGTGATCAGTAATGAGGCCGCGCGCGACCCATCTCCCCTCGCTGAAAAAGTGCGAGAGCAGACCACGCTGATGCGCGATCAGGTGGCCTGGTATCTCGACCGCGCGCGCGCGGCCGCTCGGTCCACGGTCATCGGCACAAGCGCGGAAGTCGAGCCTTCGATAGAGGGGCTCGTGCGCACTTTTCAGAAAATTTACGTCGATCGCGCCATCGACTTCGGGATTGACTGCGCCAGCGGCCTGCGTTTTCGCGGCGAGCGGCAAGATCTTGAAGAGATGCTTGGCAACCTCATCGATAACGCCGGAAAATGGGCATCCTCGCAAGTGCGGGTCGCCGCCGCCCACGTGTTGCGCGATGCAGGGGAGGCTAGCCCCGGCTTTCTCGAGATCGTGGTCGAGGATGATGGCCCCGGACTGCCAGCGGAGCGGCGCGACGAGGCGTTGGGCCGTGGCCGGCGTCTTGACGAGACCAAGCCCGGCTCCGGCCTGGGTCTTTCAATCGTCGCCGACCTCGCCAAAATATACGGCGGATCCCTCGAACTGGCCGATTCTCCACTTGGCGGCCTCAAGGCGGCGTTGCGTCTGCCGGGCATCTGATTGCCTATCACGCTGACTGTGCGTGGTCAGGAGCCAAAAATGGTGTACATTCCTCCGCGCAGGCCCGTGTGACTGAATGCCTGCTTTCATCCGGTTAGTCGAAGTGACACATAACACGCGATGATCTGGTTTATTCTCGCCATCCTCACCGCTGCGGCTGCAATGAGCGTGCTCTTGCCGCTTGCCCGTGCTCGCTCGACCGCCGGATTGGCGCGTTCCGAGGCCGATGTCGCGTTTTACGAGTCGGAAGCGGCGAATATCGCGCGCGATCTGAGCCGGGGCATTATCGACGAAAAAGAAGCGGAAAGCGCCCGCGCCGAGGCGGCCCGCAGGCTGCTTGCTACATCGGCCAGCTCGCAAAAAGCCGAACGAGGGACCGCGGCTCGCCGGGCGGCGGCTGTTTTTTCAATCGTGATCATCGCCCTTGCTGGCGCTGGTCTCTACGCCGTGATCGGATTACCGACCTATCCCGACCAGCCGCTGGTCGCCCGCCAGAGCGCGCCGCCTGACCAAATGGACGTCATGGCGGCGATCGCAAAGATCGAGGCGCATTTGGCGCGCAATCCCGATGACGCCCGGGGGTACGAGGTTGTCGCGCCCGTCTATATGCGGATCGGCCGGTTTGATGAGGCGGCCAAAGCGTGGGGCGAGGCGATTCGCTTGGCGGGGCCGACGCCCGAACGCCTTACGCTGATGGGCGAATCCTTGATATTCGCCAATGATGGCAAGGTGACTCCCGAGGCCATTACGGTCTTTGAGCGGGCGCTTTCGCTAGATGCTGCCTTTCCGCAGGCAAGATTTTATCTTGGGCTCGCCGCTGAACAGGCCGGCGAAAAGGAAAAGGCAGTCACCATCTGGTCGACCCTCCTTGCCGATGCTGAGCCGAACGCCACTTGGGCGTCCGTGGTGCGTGATCGGCTGGAAGGCCTCGGCGTGAAATTGCCCCCCTCGGCGCCCGCCGCCCCGCAGAGCGAGGCTGCGGCTGTCATCGCCGCGATGCCAGAGGGTGAGAGAAATGTCGCGATTCGCGGCATGGTCGACTCGCTGGCCACTCGGCTTGCCGCGAATGGCGACGATATCGAAGGCTGGATGCGTCTTGTGCGCGCCTACGCTGTCTTGAAGGATCCGGCGAAGGCGAAGGCTGCGCTCGATGACGCTCGCCGGGCGCTGGCCGGAAAGCCGGCGGCGATCAAAGGGCTGGATGATCTGGCGCGCCAACTTGGGATCGAGGGCTGACCTATGACCCGCAAGCAACGCCGCCTCACGATGATCGCCGCCGCACTGACGGTTCTTGGAATCGCGCTCGGTCTGGTTCTTGTCGCCATGCGCGACAATATCGTCTTCTTTTATTCACCTGCGGAAATAACCCAGAAAGACATCAAACCGGGCACACGAATGCGGCTGGGCGGCCTCGTCAAGGAGGGCTCCGTCGAAAAGGGCGCGGACAGATCGGTTTCTTTTGTCGTGTCAGACGGGGCTGGCGAAGTACGCGTGCGTTACACTGGTTTGCTGCCTGACCTTTTCCGGGAGGGGCAGGGCATCGTCGCCGAAGGCGTGCTTGAGGACGTGAAGAGCTTTCGCGCCGATTCCGTTCTCGCCAAGCATGACGAGACCTACATGCCGCGCGAAGTTGCTGACGCTTTGAAGAAGCAGGGACACTGGCAGGACGAAAAGCACGGCGGCGCAAAATGAGCGAGGGAGCAAACCGGCGATGATCGTTGAAACGGGCCATTACGCGCTGGTTCTCGCCTTCGCGCTCTGCCTGGTGCAGATGGTTGTGCCACTGTGGGGCAGCCTGACAGGCGACCGCACATTAATGGCTGTCGCGGCGCCTGTTTCACTGATGCAATTCGCCTTGGTCGCGCTGTCGTTCGCCGCACTCACCTACGCTTATCTTGTGTCCGACTTTTCGGTACTGAACGTCATCGAGAATTCGCATTCCCAGAAGCCGCTCATCTACAAGATTTCCGGCGTCTGGGGGAACCACGAAGGCTCGATGCTTCTGTGGGTGCTGACCCTTTCGTTGTTTGGCGCTCTCGTCGCTCTGCGCGCAAAGCGCATGCCCGAGGATCTCGCCGCGACGGCCCTGTCGATACAGTCATGGGTGCTCGGCGCGTTCCTCTTGTTTATTCTGCTCACGTCCAATCCCTTCGCCCGCGTCGGCGCGCCGCCCATGGAAGGGCGCGATCTCAATCCGCTTTTGCAGGACCCTGGCCTCGCGATCCACCCACCCTTGCTCTATCTCGGGTACGTCGGCCTCTCGATCACGTTCTCTTTTGCCGCCGCCGCTCTCATCCACGGTCGCATTGATGCGCAATGGGCGCGCTGGGTCAGGCCATGGACGCTTATTGCCTGGATGTTCCTCACCGTCGGCATCTCGATGGGCTCCTATTGGGCCTATTACACGCTTGGCTGGGGCGGCTTCTGGTTCTGGGACCCGGTTGAGAACGCCTCTCTGATGCCATGGCTCGCTGCGACTGCGCTGCTCCATTCCGCGCTGGTGATGGAAAAGCGCGATGCGCTGAAGATATGGACGATCCTCCTTGCTATCCTCGCCTTCTCGCTGTCGCTGCTTGGAGCCTTCCTGGTGCGCTCTGGCGTGCTCACATCCGTCCATTCGTTCGCCAACGATCCGCAGCGCGGCGTTTTCATTCTGGCGATCCTTGTATTCTTCATCGGCGGATCGCTGTCGCTGTTTGCATTCCGCGTGCAATCCTTGAAGCAGGGCGGCATCTTCGCGCCGATCTCGCGGGAAGGCGCGCTTGTGTTCAACAACCTGCTTTTGACAACGAGCTGCGCCACAGTGTTTGTCGGCACGCTTTATCCACTCGCGCTTGAAGCTGTGACCGGAGACAAGATTTCGGTTGGTCCCCCCTTCTTCAATCTCACCTTCGCGCCGCTGTTCGTGCCGCTGTTTCTCGCAATCCCGATCGGCCAGTTGCTCGCGTGGAAGCGCGGAGACATTTTGGGCGCCGTTCAGCGTCTCGCGTTTGCTGTGGGCATGGCGGTCGTGGCGGGGCTCATTCTCGCGTTCGCGCGCGGTGAGCCTGTTCTGTCAGTGCTCTTCGCCGGGCTGGCCGTGTACGTTATCGTTGGCGCGTTCATTGAGACTTGGGGCCGCATGACCGCAGGCGGCTACAGCCCGGCGCTTATGTGGCGGCGCGCGATTGGCCTTCCTCTTTCGCAATGGGGCGCCGCAATTGCTCATGCAGGCGCAGGCGTGACGCTCTTTGGTCTGGCAGCGACGGGTTGGGGCGTCGAGCGTATCGTCGGCATGAAACCGGGCGACAACGTCAATCTCGGCCCCTACACGGTCACGCTTGAGGACGTTGAGCGGCGCAAGGGTCCAAACTACGTGGAGACAGCCGCGCATATGACGATCCGTGAAGGCGGAGTCGTGGTCGGTAAACTCGATCCCTCGCGCAAATTTTATGCGCATCGTTCAATGACGACGACGGAGGCAGGGCTTCGCACAATCGAACTGGGCCAGGTGCATATCGTGATTCCTGAGCAGAACAGCGACGGCTCGCTGGATGTGCGTCTTTATTGGAAGCCATATGTGACGCTGATCTGGATCGGATCGATCTTCATGTTCCTTGGCGGAGGGGTTTCGCTCGCGGATCGCCGGCTGCGCATCGGTTATGCACGCCGGCCCCGTCAGCCGAAGGGTCAACCTGCGCCAGCTCCCGCGGAGTGAGCATGAAAAAGCTTTGGCTGGTCCTCGTCTTGTTGTGCCTGAGCTTCGCGCCTGGGCCTGCGTTCGCAGTGCAGCCGGGCGAAATCTTGTCCGACCCCGCGCTTGAAAAGCGCGCGCGCGAATTGTCGGTAGAGCTCCGTTGCCTTGTTTGCCAAAATCAGTCGATTGATGATTCTAACGCGCCGCTTGCGCGCGATTTGCGCCTCGTCGTGCGTGAACGCCTCGTCGCTGGCGACACGAACGATGAGGTGATGCGCTACGTTGTGGATCGCTACGGCGAGTTCATCCTGTTGCGTCCGCCCCTGCGCCTGGGAACGCTTTTGCTCTGGATTACGCCGCTTGTCGTGCTTGCGGCTGGCCTCGCTTGGATTATGGTCGCCTGGCGGCGTCGCAGTCGCGTCACGGTGGAAGCCAAAGCAGCGCCTTTGACGGATGCTGAGCGCAAAGCGCTGGAGAATCTTCTCGAAGGTCGCTGATAAAGGGCAGAGCGCGCCGTCTGCGGCGTCATCCTTACCAAAGTTTCATCCAGCGGAAATCCTGGAGCAAACCACGCTCCCCCATATTCTCTCCAACGCCGGATAAGCTCCGGCTGAAATGGAGAGAAGCATGTCAAACTCCCTTGATCGCATCACCGCCGCGACCGCGCGCATGCCCCTGCGCAAGACGCTTTTGGGCGCCTGCGCTGCGCTCGCGATCGGCGCTTTCAGTGTTCCTGCCTTCCTGCCGGACGCGCAGGCGCAGGCGCAGACGCAAGCTCAAAACGATAATCGCGCACAACCGGCCCCCGTCGGTTCGGCCGCTCCGGCTGTCACGATTCCTGGCGCTATTCCGTCCTTTGCGGACATGATCGACCGGGTGAAGCCCGCAGTCGTGTCTGTGCGCGTTCGTATTGCCGAGAGCGGCGAAGCGAACACGGTCCGCCGCGGCATGCCGCCGGGCATCCAGCCGGGTGATCCGCTTGAGCGTTTCTTCCGCCGCTTCGGCGAAGAAGGCCAGCGCGCTCGCCCGCGTCAATCCATGGGGCAGGGCTCCGGCTTCATCATTTCCGCAGACGGCTTTGTCGTCACCAATAATCACGTCGTGAGGAACGCGACTGAAGTCACGCTCGGCCTCGACGATGGACGCAGTGTGAAGGCGAAGGTCATCGGCACGGATGAGAAGACCGATCTCGCGCTGCTCAAGATCGAAGAGCAGGGAACGTATCCCTTCACCGACTGGGCGGACGGAACGCCGCGCATCGGCGATTGGGTGCTGGCGGTTGGCAATCCGTTCGGGCTTGGCGGCACAGTGACGGCCGGCATCGTCTCGGCGCGTGGCCGCGACATCGGCGCTGGTCCCTACGATGATTTCATTCAGATCGATGCGCCCGTGAATCGTGGCAATTCTGGCGGCCCGACCTTTGACATCCAGGGTCGCGTCGTTGGCGTCAACACGGCGATCTATTCGCCCAGCGGCGGCAGCGTTGGTATTGGCTTTGCCATTCCCGCCAGTGTCGCCCGCGACGTGATTGCGCAATTGCGTGAGAATGGTTCGGTATCGCGCGGCTACATTGGCGTCCAGATCCAGGGCATTACGCCCGAGATCGCGGAATCCATGGGCCTGCGCGACAACAAGGGCGCGCTGGTGGCTGAGGCGCAGGCAAACACGCCGGCGGCCAAGGCAGGCCTTCGCTCCGGCGACGTGATCGTCTCTGTGGACGGCGCCAGAGTTGAAAGCCCCCGTGAACTCTCGCGCCGGATCGCAGGACTAGGCCCCAAGCGCCAGACGCAGATCGGCTTTGTCCGAGACGGCCGTGAACAGACCGTGAGTGTCCAGCTGGAAGCCTTGCCTGACCGTACAGCGGATGCGCGCACGGGCCAGAACGATAGCGAGGGCGGCGCTCAGCAGGGCGACGGCCCGCGTCTTGGCCTGCGCCTCGCGCCGGGCAATGACGGCGTTCAGGTGGCGGAAGTCGAGCCCGGCAGCCCCGCCGCTAGAACGGGTCTTCGTGAGGGCGACGTCATTCTCGATGTCGCAGGCAAGGCCGTGAAAAGCCCCAGTGACGTCGCCGAGGCGGTGCGAACCGCACGGTCAGACAAGCGCAAGACCTTGCTGATGCGCGTGCGCTCAGCCGAGGGCGTACGCTTCGTCGCGGTTCCCACCGCATAATGACTCACCCCGAACGCTCAGCGCTCCGCCGCGGCATGATCTGAGAAGAGAACGGCAGGTCGCAACAGGCCTGCCGTTTTTATTGAGGATTGGTTATATGTCTGAAATGCGCATTCTGATCATTGAGGATGACCCCGAGGCGGCCACCTACCTCGTGAAGGCATTTCGGGAGGCCGGCCATTCCGCAGACCACGCGGCTGATGGGCTCGCAGGCTATGCGCGCGCTTCAGATGGCGACTACGACGTTCTGATCGTTGATCGCATGTTGCCGAAGATGGACGGCCTCAGCCTCATCGGCGGCCTGCGTGAACAAAAGATCGAAACGCCGGTCCTCATCCTGTCCGCGTTGGGTCAGGTGGACGATCGCGTGAAGGGGTTGCGCGCGGGGGGCGATGATTACTTGGGCAAACCCTACGCGTTCTCCGAATTGCTCGCGCGCGTCGAAGTGCTTTCGCGCCGCAAGAATGTGGCGCCTGGCGCGCCGACCGTCTTGCGTGTCGCTGATCTGGAGCTTGATCGCCTTGGCCACACGCTCACGCGCGCAGGCAAGGACATTCCGCTTCAGCCGCGCGAATATCGATTGCTGGAATATCTCATGCGTCACGCGGGGCAGGTGGTCACGCGCACCATGCTTCTCGAACACGTCTGGGACTATCACTTCGATCCGCAGACCAACGTCATTGATGTCCACATCTCGCGCCTGCGGGCCAAGATCGACAAGGGTTTCACTACGCCCCTTCTGCACACCGTGCGCGGTGCTGGATACATGATCCGTGACAGCGCTCGGTAAACTCTTCCGCACCACAGCCTTCAAGCTGTCCATCGCTTATCTGATTGTCTTTGCGATTCTTGCTGGTGCAGTGATGTTCTGGGTGTCGGTCGACATGCGCCGCGTTATCGACGAGCACGTCGAAGCGACGATTGAAGCCGAAATCAAAGGTCTTTCCGACCTCTACCGACAAGGCGGCGTGCGTCGGCTTGTCGAGATCATCGACCGGCGCTCGCGACAGCCTGGCGCATCGCTTTACCTTGTCACCAATTTCCAAGGCCAGGCCATTGCTGGCAACATTCTCGATCTGCCAGCAGGTGTCCTGACATCGCCCGGCATCCGCGAAACAGCTTATGAACGCGTGGGCGAACCTGGGGTCGACCGTCGCGCGCTGGCGCGCATCTTCGTTTTGCCCGGCGGCTTTCGTCTGCTCGTGGGGCGCGATCTGGAAGACCGCGAGACAATTGCGCGCATCTTCGGACGCGCGCTGCTCACATCTCTGTTCTGGATCACAATCATCGGGATGATAGGCGGTCTGTTCGTCGCGCAACGCGTTCTGCGTCGCGTGGACGCTATGAACGACAGCGCGCAAAGGATCATGGAAGGCAACCTGGCGCAGCGTCTCCCGGTTGGCAGATCCAATGACGAATTGGATCGACTTGCGACCAACCTGAACTCAATGCTCGAACGCATCCAGGAATTGATGACTGGCCTGCGAGAAGTGTCCGACAATATCGCGCACGATTTGAAGACGCCCCTGACGCGTTTGCGTAACCACGCAGAGCAGGCTCTACGCACATCGGGCTCGCCCGAAGACTACCGCGCCTCGCTTGAAAAAATGATCGATGAAAGCGATAACCTCATCGGCATCTTCAACGCGCTTCTCACGATCGCACGCCTTGAGGCAGGCGCCGAACCGCCTGCGCCCAAACGCTTCGATGCAGGTAAGGTCGCGAAAGACGTAGCCGAACTTTATGAACCGCTTGCCGAAGAGGCTGGCTTTTCACTGACCGTTGATGTCGCCACCGATTGCTGGGCCAACGGTAATCGCGAACTTGTCAGTCAGGCGTTGGCCAATCTCGTGGACAACGCGCTCAAGTATGGCGCCCCCGAAAACGTCACAAGCGAACGCGCTGTCCGGATGGAGATTCGACGGAGCAAACAGACGGTGGAAATATCTGTCGCTGATCGCGGCGCGGGAATTCCGACGCCTGACCGCGAGCGTGTTCTGGGTCGCTTCGTCCGCCTTGAAGGTTCGCGTTCGCAGCCCGGCTCTGGCCTCGGTCTCTCGCTTGCCGCAGCTGTCGCGCGCCTTCACAATGGGTCCATACGACTCGAGGACAACGCCCCGGGCCTACGCGTAACGATCGCCATTCCCGCTGCAGACGAGACTGCGATCAAGCCGGATTGAAATTATGAAAAACAAGAATAACGCGCCCACCCCGAAATCCGCAGCGCTTGCAGATCGCCTCATTTCAGCGCCACAGCTTTCCGATGCGCCGCTCGCGCAGGCGAAGATGAAGGATCTTCTCGCAGAGGCCGACGGCGCATTCGCAAAATTGGTAAAGCGAAAGAATGTCGCCGCGCTGCTCCTGGGGATAGCAGACCACTCCCCCTATCTATGGCGCCTTGCGCACGCCCAGCCCATTCGCCTTGCTGCCCTTCTCACGCGCGATCCCGACGAAAGCCTTGCGCTTTGCCTGTCGCAGATGCGCGCCCGCTGCGACGCCGCTGTCGAAGATGATGACATGATGAGCGCCTTGCGCGCCGCCAAGCATGAGAGCCACCTTGTCATAGCGCTCGCAGACATTGGCGGCGTCTGGGATGTTGTGGACGTGACGCGCGCGTTGACGGCCTACGCCGACGCAGCTGTCTCAAGCACGATACGTTATTTGTTGCGCGCGGGCGCAGCGGCAGGCCGACTTGAACTCATCGACAATGCAGATCCCGAGAAGGACTGCGGCTTTGTAATCCTGGCGCTCGGTAAGCACGGGTCAGGTGAACTTAATTACTCAAGTGATGTCGATTTGGTCGCATTCTTCGATCCTGAATCAAAGATCATGCGCGAAGGGGTCGTGGCCTCTCCTGTATTTGTGCGCATGACACAGGCGTTGTCCCGTCTATTGCAGGAGCGCACGCACGAAGGCTACGCGCTCCGTGTCGATTTACGTTTGCGGCCCGATCCGGGCTCGACAAGCGTTGCGGTCTCGCTTCCAGCCGCGTTTGATTATTACGAAACGCTTGGCCAAAATTGGGAGCGCGCGGCTTTCATCAAGGCGCGGCCTGTCGCTGGCGATCACGCTATGGGCGCAAAATTTCTCGCCGACCTTGCGCCCTTCATCTGGCGCAAATATTTCGACTACGCGGCCATTGCTGACATCCACGCAATGAAGCGGCAAATCCACGCCGTGCGCGGGCACGCCGATATCGCAGTCGCCGGCCACGACGTCAAACTTGGACGCGGCGGTATTCGGGAAGTTGAATTCTTTGTTCAAACGCAGCAACTGATCTTTGGCGGCAGGCGCACGCATTTGCGTGGCTCGCGCACGCTTGACATGCTTGTTGAACTGCAGCGCGATGGCTGGGTGACGCAGGACGCAGTCGATGATCTGTCTCTAGCGTACAAACATTTACGAACCGTCGAGCACAGACTTCAGATGGTCGCTGACGAACAGACTCAGCGATTGCCCTCGAACGAAGATGAGCTCTATCGCTTCGCGCTCTTCTGCGCGCATCCAGACCTGGTCAGCTTTTCGAATACGCTCACAACGCAAATGCAGAATGTCGAGACCCATTACGCAAGGCTTTTCGAGCACGCGCCGGGCCTCGATACAGAAAGCGGAAGCCTGGTCTTTACGGGCGTTTCCGACGATCCGGAAACGCTTGAGACACTGACCCGCATGGGCTTCATGGAGCCCGCGCGCGTTACTGAAACGGTGCGCGGATGGCACTTTGGCCGGCGCGCTGCGGTGCAGAGTGCGCGCGCGCGTGAAGTTCTCACCGAGCTGGTGCCAGCCTTGCTTGAAGCCTTTTCGGGCAGCGGCGACCCTGACGCGGCTCTTGCCGCTTTTGACATGGCAATGGCGCGCATGCCTGCGGCAGTCGAGCTTTTCTCGATTCTCAAGTCCAACGCCGCAGTGCGCGAACTTTTCGGCGATATCCTCGGTGGCGCCCCGCGTCTCGCCAATGTTGTTGCGCAACGTCCGCACGTTCTTGACGCCGCAATCGATCCGGTGCTGTTACGCGCTCAACCAAGCGAAGATTCTTACCACAAGCGCATTGGCGACGTGCTGGAAAGCGCCGTAAGTACGGAAGTCTTTCTGGATGAAATCCGGCAGGTTTCCAAAGAGGAAGTGTTTCTGATTGGCGTGCGCGTACTTTCAGGCGCGCTTGATCCTGTCGCTGCGGGCCCCGCTTATTCGGCGCTTGCCTCCGCAGTTGTGCGCGCAAGCCTTGCGCATGTTGAACGCGTGTTCCGAATTGAACATGGCGTTGTGCCCGAAGGCAGGTGCGTCGTTCTTGGAATGGGCAAGTTGGGATCGCGCGAAATGACCGCGACGTCAGACCTTGACCTTATTCTTCTCTACGATTTTAACGAGGCTGAAGCAGATTCTGATGGTCGCCGTCCGCTTCACGCCACGCAATACTATACGCGTCTGACGCAACGTCTCATTTCTGCACTGACGGTTTCGACCCGCCGGGGCGATTTGTATGAAGTTGACATGCGACTTCGCCCGTCGGGCCGTCAAGGACCGGTTGCAACAAAGCTCAGTAGCTTCAAAGATTATCAGGCTAATGAAGCTGAGACCTGGGAGCTAATGGCGCTGACAAGAGGGCGTAGCATTGCCGGTGACGATACCCTGGCTGAAGATGTGCGTGCTGTCATCTCCACTGCGGTGCAACGCGAACGGGATGACGTCGTCCTGCGCAGCGATGTTTGGGAGATGCGCGAGCTGATCGCTCGCGAGAAAGGCGATGGTGATATCTGGGATTTGAAACTCGTGGCGGGCGGGCTCCTCGATCTTGAATTCATCGCGCAGTATCTGGCGCTGCGCCATGCCAGAAATACCCCAGAAATTCTCGATGTTTCTGTTACGGCCGTTTTAAAAAATGCTGGGTCGTGTGGATTTCTGAAGCCTGATCAGAGCGCGACACTTTGCGCAGCGCACGAACTTTATACCAGCGTGATGCAAATGGTGCGTCTCTCGATTGGAGAAGCGTTCGATCCTGCGACGGCGGCGCCGGGCGTGCTTCGCCGCATCGCGTTTGCCGCACGTGCGCCGGACTTTCGCGCCGTCGAGAGCGAACTGGCCGAGCGGCGCTCGCAGGTGAGGGATATCTTCAATCAGGTTCTTGGCGACTAGTCCGGCGTTTCTATACGCCGCGTTTCAAGCCGCAGCTTCGTCGGACCCATCTTTCACCTCACCGCAAGCGCGTGCGCGCGCTGCAATGGCTTTCAGCGCGCCGGGCGAGATGGGAAGGCGCACGCGTACAACGGTCCCGCGTCCCTCTTGTGAGCGGATGCGCAAAGAGCCTCCGTGCAGCTCCGCAAGTGATCGGGCAATCGCCAATCCCAGGCCAGATCCTTTCATCCCGTTTTGAAGAGGCGAGTTTATTTGCTCGAACGGCCGGCAGATGCGATCGAGCGCCTGGCGCGGAATGCCAACGCCTGAGTCTTCCACGAATATATGCATTGCGCCATCGACGAGTCGGCAACGCAGACTGACGCGCCCTCCCTGCAGAGAAAACTTGATGGCGTTACGCATCAGCTTTCCAATGATCTTTTCAAGCGCCTCCCGGTCCGCGCGTACGGGAATACCGGGAAGCATTTCGACGCGGAGCACGATTTCCTTTTCGGCAGCCTCCGCCTTGATGCTTTCAAGAACGGTCTCCACCACAACGTCGATATCAAACTCCGTTCTAACTAACAGCATTCGTCCCGCCTCAAGCGTGGACATGTCAAGAACGTCGCTGATAATTCCGAGTAGATGCTGACCGCTGGCGCGGATATGCTCGGCGTAGTCGATATAACGCGAACATCCGAGCTCGCCGAACGTCTGCCTCTCCATTATCTCCGAAAAGCCAATGATTGCATTGAGGGGTGTTCTGAGCTCGTGGCTCATGTTGGCTAGAAAATCGGATTTCGCGCTGCTTGCGAGTTCGGCCTCTGCCTTTTGTTCGAGGTAGCGCTCGGCGAGGTCCGCTAATTGTTGCGCCTGCAGCTCAAGCGTTTGACGCGACCTGCGCAGGTCCGCCACCATGCCGGTCAGCCTTCGCTCCGACTCCATCAGCTTTTCTTCGTGCTGTTTGTGAATCGAAATGTCGGTCCCCACAGAAACATAGCCGCCGTCTTTGGTCACTCGCTCGTTTATTTGCAGCCAGCGCCCATCGGCGAGCTGCGCTTCATAGGAACGTGCCCCGTTCAACGGACGTTCCGGAACAGGGACTTGCGTGACTACGAGCGGCTGCGATCCTTGGCGCATGATGTCGTCGTAGTGCGCGCCTGACTTTTCGACACTTGCGGGCAAGTTATGCAGACGCAGAAACTTGGAATTGCAAAGAACAAGTTTTTTGTCTGCGTCCCAAAGGACGAAGGCTTCAGAGATGGCCTCGATTGCGTCCTGCAGCCGTTCGCCCGCGGTGCGAGTGCTTTCAGCAAGTTTCTTTTGCTCGGTAGTGTCAATCGCGATGCCAACAAGATGCAGACCGTCGTCGCGGGAGTGCCGCACGACCTCGGCGCGCGCACGCAACCACTTCCATTCGCCGTCGCCCGTGCGCATGCGGAACGTGCGATCAATGCTCTTGACCTTCGAATTGATCAGCGTCTTGGCGACCTCTGTCAGATCAATATCGGCGGAATTCATCATCGAGTTGACTTCGCCAATAGACAGCGAGCCCATGCGCGCAGGTTGGCGAAGCATGTCGAACATGGAGTTCGACCACATGATGCGACCTCTTGCGAGATCCCAGTCCCACAGTCCGCAATGACCTCTGTTGAGCGCAACGTCGATGCGTGCGCCCAGTTGATCACACTGCTGCGCGATCTCCCGTGCGCGGTTCGCTTGCCATTGATACGCAAACGCCAAGAGGATAGTCACAAGAATCGTCGAGCCCACGAGTATGGCCAGCCGCAAGGTTGAAGAGCGCCATTGCGCCAATATGTCCGCTTTGCTTTGAATGATCGCGACGTGGCCATGCGGCGCGCGTAGCGTGCGAGCACTCGCGAAAGCTTCGTCTCCATTGTCTAGGCGCATCGTCATCACACCGGCCTTTTCGCCGAATATCGTGATGGGCAGCGCGCTCCCCAGCTTGTTTGCGAGTGGCCCGCCAGCATCGTCGCTCGCATTAAGGCTACCGATAATCTGGCCTTGCGCATCAGTCAGATAAAATCGTCGTTCGCTTGGCGCGAGACGCGCCGGGAGAGTAGTTTTTATAGTTTTGAGAGGCGCTGCTCCGGACGCATTGCTTGTTTGTAGCGCAGTGGAAATAAATGCTGCCGCTGTCTCGATGTCAGCCTTTGCGTCTTCCAGCGCGTCCACGCGGGCCTTGCTGGCGAAGATTACGCTCGTGACCAGTAAAGCTGCACAGAAAAGGCTAGCCATAACCGGTACGGCGAAGCGCATAAGCGCCTCTGCCGCGTATGATTTAGCACTTTCGGGCGCAATAGCGCGCACGCCTTCTGCCGACGCGGTCGCATGCGCGATCGCGTCCGACACGTATAAACGTGTCATGGATGGCCCCCTCGGAGATCTTGAGATCCGCTACCATGTGCCGCATCGCAGCGAATCACCTTCAGTTGAATCCGAGGCCGCTCGTTTGTCCAGAGGTTAATGGATCGTCAACGCGGAGATTCTAGGGCCAGCAAAGCGTCGTGCGTTGCCTTCATGCGACAATGTCTTTTGCTGTGAGTCGCTTAGTGAAGGCGCAGCTTCACGCAAGCGATCGCGTAACAATGTCACGAACGTCCGCGGAAAGTTCGCTGACGCTTGCAATACGCCTCAAGTTCATCTCGGCGAGGCCCCGTCGCCCGGCCTCCAGGGTCCGCCAGGTCTTGAAGGCGACCAGCAAGCGCGCGGCCACCTGCGCGTTGCGCGAGTCCGTTTCCAGCACGACGTCGGCGACGAATGCATAGCCTGAGCCGTCGGGGGCGTTGAACTGCGTGGGGTTGGCGGCGAAAGAGCCAATGAGCGAACGAAGCCGATTTGGATTCGTAATTGAGAATGCGTGGTGGCCCATCAGGGCGCGGACGCGCTCAAGAGTTCCCGCCTCGGGGATCATCGCCTGCAACGCAAACCACTTGTCGAGCACCAGTGGGTCGGCTGCATGGGCGCGGAAAAACGAGTCGAGCGCCGGTTCGCGCTGGCTGGCCCCGTTTAGAGTCAGAGCTGCAAGGGCGCCAAACATGTCTGTCATGTTGTCTGCTGTCTCGAACTGCAGCATTGCGCGTGCGCCGCCGTCATCCCGGTCTGCCGCTACGAGCAAGTCGAGAGCCGCCTGTTTCATGGAACGCCGACCTGCGCCGCTGGCGTCGGGTGTATAGGGAGCGGGAGCCGAGAGTTGGTCATGTACATTGCGCAATTGCGAGATGAGTGTGGAACCAAGCGCTTCGCGGACGGATTTTCGCGCTAGATGAATCGCATCATGATCGACGTCTTTCCCCAGCTCGCGGGCAATGTCCGAGTCTGTTGGCAATGCCAGGGCCTGCGCCGCAAATGCAGGGTCGTTTTTCCATTGTGCAAGAAGTCGCCCCGCAGCTTCGCAAAAGCCCGATGCATCCTGGGCCCCACCGCCTGTGCGGATTGAAGCTGCGGACCGTATGATGAGCCCGGTCGCGTAGGTCTGCGCCGCCTGCCAGCGATTGAAATTGTCCTTGTCGTTGGCGAGAAGACGCAGCAAATCCTCTTCGGAATAATTTGCCTCAACCCGCACGGGCGCCGAGAAACCTCGCAGCAATGAGGGCGTGACGCTTGTCGCGATATTGTTGAAGACAAGGACGCGCTTGTCGGAGGTCAGTTCAAACGTCCCGCGTTCAAGCTCCATCGGGCTCGCGCCGCCGTCTTGTCCCTCGTCCGGCGTCAACAGCGGCAGGTCGCCGTGCACGCTGACGAGCCCAAGCGCCACTGGCACCACCAGCGGGAGCTTTGTGGGCTGGCCGGGTGTTGCGGGGCAAGATTGCTCCAGTTCGAGAGTCAGCGTTTGTGCTGCCGGATCATAACGCCAGCGCGCGGTCACGACAGGCGTTCCAGCTTGCTGATACCAGCGCATGAATTGCGATAGATCGCGCTCCGAAGTTTTTGCGAAACAGCCGATGAAATCTTCCACAGTCGCGGCCGTTCCGTCGTAGCTATCGAAGTAGAGATTCATGCCCTCTTGGAATGCTTCATCGCCAATAAACCGCTTCAGCACGCGAATAACCTCGGCGCCTTTCTCGTAAACGGTTGGCGTGTAGAAATTATTGATCTCGTGATAAACCTCGGGCCGCACATTGTGTGCGAGGGGCCCCGCGTCCTCTGTGAATTGGGCGGCGCGCAATGCGCGCACATCTGCAATGCGTTTCACGGTGCGCGACCGCTGGTCAGCCGAAAATTCCTGATCGCGAAAGACGGTGAGTCCTTCCTTCAGGCACAGCTGGAACCAGTCCCGGCATGTGATGCGATTGCCGGTCCAGTTGTGGAAGTATTCGTGGGCGATGATCGCTTCGATATTGGCGTAGTCGGCATCTGTTGCGGTCTGCGGCAGCGCGAGCACATACTTGTCGTTGAAGACGTTGAGACCCTTGTTCTCCATCGCGCCCATGTTGAAGTCGGATACGGCCACGATGTTGAAAACATCGAGATCATACTCTCGTCCGAACGCTTCTTCGTCCCAGCGCATGGAGCGCTTCAGCGCATCCATCGCATAATGCGCGCGCTGCGCCTTTCCGGGCTCCACGTATATGCCGAGTTCCACTTGTCTTCCCGACATCGTGGTGAACGTGTCCGAGAGACAGTCGAGTTCGCCGCCAACAAGCGCGAAAAGGTACGACGGTTTGGGGAAGGGATCATGCCACACCGCAAAGTGACGATCGGCGCCCGCATTGCCCTGAGCGACAAGATTGCCGTTACCGAGCAAAACGGGGGCGTCTTTCCGGTCGCCTTCGATACGCGTTGTGTAAACCGAGAGAACATCCGGTCGATCAAGAAAATAGGTGATGCGTCGAAATCCCTCCGCCTCGCATTGTGTGCAGTACGCCGAGCCCGAGCGATAAAGTCCCATCAGTTGCGTATTGGCTGCCGGGTCGATGATGGTCTCGATATCCAACGTGAACGAGGTCTGGGGCGGCGCCGTAATCGTAAGTCGATCTGGCGTGAGGTCTGTGGGCGCAAGTTGAAGTTCGACACCGTCAAGCATGATGACGCCCGCAACGAGTCCATCGCCGTCGAGAATGAGCGATGCCCCCACGCGCCCCTTCGGGTTAGGCCGCATCATCAGTCGTGCGCGCACCCGCGTGGCGCTGCGATGCAGCGAGATATCCAGATGAACTTCATCGATCAGGTAATCGGTGGGGCGGTAGTCTGCGAGACGGACGGCCTTGGCGTTGTCGGTGCGCATCGGGGAACTCCTGTCGATCCGGTTATCGCACGCTCGCGCGCGCTTGCAAGGTGTTCAGGGTCAGCCTTCATGCGCACCCACGGAGCGCGCCGCCGCTCCGGCCATCTCGTCGGCACGCTCGCTCAAGGGGCCTGGCAGCCGACCATAGAGCTTGAACACGGCGGGTTGCAGAACCGCGCCGAGCGCAGTGGCCGCTGCAAGATCAGGGTCCGTCATGGCAATTTCGCCGCGTTCGATGGCGCGGCGCATGATCTTGCGCAATTCCTCCACCGCGTTGCCGTCTTCAGTCACGAAGCGCAGATGCGCATGCTGGTTCAGCAGAATAAAGGCGAATACATCCGGCTCGTCATCAAAGAGTCTGCAGAATAGGCTCACAAGCTCGTGTGACGTTCGGACGAATGGCAAATCGCGCGCACTTATGGCCGCAATCTTTTGGGCTAGTGCGCCGTAGTGCGCGCGAAAAAGTTCGGATGCTATTTGTTCCTTCGATCCAAAATAGCGATACAGCGCTGCGTCGGCCACGCCAACGGCCTGCGAAAGATCGCGGATGGTGGCGCCTTCCACCCCTTTTTCCGCGAACAGCCGCAGCGCTTCCTTTTCGATGCGGGCGCGCGTCGTGGCGCCGTCGCGTATCCGCTGCACGCGGGCCCCGACAGCCATCAAGCGACACCTTGCGCGTTGATGCGCGCGCGCACGACACTGTTCAACTCCACGTAGTCAGGCTTGCCCGTGCCGAGCAGCGGTAGCGCATCCATGGTGAGGATTTCGGACGGAACCATCAGTTCGGTGGCGCCCATCTCCTTCATGTGGGCCTGCACGTCC